>NZ_LLZI01000278.1 GCF_001509485.1 Streptomyces sp. NRRL F-4489
CCCCCTGACCCCCTCGGCCCACGGCCGCCCGCACCCCTCCAAATCCCTCCTCACCAGGGGCTTTTGTCAGTCCCCACCGCTAAAATAGAAAGCACCAAGTGAGGGTTCACCAAGCTCCAGGAGGTCCGCCGGATGGCCGTCGCCACACCCATGACCACACCCCTCCCGGCCCACCCGCTCCCCAAGAAACCGCTCCCCGCCGGCTGGCCCCGCGAGCGGTACGAATCCCACAACCGCCGCCTCAAGGCCATGCGCCTGGCCATAGCCCTCCTCGACACCGGCACCTACCGCCCCGAGCACGCCACCAACACCAAAATCCGCACCACCGCCCACGCCATAGGCGTCCACCACCCCTCCGACACCACCTGCCGCCTGGTCCGCGCCCTGATCTACGACAACTGCTGAGCGGCACAGCCCGAGGACCGGCCGGCTTGGACGCCTTGCGTCCGGGCCGGCCGGCCCGATCCAGGCCGGGACACCGGTGGGGCCCCACCCGGAACGAGTGGGGCCCTTGCCGCGATGAAGCGATCGGCGCGGAGTGTTCCTCAGGCGTCATATGAGGAGCGCGACACGTTCCTCATACGTCACCGTCCCGTTCCGCGGCCATGCCCGCTTCCAGGTCGACCGCGTACACCGGTCGCTCCTCGATCCCCAGTACCCGCATCAAAGGGGTCGTCGGTACCCGGAAGCGGCCACCTACCCGCACCACCGGGCAGGGGAACACGCCCCGGTGGATCAGCCGATAGGCGGTTTGCCGGCAGATTCCGAGCGCCCGGGCCGCCGTGCGCAGGTCGATCGCCACAGGCAGATCGAATACCTCAGTGAACGTCAGAGGGCCGTGACCCGGGTCCGAGCCGCTCACGAGCGCCTCCCGTGCGGCCGCAGCGACAGGGTTCCGATCCGTCGCCGGCCACCCGTGCGACGGGCTTGCCGGACCACGTCATGGAGGTCCAGGCGCCCGGCCAGCATGCCGAGTCGCTCTCCTTCGAGCCGCTCTGCCCGGGAGGTGAAACGGAGCTCGGCGCGCAGCCCGGCCGGCCCCGGGAGCGGCAGGATCTCCAGGTCGAGGTCCTCAAGGGCCTGCTCGTCGGTTTCGCCGTACACGGTGGTTCCGGGGTGGCCGTGCCGCGTAGCGGCGGCCTCGATATCGGCCGACGGGATGCTCCGGCTTCCGGAGCGCGCGAACCGCCACGCACTGCTGCGCGCCGCTCGGGCCAACTCGTCGATGGCGCCCGGGAAATCAGGGTGGACGGTGGTCAGTCGTTCAAGGAACGCGAGGATCATCTCGCTTTCGAGGTCCAACGGGTCCACACGCAGCCGTGTGGCAATCCGGCGGACGGTGCCGGTCAGGCGGGGCAGGGCGAGCCAGATGAGCAGGAGCTGCCACGGGCTGCCGGAAGTCGCGTCGGCCTGTGCGGCTCGAATGGCCGCCTGCCAGATCGGAGCGGCGAGTGACGCGTCCGCCTGGTCGCCGTACAGGGCCTGCTTCGCCTGGGTCGGGCAGAGCGTCATGGGCTCGCTCCCCGGCTGACGGGAGACGCCCAGGGCCAGGTGCTCGGTGGCCTGCGGCTGGGCGAAGTGGGCCGTGACGGCGGCGAACGCGCCGCCGGAATTTACCGGTGCCAAGAGATGTCCTCTCTCGAACGTGTGGCGTGCCAGAGTCGGCGTGGAGGTGGGGGATGGGCGCGGTGCCGGTCCGCGTTCGGCCACGGCGAAATGGGACGAAGTGGTCGTGAGTCCCACGCGCCTCAGATTTGGACGGCTGGAGACACGAGCAGCGAGGTTGCCTCAGCTGTTTTTGCAGCGGTATGTGGGCGCCCACGGAACGCTCGTGCCGAGGAGGGGGTGCCCGCCGGACGGCGGGCACCCGGAAAGCGGCCTGCGGCGCAGAAGCGCCTGCGGCCTTTCCTAGACCGAGTCGCTCTCGGTCTCGGTGGGCGTGGCGGCCGGCGGGGCCTCCGGGGTCGCCTTCGGCCGCTTCGGCAGGCTCGGCGTCTTGCCTCCCCGGATCGACGAGGAGCGCAACCGGCCCCCTCGCCCCTTGTTGCGTCGCTGGTTCATGCGGATTCTCCTTCGTGCTCGTGCCGAGCCGCACGACGTCGTCGCCGGCTCGAACGGTGGATGCGAACGGCTCCTTTTATCGGGAGCAGCTGGGCCGTTGACGGCTTGCAGTGTCCGCCTCCGGGGCCCGGCTGACAGCAATGCTGCCGCGCTCCGCCCTCGGGCGCTCGGCCTGATCTGAGGGGAATATGAAGCCAATATGAAGCGCGCGGATGCACTCAGGTGTGAGCGTGCCGGCGACTGCGCACGGATACAGGGGCCGTGTCGGAACGGCGGCCGAGGGCCGTCACGGGAGGTGGGGAAGAGATCGTGGAGGGGTTCGTACTCGGTCCGGTCAAAGCTGTTGTCCCTGGTCACGGCGGTGTGGAGGGCGCCTCGAAGCTGGCCGGCCTCTTCGCTCTCTTCGTGCTCTCGCCCGGACACCGAGTGGAGCGTGACGAGATCGCGGCCCACGTCTGGCCGGAGGGAGGCGCCAGCGATAACGTCATCAGCCGCCAGCTGTCGTATCTGAGGGAAAGTCTCGGCGGACGCGTTGGGCGCATGAAGTCGGGCGCATGTTCGATGGATCTGTCGGATAGCCGCATCGACTACCTCATCTCTCGCGAAGAAGCACACAGGGCCCGTGGGATGAACGCCTTTGCGCGCTTCCATGGCCTGTGCGGGGCACGTGAGAAGTGGTCCCCCGGCGGGCCGTTGCAGGGCCTCCCCGGGCGCACTTTCGAACGGCGACGGGCCGAACTCCGCGAGGAATGGGGCGTCTTGATGATCGACTGCTTGGCCGCCGCGTGGGAGATTCGTGAGGACGAATGGCTGCTCAAAGAGACCGAAGACTTCATGGAGCGGTTCCCGGACAACTGGGCATACGGTGAGCGGATTTTTACTACCGATTACTGGCGACAGCTGCGAAGTCCTCGCAGGCGGCCAGGAAAATGATCAGGGAGTACAAGGCTCGACGCGGCTGTCCCAAACTCCCGGAACTCGACCAGGCATTCCGCGACATCACCCGAGGGGTGTTCCGTGCCCGACCGGCCCCGGAGAAACCCCAGCACCTGATACCGCGCCAGCTTCCGCCGGCGGACCGCGAGGTGATCGGCCAGGACGGCGTATTCACTTCGCTGCGCCAGTACATCGCGCAGCGGCGGGCCGAGGGCAAAGGGGCGGTGATCCTGCTGACCGGCATGGCGGGCGTAGGGAAAAGCGCGGTGGCGAACCATCTCTGCCGGAGTGTGGAAGGCGACTTCCCCGGTGGCACTCTCTACGCGAGCCTGAACGGCTTCTCTGGTGAAGGCACGAGTCCGGCTGAACCGCGGCAGATTCTCAGCCGGTTCCTGTCCGATCTCGGCATGCAGACCCAGGCGACCGATGCCGAGGCGCTCAGTGGCGCCCTACGGTCCCGGCTGGCGACGCGTTCCGTCGTCCTGCTGCTGGACGACGCCGCCCAGTCCGGCCAGGTGCTGCCGCTGCTGCCCGGTACCGGCACCTCCGTCGTCGTCATCACCAGCAGAAACCAACTTCCGGACCTCACCACCCGGAAGGACGTGTACGTCTGCCGCATCGAGCCGTTGGACTGCGAGTCCGCGGCGGAAATCGTCTCCGCGGGAATGTCGGGGAGCACACGAGAGAAATGCCGCCCCTCCGTCGACAAGCTGGTCGAGCTGTGCGGCCGGCTGCCCTTGGCGCTCTCGGTCCTCGCCAAGCCCGTAGGGCGCCGCTCACCCCAAGGCGTCGCCGAGTTGGTCGCGCGGCTGAGCCTGGAGGACAAGAGGCTGGAGGAACTTCACGTGCTCGGCCACGAGCGCTCCGTCCGCCTGGCCCTGGACTATTCCGTCGAAGCGCTCTCGGGAGAAGCCAGAACCCTCCTGTGGCAGATGGCGATCCATCCGGGGCCCAGCATGGACTGGTCAGCCGCGATGGACCTGGGCGGAGCGACGCCTGGCCACGCCGCCGACCGGGCGCTTGACGAACTGATCGACGCGAACCTCGTGGAACGGGCAGCGGACCGGTACCTTCTGCACGATCTGGTCCGCGCTCACGCACGCCACTACGTGTCACCCGAAAGCGACCGGCCGGCCGAGCGGTTGCGGGAGGAGACGGTCCACCGGGTGCTGGCGCACCAGCTGCAGAATGCGGTGGCCTGCGACCGTGTGATCGACCCGCAGCGGAGCCTGCCCATCGACGAGCCACAGGGGCTGCGGATCACCGATCCGGTGTCGGAAGAGGAGGCGATGGCCTACCTCGACGCCGAGTACGAGGTGTGCTTGCAGGGCATCGACCTGGCCCTGCGCGACGATCTCCCTCAGTACGTCTGGTTGCTCTCCATGGCCTTGGTCCCGTACCAGTGGAGGCGCAATCGCCACGCCGACGCCGAGCGCCGGCTGACGGAGGCGGAAGCGGCGTCCCGGGACTGCGCCTCACCCGCTGACCGGGCCATGGTGTACCGCATGCTGGCGGGCAGCCAGCTGAGAGCGGGACGCATCGACCTCGGGCTGCGCAATGCCGAGGCCGCGGTCCGGCTCGGTGACGGGCTGAGCGACCGCGCCGGCCGGCTGGGGTTGGCGCTCTCCCTTCATTTGCGGGCCGTTGGACATCAACGCAAGGGTGATCTCGATACCGCGGAGCAGGGCCACCGGCACGCACTCGATCTGTTCGAGGCATTGGGGGACAGGGCGGGGGCGGCCGCGGCGCTCAATGGCGTCGGCACGGTGCAGTACGGACGTGGTGGATACGACGAGGCGTTGCGTACCTGCGGCGAGGCGCTGCGGATCTTCGAGCTGACGGATGACGCCAACGGCAGGGCGAACGTCCTCACCACCCTGGCCAAGATCCATGCGATCCGCTACGAGCGCGACGAGGCGCTGCGCCTCTACGAGCGGGCCATCGCCATCTACCAGAAATTGAGTTACTGGCCCAACGAAGCCAAGGCCCTGTCGCGGTACGCGCACGTCCTGCTGTCCTCGGGCCGTGTCCAGGAAGCCGTGAAGGCATGGGAACGGGTGGCCATACTGCGGGAGTTCATGGGCGACGAGGAAGGTGTGCAGCAGGCGCTGGCCCAGCTGGAAGGTCTCAGGTGACAGGGAGCCGTCGGCGCATCACAGAGTCGGGCGGCGCGTCCGGTAGTACTCGGTGGGGTCGGGGCGCAGGGGCTTGGCCGGAGGTTTCGAGCCGAGGGCCGGCAGGAGGGGGCGCAGTTGGTCGAAGACCTCCGTTACGCCTTGGGGACGGTTCTGCCGGGCGCGGTCGACCATGCTCAGCGCCAGAGAGCGGAACTCCGGAGGCACCCGCAGCATACGGTCGGGAGGCAGCACGGGGCAGTCAGGTGCGGGGCGCTCGGCCATGCCCGCGTAGGGGAGCTGCATGACGGTCATCTCCAGGAGCATGCAACCGAGCGCGAAGATGTCCGACAAGGGCGTCACGCCGTCGGGGCAGCCGTCGTACTCGTCGGGAGGGACGTAGCCGGGTGTGCCCGAGCCTCTGTCGGTCGGCACGCCGTGAGGCAGCGCGAGGCCCATGTCGATCAGCCAGACCCGCCCGCTCGGATCAAGGATGACGTTCTCCGGCTTGATGTCGCGGTGCACCAACTTCCGCTCGTGGACGCGGTGCAGGATTTCGCACAGCTGGCCGATCACCGAGGCCGCCGTCGAGACCCGCAGCGGGCGCCTGCTGAGCATCGCGTCGTAGAAAGGGACGCCGTCGATGAACTCCAGGACGATGCAGCGGCGTCCACCTCCGACGATGCCCTTGCCCAGGACCTTCGGAATCCCGTCGACCCCTGTGAGCATCTGGGTCATATCGGCTTCCGCTTCGAACTCCTCGCCCGCTTCCTGATAACTGTGCGCCGGCTCGAAAAGGCGCGCCTTCTGGAGCTTGACAGCCACCTGTCGGCCCGTCTCCGTGTCCCGTCCCCGATACAGCTCGCCCTGACCGCCGCAGCCGACCTGGCCGAACACCTCGTAGCGATTCAGTACGAGCTTTCTCTGCTGGTACATGTTCCTGCCTTCCCGGCGCCCGTACATGAGCGCCGTTGCCGCGATGAGAGGAGCGAACGTGGCAGATTCCTGGTCGCCCCCCGATGGGGTGGACAAAGGATCCGAAGTCTTCACGGTGTCCTTGGGCATGTTCAAGGACACCGGTTACCGCTGCCCAGCGGCCGATGCCATGAAAGCGCGTGGCTGCCGGCCCAGGGCGCGGCCGGAGAGCACACGCGAAACCTTGGAGCACTTCGCCTTCGGACCGTTCATGAAGGCTTCGCACGCCTCGGTCCACGACGGACTGCAGCAGTGGACCGCGCACGCCCACGAGCACTACGGCGCGGCCTTCCCGGAAGACCCCGCCTCGCCCATGACCGAGGTGCCCGCCTGGTCCTACCGGTACCAGCTGCCCGAACCCGACCAGCGGGGAGCACGTGAGTACCGCATCACCGTATGGGGTCGGTGCCTCCGGTCACCCGACGGTACGCGGCGCGAACTGCGTCTCCCCGTCAATCGGATCAAGGACGCGGAGCCCCATCGGGGCCATGTCGCGGCGGCGGCTCTGGCCACCGCGGAAGGCATTCCCGGACCGCTTCCGGAGCGCGTGCGGATCGTCGAGTTCGCCCTGCTGGACGGCCGTACCCGGACCTTGTTCGAGGGAACGCGGGCGGAGGCCGTCGAACGCTATCGCAAGGGCGGAGGGCCCGAGGCACTGTCCGCCGTGCTGGACGGTCGGGAATTCCGGCCCGGCTCCTCGTGTACGGGCTGCGCGTATCTGGCAGTGTGCCCAGCCCTGCGCAGGGCGCCGGGACTGCTCGGCGTGACAGGTGAGGGACGGCCCCGCCGCACCTGGTCGGTCACCAACGGCCGGAGCTACCGGGCCTGCCCGGCGCGCGACCACATGCGCCGCCTGCACCTGCCGGCCGCCCAGGCCGTCGAGCGCAGCCCTTCGGCCGAGCGGGGCCGCGCCGTGCACGCCTACCTCGCCGAACGCCACGGCCTCCACCGGCCGTGCACGGTTGACGTCCCCGCCCAGTGGGTCCCGGACGGGTTCGAACTCCCCGAGGAAGAACAGCGGCTCGGCGCACTGCTGCTCCGTCGCCATGCCGCGGTCTGCCCGTTGCGATGCGTTCGGGACCGCAGCGCTGTGCGAGTGGAACCCCGGGTGGTCCGCCATGACCCCTTCAGCGACGTTCTCGTGATCGCGGAACCGGACCTCCTCTACCGCGACGGTGACTCGTGGGTGTGGCGTGAGACGAAGACCTCTGCGACGGGCTGGGGCCGGCCCGAAGGCCTGCTGGAGCGCTATCCGCAACTGGCGCTGGCAGCGCTGCTCCTCTCGCGCGGGGACCTGGGGGGCTCGCCCACCCGGGCCCGTATCGAATTGGAGGTGCTTCGGCCGGCCGGAGCGGACCTGGAGATCGTTGATCCCCGTGCTCCGGAGATCCGGGCGGCTGCCGAGGAAACGGTGCGCGGGCTGGTGGCCGACTGGCACCGGGACGACCACTACGCACCCACCCCCGGCGCCGCTTGTACCCGCTGCGAAGTCGCGCGGTGGTGCTCGGCGCGCGCCAATGAGAAGGAGGCCGCTTGAGCTCCCCACCACCGCCCGGCGCGGACGGGCCGTCGGGGACGGATCAAGACAAGGACCTGTTCCTCGGACTGGCAGATGCTCTGACCGTGCTGTCGGAGCACAACAAGCTGAGGTCGTTCTCCTTGCCCTACCCCCGCGAAGCACAGCTCGCACTCGACCGGGTGACCCTGCACTGCGTCAACCACGGCTGGGCGCCGCCGAAGAGCCTTCCCGAGCTGATGTCGTGGTGCACCCGGCGCCCAGCGGCCGACCCGGTGTTCGGTGTCCCTCCGGCTCCGATGACCTATGACGCCCGCTGGATCGATCCGGTAGGTCTGGTGCCGACGCGTACCTGCCTGGAGGTGGCGCCATTGGGGCAGCCGGGACGGGCCGAGCAGGACGCGCTCGACGCGCTGGCGGGTCTGGCGCACAGATGCGGCTCAGCCGACCGGTATCGCCGATGCCGGAAGTTCCTGGCGCACCACCCCGTGGTCACCCAGGAGGACCGGTTCGCACCTGGTTGGAGCGCGGTGGTCTGGAACACGGTCAGGACCCTGTACGAACCGCTTCCCGAGGGGTTGATGGAACGGAAGCTGCTGGCGGTGTGCGGCACGTGCGGGCTGCCGGCCCGCACCCGGGATGATGAGTGGGAGAGCGGGCCCGGGACTTGGTGCGAGGGGGAGGTCTGCCCGCATGGCGTCCGCTTCCGTCTGCTCCGGAGGCCGGGGCACTGCCTGGTGCTTCGACGCAGCCTTCGCGTGTTCCTCGCGGCCTCGTCCCGTACGGAACAGGAAGCGCTGGACGAGCTGGTGCGGATCGGCGCTGATTACCACCTTTTGGAGAACAGTGGGATCGGCGCTTACCGCGTTGCCGGCAGCGGGCTGCGGACCTGTCTCATACAAGCCTGGGACCGGCGGCAGCCTGCCCTCATGGCGGGCCGGGCCGTCACACTCTTCTCCCACACCACCGAGCCCGTCTTGATGGTGGTCCCACGGCGTGCCATGGAGCAGAACGGCTACCGCGCGCTTTTTGACGGCGCACTCAGCCGAGAGTGCCGCGGACGGGTGATCCTCACCACCGCGGATGAGCTGGAGCGCCACTTGCGTCCCCACGACCCACTCTCCAACGAAAAGGGAGAAGGTGCCCATGCGTAGCCTCGCGCGTGGTGTGCACGATGTCATCACACAGCTCCGGCGGTTCGAGCCGAGCGATGCGACGATCGCCTATGAATCCCTCTGCCAGGTGGAGATCGGGCTGCGTCTCCAGGAACGGTTGATGCCCGGGACCCCGGCTGCGCATGCCTGGGTCCTCTTCAGCGGCTATCCCTTCGCCCGCGAGTCCGGAATTCCCCTGCCCCCGGACAGCGAGACGGTTCTCCGCGCCGGTCGCTACTCGATGTGGACGCTGCGCAGGCGCCGGGCCTGGCGGGAAGCGCTTGAGCGGTACCAGGGAATCAACGCCGTCCTGCGTGGCTTCGACGTGCCGGATCCGGACCGGCCGGCCCGGCGCCGCCCCCTGTCGGTAGCGGACGACAGATGGGACACGTACGACGAACTGTTGCGCGTCGCACCCCCCTTCGCCGGCAATCGCCCACCAGTGGCAGGACCGGGCCTGCATGCCTTCCCGATCAGCCGCACGATGGCCGTGGTGAACTTGCCCCCCGCACCGCCCGGGGAGCCCGTCCGCCATGACGTCGACGCCTTGCCGCCACGCAAGGGGGAAGCCCTTGCCTTCAGCTTCGAAGAGCTGAAGAAGACGGCGGTCCGCATGGACGCCATACGGAACCGCGACTGGGCCGGCCGGCTCGGCAGGCTCATCCTCTCGGTCAGGACCGAGAACGGGTTCGAGACCGCGAACACGTTCACCGTGGACCGCATCCAGCACCTGCTCGGCATCGTCGGAGCAGGCAAGAGCACCTTGCGGGACATCATCGCCGTCCACCTCGCCACCAGCCCGAAGAAGGGGAGGGTAACCGTGGTCGTCGGCGACGTCGTCGAAGTGCTCAAGCTGGTGAAGCTCTACAACGACTACACCGACGGCGCCGCCGCGCCCATCCTGGGAGCGAACAGCAGGGAGCGGCACGCGCAGCGGCTGCATCGACGGCTCGCCGGTCAGGGCGAACACCGGCTGCTCGCCCATCAGGACCCGGCTTTCGATCATCTCGGAACGTCCTGTGTGGTGAACGCGCTGCGCGGAGGTATGGCCGGGGGAGAGCCGCTGGCCTTCGGCGAGGCGCCCTGCACCCGGCTCCGCCCCGAACGCTCCCGGCAGCGTGAGACCACGCCGGGGCGTCAGGAGTCACGGTGGCAGAGGCAGTCGTTGAGCTGCCCGTACTGGTCCGTGTGCCCACGGCACCACACGTCGCAGAGGCTGGTGGAGGCGGACATCTGGGTTGCGACACCCGCTGCCCTCGTCGACGCCTCCCCGCCCCGCCCGCAGAACGGAGAACGCCTTCGGTACCTGGAATTGGCGTGCCGCCGGAGCGACCTCGTCATTGTGGATGAGGCGGACCGGGTACAGCGGCAGTGGGATGAGACCTTCGCGCCGGCTGTTCCACTCGCCGGCGGCGACGAGGGCGGCTTCATCGACAAGCTGATCGGCCACAAGGTGCGTGAACTCGTGGTCGGAGGCCGAGTGCAGCTGTCCGACCGGGACGTGGAGAACTTCACCGCCGCACTCAACACGGCGCAGACAGCCACCGACCGCTTGTACGCGATGCTCGTCGCCGACCATTCATTGCGGACGTGGGTGCGTATCGGCTACTTCAGCGCGTGGACACTGCAACTGGGCCTCCTCGACGAGCGCTACCGGATCGATGAGGGTGATGAAACGGCGGACAGCGGCCAGGATCGCGCCGAGGAAGCCGACACAACGGAAAGAGCGGAAAGAGAAGCCCTCTGGAACAAGCTGGACGCTTTCCGCGACAATCCTTTCGGTGACCGCTTCCGGTTCACCAAAGAAGACTTCGGTGACCTCACCGGCCTGCTCAATGAGATCCTGCACACCAGCAATCCTGATAACACCAGGCGCCGGGTGGTGCAAGTGATGGACCAGGTGTTCCGGCTGGAGTCCTTCATGCCGCGCAAGCAGCAGGAGTACGAGCGGGAGTACGCCGAGTGGCAGGAAAAGCGGGAGCGCTGGGAGCGCGGCGGGAAGCGGCGCGGAAGGGAACCCCGGCCGCCGCAGACTCCGGAGCAATGGCGCACGGAATTCGCCCAGCACTTCGAATTCACCCTGCTGCTGTGCGCTCTGGAGCCCAAACTCGCTCTGATCAACGCGATGTGGCCGAGGGTGGAGGCGGCCCTCAACCTCGGTTTCAACGCGATGTACAGCAGGCCGGTCGACTACGGGCCGATGGTGCCCGAGGCCCCCATGGGCAACGTCATCGGCTTCAAGTTCCACGTCAAGGGACAGGACGGGGGCGGGGTCCGCAGCGGTGAGCTGACCTTCTTCCGGTGCAGTGGCGTCGGCCGGGAGCTGCTGCGGCAACTGCCCGGTCTGGCCGCGGTCGACGGCCGGCCCGGAGCCCACGTCCTCCTCATGTCGGGCAGCAGCTGGGCGGGAGAGTCCAGCCGCTATCACGTCGCTGTGGAAGTCGGCGCGATCATCAGCCCCCTGCCGAAGGACGAAACCGACCGCGATCGCGTCGCCGAGGAGAGCCTGATGCGTTTCGAATTCATCGAGCATGACGGTGGATTCCTGCACGTTTCCGGTACCGACCCCGTCCACCGGCCGGACAAGCTTCGACACATCGCCACCGTGCTGGGACGGAGTGCGGAGGACGGCGAGGACGAAGGCGGGCCCCTCGAACGCGAATTGCTGAACCTAGAGGACGAACGCGAGCACATCCTGCTCCTGGTCGGCAGTTACGCCGAAGCCCAGATCGTCGCCGACACACTCCACAACCTCAACATCCGTTGGAAAGGCCGGGTACTCCGGCTTGTTTCGGACGATGCGGATCTTGAGGACGACGAGTACGACGACCGCGACGGCGAAGGGCGGCGCGCCCGGGTACTGCGTCGTGGAGATGTGGAGAATCTCAAGGACTGCGACGCCGATATCCTGGTCGCACCCCTGCTCGCGGTCGAACGCGGCCACAACATCCTCAACAAGGACGATGAGGCCGCCATCGGTACGGTGTACTTCCTGGCCCGGCCGAACCCGCACCCGGAGGATCTCTCACTCGCGGTGCACGCGATCAACGACTGGATCGTCCGCAAGCAGGCGAGCGGTGAGTTCGCCCAGTGGGTGCGCAGCGGAGCCACGGTGGCGGACGGCGCCGAAGCAGTCCGGCACAAAGCGCGGTCACGGTGGTACCAGGTGCTGCGACGGAGCATGGCCTGGAGCCGGCTGCGGGACGACCGGGAGCAGGTCACCTGGGACCTGCTCGTCCTGATGTGGCAGGTCATCGGGCGCCTGGTGCGTGGTGGGGTACCGGCCCGGGTGGTCTTCGTGGACTCGGCCTTCACACCTCGGCAGGCCGCCACCCCGCCGCGGCCCGACACCCCCGAGACCAGCCTTCTGCACAGCATCCATGACGTCCTGCGGCCCTACTTCGCCGACGCGGACACCGTCCCGGCACACGACCGGTTCATCGTCCAGGCACTCTACAAGCCGCTCTGGCGGATGCTCGACCGTTGCCTGGCGGAACAGAGCGGCACCGCCCAGGCCGCCACCCACAGCGTGTCCACGCCGGCCTGAACCCGCACGGAGCGAAGGAGAGCATATGTACGGCACGATCCGCACTACTGCCTACGAACCTGACCCCGAGTACGGGCCGTTGCTGGAGCCTCTGTACGTCATGCGGCTCGGCGAGGACCTGCACACGGCTCTCACCGGCCTGCACGAGCGGACCCGCAGGCGTAGTGAAGGACCGTCCAGGCTGCCCATCCGCCAGCTCAACTCTCTCCTGCGGGCGATGGCACCCGGAGTCGTGGCCACCGCACGCAACGCCGACGCCGTGTCCGACGCCACGTGGCTGTACGGCCGCGAACCGGTGCCTGCCGGTGTGGTCGGCCCACTGGTCGGTACCTGGGCAGCGGGTCTGCTGCGCGGACGCCAGGACGACGGGACCGAAGCCGACGACACCACGGATCCGGAGCTGGAGGACCGGCTGCTCGAAGGGCTGGACGCCACTGTGGCGAACCTGCCCGCCTGGGAGACGGAACAGATCGATTTCACCGAAACCTCCGTCTCGCCCGGTGGCACCGCTGAACCCGCCCGGCGGTTGTACAGCCTGCTGCCGGAGTGGGTCGCGCACCGTCTTGCCGCCCGGCCGCTGCGCGCGCTGGGCCCGGAAATCCGCTTCCGTGTGGTCAGCCGCGAGAACGGTGTCGAGCTGGTCTCCTGGCCGCCGCAGTCCTGTGAGCACAAGAAACGCACCTGGTACTACTCGGCTCTGATCACCATCACCGTCCACACGGTGCCATTCGTTCAGAGCTTCCGTGTTCACGTCTCCACGAGCATCCGCCGGTGGGCCACCCACCTCGAGGTCCAGCCCGGTCAGCTGCGGGGGATGACCGTGCTGCTGGACGCGCCGCTGCCCTGGCCCGACAGCCCGGGGCGCGCGCCCCGGTTGGTGGAGAACGCCCTCGCCTTCGACCGCGGTCGGGGGCGGTTGGCGTGGCGCCGCCACAGTGCGGCCATCCTCTTGCCGGACCTGGACATCGTGCGCCGTTACCCCGAGCCCATGGACCTGTTCTCCGCGCCGGAGAAGTGGCTCAAGGGCCGCGACGGCATCGCCGCGGGCATGGTCTACAGCCCGGTGCTCGGCCCGCATAGCGTGGCCGCCGGTGTGATGCCCAAGGAGCGGTCCCTGCTCGATGCCTGGGTCGAGGAGGGGCTGCGGCCGATGCTGCGGCGCGTACCCGACCTGACTCGGGTGACCAGGAAGAACACCCCCTCACTGCTGATTCGCTCGGCTGCGGCCGGCCAGGCGGAAGGCCGCGAGGCGGCCCTGGCACTCAGTCGCCGATCTGCACTGGCCCGAGTGCTGAACGGCGCCCCCCTCGACGTTGACCTCCGATGGCAGAATGCCGAGACCAAGGAGGCCCTGCTGGCGGAGCTGCCTGCACTGGTCGGCCTCTCGCCGGGCCGGCCGGTCGAGGGCGCTGCTGATACCTGGCGTTGGCAAGCGGACGGCATCGATATCCGCGTCCGGACCCGCCCCGCGGGATCCCTGGCCGCCGCACTCAAGGTGCCGGGCGATGCCAGACGCCCCGTTGCCCTTCGGCTGGCCGATGCCATCGACGACAGGTGCGTACTCACCGCCGAACACATCGACCGGCCAGAGGGGGCGCTGGGACTGTCGATCCTTGAAATCGCGGGCAAGGAGGGATTCAGCACCGTCCCGGGGTCCGATCCCAAGCACGCTCTGCGCATCGCATGCGCCCGGCAGGGTCGGCTGAGCCAGTTCATCGCCCTGCCCCAGGAGATGGAGGACACCCTCGTCCATCGCGCCCGATGGACGTGGCTGGACGCCTTCCGCCAACTCGGCGCCATCTCTCCGCCTGCCCACCGGGTGGGTGCGGGGATCCCGGGTGACCTGCAGTACGTGGCCCTCTGGCTGGTCCGTTACACCAGGAAGGGGCCCACCCGCTGCCCCGCGCGGCGCTTGGTCGCGGTACGCGTCTGCCCCGGTGAGAACGCCGTCCAAGGCTGGGATCCGGACCGCGCCGAGTGGGTGCCCTATCCCCGTCTGCTCCAGTCGCTGGCCGTGGGCGCTCGGGCAGCGGAAGAGGTGGACGCACGGCCGGACCGGAACAAGAGCGGTTACGGCACGGGGGCGCGGTCGGACCACCATTGGCAGCAAGAGGCCGAACGGCAGATCAGAATGCTGCTCTACCAACTGCGGGACCGTCCGACGCTCTTTCTGGCGGATGCGGGCAACCTGCGCCAGTGCTGGCCTCGCTTGCGCAACGGAGCTCTGATGAAGGACATGCTGGGTTTCGGCGACGGCCCGAATCAGCGGCTCGCCGTCTACGGACCCGATCTGCGCGTCATCCTGGTCCGCAATGGCAACGGCCGTGACGAAGTACCCGAGTGGTACGCACACGACGGCAAGGGCAAGGTGGGCTTCACCAAGGGCGTGTGGGGCCCGACCGATCCGGACCACCGGGTTTTCGGCAGCACCGCGGATGTCCCGCACACCGCGACCCGCCCGAGGGGACTCATGAAACTGGTGCCCACCGAATTCGGCAGGTCGGCCCCGCGAAAAACCGCCTGGAATCCCGGCTGCCTGGAGTTGACCGTGCTCGGTTGCCTCTCGGAGAAGGCCCTGGCGGACGCCGGGCGGGGTACTGAGCCGCCCGACCAGCCGGCCGAGTGGGCCACCCTCGCGCACCAACTCCGCTTCCACGACGACTACCCGCCGCTGGCTCGTCCGCTCCCTCTCCACCTGGCCCGACTGGCCGGTGAGTACGTACTGCCCCTTGCCGCCCGTTGAGCGCGCCGCTTGGCCATGAGCCGACGAAACATGAGGGCCGCCCCCCGAATCCGGGAAGCGGCCCTCACTGGTCAACCTGTCATGGCCTCGGAGCACCGGCCGGGCTGCGGCGCACACGCGGTGCGTTCGCCCGACCCCGCCCCTTAGAGATCGAAGTAAAGCTCGAACTCGTGCGGGTGCGGGCGGAGCTGGATCGGGGCGATTTCGTTGGTGCGCTTGTAGTCGATCCAGGTCTCGATGAGGTCGGAGGTGAAGACGCCGCCCTGCTGGAGGTACTCGTTGTCCTCTTCCAGGGCGTCGAGGACGGCCGGGAGGGAGGTGGGGACCTGGGGGACGCCCGCGTGCTCCTCCGGGGCGAGCTCGTAGAGGTCCTTGTCGATCGGCTCGGACGGCTCGATCTTGTTCTTGACGCCGTCCAGGCCCGCGAGGAGGAGGGCGGAGAAGGCCAGGTACGGGTTGGACGACGGGTCCGGGGCGCGGAACTCGACGCGCTTGGCCTTCGGGTTCGACCCGGTGATCGGGATGCGCATGGCCGCGGAGCGGTTGCGCTGCGAGTAGACGAGGTTGACCGGGGCCTCGAAGCCCGGGACCAGGCGGTGGTAGGAGTTCACCGTGGGGTTGGTGAACGCCAGCAGCGACGGGGCGTGCTTGAGGATGCCGCCGATGTAGTAGCGGGCGGTGTCCGACAGGCCCGCGTAACCCTGCTCGTCGTAGAAGAGCGGCTGGCCGCCCTGCCACAGGGACTGGTGGACGTGCATGCCGGAGCCGTTGTCGCCGAAGATCGGCTTGGGCATGAAGGTGGCGGTCTTGCCGTTGCGCCAGGCGACGTTCTTGACGATGTACTTGAACAGCATCAGGTCGTCGGCGGCGGCGAGCAGCGTGTTGAACTTGTAGTTGATCTCCGCCTGGCCCGCGGTGCCGACCTCGTGGTGCTGGCGCTCGACCTGGAGGCCGGACTTCTCCAGCTCCAGCGAGATCTCGGCGCGCAGGTCCGCGAAGTGGTCGACCGGCGGGGCCGGGAAGTAGCCGCCCTTGTAGCGGACCTTGTAGCCGCGGTTGTCCTCCAGGGCACCGGTGTTCCAGGCGCCGGCCTCGGAGTCGATGTGGTAGAAGCCCTGGTTCGCGGAGGTCTCGAAACGCACCGAGTCGAAGACGTAGAACTCCGCCTCCGGGCCGAAGTACGCGGTGTCCGCGATGCCGGTGGACGCGAGGTACGCCTCGGCCTTCTTGGCGATGTTGCGCGGGTCGCGGCTGTACTGCTCGCCGGTGATCGGGTCGTGGATGAAGAAGTTGATGTTGAGGTGCTTCTCCTGGCGGAACGGGTCCACGCGGGCCGTCGACAGGTCCGGGCGCAGCGCCATGTCGGACTCGTGGATCGCCTGGAAGCCGCGGATCGACGAACCGTCGAACGCCAGGTCCTCGTCCGGGTCGAACGCCGAGGCGGGGATCGTGAAGTGCTGCATCACGCCCGGCAGGTCGCAGAAACGGACGTCGACGAACTTCACGTCCTCATCCGCGATGAACTTCTTCGCGTCGTCGGCGTTCTGGAACATCCAACTCCTCCTAGCCCGGTCACCGCTCGGCGGACGCGGGGTTGCGACTCGGAGCGCGTCCATGCGTGTGCGGTGGCGCGCTCGCCCGACCATAGGCAGGCGGGATTTCCCAAGCATGACCCATTTGTTTCGCCGAGGTTAACCGGCACGCGGTCGGTTTCACCCCGGTCGGGGGCCGGTCGCCGTGCCTGGCGGGAGCTGGTCGCCGTCCCTCCTGGGCCCGCCCTGGCCGTGCTCCGTTGCGGTTGCTGTCACGTGTCACCACCAGTGTGCGCCTGCGGGGTGCCCGGCTCCTAGGGACCGCCGGGTACGCCGTGCGGCCTTCCCGGTGGGATCCCGGCGCGAGCGGGAACCCGGGGCCCGGGGAACGTATGCGGTCGCAGTACCGTGGACGGGTGGACAACAGGCAAGCAATCGGATCGTGGATCTCCGGGCCCCGGGCGGCAGCCGAGGACATGGGCGTCGACTTCGGGTACCGAGGGCAGCGGCTCGGGCTGCCCGAGGAGGGGCCGGGTTCCATCGCCCGGGCCGGCCGCCGCTTCGGCGCGCTCTTCATCGACTGGGCGCTGTGCCTGATCGTCGCGTACGGGCTGCTCAGCGGCGGCAAGGCGCAGGCGACGAGCAACTGGGCGCTGCTGGTCTTCGCGGTGCTCAGCGTGCTGACCGTCGGCACGGTCGGCTGCACGCCCGGCAAGCGGCTCCTGGGGCTCCGGGTCGTAGCCGAGGGCGGCGGCCGGATCAGCCTCCCGCGGGTGATCCTGCGGACGCTGCTGCTGGTGCTGGTCATCCCGGCGGTGATCTGGGACCGCGACGGCCGCGGCCTGCACGACCGGCTCAGCCGGTCGGTCCAGGTGCGGATCTGACACGGCGGTCGGTACGGATACGCGCCTGACGTGCGGTACGGGGAACGCGTCCGACCTTGGGCGCGGCCCCCAGCCGTGACGACCGTAGGCCCGTACAACGAAGCTGCGGGGCGCCCCCACGGCCCGTACGCCCCTACGCGGAGACCGGGACGTCCGACACGCCCCCCACACCCCGATCACCCCCAAAAAACCGACAGCGCCCCCCAGCCAAAGCCGGACGGGCGCTGTCGGACGTTCCGCAGGTCGGGCGGGCGGGCCGCCGACGGGTCAGCGCATTTTGCCGCCGCGGGGCATGCGCATGCCCTTGGGCATCGGGCCCTTCGGGACCGGCATGTTGCTCATGAGGTCGCCGAGGGCGCGGAGGCGGTCGTTGACGGTGGTGACCTGGGGGCCGGGGAGGACGCGGGGGAGCTTGAGGAGGTGGGTGCGGAGCTTCTTGAGGGGGATCTGGCCGTCGCCGTCGCCGACGATCACGTCGTGGACGGGGGCGTCCGCGACGACCCGGGCCATGCGCTTCTTCTCGGCCGCCAGCAGACCGCGCAGGCGGTTGGGGTTGCCCTCGCCGACCAGCACGATGCCGGCCTTGCCGACCGCGCGGTGGACGACGTCCTGGTTGCGGTTCATGGCGACCGCGGGGGTCACCGTCCAGCCGCGGCCGACGTTCTCCAGGACGGCGGCCGCCGCGCCGGGCTGGCCCTCCATCTGCCCGAAGGCCGCCCGCTCGGCGCGCCGGCCGAAGATGATCGCCATCGCCAGGAAGGCCAGGACGAAGCCCAGGATGCCCGTGTACACGGGGTGGCCGATCAGGAAGCCGATGGCGAGGAGGACGCCGAAGACGACGATTCCTGTGCCAGCGACGACAAGACCGACCTTGGAATCGACCCGACGGGTCATCTTGTAGGTCAGGGCGATCTGCTTGAGCCGCCCGGGGTTCTCAGCGCCGCCAGCGCCGGTTGCGTTTGCCTTCCTCGCCATACAGCGAAGTTTACGTGGCGTGCGGGCGGCGGGTGGCCGCGGCCTCCAGGACGTACCCGGCGTCGTACCGGTCCTTGGCGCGGCGGCGGTCCTCCAGGACCGACGTCCAGGCGTTGCGGCGGGCGGTGCGCTGGCCGCCGCGCAGCAGGACGGCCTCGATGGCCCGCAGGGCACCGGTGACGGAGGGGATGGGGCGGGCGGTGGCGCGGAGCGGCGCGGCCTCCATGGTGATGGTCTCCCTCGACGGACGAACGGACGGATGGATCAGATACGAACAGCGGGGCGCGTGCGCGGTGGGTGCATCCATCGTTACCGAGTGGTGTTACCAACGGATGACCTGCCGGTCAAACACGATGAAACGTTGACGCGGCCCCCACGCCCCCCAGCCCGGGGGAGTGCGGGGCCGCGTCTCTCAGCATGTGCCAGGATTCACAAGTTGGCGCGCCGGGCGCGTCAAACCGCCTGACTGGCCGCCTCGACCTCGCGCCGCTCGATCGCCTGCTGGTAGAGGCGGCCGGCGCGGTACGAGGAGCGGACCAGCGGGCCGGACATCACGCCGGCGTAGCCGATCTCCTCGGCCTCCTCCTTCAGCTCCACGAACTCCTGGGGCTTGACCCAGCGCTCGATGGGGTGGTGCCGCACGGACGGGCGGAGGTACTGGGTGATCGTGATCAGCTCGCAGCCCGCGTCGTGGAGGTCCTGGAGGGCCTCGCTGATCTCCTCGCGGGTCTCGCCCATGCCCAGGATGAGGTTGGACTTGGTGACCAGGCCGGCCGCGCGGGCCTCGGTGATCACCTTCAGCGAGCGCTCGTAGCGGAAGCCGGGGCGGATCCGCTTGAAGATCCGCGGGACCGTCTCGACGTTGTGCGCCAGCACCTCGGGGCGGGACGAGAAGACCTCGGCCAGCTGGTCGGGGTCGGCGTTGAAGTCGGGGATCAGGAGCTCGACGCCGGTGCCGGGCATGGCGGCGTGGATCTGGCGGACGGTCTCGGCGTAGAGCCAGGCGCCGCCGTCCTCCAGGTCGTCGCGGGCGACGCCGGTGATCGTGGCGTACTTCAGGCCCATGGTCTTCACCGACTCGGCGACCCGGCGCGGCTCGTCGCGGTCCAGCGCCTGCGGCTTGCCGGTGTCGATCTGGCAGAAGTCGCAGCGCCGGGTGCACTGGTCGCCGCCGATCAGGAACGTCGCCTCGCGGTCCTCCCAGCATTCGTAGATGTTGGGACAGCCCGCCTCCTGGCAGACCGTGTGCAGGCCCTCGCTCTTGACCAGGCCCTGGAGGTGGTTGTACTCGGGGCCCATTTTCGCCCGGGTCTTGATCCACTCGGGCTTGCGCTCGATGGGGGTCTGGCTGTTGCGGACCTCCAGGCGCAGCATTTTGCGTCCGTCGGGTGCGACTGCGGACACGTCGGCTCCCTACAACTTCGATTCTTCGGCGTACACCAGGGTACGCCCGTGAAATCGCACGCTCTTACGCGTGCGGTGGTGCCGGTCCAACCCCGTACGGGAGGGCGGCATTCCCGCGGCCGGGCCGCCGGGCCGGTGGAGGCCGGCCGGTGGCCGCGGGGCGGCGGGCGTCAGACCGCGCGGGGGAGCAGAACGGCGTTCTCCAGGACGTCCCGCAGGTGCTTCTCGACGACCGGCAGGACCTCGGCGATGGTGAGGTCGCGGCCCAGCTCGCCGGCGAGCGAGGCGACGCCGGCGTCCCGGATGCCGCACGGCACGATCTTGTCGAACGAGGTGGTGTCGGGGTTCACGTTGAGCGAGAAGCCGTGCATCGTGACGCCCTTGGCGACCCGGATGCCGATCGCGGCGAGCTTGCGGTCCTCACCGCGCTGGCCGGCGTTGGACGGCGCGTACTCGGGGCCGCTGAGCCGCGGGTCGAACTCCTCGTCCGTCCGCGGGTCGAAGTCGAGCTGGAGGCCGCCCAGGGCCGGCCGCTTCTCGACCGGGTCGCCGAGCACCCACACACCGCTGCGGCCCTCGACCCGGGTGCCCTCCACGCCGAACTCGGCGCAGACCCGGATCAGCGCCTCCTCCAGCCGGCGGACGTGGGCGACCACGTCGACCGGGCGCGGCAGCTTCTGGATCGGGTAGCCCACCAGCTGGCCGGGGCCGTGCCAGGTGATCTTCCCGCCGCGGTCCACGTCGACGACCGGGGTGCCGTCCAGGGGGCGCTCGTCGTCGGTGGTGCGCCGGCCCGCCGTGTACACGGCCTGGTGCTCCAGCAGCAGGCAGGTGTCGGGGACCTCGTCGGCGAACCGGGCGGCGTGGATCCGGCGCTGCTCCTGCCAGGCCGCGTTGTATTCGACGGCGTCCGCCCCGAAGCCCAGATGGACGAAGCGCAGACCCTCGGGTGCGGGGGTCTCCCCCCGAGAGATCGCAGTCACGGCAGCTCCTCTTCGAACCCTGGTCGCAGTTCACTGCGACGACTTCATGCCGCCGCCGGCGATCTGCGGTGCACCGTCAGCGGCATTTCGCGCCCACGCCACTGTACGGCCGCCGGGCGCGCCGCCGGCACGCGGCCGGTGCGCACCCGGGCGCCGGGCGGCCCCCGGCGCGCCTGTGACGTGCTCACACGATCGGATGAACGCAGGCCGCAGGCGGCGAGAACGGCGCCGAAGGCCGTTACATTCACGCCGTTCCACAAGGGCGAAGAGCATGCCGGACGGGGTCAGTCGAACCCGGCGGCCCGGCCCGGAAGGCAGGAGACCGGTAAAGCTGATGACGGAACGACCCCCGCACCACACGCCCAACCGCCAGCTCGCCGCGCTCATCGCCGAGGCCGGCTTCTCCAACGCAGGGCTGGCCAGACGGGTTGATCAACTCGGCATCGAGCACGGCCTCGACCTGCGCTACGACAAGACCTCGGTGACCCGCTGGCTGCGCGGCCAGCAGCCCCGGGGCACCACCCCCGCGCTGATCGCGGAGGTCTTCACCCGCCGGCTGGGGCGCCGGCTCTCCGCCCAGGACCTGGGCCTGGACGCCTGCGCGCCGGTGTACGCCGGGCTGGAGTTCGCCTCGACCCCCGCCGAGGCGGTGGACATCGTCAGCGGGCTGTGGCGCAAGGACTCCGGCAGCCACGCCGAGCTGCGGAAGATCGCCTTCACCCCGGCCGGGCTGGTGGTGCCCAGCCGGGACTGGCTGATCGGCCGGCCCGACGAGCGGGTGGCGCACGGCGACCCGGCGGCGGAGCCACCCGAGCGGGTCCCGGCCCAGGGCGGCCGGGCGGCGGTGCCCCGCCAGCGCCAGACCGAGCGCGTCGACCGCACCCGCGGCAGCCGGGTCAGCTCCGGCGACATCGCGGCGCTGCGCTCGGTCGGCGAGCTGTTCCGCGCGCTGGACCACGCCTACGGCGGGGGCCACGCCCGCCAGGCCCTGGTGCGCTATCTGGAGCACGAGGCCGAGCCGATGCTCCGCGGCACCTACGGCGAGGCGATCGGCCGCCGGCTCTTCGCGGCCGCCGCCGACCTGACCCGGCTGGCCGGCTGGACCTCGTACGACATCGCCGCGCACGGACTGGCGCAGCGGTACTTCGTCCAGGCGCTGCGGCTGTCCCAGGCCGCCGGCGACCGCGCGTACGGCGCCTACGTCCTGGTGACGATGAGCCGGCAGGCGGTCTATCTGGGGCACGGCCGGGAGGCCGTCCAGCTGGCCCGGGTCGCCCAGCAGGGCGTCGGCAGCTCGGTGCCGCCCACCGTGCAGGCGCTGCTGCACGCCGCCGAGGCGCGCGGCCACGGCGTGCTGAACGAGGTCCGGGCCTGCACCGCCGCGCTGGCCCGCGCCGAACGCGCCCTGGAGAGCGCCCGCCCCGGGGACGAGACCCCGTACTGGGCGCGCTTCTTCGACGAGGCGCAGCTGGCCGACGAGCTGGCCCACTGCCACCGGGACCTCCAGCAGTACCGCGCGGCCTCCCAGCACGCCGAGCGCTCGCTCCAGCTGCGGGCGGCCGGCTTCGCCCGCAGCCGGCTGTTCTGCCGGGTGGTGCTGGCGACCGCGCGGCTGGGCCTGGGCGAGCTGGAGCAGGCGTGCACGCTGGGCGCCGAGGCGGCCCTCCAGGCGTCCGAGATGCGCTCGGTGCGCGCCCACGAGTACGTCCGGGACTTCGAGCGGCGGCTGGAGCCGTACCGCGACGCGGCGCCGGTGCGCGGCTATCGGGAGCGGGTGGCGGCGCTGGGCTGACGGGCGGGTGGCGGGCGGCCGGCGGGCCGCCCGTGGCGCCGCCCGGCCAGGCCGCCCGGTCAGGCCGCCGCCGGGACGGCGCCCGGCTCCGGGCGGGCCGGCACCCCGAAGTCCTGGAGCAGCGCGCGGGCGGCCCGGCGGCCGGAGCGCAGCGCCCCCTGGAGGGTGCTGGTGTCCCGGTGGTCGCCGCACACGTACAGCCCGGCCAGCACCCGTACGGCGCGCTGCGGATCGTGCGGGGTGGCCATCGCGGGCACGGCGTACGGGTCGTGATGGCCGGTCAGCAGCCGCCAGTCGTCGGCCCGGCCCCCGTAGATCCGCTCCAGCCGGGGCCGGACGGTCTTGTCCAGGACGTCCAGCGGCAGGGCCGCGGCGGAGCCGAGGACGGCGGTGGTGACGAGGGTGCGGCCCGGCGGGGTGCGTGAGGGGTCGATGGCGCCGGCGAGGTAGCTGAAGCCGATCGGGCCGTCGGTGGGCAGGATCAGGGCGGTGTCCCGGCAGGGGCCGCCGCGGGTGCCGGCGGGCGCGCCGGTGGTGTGGTGCAGCACGGTCACGGGGTGGAAGGCGGGCAGCCGCAGGCCCGGCAGCAGACCGGCGGCGGAGCGGGCGCCGGTGGCCACCAGCACCGCCCGGCACGGTATCCGGCCGTGCGCGCGGGTCGTGACGCCGTTGGTGGCGACGGCGGTGACCTCCACGGACGTCCGGACCGTCCCCGGCGGCAGACCGGCCGCCAGCAGCTCCGGGACGGCCGAGGCGCCGCCCGCCGGCAGCGCCAGCCGCCCCTCGGCGTACGCCCGCAGCACCTGCGCCGCGCCCCGGCTGGACCCGCGCAGCCGCGGATCGCACAGCAGCGCGCCGAGCAGCGGCCGCAGGAACGTGTCGTGGGTGCGCGGCGGGAACGCCGGGCGGCCGGCGAGCGCGTCGCTGACCGGCCGGTCGGCGGCCACGGACCGCTCCGTACGGCGGTCGGCGCGTGTGAGGGCGCGCGCCGCGGCGAGTGCGCCCCTTGTGCACCGGAGCGGGCTGACGCGCTGGGTCCGCTGCCCGGTGTGCAGGCCCAGCCCGGCCGCGAACGGACGCAGGGTCAGCTCGGCCAGACCCGGGGTGCGGCGCAGCGCGGCCGGCGAGACCGCCAGCGGGCGGGCGCAGCGGTCCAGGCGGAAGCCGTCCACCTGGTCGGTGACGGACCGGCCGCCGACCCGCGGCGCGGCCTCCAGGACGGTGACCGTGAGCCCTGCCCCGGTCAGATGGCGGGCCGCGGCGAGGCCGGCCGGCCCGGCCCCCACGATGACGACGTCGACGGCCGATACGGTGCGCAGCACAAGCCCCTCCCGAGGTCGGTCCCAGCGGCGGCGCAGGATTGTCATGCCCGCTGCGGGCCGCCGGGATGCCGGTGATGTGTGCGAGGACCGTAGGGACCGCGGGGGCCGGTCCGACAGGGGCGCCCCGGGGGCGCGTCGGTGCGCCCGGTGCCACGGGGGCGGTGGGGGCCGGGGGCTGTCGTCGCTCCCCGCGCTCCGGGCGGTGGGGGCCGGGTCCCGCCGTGGCGCGCCGCGCGCCGGGCCGCCGGGGACTACTCGGCCAGGGCGGCGCGCACCGCGTCCGTGATCCGGGGGTGCGCGAAGGTGAAACCGGACTCCAGCAGCCGGCGCGGGACGACCCGCTGGCTGCCCAGCACATCGGCCGCGAACTCCCCGAGCGCCAGCCGGAGGACCGGCGCCGGGACGGTGCACAGCGTGGGGCGGCGCAGCAGGCGGCCCATCACGGCGGTCGCCTGGCGGTTGGTCACCGGCTCGGGGGCGGTGAGGTTGACCGGCCCGGACAGCTCCTCGGCGGTCAGCAGATGGCGCAGCGCCGCGATCTCGTCGTGCAGCGAGATGAAGCTCCAGTACTGGCTGCCGTCGCCCAGGCGGCCGCCCAGCCCCAGCCGGAAGACCGGGAAGAGCCGCCCCCAGGCGCCGCCGGAGCGGGACACCACCAGACCGGTCCGGGCGAAGACGGTCCGGATACCGGCGTCCACGGCCGGGGCGGCGGCGTCCTCCCAGTCCACGCAGACCTCCGGCAGGAAGCCGGTGCCGGCCGGGGCGGACTCGTCCGTCCGCCGGTCCCCGGTGTCGCCGTAGTAGCCGATCGCGCTGCCGGAGACGAAGACCCGCGGCGGCTCGTCCAGCGCGGCCAGCGCGGTGGCCAGGGTGCGGGTGCCCAGCACCCGGCTGTCGCGGATCTCCCGCTTGTACGCGGCGGTCCAGCGGTGGTCGGCGACGCCCGCCCCGGCGAGGTGCACCACCGCGTCGCAGCCGGCCAGCGCCGCCGGGTCGAGCCGGCGCCCCTGGGGGTCCCAGGCCACCTCGTCGGCCGCCGCCGGGGGCCGCCGGACGAGCCGTACGACGTCGTGGCCGTCCGCGCGCAGCCGCCGGACGAGTGCCCTGCCGATGAGTCCGGACGAGCCGGTGATCGCGATCCGCATGCGCCCATCCTGCCCGGGATCGGGGGCGTTACGGGGGACCGGCCCGGCGGGAGGCCGCAAACACTGGAGCTAGTCGCGGAAGCGCGCCCACAGGCGGGGGAAGCGCTCGGCCAGGGCGGCGTCGTCGTCCGGGTCGAGGTAGTCGCCGAGCGGTTCCGGCGGGGGCGCGGGCAGGCCGAGGTCGGGCATGACGGCGCCGGTCAGCTGCTCGTACGCCTCGTCGGCGGCGTAGCCGATGTCCTCGCCGTCGCCGTCGGTCTCCTCGTCGAAGTCGCCGAGCAGGCCGGCGAGCTGGTCCGGATCGTGCAGCGCGCCCTCGAAGACGTGCCGGCCCCGGCCGATCAGCCAGCAGCGGAAGGAGTCGAACGCGTCGTCGCTCGCGCCGTCCAGCAGCAGCGCCGCGGCGGCCCACAGGTCCCAGGTGCAGGCGCGGTTGAAGCGGGACTCGAAGTGGCGGGCGAAGTCCGCGATCCGGTCCGGGTCGAGCCCGAGCAGCCGCTCCACCAGGGCGTCGGCCTGCTCCACGGGGTCGTCCCCGGCCGCCTCGCGGGAGCCGTCGATCAGCTCCCAGAACTCCGTCTCGTCCATCACCGCTCCAGCATCCGCCCTGCCGCGGCGGCCCGCACGCGGAATGCCCCGGACACGCCGGACGTGCCCCGGACCGGGGAACGGGCGCGCGGGCGGCGGGGGTCGGGCGGGTGACCGGGCCGCCGCTGCGTCGTTGTGCGGCATGCAGCCACGGCAGCCCCCGCACGCCTTCAGGACCCCCACAGCACCCCATCTCGTGAAGGGCGGACCCGCCATGCCCATGGACGAACGGACCCGGGCCGATGTCGAACGCGCCGAGGCGGCCCTCGTCGAGCACTATCCGCACCTGGTCCGCCTCGCCCACCTCGTCCTGCCCCCCTCGATGGGCCGCCACCGCAAGGTGCTCACCGCGCACGGCCTGGTGCAGCGGGCCCTGCCGTGGCGCGCCGCGCGCCGGGCGGCCGGAGCGCTGCCCGCCCAGCGCGGCCCGGACACCGCCGCCGGCTACGACCTGGTCCGGCAGCGGACCCTGGAGCTGGCGCTGGCCTACGAGGACCGGCGGCGGCCCGCGGTGCTGCTGCCGACCGTGCCGTTCGTGTGGGGGCTGCGGCTCTTCCCGCGGGCCGGCGGCGCCGACGAACTCGCCCTGGACCAGGCCCTGTCCGCCGTCCCGGCCGCGGTCCGGGCCGCGCTGGGGCTGTGGCAGCTGGAGGGGCTGGAGCCCGAGGCGGCGCGGGCCGTGCTGGCGCGCGCCGGGGTCGCCGACCCGGACGCGGCGCTGCGGGCGGCCGGGCAGCTGGACCGGCGGACGGGGGCCGGGGCCGCGGCGCTGCTGGCCGCGGGGGAGTTCGACCCGTGCACGGTGCACGTCCGGCCGACCGATCTGCTGCGCCGCCGCCAGCGGGCGCGGGCCGCGGCGGCGCTCGCGGCCGTGCTGGCGGCCGGGGCGGTGGTGGCGGCGCTGCCCGGTGGACAGCCCGCCGCCCGGCCCGCGCCCACCGCCGCCCAGCAGGCCCTGGACCCCGGCCGGCTGCTCCGCACCCCCAACGAGGAGTGGGTACGCACCTCCCGGGTGGACTTCACCGCCTGGCCGCCGCGCGGCCGCCAGGCCGGGGACCGGCGGCTGCTGGGCCGGGCGCTGCGGGTCTGGGCCGCGCCGCCGCCCGGCACCCGGATCGTGGCCGCCGCCGGCACCTCCACCCGGCCCCCGGCGGAACCGCCCCGGCTGCTCTACGCCGGTCTGATCGACAACGTCATGGTGGTGGTCTTCCACGACGGCGAACGGCTGGTGCGCTACGCCGAGCCCGAAGGCGCCACGCCCACCCTGCACTTCGCCCGCACCGACAACGCGGACCTGGCCACCGCCGGCGCGCTGGTGATCGGCCGCGGCAACGGCTGGCAGCGCTATCTGATCGCCCCCTGGGTCGCCGGTGTCGCCGTCCGGGACCTGCTCGCGCCGGACGCGCCGCCGCACGGCCTGCACCTGGCCCCGGACGGCGTCACCGACCGGATCCCGCTCCCGCCCGCCGGCGGGGGCCCGTGCGGCCACTGGCCCGCGACCGAACTGCGCACCTCGGCGCGGCTGGAGAGCCACCCCGCCGTCCTGGTGACCGACCTCGGGGACCTCGCGCCGGTGCACCTGGCGTACGCGGCGGCGCCCGCCGGGCCCGCCGCCCCGGGCGAGGCGAACGGCGCGCCCGCGCTGCACAGCTGGGCCCGGACCGCGTGCACCCTGCGGTCGCTGCGCGGCACCGGCGTACGGTCCGTCAGCAACTGGGTCTACGCCCGCCAGCCGCTCCCCGAGGGCGGCGGCACCGCGGAGTGGGTGTGCAACCGCGCCGAGACCTGGCGCGGGCCCGGCCGGGCCATGGTGCAGTTCGAGCCGCCCGCGGCCGGCCCGGCCGACCCGGGGCGGATCGCCGGGCGGGCCACCGGCACGGCGGTGTGCGGGCCGTACGGCCGCGGGGTGCTCGGCGGCGTCCGCTGGCAGGCGGAGTCCGGGACGTGGTACCTCCTCGCGGCCGGGGGCGGCCGGGTGGACGGGATCGACGTCACCGGCGGCGTACGGGCCGGGGCCGACGCGCCGACGCTCGCGGTGCCGGCCGCGCGGGACGCCCCGGCGGAGGTCACCGGGCGGCTGCCGGACGGCGGGACGGTGCGGGCGCTCCAGCCGTGAGGCGTGTCTGAGGGGCGCGGGAGGGTGCCGGACGGGCGTGCGGGCTGCCGCGCCCCGAGGGGGCCGTCAGTCCGGCGCGGCGGCTCCCTCCTCGTCCGCCGGGCCGTAGAGCGCGGCGGCGCGGCGGGCGGCCGCCGCGAAGCGCTCCCGCAGTCCGGCGGGCGCCAGCACCTCGGCCTCCGGGCCCAGCCCCAGCAGCTGGGCGTAGGCGACCTCCTCGGACTCCACGGCCAGGGTGACCGTCAGCCGTCCCCGGGCGTCCGGGCCGCCCGCGGCCTCCGCCCGCTCGACGGCCTCGCGGGCCGCGGCCGGCTCCGTGACGTGCCTCAACTGCCGGACCCCGCGCGGGGAGAGCCGGACGGTTATCTCCTCGCGCAGCAGCGAGCGCCGGAACTGCTCGGCCCGCTCGGCCCAGAACGACGGCAGGTCGAACTCCGGATCGCGCACGAAGCGCCCGGCCGCCGCCGCGTCCCGGCCCCCCGCCCCGCCGCGCGCCCCACCGGCCGGAGCGCCAGGCCCGTCCGCCCCCTCCGGCCCCACCGGCGCGGCCGCCGTGAAGCGGTCGACGCGGTAGACCCGGAAGCCGGGCCGGACGGCGGCCCCCTCGGCGGCGGACGCCCCGCCCGGCCGTGACACCTGGCCGGACGCCTCGCCCGGCCGCGACGCCCCGCCC
>NZ_LLZI01000279.1 GCF_001509485.1 Streptomyces sp. NRRL F-4489
GTCCGGGGTCGGGTGGGTGCTCACGCCGTCCGGGCGGGCCGCGTCCGGGGTGTGGTCGGCCGTGGGGTGGGTGCTCACACCGTCGGGGTGGCCGGAATTCGGCGCGTGGCCGGAGTCCGGAGCGTTGTGCCCGGAGTCGGGGGTGCTGTGCCCGGTGTCGGGGGTGTTGTGGCCCGCGTCGGGAGTGTGGCCCGTTCCGTTCGGGGTGGGGGCGTCGTGGTTGCCGCCGCCCTGGTAGCCCTCGTCGAACGGGGTGCGGTGCGACGGGTCCGGGAGCGGCTGGGGGGCCGGCCGGGGGTGGTCGGAGCCGGTTCCGGAGTTGGAGTGGTCCGCGCCCGAGCCCGAATCGCCGCTGGAGTGCGCGGAGTTGTCACCGGAGTGCGAACCGGAGCCCGCGCCGGAGTCGGAGGTGTGGTTGGGCGTGGTGGTGGCGTTCTCGCCCGGGCGGGGGGCGTGGGACGGCCCGCCGGAGCCCGAGCCGGAGCCGGAGTGGTCTCCGGAGCCCGATCCGGAACCCGAGCCGGAGCCGGCCCCGGACCCGGAGTGTTCTCCCGTACCGGAACCGGAACCGGAACCCGACCCGCTCCCCGAGCCGCCGTGCTCGCCCGAACCCGAGCCGGAACCGGCCCCCGAGCCGCTCCCGGACCCGCCGTGCTCCCCCGAGCCCGAACCCGACCCGGAACCCGACCCGGACCCCGACCCACCGTGCTCACCGGACCCCGACCCGGACCCGGATCCCGAGCCCGACCCGGACCCGCTCCCCTCCCCGCCGTGGTCGCTGCCGCTGCCGTGCTCACCGCCGCCGCCGTGCTCCCCGCCCCGGCCGGCCGCGTGGTCCAGGCCGGTGCGGGCGTGGTGGCCCGCCTTGCCGCCCAGGGCGTCGCGGAAGTTCGTACCGAAGTTCTCGCCGGTGTTCTTGAGGGAGTCGGTGGCCGCGTCGGTGCCGGACTTCAGGCTGCGGTTGACGTCGAAGCCGTTCTGGGCGCCGAAGGACATGTTGACGCCCTGGGCGATGGCGTCCGAGATCATCGCCTGCAGCGCGTCCATGGCCGGCTGCTTGACGGTGTTCATGATCGCCTCGATCAGGGCGTCGCGCGCTTCCTTGAGGATGCGGCGGACGATGAGGCGGGTGGCCTGGGTGGCGCCCGCTGCCCCGATTTCCGAGAGGCCGAAGGTGAACGGCGCGGCCGCCTGGGCCGCGATGATCTCTGCCGCGAGGATCACCAACTGGGCGATCACCGCGACTTTCATCCCGACGATCACCACCGATCCGGCGTCCATGGCGAACGCGATCAGCTCGGCGGCCTCGCGGGCGTCGTTGAGGTAGCCGCTGCCGCCGTTGGAGAACTTCTCCCAGTTCTTGCTGAAGCCGTCGATGCTGTCGCCGCTGTTCGCGGACAGGACGTTGCCCGCCGCCGTGACGCCCTCGGACTGGAGCTGCTCCACCATGTTCGCAAACTCCCGCCACTGGCTGGCGGATTCGTTCATTTTGTCCTCGTCGCCCGTCGGCCAGTCGAAACCGAGCATCTGAAGGACCCACTCGAGCGCGTCCGGCAGCATGAGTGACATTGGGAATCCCCCGTAGGACAGCGAAGCGATGGTGGGTCGGATGCGGGCGGCGGTGGTGAGGCGCCGGGCGGTGGTGGTGGATGCGGTGCGGTGGTGGAGCGGGTGGGCGGGGCCGGGTGGCCGTTCGGACCGGCGCCCGCCGGTGGAACGGCCCCGACCGGGACCGGACAGGCCCCGACCGGTCCCGGACGGACCCCGAGCGGACTCGGAACGGACCCCGGGCCGGTGCCGGCGCCTCCGGCCGGCTCAGGCCGAGATGTTGGGCCGCTTCATATTGGTGACCAACTGGGTCTCGGCCTCGGCGTTCGCCACGTGCTGCTGCATCAAGGAGTGGGTGAAGTCCTCGTTGCTGGCGTGGTTGTCGGCCATGGTGTTCAGCGCGCCGCCGATCTCCTGGAGCTTGGCGGCGAGATGACCCATCGACTCGTACATACCGTCGCGCAGGCCCTCGTAGACGACGCCGAACTTCGAGCCGATGTCGTCGTCACCCCACGGCGGGGTGTCGGTGCCCTCCAGGTTGGTCAGGCCGTTCTTCAGCTTCTCGACGGCGGATTGATACCGCTCGCCGATATTGGTGAAGGCGCTGCCGCCCGATTTCAGTGACGGTACGTCTGCTTGCAGACCGTCCCCGGCCATGGCCTCTCCCCCGTTCAGAGCTCGTCACGTACTGCCCGGCCTGACACAAAGTCTAGACGCGGGCACCGACATCCCATCAAGACGCCTGCTGTCACAGGCCGGTCACCGATGCGCGCCGCGCGGACACGGCGGAACGCATGCCAGGGATGGCGGAACGTCAGCGAAATGCGGACGTCAGGAATTTTCCGGGCGATACCAGTCCCGGTACGTCTCAATGGCCAATTCCGCAGGGAAGTTGGGCACACTGGTCACATCGCCGTTGCTCTTGTTGATGACGATGTTGCTGCCGCCCGGGCTGGACGGCGGGGCGGTGGGGTCCTCGGGCGCGGGCCAGCCGGCGTGGATGAGGTAGCCCTCGTCGAATTCGTGGACGAAGAGCGAGACCGGACCGTCCGGCGAGCCGACCGGCGGGAAGTGGCCGCGGCCGATCTCCAGGGCGTGGTCGGCGTCGGTCGGGATCACCTTGGGCGCGGCGCCGGAGTCCTGGCCGGGGGCGGTGCTCGGCGGGTACGGCGGCGGCAGGGGCGGCTGCGGGGGCTGGTTGCCGGGGGCCGGGGGCTGAGTGCCCGCGGCCGGCGGCTGGTTGCCCGCGGGGCCCTCGGGGGTGCCCGCCGGGCCGCCGCCCGCGGTGCCGCCGGGGCCGGCGCCCGCGCTCCCGGCCGGGTTGCCGGCTGCGGAGTCCGTCATGGAGGTCCCTCCTGTGTCACGTCGCTCGCTCGGTCGGTCGGTCTTCTCGGCTGACCAGCCCGGCCAACCTAACCGACGCGCGGGGGGCGCGTTTGGTTCGCCCGCGCGCGGGACGCAATGGGAGGGGAGGGTGGGGGTGTTGTGTCCGGAGTGGGTGGTTCGTCCGGTGCCGGTGCCGGCACCGGGGCGGGTCGCGGTACGGGCGGAACGCCGCCGGGGCCCGGCTTGTACGAGCGGCCCGCCCATAGAAGCCCGGCCCCGCCCCCGGCCCTAACCGCGAGCCCTCAGGCCCCCACCCGCCCCTGCACCAGCTGCGACAGCGCCGCGTGGACCTCGTCCACGGACCGCTCCGGCTGGAAGGACTGCCAGTCCAGGGCCGCGACCAGCACCATGCCCAGCAGGGCGGACGCGGTGAGCGGGACGTCGAGTTCGCCGCTCAGCTCACCGCTGCGTACGGCGTCCCGCAGGACCGACTCGACGACCGACAGGGCGCGGCCCCGTACGGAGGTGAGGGTGGCGCGCCAGGTGCGGTTGGTGCGCCAGAGTTCGGCGACGTAGAGCTGGGTGAGGGCGGGGGAGCCGGCGATGAAGTCCAGGCCGGCCCGGATCATCGCGTCGAGGGCGTCGACCCGGCTGCCGCCGCGGGCGACGGTGCCGTCGGCGGCGGTGCGCAGGGAGGCGGCGAGGAGGTCGATACCGTCCCGCAGCAGTTCCTCGTAGAGGACGTTCTTGCTGGTGAAGTTGTAGTAGACGGTGCCCTTGGCGACGCCGGCGCGTTCGGCGATCTCGTCCACGGTGGTGGCGGAGAAGCCCTGTTCGGCGATGAGGGTGACGGCGGCGTCGAAGAGCCGGCGGCGGGTCGAGCCGCGGCGCGGCCGGGCGGGGGCGGCGGCTGCGGTTGCGGCGCCGGCGGGTACGGGGGCGGGGGCGGCGCCGGGGATGGCGCCGCCCCCGTTTCCGGAGCGGATGCTCACAGGCTGAGCTCCGGGTGCAGGTCCTTCATCCGGACGACCTGCCGGCCGCGGGCCGCGAGCGAGGTCAGGGCCAGCGCCCCGAGCGTGAACGCGGCGAGCACGATGCTGCCCTGCCAGACGATGTCCAGGTCGCCGCCGGTGATCAGCCGGCGCAGCCCGTCCACCACGTAGCTCATCGGCAGGTACGGGTGGACCGCCGAGAAGAACGCCGGGCTGGTCTGCACCGGATAGGTGCCGCCCGCGGAGGTCAGCTGGAGCATCAGGATGACCAGGGTCAGCACCCGGCCGGCCGGGCCGAAGAAGGCGCTCAGCAGCTGGATGACGGCGGTGAAGCAGGCCGTGGCCAGCACCAGGAAGCCGATGGTGGCGCCCGCGCGGGCCATCTCCAGGCCGAGGGCCCAGTGGAGGACGGCCATCAGGGCCAGCACCTGGACGACGCCGATGGCGAAGGCCGGCAGCCAGGAACCGAGGGCGATCCGCCAGCCGGGCGCGCCCGCGGCCAGCGCCCGCTTGCCGAGCGGCTGGAGCAGCATGTACGCGACCATCGCGCCGACCCAGAGGGAGAGCGGGATGAAGTACGGGGCGAGCCCGGTGCCGTAGTTGGGCGCCTTGTGCATCGACTTGGCGGCCAGCTGGACGGGGTCGGACATCACGCCGGTACGGGAGTCGCGGTCCTTCTTGTCGTAGTCGGGGATCTTGGCGACGCCGTCGTGCAGACCGGTGGCCAGCTGGTTGGCGCCGTCCTTGAGCTTGTACAGGCCGCCGCTGATCTTCTCGGCGCCGTCGTGGGCGGTGCCGAGGCCGGTGTGGAGCTGGTCGGCGCCGTTGGCGAGGTCGCCCGCGCCCTTGTGGAGCCGGCCCGCGCCGTTGGCGAGGTCGCCGGCACCGTTGGCGAGGGTGCCGAGGCCGGTGGCGAACTGGCCCGCGCCGTCCGAGACCTTGTGGGCGCCGTCGTTGAGCCGCTTGAGGTCGGCGAGCTGGCCGTCCGCGTGCTGCACGACCTCCGGCACCTGGTCGGCGACCATCTGGGCGCCCTGGTGCACCTCGCGGAGCTTGGCCCGCATCCCGGCGAAGTCCGCGCGGGCGATGTCGCCGTTGACCTTCTCCGCCAGGTCCGCGCCGGCGGCGGTGCCCTCCGCCTGGCCCTTCAGATCCGCGCAGTCCGGGTCGGTGTTGCCGCCGGTGCACCGCTTCCGGTACAGCTCCTGGGCCGCGTCGGCGTTCTTGCGGGCCTGGGTGGCGGCCTTGGACGAGTTGGCCGGCAGCTTGGCGAGGAAGTCGTCCACGGTCTGGGTGAAGTTGGCGACGAAGCGTGCGCCGTCCGCGATCTCCTGGCCGTGCTTCTTGAGGAACGGAAGGTCCTTCTTGGCGATGCCGTCGGCCATGTCGACCAGCTGCTGGGTGCCGTCCGCGACCTGGCGCGCGCCCTGGCTGAGCTGCTGGGCCTTGGCGGCCGCCTGCGACGCGCCGTTGCTTAGCGCGCCCGCGCCCTTGTCGAGCTTGCCGGCGCCGGCGGTGAGGTCCCCCGCCCCCTTGTCCAGCTTCCCCGCCCCGTCGTTCAACTTGCCGAGGCCGTCGGCCAGTTCACCGGTCTTCTCGCGGGCGGTGCCCAGGCCGTCGTCGATCTGCCCGGCGCCCTTGGCGGCGTCGGCGGTCTGGTCGTGCAGGTCGGAGAAGGACACGAAGATCTTGTCGAGGAAGCCCCGGGTGGACTTCGAGGACGTCTTCGCGCGGATCTCCGAGAAGACCGTCTTGGAGATCGAGCCGACGATGTAGTTGTTGGAGTCGTTGGTGCGGACCTGGAGCGCGCCGGTCTGCGGGTCGTCACCGCCGCTGGAGGCGATCTTCTGACTGAAGTCCTTCGGGACGGTCAGCGAGAGGTAGTACGTGCCCTTCTCCAGGCCCTTGGCGGCCTCGGAGGCGCTGACCTCCTCCCAGTCGAAGGTCTTGCTGTCCTTGACGTTGCGGGCCAGGTCGGCGCCGGCGGTCAGCTTCTTGCCGTCCGCGGTGGCGCCCCGGTCCTCGTTGACCAGGGCCACCGGGATCTTGTCCAGGCGGCTGTACGGGTCCCAGAAGGAGCAGAGGTAGAGCGCTCCGTACAGCAGCGGGATCAGCATCAGGGCCACCAGGCCCAGCCGGGGCAGCTTGCCCCGGCCGAAGCGCCGGAGCTCAAGCGCGGCCAGTCTCGGCGAACGCATGCGCTGCTTCCTCCTCGTGGGTGTCGGACTCGGGGGTGGGGGCGGGTGCCGCGGCGGCCGGGGCGGTGGAGACGACCAGGGCGTCCGCCGGGGCGTCGGAGGCGACCGCGACGACGGTGGTGCCGGACAGTGCCACATCGCGCAGCAGCTGCCAGGCGGCGGCGCGTTCGTCCGCCGAGAGCTTCAGGTCGAGGTCGTCGACGGCCAGCAGGCGCGGCTGGTGCAGCACCGCGAGCGCCACCGACAGCCGCAGCGCCTCCAGCCGCTCCAGGTCGCGGACGCAGGTCCGCAGGCCCTTGGGGAGCGTCTCGGGGTCGAGTCCGGCGGCCGCCAGCGCGGCGTCGATCCGGGCCCGGGTGGCCTCCCGGTGGCGCCGCCCCCAGGGGAGCGCGCCGAGCGGGGAGCCGTGGAGGCGGGGCGCCAGGAGCGCCTGCTCCCGGAGGTGTTCGGCGACGGTGAGGGCCGGTTCGAGGTCGGTGACGCCCGGGACATGGGCGAGCGCCGTACGCCCGCGGACCGTTCCCATCCGCTTGGGCAGCGGGAAGCCGGCGACCGCGGCGTGGCCCTCGGTGAGCCGCATCCGTCCGGTGAGCGCGAGCAGCAGGCAGGTGCGTCCGGAGCCGGACGGGCCCCGCACCGCGATCAGCGACCCCGGGTCGGCGGTGATGTCGACGCCTCTGAAGGCCCAGCCGCGTGGGCCTTTCACGCCGATTCCCCGGGCGTTGACGGCCGCCCCCTGACGGGTGGTCTCCACAGCCCCTCCTTTTGTTCTGACTGGTCAGTCTAAAAGTGTGCCGTACGGGGCCCGTCTTGACCAATCCGGGGTGGCGCGCGGGGCCGGAAACCGACGCCGGTGGCCGGAAATTGATAGGTCGGTGCCAAACGGGTGACCCGGGCGGGCCTCGCGCCATAGGGTGCGCAGACGTCAGGCAGAGCCGAGGCTTGGTCCGTGCCGTGCGCGCGGAACCGGCCGCACGGGGACGGAGAGCCATGCACCACACCGAGCGCACGCCGCGGCCGGAGGGACCGGGACGGCGGGACGCGACGGAGATGTCCATACGAGGCGCGGGGGCCGTTCCCGCGTTGAGAGACGCGGGCCCGCCCCCGGGGCGCCGGTCCCGCCGGGTCCGGGGCCCGCTCGCCGCGCTGGTCGCCGGCGCCCTCGCCGCGGCCCTGGCCCCCGCCGTCCCGGCCGCCGCGGCCGACCCCGCCGCCCCCGCCCCGGATACCGGGCGCGCCTCCTGCACCGCCAACGGGTGGGCCGCCACCGCCACCGCCATCGACCCGGCGGACAGCTACCACGCCTACGTGGGCAACGGCTACCTCGGCCAGCGGGTCCCGCCCAACGGGATGGGCTACGCCGCCCCCGGGGGCACCACCGGCTGGCCCCTGAAGACCCCGGCGTATGACGGCTCGTTCGTCTCCGGGCTCTACGCCAAGGGCCCGGCGGACCTCAAGGGCCGCCAGGCCATCGCCGCCCTCCCCACCTGGACGACGCTCGACGTCACCGCCGGCGGGCCGCATGCCGAAACGTTCACCTCGGCCACCGCCCCGGGCCGCATCAGCCACTACCGGCAGACCCTCTCCTGGCGCTGCGGCCTGGTCCGTACGTCGCTGACCTGGACCGCCGCCGACGGCCGGGCCACCGACCTGGTCTACGAGGTGCTCGCCGACCGGGCCGACGCGCACACCGCCGCGGTGCGGCTGCGGATGACGCCCCACTGGAGCGGCGAGGCGGCCGTCACCGACGCCCTCGACGGCCGCGGCGCCCGCCGGCTGCGGCCCGCCGGCCCGGCACCGGGCGCAAGCCGCCCCGGCACGGTGTCGGTCGGCTTCCGGACCGACGGCACCGGGACGGCGGGCGCGGTCGCCTCCACGCTGCGCGCCGGGCCCGGCGTCCCGGCCGCCCGGCCGCGCCCCGAGGCCCCGGCGGGCGCCACCGGCACCGCCGCGGCGCTCAGCGCCCGCCAGCGGCTGTCCTTCCCGGTCCGCGGCGGCCGCACGTACGAGCTGACCAAGTACGTCGGCGTGGACACCGCGCTGACCTCGCGCGGCCCCCGCGGCGCCGCCGACGACGCCTCCCGCCGCGCCGCCGACCAGGGCTGGGCCGCCCTGTCCGCCCGGCACCGCGCCGCCTGGCGGCAGCTGTGGCGCAGCGACATCGAGGTGGCCGGCGCGCCCGCGCTGGAGTCCTGGATCCGCTCCGCGGAATACGGGCTGCTCGCCGCGACCCGCCCCGGCAGCGCCAACAGCATCGGCCCGACCGGCCTGACCAGCGACAACTACGCCGGCGAGATCTTCTGGGACGCCGAGACCTGGATGTATCCCGGGCTGCTGGCCACCCATCCCGACCTCGCCAAGTCGATCGTCGACTACCGCTACCGCACCCGCGACGCCGCCCGCGCCAACGCCCGCCGCCTCGGCTACCGCGGACTCTTCTACCCCTGGACCAGCGGGTCCACCGGCGACCTGTGGACCGAGTGCCACAGCTGGGACCCGCCGCACTGCGAGACCCAGAACCACCTCATGGGCGATATCTCGCTGGCCGCCTGGCAGTACTACCTCGCCACCAAGGACACCGCCTGGCTGCGCGGCCGCGGCTGGCCCGTCCTGAAGGGCATCGCCGACTTCTGGGCCTCCCGGGCCACCCGCAACGCCGACGGCAGCTACTCGATCAAGAACGTCGCCGGACCGGACGAGTACAGCAACGGCGTCGACGACGCGGTCTTCACCAACGCCGGCGCCGCCACCGCCCTGCGCCACGCCGCCCGCGCCGCCACTCTCCTGGGGGAACGGGCCCCGGCCTCCTGGACGGCCGTCGCGGACCGGCTGCGGATCCCGTACGACAGCCGCCGCCAGGTCTTCGAGCAGTACGCCGGGTACAAGGGGACGACCATCAAGCAGGCCGACACGGTGCTGCTGATGTACCCGCTCCAGTGGCCGATGACCCGGCGGCAGGCCGCCGCCACCCTGGACTACTACGCGGCCCGCACCGACCCCGACGGCCCGGCCATGACCGACTCGGTGCACGCCATCGACGCCGCCGCCCTCGGGGAACCGGGGTGCGCCACGTACACGTACCTCCAGCGGGCCATCCGGCCGTTCGTGCGCGGGCCGTTCGCGGAGTTCTCCGAGGCGCGCGGCGAGAAGGCCGGCGCGGGCGACCCGCACGCCGGCCGGCCCGCCCAGGACTTCCTGACCGGCAAGGGCGGCTTCCTCCAGGTCTTCACCCACGGCCTGACCGGGCTGCGGATGACCGAGGACCGGGTGCGGCTGGACCCGACGCTGCCGCCGCAGCTGGCCGCCGGCGTCACCCTGCGCGGGCTGCGCTGGCAGGGCCGCACCTTCGACGTGGCGCTCGGCGCGCACCAGACCACCGTCCGGCTCACCGCCGGCCCGGCCCTGCCGCTCGCCACGCCGGAGGGCGACAAGCTGGTCAGCCGGGGCGTCCCCGCCGTCCTGAAGACCCGCCGCCCGGACCTCGCGGCGACCGGCGACGCCGCCCGGTGCGCGCCCGCCACCGCGACCTCCGAGGAGCCGGGGATGTACGCCGGGGCGGCGGTGGACGGGAACGCCACCACCGCCTGGGTGCCGGACGGCGCGGACGGCACGCTCACCGTGGACCTGGGCCGCGCGACGGCCGTCCGGCGGATCGTCCCGCACTGGACGGCGACCCGGCCCGCGTCGTACGCGGTGCAGGTGTCGCGGGACGGGCGGCACTGGGGCGGTATCGGCTCCGCGGGTCCCGGGACCGTTCGCTACGTCCGGGTGACGGTCCACGCGGGCCAGGGGGCCGCGGCCGGCGGCACGCCCGCCGCGCGGCCCGGTGTGGCCGAGCTGGAGGTGGACCGGGCGGGGTGAGCCAACCGGCCCGGGCGCGGTGAGCCATCCGGCCCGGCCGCGGTGATCCGCTCGCCCCCGGGGGCCTGACCCTCCGGCCCCGGGGGCGGGCCCCTCCGGCCCCCGGGGGCGCGGCCGTCCGCCCCCGGGCCGGCGGCCCGCCCCGCCCCGCCGCCATTGCGGTGACGTAACGGAGGGATGAAATCCGCATCCTCCGGTGTTGGCCCGTGCGGCAGACGACGCAAGGGAGGCATCGGGTGGCGGGGACGGATACCGCGGCGGACACCGCGCGCGAGGGCTGGGCACGGCGGCTGACCCGCGACTGCGGGCGGTACCGCAAGGACGTGGCGCTGGCGCTCGGCGCCTCGCTCGCCGGGATGGCGGTGACGGCCCTGGTCCCGCTCATCCCGAAGCTGATCATCGACGAGGTGATCGTCCGGCACGAGCGCCCGCTCGCCCCCTGGGCCGCCCTCCTCGTCGGCGCGGCGGTGGTGGTCTACGTCCTGACGTACCTCCGCCGCTTCTACGGCGGCCGGCTCGCCCTGGACGTCCAGCACGACCTGCGCACCCGGATGTTCGGCGCGATAGCGGCGCTCGACGGGCGGCGGCAGGACGAGCTGAGCACCGGCCAGGTGGTCGGCCGCGCCACCAGCGACCTCCAGCTCATCCAGAGCCTGCTCTTCATGCTCCCGATGATCATCGGGAACGTCCTCCTCTTCGCCGTCTCGCTGGCCGTGATGGCGTTCCTCTCCCCGCTGCTGACGGTCGTCGCGCTGGCCGTCGCCCCCGCGCTCTGGTTCATCGCCCGGCGCAGCCGCACCCGCCTCTTCCCGGCGACCTGGTACGCCCAGCAGCAGGCCGCCGCGGTCGCCACCGTGGTGGACGGCGCGGTCTCCGGCGTCCGGGTCGTCAAGGGCTTCGGGCAGGAGGAGCAGGAGACCGGCAAGCTCCGGGCGGCCGGCCGCCGGCTGTTCGCCGCCCGGCTCCGCACCGTCCGCCTCAACGCCCGCTACACCCCCGCCCTCCAGGCCGTCCCGGCGCTCGGCCAGGTCGCGATGCTGGCGCTCGGCGGCTGGCTGGCCACCCGGGGCCAGATCACCCTCGGCACCTTCGTCGCCTTCTCCACGTATCTGGCCCAGCTGGTCGGCCCGGTCCGGATGCTGGCGATGTTCCTCACCGTGGGCCAGCAGGCCCGGGCCGGTGTGGAGCGGGTCTACGAGCTGATCGACACCGAGCCGGTGATAGCCGAGCGCCCGGACGCCCGGGAGCTGCCCGCCGACGCCCCGGCCACCGTCGTCTTCGACCGGGTCACCTTCGGCTACGGGCCGCACCACGCCCCGGGAGCGGAGGGCGGCGGCGCGCCCGGTGGCGAGAGCCCGGGCGCCGCCGCCGAGGGGGACAGCGCGGCGCCCGCCCGCCGCCCCCTGCGCCCCGTCCTCGACGACTTCTCGCTGCGCATCGAGGCCGGCGAGACGGTCGCCGTCATCGGCACGTCCGGCAGCGGCAAGTCCACCGTCTCCCTGCTGCTGCCGCGCTTCTACGACGTCACCGCCGGCCGCGTGCTGGTCGGCGGCCACGACGTCCGCGAGCTGACCCTGCCGTCGCTGCGTGCCGCCATCGGCCTCGTCCCCGAGAGCAGCTTCCTGTTCTCCGACTCCATCCGCGACAACATCGCCTACGGCCACCCCGAGGCCACCGACGAGCAGATCCGGGCCGCCGCCCGCGCCGCCCGCGCCGACGGCTTCATCTCCGCGCTGCCGCAGGGCTACGACACCAAGGTCGGCGAGCAGGGCCTGACCCTCTCCGGCGGCCAGCGGCAGCGGATAGCGCTGGCCCGCGCCATCCTCACCGACCCGCGCCTGCTCGTCCTGGACGACGCCACCTCCGCCGTGGACGCCCGCGTCGAGCACGAGATCCACGAGGCGCTGCGCGGGGTGATGGCGGGCCGCACGACGCTGCTGATCGCCCACCGCGCCTCCACCCTGGCGCTCGCCGACCGGGTCGCGGTGCTCGACGGCGGCCGGCTCGCCGACCTCGGCACCCAGGAGGAACTGGCCGAGCGATGTCCCCTCTACCGCCGGCTGCTGACCGACCCCGAGGAGCTGGGCGGCGTCCCGCACGACCCGGCGGGCACCACCACCGGCGGGCCCGCCCCGGACGGCACGTCCCGCCGCCCCGCCCCCCTGACAGACGCCGGTCCGGACGGATCCGACGCCGACGCCGAGGCCGACACCGAAGCCGCCCGCCGCGCCGCCACCGGCGGTATCACCCCCGAGCTGTGGGTGCGCCGCGAGGAGGAGGCCGAGGCGGGCGCCGCCGGCCCCGCCCCGCGCACCGGCGCCGCCGCCCCCGGGATGGCCGCCGCGACGGCCGGCACCCCGGCGAGCCCCGACCTCCTGGCCCGGGTCGCGGCGCTGCCCCCGGCCACCGACACCCCGGAGATCGACGAGGCCGCCGCCGTCCGCCCCGAGTCCTCCTACGGCCTGCGCCGGCTGCTGCACGGCTTCGGCGGCCCGCTGGCCGTCGCCCTGCTCCTCGTCGCGGTGGACGCCGTCGCCTCGCTGCTGGTGCCGGTCCTCATCCGGCAGGGCATCGACGACGGCGTCCGGCGCGGCGTCCTGGCCGGCGTCTGGACGGCCGCCGCCCTGGCGCTGGCCGTGGTCCTCGCCCAGTGGGCCGCCCAGATCGGCGGCAACCGCCTCACCGGCCGCACCGGCGAGCGGGTCCTGTACACCCTCCGCCTGAAGATCTTCGCCCAGCTCCAGCGCCTCGGCCTGGACTACTACGAGCGCGAGCTGACCGGCCGGATCATGACCCGGATGACCACCGACGTCGACGCCCTGTCGACGTTCCTGCAGACCGGCCTGGTCACCGCCGTGGTCTCGGTCCTGACCTTCGGCGGCATACTCGTCGCCCTGCTCGCCCTCGACGTCCAGCTCGCCCTGGTCGTCTTCGCCACCCTGCCCCCGCTGGCCGTGGCCACGTACGTCTTCCGCAAGCGCAGCGTGCGCGCGTACGAGCTCGCCCGCGAGCGGATCTCCACCGTCAACGGCGACCTCCAGGAGAGCGTCGCCGGGCTGCGGATCGTCCAGGCGTTCCGCCGCGAGGGCCACGGCGCGGAGAAGTACGCCGCGCACAGCGACGCCTACCGCCGGGCCCGGGTGCGCGGCCAGTTCCTGATATCGGTCTACTTCCCGTTCGTGCAGCTGCTGTCGTCGGTGGCGTCCGCGCTGGTGCTGATCGTCGGCGCCGAGCGGATCGGCGACCGCACCCTCACCGCCGGCGCCCTGGTCGCCTACCTCCTCTACATCGACCTGTTCTTCGCCCCCGTCCAGCAGCTCTCCCAGGTCTTCGACGGCTACCAGCAGGCGTCGGTCTCACTCGGCCGGATCCGGGAACTCCTCGCCGAGCCGACCTCCACCCCGCCCGCCGAGCACCCCCGCCCGGTGCCCGCGCTGCGCGGCGAGATCACCTTCGAGGACGTCCACTTCCGCTACGGCGCGGACGGCGAGGCGGCGCTGGCCGGTATCGACCTGGCCATCCCGGCCGGCCAGACCGTCGCGTTCGTCGGCGAGACCGGCGCCGGCAAGTCCACCCTGGTCAAGCTGGTCGCCCGGTTCTACGACCCGACCTCGGGCACGGTCCGCGCGGACGGCACCGACCTGCGCGAACTGGACCTGACCGGCTACCGCCGCCGCCTCGGCGTCGTCCCGCAGGAGTCGTACCTCTTCGCCGGCACGGTCCGGGACGCCATCGCCTACGGCCGGCCGGAGGCCACCGACGCCGAGGTGGAGGCCGCCGCCCGGGCGGTCGGCGCGCACGACATGATCGCCACCCTGGAGGGCGGCTACCTCCACCCGGTCGCCGAGCGCGGCCGCAACCTCTCCGCCGGCCAGCGCCAGCTGCTGGCCCTGGCCCGCGCCGAACTCACCGACCCCGACGTGCTGCTGCTCGACGAGGCCACCGCCGCCCTGGACCTGGCCACCGAGGCCGTCGTCAACCAGGCCACCGACCGGCTCTCCGCCCACCGCGCGGCCGATGCCGGGCGGACCGGTACGCGGACGACGCTGATCGTCGCGCACCGCCTGACCACCGCAGCCCGCGCCGACCGGGTGGTGGTGCTCGACGGCGGCCGGATCGCCGAGGACGGCACCCACGCCGAGCTGCTGGCCCGCGGCGGCCGCTACGCCGAGCTGTGGCGCACCTTCACCGGCGAGGCCGAGGCCGTAACGGTCTGAACCAGCGCCCCGATGGGGGCTGGTGGCGCCCCCGCCGCCCGGATAGGTTCGGCCCGACCTTTGTCATCCCAAGGGGAGGGTGCATGCGCAAGGCCAGCAGATGGCTGCTGACGCTCGCCGTACTCATAGGTACGGCGAGCGCCGGCGCACCGGCGGGGGCGGCCACCGCCGCCGGCCGGGACAGCACGGACATCAAGGACCGGATCCTCGCGATCCCGGGTATGCGGATCCTGGAGGAGAAGCCGGTCGACGGCTACCGCTACTTCGTCCTGGACTACACCCAGCCGGTCGACCACCGGCATCCGGAGAAGGGAACGTTCCAGCAGCGGCTGACGCTGCTGCACAAGTCGGTGGACCGCCCGACGGTCTTCTACACCTCCGGCTACAACGTCAGCACCACACCGTCCCGCAGCGAACCCACCAAGATCATCGACGGGAACCAGGTCTCCCTGGAATACCGCTACTTCACCCCGTCCCGCCCGGTCCCCACCGACTGGACCAAACTCGACATCCGGCAGGCCGCCACCGACCAGCACCGGATCTTCCAGGCGCTGCACGCCGTCTACCCCAAGAACTGGATCGCCACCGGCGGCAGCAAGGGCGGGATGACGGCCACCTACTACCGCCGCTTCTTCCCGCACGACATGAACGGCACCGTCGCCTACGTCGCGCCCAACAACACCGACCGCGACGACACCCGCCCCTACGACCGCTTCTTCGCCACCGTCGGCACCCCCGCCTGCCGCGACGCGGTGGGCAAGGTCGAGCGCGAGGCGCTGCTCCGCCGCGACGAGATGGTCAACCGCTACGAGAAGTGGGCCGGCGAGAACAAGCGCACCTTCCGCCTCATCGGCACCGCCGACCGCGCCTACGAAGTCCTCGTCACGGACCTGGTGTTCGGCTTCTGGCAGTACCAGCCCGCCGAGACCGCGTGCGCCGAGGTGCCCGCGCCGACCGCCTCCACCGACGCCCTGTGGACCTGGATCGACAAGGTCGGCGGCTTCGACTCGTACACCGACCAGGGCATGGAGAAGTACCAGCCGTACTACTACCAGGCCGGCACCCAGCTCGGTGAGCCGAAGTACCACTACCCCAACCTCCGCGGCCTGCTGCGCTACCCGGGCATCAACAACTCCCGCAGCTTCGTGCCGCGCGAGATCCCGATGCCGTTCGACAAGCGGGCCATGCCCGACGTCGACCGCTGGGTGCGCCACCACGCCAGTCAGATGATGTTCGTCAACGGGCAGTACGACCCGTGGAGCGCCAAGCACTTCGAACTGGGCCGCGGCGCCCGGGACTCGTACGTCTTCACCGTCGCCGGCGGCAACCACGGCGCGAACATCGCCAAGCTCAAGGACGCCGACCGCACGAAGGCCACCGCCGAACTGCTCCAGTGGGCCGGCCTCCCGGTGCCGGCCGGCGGCCGGGCCGCCGCCCTGGCCCCCGCCAGCAGCACCCTGGACCGGCCGGAGAGCCTGCGCGAGCGGACCCTGCGGCCGTAACGGCGCACCGGGAGCGCCCCGTTGACCCGAGGGCCAACGGGGCGCGCCCCGGTGTCAGTACCGCAGCCCGTGCCCCATCTCGTAGAGCGCGGTGCCCGAGGAGTCCGCGCGCAGTATCGGCACCGGCAGCCGGCCCACCGGGTCCCGCCGCCCGGCGATCACCCGGGCCGCCGCCCGCAGCTCCACATCCGTCCACGAGTACGCCGCCAGCGCCGCCTTCACCCCGTCCAGCAGCGCGATGTCGTACGGGTTGCGGACCGCCAGCTGCACCACCGGCTTGCCCGTGGCCAGCAGCTCGGCGACCAGCGTCCGCTGCGGCGAGGAGGCGGTGACGTCGTACGTCGCCACCACCGCGGCGTCCCGCTCGTCCAGCGCGGCCCGGGCCCGGGCGATCAGCTCCCGGGAGGGCGCGGTCCCGGTGGGCAGCGCGGTGGCGGTGAAGCCCAGCCGGGTCAGCTCCCGGGCCAGCACCCCCGTCGGCGGGCCGCCGGTGCCGGACGGCGCGGCCGGGTCGGCGCCCGCCACCAGCAGCCGCCCGGTCCGCCGGCGGGACAGCGGCAGCAGCCCGCCGTCGTTGCGCAGCAGCGTGGTGGTGCGGTCCGCGATCCGGTCCGCCGCCTGGAGGTGGGCGCGCGCCCCTACTACCCGGTCCACCTCCCGCCGCGCGGTGTACGGGTCGGCGAACAGGCCGCGGCGCTCCTTGAGCAGCAGGATCCGCAGCAGTTTGGCGTCGATGTCCGGTTCGCTCAGCTCGCCGTCGCGCAGCGCCCGGACCACCGCGGCGTGCGCGACCGCCAGGTCCGGCGGGTTCAGCAGCTGGTCCACACCGGCCTTCAGCGCCAGCACCGGCACCCGGTCGTCGCCGTACTTCTCCCGGACGCCCTGCATGCCCAGCGAATCGGTCACCACCACCCCGTCGTATCCGAGCCGCCGCCGCAGAATGCCGGTGACGATCGGGTGCGAGAGGGTCGCCGGATCGCCGCTGGGGTCCAGGGCCGGCACGACGATGTGCGCGGTCATCACCGAGTCGATACCGGCCGCGACGGCCGCCTTGAACGGCGGCGCGTCCAGGCGCTCCCACTCCGCCGCCGAGTGGTGGATGTACGGCAGCCCGACGTGGCTGTCGGTGTCGGTGTCGCCGTGCCCGGGGAAGTGCTTGGCGCAGGCCGCCACCCCGGCGCTCTGGTAGCCGCGCACCTGGGCGGCGACCATACGGGCCACGGCCTGCGGGTCGGCCCCGAAGGAGCGGACCCCGATCACCGGGTTGGCGGGGTTGACGTTCACGTCCGCGTCCGGCGCGTAGTCCTGCCGGACGCCCATCGCGCGCAGTTCGAGGCCGGCGATCCGGCCCGCCGTCCGGGCGTCCGGCGCGGACCCGGAGGCGCCCAGCGCCATCGCCCCGGGGAAGAGGGTGGCCGGCGCCCCGATCCTGGCCACTATCCCGTGTTCCTGGTCGGTGGAGATCAGCACCGGTACCGGGACGCGCAGGGCGGCGGCGGCCCGCTGGATGCCGTTGGACAGCTCGGCGATCTGGTGCGGATCGCGGGTGTTGTGCGCCCAGCCGAAGTAGATGATGCCGCCGACGCGGTAACGGGCGATCAGCTCGGCGGCGTTGGCGACGCCGATCTCCTTGCGGTTGGCCGCGGCGTCGGCCGGGTCCGGGTCGGTGGCGGAGTGCCCGTACACCCGCATCACGAAGAGCTGCCCGGCCTTCTCCTCCGGGGTCATGCGGGCGATCAGCCGGCGCAGCCGGTCCAGGGTGGCGCGGGACGGCGGGGGGACGGGGGCGGGGGAGCGGGGGGCGGCACCGGCGTTCCCGGCGCTCAGGGCGGCGGTCGCGGCGGCCGCGGCGGCGGTGGTCAGGACGGTACGTCTGGAGTGCATACGCGCTCCTTCCGGGGGCGCTTCCTCGAACAGGTGAAGGAAACTTCCAAGGAGACACCGATAGCCGGAAAACAACTGCCGGTCAATGACGGCGGACGGCGGCGCCGCGCCGCGCTTGCGGGCCGGGCCGGGGTGTGGTGGGGGCCCGGGGCGCGGCATTACGGGGCCGCGCCGAGCAGCCGCTCCAGGTGGGCCCGGCCCGCCGCCAGCAGCCCCGGCAGCTCCGCGGCCTCCGGATACCACCGCTTCTCGTACTCCCAGCACAGCCAGCCGCCGGCCGCCGGACCGAGCGCCGCCACCACCTCCGCCAGCGGCAGCACCCCCGCCCCCAGCGGCAGCGGCGTCAGGTCCTCCGCCGACGCCACGTCCTTGACCTGCGCATATCCCAGGTGCCCGGCCAGCGCGGCGCGGGTCGCGGCCGGCGCCTCACCGCCGAGCCGGGTGTGCAGCACGTCCCACAGCGCGCCCACCGCCGGGTGGTCGACCGCCGCGACGATCCGGGCCGCGGCGGCGCCGGTGCGGTGCGAGTCGTGGGTCTCCAGCAGCACCCGCACCCCTTGTTCGGCGGCCCGCGGCGCCACCGCGGCCAGCCGCCGCACCGCGTCCGCCTCGGCCCGTTCAGGCGGCCGCCCGCCGCCCCCGGGGAAGACCCGCACGAACGGCGCCCCGAGGTCGGCCGCCAGCCCCACCAGCCCGGTCAGCTCCCGGGCGAGCGCCGCCTCCGCCGCGGCCCCGGCGCACTCCGCGGCGACCCGCGCGTACCCGGCGACGGCCAGCACCGCCACCCCCGCCTCCGCGAACACCCCGCGCACCGCCGCCCGTTCGCGCCGCCCCAGCCCCGGGTGCACCGGCTCCTCCGGGTGCGCCCGCAGCTCGACGCCCTGATAGCCGGACCCCGCGGCCAGCCTGGCCACCGCCTCGACCGGCATCCCCGGTACGCCGAGCGTGGAGAACGCCAGCCGCGTCCCCGCCGGGCCGCCGCCGCCCGTCACGCCGTCCGCCGCGCCACCCATCGCGCCTCCCGTCCGCCCGGCCGTTCGCCGCGCCGCCCGCCCCCTGCCTTCCCCTATCGGGCCCGCCTGACCCGCCGCGCACCCGTTGGCGGGACGTACCGCGACCGGTCACCGGGCGAACGGCCGTACGGCGGGGCCGTCTTGTCGCCGCCCGCCCCGCCCACTAGCGTCCCTGACCGGCGCGGTGCCCCTGGCCCCGCCGCGCGCCGCCTGCCCCACCACCGCTACCCCCCACCCACCGGGAGGCCCGGCCGTGACCCGCAGGACCGTACGCATCGCCATGAACGGCGTGACCGGGCGCATGGGCCACCGCCAGCACCTGGTCCGCTCCCTCCTCGCCCTGCGCGACCAGGGCGGACTGCCCCTGGACGACGGCACGGTGCTCTGGCCGGAGCCGGTCCTCGTCGGCCGCTCCGCGCCGCGCGTACGGGCGCTGGCCGAACGGCACGGCCTGCCCTGGAGCGCCGACCTCGACACCGTCCTCGCCGACGGCACGGTCGAGATCTACTTCGACGCCCAGGTCACCGCGGCCCGCGAGGCCGCCGTCCACCGGGCCGTCGAGGCCGGCAAGCACGTCTACGTGGAGAAGCCCACCGCCACCACCCTCACCGGCGCGCTGGACCTCGCCCGGCGCGCCCAGGAGGCCGGCGTCCGGCACGGCGTCGTCCAGGACAAGCTGTTCCTCCCCGGGCTGCGCAAGCTCCGCCGCGTCCTGGAGGACGGCTTCCTCGGCCGGGTGCTGTCCGTACGGGGCGAGTTCGGCTACTGGGTCTTCGAAGGGGACCGGCAGCCGGCCCAGCGCCCCTCCTGGAACTACCGCGCCGAGGACGGCGGCGGGATCGCCGCGGACATGTTCCCGCACTGGGAGTACGTCCTGCACGAGCTGTTCGGCCCGGTCCGCGCCGTCCAGGCCCGGGTCGCCACCCATCTGCCGCGCCGCTGGGACGAGTCCGGCGCGCCCTACGAGGCGACCGCCGACGACGCCGCCTACGCGCTCTTCGACCTCGACGGCGGGGTGCTCGCCCAGATCAACTCCTCCTGGGCGGTCCGCGTCCACCGCGACGAGCTGCTGGAGTTCCAGGTCGACGGCACCGAGGGCTCCGCCGTCGCCGGCCTGCGCCGCTGCCGCGTCCAGCACCGGGCCACCACCCCCCGGCCCGTCTGGGACCCCGACGTGCCGTCCGCCGAGCCGTTCCGCGACCAGTGGCAGGAGGTCCCGGACAACGCCGCGTTCGACAACGCCTTCAAGGCCCAGTGGGAGCTGTTCCTGCGCCACGCGGTGACCGGGGCGCCCTGGCGCTGGGACCTGTGGGCGGGCGCCCGCGGCGTCCAGCTCGCCGAACTGGGCCTGCGCTCCTCCCAGGAGGGCCGCCGGCTCCCCGTCCCGGAGCTGCCCCGGTGACCGCCGCGCCGCCCACCGGGACGCCGCCGGGGCCCCGCTCCCGTACGCTCTTCGCCGCCGCCCACGTGGTCGCCGACCCGCTGGCCGGCACCACCCCGGACGGCCCGGCCGCCCTCGACTGGGACGCCACCCTCGCCTTCCGCCACCACCTGTGGGCGCACGGACTCGGCGTCGCCGAGGCGATGGACACCGCGCAGCGCGGGATGGGCCTGGACTGGCCGGCCGCCGCCGAACTGATCCGCCGCACCGGCGCCGAGGCCCGGGCCGCCGGCGGCCGGCTCGCCTGCGGCGCCGGCACCGACCAGCTCCCGCCCGCCGGAGGCTCGCTCGCGGACGTCCGCGCCGCCTACGAGGAGCAGCTCGCCGCCGTCGAGGAGGCGGGCGCCCAGCCGGTCCTGATGGCCTCCCGCCGGCTCGCCGCGCTCGCCACCGGACCGGACGACTACCACGCCGTCTACGGCCACCTGCTGCGCCAGACCACCCGCCCGGTGATCCTGCACTGGCTCGGCCCGGCCTTCGACCCGGCCCTGGCCGGCTACTGGGGCAGCGACGACCCCGAGGCGGCGACCGACACCCTCCTGGCCCTGATCGCCGACCACCCCGGCGCGGTGGACGGCGTCAAGGTCTCCCTCCTGGACGCCGCCCACGAGGTGCGGCTGCGCCGCCGGCTCCCGGAGGGCGCGCGCTGCTACACGGGCGACGACTTCCACTACCCCGAGCTGATCGCCGGGGACGCGCACGGCCACAGCGACGCCCTGCTGGGCGTCCTCGACCCGCTCGCCCCGCTGGCCGCGCGGGCCCTCGGCCACCTGGACGCGGGCGACCCGGCCGGCTTCCGGGCCGTCCTGGACCCGACCGTGCCGCTGGCCCGCCACCTCTTCCAGGCCCCCACCCGCTACTACAAGACGGGCGTGGTGCTGCTCGCCTGGCTGGCCGGCCACCAGGCGCACTTCACCATGGTCGGCGGCCTGCACGCGGCCCGCTCCCTGCCGCATCTGCACCGCGCCTACCAACTGGCCGGCGGGCTGGGCCTGTTCCCGGACCCGGAGCTGGCCGCCGCCCGGATGCGGGCCCTGCTGACCGTCCACGGCGCCGAGGAGCTGATCCGCCCGTGACCGGCCCCGACCCCCTCCTGGCCCGCCTGAGCCTCAATCAGGAGACCGTCCGCCAGTGGCCGCTGCCCGAACTCGCCGACGGCTGCGCCCGGGCGGGCGTCGGCGGCGTCGGCCTGTGGCGCGCGCCGGTGCGGGAGTACGGGGTGGCGGCCGCCGCCCGGCTCGTACGGGACGCCGGGCTGGCCGTCACCAGCCTGTGCCGGGGCGGTTTCGTCACCGCCGAGGACCCCGCCGAACGCCGCGCCGCCCTGGCGGACAACCGCGCCGCCATCGAGGAGGCCGCGGCCCTGGGGACCGGCACCCTCGTCCTGGTGTCCGGCGGCCTGCCGCCCGGCAGCCGGGACCTGCCCGGCGCCCGCGAGCGGGTCGCCGACGCGCTCGCCGCCCTCGCCCCGTACGCCGCCGCGCACGGTGTACGGCTGGCCCTGGAACCGCTCCACCCGATGTACGCCGCCGACCGGTGCGTGGTCTCGACCCTGGCCCAGGCCCTGGACCTCGCCGAGCGCTTCCCCGCCGACCACGTGGGCGTCGTCATCGACAGCTACCACCTGTGGTGGGACGACACCCTCGACCGCCAACTGGCGCGCGCCGGGGGCCGGATGGCCCTGGTGCAGCTCGCCGACTGGGTCACCCCGCTCCCGGCCGGCGTCCTGCTGGGCCGCGGGCAGCTCGGCGACGGCTCGGTGGACCTGCGCGGCCTGCGCGCCCGCGCCGAGGCGGCCGGCTACCGCGGCCCCCTGGAGGTGGAGATCTTCAACCCCGCCCTGTGGGCCCGGCCCGGCGCCGACGTCCTGGCCGAGGTCGTCGCCCGCTTCACCGCCCACGTCGCCTGACGGGGGCCGCGGGCGGCCCGGCCCGCTGTCAGACCCCGGCGGTACCGTCGGGGCATGGTCAACGCAGCCGTGGTCGAAGGGGTCCTGGAGCGGATCACGTACGCCAACGACGAGACCGGCTACACCGTCGCGCGGGTCGACACCGGCCGCGGAGCCGGTGAGCTGCTCACCGTCGTCGGCGCGCTGCTCGGCGCCCAGCCGGGCGAATCGCTGCGCATGGAGGGCCGCTGGGGCTCCCACCCCCAGTACGGCCGCCAGTTCACGGTGGAGAACTACACCACCGTCCTGCCCGCCACCGTCCAGGGCATCCGCCGCTATCTCGGCTCCGGCCTGATCAAGGGCATCGGCCCCCGGATCGCCGACCGCATCACCGAGCACTTCGGCACCGACACCCTCGACGTGATCGAGCGCGACCCGGGCCGCCTGATCGAGGTCCCCGGCCTCGGCCCCAAGCGCACCGCGAAGATCGGCGCCGCCTGGGAGGAGCAGAAGGCCATCAAGGAAGTGATGATCTTCCTCCAGGGCGTCGGCGTCTCCACCTCCCTCGCCGTGCGCATCTACAAGAAGTACGGCGACGCCGCCATCTCCGTGGTGCGGAACGAGCCCTACCGCCTGGCCGCCGACGTCTGGGGCATCGGCTTCCTGACCGCCGACCGCATCGCCCAGTCGGTCGGCATCCCGCACGACAGCCCCGAGCGGGTCAAGTCCGGCCTCCAGTACGCCCTCTCGCAATCCGCCGACCAGGGCCACTGCTTCCTGCCCGAGGAGCAACTCATCGCCGACGCGGTGAAGTTGCTCCAGGTGGACACCGGCCTGGTCATCGACTGCCTGACCGAGCTGGCCGCCGATCCCGAGGGCGTGGTCCGCGAGAAGGTCCCCGGGGACGGCGACGGCACGTTCGTCACCGCGGTCTATCTGGTGCCGTTCCACCGCGCCGAGCTGTCCCTGGCCGGCCGGCTGACCCGGCTGCTGCGCACCCCCGAGGACCGCATGCCCGCCTTCCAGGACGTGGACTGGGACAAGGCCCTGGCGTGGCTGGCGCGGCGCACGGGCGCGGAGCTGGCGCCCGAGCAGCAGGAGGCGGTCCGGCTGGCGCTGTCCCGCAAGGTCGCGGTGCTCACCGGCGGGCCGGGCTGCGGCAAGTCCTTCACGGTCCGCTCGGTGGTCGAGCTGGCCCGCGCCAAACGGGCCGCGGTGGTGCTGGCCGCCCCCACGGGCCGGGCGGCCAAACGGCTGGCCGAGCTGACCGGAGCGGACGCCTCCACCGTCCACCGCCTGCTGGAGCTCAAGCCCGGCGGGGACGCCGCCTACGACGCGGACCGCCCGCTGGACGCCGATCTGGTCGTCGTCGACGAGGCGTCCATGCTCGACCTGCTGCTGGCGAACAAGCTCGTCAAGGCCGTCCCGCCGGGCGCCCATCTGCTGCTGGTCGGCGATGTGGACCAGCTGCCGTCGGTGGGCGCCGGCGAGGTGCTGCGCGATCTGCTGGCCGAGCCGGGCCCGGTGCCCGCCGTCCGGCTGACCCGGATCTTCCGCCAGGCCCAGCAGTCCGGCGTGGTGACGAACGCCCACCGCATCAATTCCGGCATCCCCCCGCTGACCAGCGGCCTCCCCGATTTCTTCCTGTTCCCCGAGGAGGACGCGGAGGAGGCCGCCCGGCTGACGGTGGACGTGGTGGCGCGCCGCATCCCCGCGAAGTTCGGACTGGACCCGCGCCGGGACGTCCAGGTGCTCGCCCCGATGCACCGCGGCCCGGCCGGCGCCGGCGCCCTCAACGGCCTGCTCCAGCAGGCGGTGACCCCGGCCCGCCCGGACGTCCCCGAGCGCCGCTTCGGCGGCCGGGTCTTCCGCGTCGGCGACAAGGTCACCCAGATCCGGAACAACTACGACAAGGGCCGCAACGGCGTCTTCAACGGCACGGTGGGCGTGGTCACCGCCCTCGATGCCGTCGAGCAGCGCCTGACGGTCCGCACGGACGAGGACGAGGAGGTGCCGTACGACTTCGGCGAACTGGACGAGCTGGCGCACGCCTACGCGGTGACGATCCATCGCTCCCAGGGCAGCGAGTATCCGGCCGTGGTGATTCCGGTCACCACCAGCGCCTGGATGATGCTCCAGCGCAATCTGCTCTACACCGCCGTGACCCGGGCGAAGCGGCTCGTGGTGCTGGTCGGCTCCCGGAGGGCCCTCGGCCAGGCCGTCCGCACGGTTTCCGCCGGTCGCAGGCACACCGCGCTGGACCACCGGCTCGCCGGCGCGCTGTGAGGCGCGCCCCCCTTCCCCAAGCGGGGCGAAGGGGAGCAGGATGGACACCAACGCGGCACTGAGTGCCGCGATGAGGCCCTATGGCCGACCCCGAGTGCACATCCAAGGTCCAAATGGGGGAAGGTATAGGCAGTCAGGGCACCTCGAAGAAGAGGCACAACGTCGGTGAGGGATGACGTGAGCGACAACTCTGTAGTACTGCGTTACGGGGACGGCGAATACAGCTACCCGGTCGTCGACAGCACGGTCGGCGACAAGGGCTTCGACATCTCGAAGCTGCGCGCCCAGACCGGTCTGGTGACCCTGGATTCCGGTTACGGCAATACCGCGGCGTACAAATCCGCGATCACCTATCTCGACGGTGAAAAGGGCATCCTCCGTTACCGCGGCTATCCGATCGAGCAGCTCGCCGAGCGCAGCACGTTCGTGGAGACCGCGTACCTCCTCATCCACGGTGAGCTGCCCACCGTCGACGAGCTGGCGAACTTCCAGCAGGACATCACGTACCACACCCTGCTGCACGAGGACGTCAAGCGCTTCTACGACGGCTTCCCCCGGGACGCCCACCCGATGGCCATGCTGTCCTCCGTGGTCAGCGCGCTGTCGACGTTCTACCAGGACAGCCACAACCCGTTCGACGAGCGGCAGCGGCACCTCTCCACGATCCGCCTGCTGGCCAAGCTCCCGACCATCGCGGCCTACGCCTACAAGAAGTCGGTCGGCCACCCGGTCGTCTACCCGAGCAACGAGCTCGGTTATGTCGAGAACTTCCTGCGGATGACCTTCTCGGTCCCCGCCGCCGAGTACGAGCTCGACCCGGTCGTGGTCAGCGCCCTCGACAAGCTGCTGATCCTGCACGCCGACCACGAGCAGAACTGCTCGACCTCCACGGTGCGCCTGGTCGGCTCCTCGCAGGCGAACCTCTTCGCCTCGATCTCGGCGGGCATCAACGCGCTCTGGGGCCCCCTGCACGGCGGCGCCAACCAGTCGGTGCTGGAGATGCTCGAGGGCATCCGGGACGCCGGCGGCGACGTCGACACCTTCATCCGCAAGGTGAAGAACAAGGAAGACGGCGTGAAGCTGATGGGCTTCGGGCACCGCGTCTACAAGAACTTCGACCCCCGGGCGAAGATCATCAAGGCGGCGGCGCACGATGTCCTCTCCGCGCTGGGCAAGTCGGACGAGCTCCTCGACATCGCCCTGAAGCTGGAGGAGCACGCGCTGGCCGACGACTACTTCGTCGAGCGCAAGCTCTACCCGAACGTCGACTTCTACACCGGCCTGATCTACCGGGCGATGGGCTTCCCGACCGAGATGTTCACCGTGCTCTTCGCGCTCGGCCGGCTGCCCGGCTGGATCGCCCAGTGGCACGAGATGATCACCGAGCCCGGTTCCCGTATCGGCCGCCCGCGCCAGGTCTACACCGGCGTCGTCGAGCGCGACTTCGTGCCCGTCCAGGAGCGCTGAACCCGACCGCCGCGCGGCGGCCGGATCCGAGCCCGGCCGTCGCGCACCGGTGATCGATAATCGCGTAAAACCGCCTGGTGGCCCCTGGTGCGCGGCCCCGGCGGGCAAAACGAAAGCGCCCCGCCTCCGGATCCCCCCACGGGTCCAGAGTGCGGGGCGCTTCCCATGTCCCGGTGCGGATTCCCCCCACGGGATCCGTCCGGGCGTTCCGGGTTGCACCGCGCTCTGCCGGGACGCGCACATTCGGGAGGGCCGCTCAAAGCTCCCCGGGCGCGTCGCCCCGGCCAACGCGTAGCCGGGCGCGGTCCCCCAAGACCGGCACGGCTTTCGCAGTGCAAGCCCCGCCGGGGTGCCTGCACTGCCCGGTTAGACTCGCGACCCCCCTCGATGGTTACGTTGCGAAGAGTGTGATCTGGGTCTCATGGCATATGGGGGCGAATCTGGTCAAGGGCTTCCATTTGCAGATCGGCGCCTCGAGGTATGGGTGTTGTGCGAGTTGTAAGGGCTATGTGAAATTTCGTGGCCGCGCCCTGAGAATGTGACCGTTCACCGCTGATCGTCCTGGTCTAGGGCGATTACGGTCGGTGTCCGACCCGCCGGTCGATTTTCCCGGTACGGGGTCCGGAGGCGCGCGAGGCGCAGGGCGCCGTCCCGCCGGGGCGGACGCGTCCTGCGCCTCGTGGTCGAGCGCGGGAGGGGGCCCGGCTCAGACCTGGCCCACCAGTTCGTACCCCGCCTCGTCGACCGCCGCGCGCACCGCGGCCTCGTCCAGCGGCGCCGCGGAGACGACCGTCACCAGGCCGGTCGCCGCGACCGCCTGCACCGACTCGACCCCGGCCAGCCCGCCGATCTCCGACGAGACCGCGCCCTCGCAGTGCCCGCAGGTCATGCCGGTGACCTTGTACGTGGTGGTCACCGCGCCGGTCTCGACGGCGGTGGTGCCGCCGGTGTGGCAGGAGCCCTCGGGGGTGCAGCAGGAGCTGTTCTCAGCCATGGATCTCTCCTTGTGGTGCCGTGTGTGCCGACATGTGCCGGTACGGGCCGATGCGGCCGCTGTGCCCAGTGTGCTGCCCGGGGCGCGCGCGGTGGCGCGTGGGGGCGGGGTGGCGGCCGGTGTCGCCCTTCCGGCTGCCGCCACTGTATACCCCTAGGGGGTATGAATCCAAGTGGGGGGTGCCGTGTGCGCGAGGTGGTGCGGGGGCGCGCCTTGCCGCCCGCCGCGCCGCGCGGCAGCCTGGGGATACGGGCTCGGGGCGCGCGGATCCGAGGAGGCGGCCGGGATGGACGTACCCGCCCTCTGCGGCCTGCTGGCGGCCACCACACTGCCGCCGCTGGTCCCGAACTCCGCGCTGCTGGCCGCCGCCGGCGCCCTGGCCTCCGAGGGCCGCGCCGCGCTTCCGGTGGTCCTGGTGACGGTCGCGGGCAGCGCCGTGCTGGGGGACGTCCTGATGTACCTCGCCGCGCGGCGGTTCGGCGGCCCGGTCCGCGCCTGGATGCTGCGCCGCCCGCGCCACCGCGCCGCGCTCGTCCGGACCGCCGCCCGGATCCGGCGGCACGGCCTGCCGTTCGTGGCGGCGGTGCGCTTCCTGCCCAGCGGCCGGATCGCCGGAGCCCTCGCCTCCGGATTCCTCCGCTATCCGCTCCGCAAGTACGTCCTCGCCGCCGCCCTCGCCGAATCCCTCTGGGCCGGCTGCTCGGTCGGCCTCGGCTACCTCGGCAGCGCCGCCGCCGGCAACCCCCTCTGCGCCGCCGCCCTCGGCCTCGGCGTCTCCGCCCTCGTCGCCACCACCGCCCTCGCCGCCCGGCGCGCCACCCGCCGCCGCACCCCGCGGCCCCGCCCCGCCGGCCGCTCGCCGGCACCCGCCGCACCGGTCACTGTCAGTGGTCGCCCGTACCGTTGAGGTCATGACGGAGACGACAGGGACGACGGGACCGACAGGAACGACGACGGGGTCGACGACGGGGGCGGCAGGCATGACCACAGGGGCGGCGGAGACGGCAGGGGCGGCGGCACCTTGGCGGGCGGGAGCGGGGGCGCCCCGGGTGCGGATCGAGCCGTGGGCGCCGGACGGGCTGGACTTGCTGCGCCGGGCCAACACCCCGGTCATGACGCGGTACGTGGGCGGCCCCGAGACCGAGGAGCAGCTCGCCCGCAGACACCGCCGCTATCTCGCCGACGAGGAGCCGGGCCGGATGTACCGCATCGTGCTGCTGCCGGAGGGTGCGGCGGTGGGCACGGCCGGCTTCTGGGTGGCGGACCGGCGCGGGGAGGCGGTCTACGAAGCGGGCTGGAGTGTGCTCCCCGCCTTCCAGGGCCGGGGCATCGCGGTCGCCGCCGTCGCCCACGTCCTCGCCGCGGCCGCCGCCGAAGGCCACCACCCCAGCGTCCACGCCTACCCTTCCGTGGCCAACGCGGCGTCCAACGCCGTCTGCCGCCGGGCCGGCTTCCGCCTGCTGGGCGAGTGCGAGATCGAATACCCCAAGGGGTATCTCCTGCGGGCCAACGACTGGTGCATAGCCCTCACGGCGGAGGGGGCGGGGAGCCGGACGATGACCCGCACGCCCACCCGGGAGCTCCCGCCCCCCAGGGCCCTGGCCGCG
>NZ_LLZI01000280.1 GCF_001509485.1 Streptomyces sp. NRRL F-4489
ATCCCGCCCCCGCCCGCCGCCACTTCCTCGGCACCGCCGCCGGCCTCGCCGGCCTCGCCGCGCTCGCCACCGGCCTGGCCGGCTGCGGCGCCCCCTCCGGTCCGCCGCGCGGCCACCGCCCCGCCGACCCGCTCGCCGCCGAACGGGACCGCCCCGGCAGCCCCGACTGGCGGCTGCGCGCCACCGGCCCGCCGGACGCCGTCGAGGGCTACACCGACCGGGTCAGCGTCCGGCCCGGCGAGGAGTTCGGCCTGCACGTCTCCACCACCGCGCCCGGTTTCCGGGTCTCCGCCTACCGGGTCGGCTGGTACGGCGGCGCCGAGGCGCGGCTCGTATGGCGCTCGGAGCGGCTCCCCGGGCGCCGCGGCCCGGCCCCCCGCCTCCTGGCGGACACCCGCACCGTACGGGCCGACTGGCCGCGCACCGCCACCGTCCGCACCGACGGCTGGCCGCCGGGCGCCTATCTGCTCCGCCTCGACAGCGACCGCGGCCACCAGCGCTACGTCCCGCTCGTCGTCCGCTCGCCCGGCGCCGCGGGCCGCACCGTGCTGATGCACGCGGTGACGACCTGGCAGGCGTACAACGCCTGGGGCGGCCGCAGCCTCTACCACGGCCCGGACGGCGCCTACGCGACCCGCTCGCTCGCGGTCAGCTTCGACCGCCCCTACGACGCCACCGGCGCCGAGAAGTTCCTGGTCTACGAACGCGCCCTGGTCGTCCTGGCGGAACGCCTGGGCCTGCCGCTGGCGTACACCACCTCCGTGGACGTCCACCGCGACCCGGCGGCGCTGCGCGGCGCCACCGCCGTGCTCTCGCTCGGGCACGACGAGTACTGGACCCCCGAGCGGCGCGCGCACGTCACCCGGGCCCGCGACGCCGGCACCAACCTCGCCTTCCTCGGCGCCAACGCCTGCTTCCGCCGGGTCCGCCTGGACCCCGGCCCGCACGGTCCGCTGCGCACCGTGACCTGCTACAAGACCGCCTACCGCGACGACCCCCGGTTCGCCGCCGACCAGGGCCCGCCCACCCACGACTTCCGCGCCCCGCCCGCCGCCGACCCGGAGTCGTCCCTGACCGGCGTCTTCTACGAGGGCTATCCCACGGACGCGCCCTACGTGGTGCACGGCGCCGGCCACTGGCTCTTCGAGGGCACCGGCGTCCGGGCCGGCGACGCCTTCCCGCACCTGGTCGGCGTGGAGTACGACCGGGTCACCCCGGGGGCCCCGGCCCCCGCCGACCTGGAGATCGTCGCCCACTCCCCGCTGGTCTGCGCCGGCCGCGCCAGCCACGCCGACTCCGCGTACTACACCGTCCCGGGCGGCGCCGGGGTCTTCGCCACCGGCACCATGCGCTGGGTGGAGGCCCTGATGGCGGGCACCGGCGACAACGGCCGCAACCACGGCCTGGACCGCCGCACCGGCGCGTTCGTCACCCGCACCACGGAGAACCTCCTCCGCGCCTTCGCCGAGGGCCCGGCGGCCCGCCACCGCCCGGCCCCGGAACGGAACACCGGCCGGGTGTACGGCGCCTGATCAAGCCGGATCAGGAGGGCTGGCGCGGCGAGAGGGCATGGCCCAGGGGGCGGGCCGGTCGGCCGCCGCGCCAGGGGAGTGACGCGTCTCACCGGCAGGCCGCGGAACTCCCGGCCTGGCGTTTCCTGTCGTTTTGCGCGTATCGGGTTCCGTCCGGGCCGTCCGGTTCCGGCGGAGCCCGCAGGAGATCACCACGGCCGGCCTCCGAGCGGAGAGCCCGGGCCGTGCGAGCGCACGAGGAGAAACGTGTCCTTTTCCGTGGCCCTGGCCGCCGGCTGCATCGGCGCCGCCGCGATCGCCGTCACGGCGTTCGCCCTGCGGCGCCCCCGGCGCCCGTCGCACCGCGTCATCGCTGCCCTGGGATGGCTGTGGGTGTGCGGAGTCGCCGGGCTGACCTTCGGTACGCGTTCGGGGGGCGGCCAGGCCGTCAATCTGGCGCTGCTGGACACCTCCAACCCCGCCGACGTCCACGACTTCATCCTCAACATGATCATGTTCGTCCCCGGCGGGGCGCTCCTCGCCGGCCTGCGCACCCCCCTCTGGGCCGCCGGCTTGTGCGGCTTCCTCGGCTCGCTGACCATCGAGACGACGCAGTACCTGGCCCGTACAGGCCGCACGGCGGACATCAACGACCTGCTGTCCAACACCCTGGGCTGCCTCGCGGGCTTCGCCTGCGCGGCCCTGATACGCCTGATCGCGAACGCGGCCCGCCGGCCGGTGCCCTCGCCGCGCTGACCGCGCCGCCCCGCGGCGGCCGGTGCGAGGAAGCCCGCCCGTGCGCCGAAGAGCGGTAGCCCGCCCCGCGGCGTTCAATGGTCGGTGGTCAGCAGTGCGCGACGACTGGCGGGTGGCCTTGATGAAGACCGGCAGGTGGCCCCGGAGGGAATCGGCGGGCGTGCCCGGAAGGGCACCGGACGGCCGTGCTCACCGCCGCAGACCGGCGCCGCCGGCGGGCCGCAGATCGATCCGCTCGGGCGGCCCCGCCAGCAGCGGCACCGCCTGCCCGATCAGCTCCCGCACCCCGGCCACGGCCGGCGAGCCCTCGTGGTCGGCCGCGCTGCGCCAGAGTTCCGTCACCCACACGACGTCGTCCTCGCCGGGGACGGTGTTCACGACGTACAGCTCGCACCCCGGCGCACCGGCCATCAGCTCCGCGGCCGACAGCAGGATCCGGACCAGGGCGTCCCGCTGCCCCGCCCGCGTCCGGAACTTCACATACAGGCCGACCCTGTCCATGCCCATCTCCGCTCCCGCGACGCGCTCCCGGTCCGGAGCGATCCTCGCACGGGGCCGGCGACCGGGCCGAGGGTTCGCCCACGCATCGTCGCCACGGTGCGAAACGAGCCGCCCGTGCGGAGGGCATTGCATAAAACTGCCGCCATCCGTATAGTCATGCCATCGAAGAGGAGGGTCCAGGGGCCATGACGGTACGAGCAGCAGTCGCCGGTGCGAGCGGATACGCGGGAGGGGAGATCCTGCGCCTGCTCCTGGCGCACCCGGAGATCGAGATCGGCACGGTGACCGGGCACTCCCAGGCGGGGCAGCGCCTGAGCGCGGTGCAGCCGCACCTCGGGCCGCTGGCCGACCGGGAGCTCGCGCCGACCTCCGCGGCGGCGCTGGCCGGCCACGACGTGGTTTTCCTCGCCCTGCCGCACGGCCAGTCCGCCGCGGTCGCCGAGGAGCTCGGCCCGGACGTGCTGGTGGTGGACTGCGGTGCCGACTTCCGGCTGAAGGACGCCGCCGACTGGCAGGCGTTCTACGGCTCCCCGCACGCCGGCACCTGGCCGTACGGCCTGCCGGAGCTGCCCGGCGGCCGGGAGGCGCTCAAGGGCGCCCGGCGCATCGCCGTCCCCGGCTGCTACCCCACCGCCGTCTCGCTCGCGCTCTTCCCGGCCTACGCCGCCGGCCTCGCCGAGCCGGAGGCCGTGGTCGTCGCCGCCTCCGGCACCTCCGGCGCCGGCAAGGCCCTCAAACCGCATCTGCTCGGCTCCGAGGTGATCGGCTCGATGAGCCCGTACGGCGTTGGCGGCGGCCACCGGCACACGCCGGAGATGGCGCAGAACCTCAGCGCGGTGGCCGGCGAGCGGGTCACGGTGTCGTTCACCCCGACCCTGGCGCCGATGTCCCGCGGCATCCTCGCCACCTGCTCCGCCAAGGCCCGGCCCGGCGCGGACGCCGAGGCGGTCCGCACCGCGTACGAGAAGGCGCTGGCCGGCGAGGTCTTCGTCCGGCTGCTGCCGGAGGACCGGTGGCCGACCACCGCCGCCGTGCACGGCTCCAACAGCGCGCAGATCCAGGTGGCGTACGACCCGGCGGCCGGCCGGATCATCGCCATCAGCGCCATCGACAACCTCACCAAGGGCACCGCCGGCGGCGCGGTCCAGAGCATGAACATCGCCCTCGGCCTCCCCGAGGAGCTGGGGCTGCCCGTGGTCGGAGTCGCCCCGTGAGCCCCAAGAGCGCGATGAGCGCGATGAGCGCGATGAGCCCCGCGCGCCCGGCGGGAGAAGCGACCGCGGCCGGAGAAGCAACCAAGGAGACGCAGTGAGTGTGACGGCAGCCAAGGGCTTCCTCGCGGCGGGGATCGCCGCCGGGATCAAGGACAACGGCAACCCCGACCTGGCCCTGGTGGTCAACAGCGGGCCGCGCCTGGCCGCCGCCGGCGTGTTCACCGCCAACCGCGTCAAGGCCGCCCCGGTCCGCTGGTCCGAGCAGGTCCTCAAGGGCGGCCGGGTCTCCGCGGTGATCCTCAACTCCGGCGGCGCCAACGCCTGCACCGGCCCGCTCGGCTTCCAGGACACCCACGCCACCGCCGAGAAGGTCGCCGAGGTGCTCGACGGCCACAGCGCCGCCGAGGTCGCGGTGGCCTCCACCGGCCTGATCGGCGTACGGCTCCCCATGGACAAGCTGCTGCCCGGCGTCGAGAAGGCGGCCGCCGAACTCACCGCGCACGGCGGCGACAAGGCCGCCATCGCCATCAAGACCACCGACAGCGTCCACAAGACCGCCCAGGTCACCAAGGACGGCTGGACGGTCGGCGGGATGGCCAAGGGCGCCGGGATGCTCGCGCCCGGCCTGGCCACCATGCTCGCCGTGCTGACCACCGACGCCGACGTCCCGGCCGAGCAGCTGGACGCCGCGCTGCGCGCCGCCACCCGCACCACCTTCGACCGGGTCGACTCCGACGGCTGCATGTCCACCAACGACACCGTGCTGCTGCTGGCCTCCGGCGCCTCCGGGACCGTCCCCGACCCGGACGCCTTCGCGGAGGCGGTCCGCGAGGTCTGCGCCGACCTGGCCCGCCAGCTGATCGGCGACGCCGAGGGCGCCAGCAAGGACATCCGGATCGAGGTGATCAACGCCGCGTCCGAGGACGACGCCGTCGAGGTCGGCCGCTCCATCGCCCGCAACAACCTCCTCAAGTGCGCCCTGCACGGCGAGGACCCCAACTGGGGCCGGGTGCTCTCCGCCATCGGCACCACCTCCGCCGCCTTCGACCCCGACCGGCTGAACGTCGCCATCAACGACGTCTGGGTCTGCCGCAACGGCTCGGTCGGCGAGGACCGCGACCTGGTCGACATGCGCTACCGCGAGGTCCGGATCACCGCCGACCTCGCCGCCGGCACCGCGTCCGCGGTCATCTGGTCCAACGACCTCACCGCCGACTACGTCCACGAGAACAGCGCGTACTCCTCATGAGCGGTCCCGCCGCGCGGCCGCGCGCACCCCGCCCCCACTCCACGCAGCCCACCCAGCGGAACGAGGCCGGCCGATGAGCACCCGCAAGCACACCGCGCTGCCCAAGGCCCGGACGCTCATCGAGGCGCTGCCCTGGCTGACCCGCCACCACGGCAAGACCGTCGTCATCAAATTCGGCGGCAACGCCATGGTCGACGAGGAACTCAAGCGCGCCTTCGCGCAGGACGTGGTCTTCCTCCGGCACGCCGGACTCCGCCCGGTCGTGGTCCACGGCGGCGGCCCGCAGATCAGCGCCCAGCTCGAACTCCTCGGTCTGGAATCGGAGTTCAAGGGCGGCCTGCGGGTCACCTCGCCGGAGGCGATGAACGTCGTCCGGATGGTGCTGGCCGGCCAGGTGCAGCGCGAACTGGTCGGGCTGCTCAACGAGCACGGCCCGCTCGCCGTCGGCATGACCGGCGAGGACGCCCGGCTGATGTCCGCCACCAAGCACTACGCGGACATCGACGGCGAACTGGTCGACATCGGCCGGGTCGGCGAGATCACCGCCATCGAGCCCGGCGCCGTCCAGGCACTGCTGGACGACGGCCGCATCCCGGTCATCTCGTCCATCGCCCGCAGCAGCGACGACGGCGACACCTCGGGCATCTTCAACGTCAACGCCGACACCGCCGCGGCCGCCCTCGCCGCGGCGCTCGGCGCGGAGACCCTGATGGTGCTCACCGACGTCGAGGGCCTCTACGAGGACTGGCCGAACAGCGACGAGGTGATCTCCCGGCTCACCGCGAGCCAGCTGGAGAAGCTGCTGCCGGAGCTGGCCAGCGGCATGGTCCCCAAGATGGAGGGGTGCCTGCACGCGGTCCGCAACGGCGTGCGCAACGCCCGCGTCATCGACGGGCGGGTCCAGCACTCCATCCTGCTGGAGATCTTCACCGACGAGGGCATCGGCACGATGGTGGTCCCGGACCCCGATCCGGCGCCGGCCGCCACGGCAGCCACCCACCCGACACCGCACAGGGGGAACGAATGAGCACGACGGCGAAGACCCCGGGCACTCCGGGCACCGGGTCCGGTCCCGCGCCGGCCGGCAACGAGGAGCTGACCCGGCGCTGGCAGAGCGCCATGATGAACAACTTCGGCACCCCCCGCGTCCCGCTCGTCCGCGGCGAGGGCGCCACCGTGTGGGACGCCGACGGCACCGCCTACCTGGACTTCGTCGGCGGAATCGCGGTCAACGCGCTCGGCCACGCCCACCCCGCCATCGTCCGCGCCGTCACCGGCCAGATCGCCACCCTCGGCCACGTCTCCAACCTCTTCACCGCCGAGCCCACCGTGGCCCTCGCCGAGCGGCTGCTGGCGCTGGCCGGCCGCCCCGGCCGGGTGTACTTCTCCAACTCCGGCGCCGAGGCCAACGAGGCCGCCTTCAAGATCGGCCGGCTCACCGGCCGGACCCACGTGGTGTCCACCGCCGGCGGCTTCCACGGCCGCACCATGGGCGCCCTCGCCCTCACCGGCCAGCCCGCCAAGCAGGACCCGTTCCGCCCGCTGCCCGGCGACGTCGACCACGTCCCGTACGGCGACGCCGACGCCCTGCGCGCCGCCGTCACCACCGACACCGCCTTCGTCATCCTGGAGCCGGTCCAGGGCGAGAACGGCGTCGTCGTCCCGCCGCCCGGCTACCTCCAGGCCGCCCGCGAGATCACCGCCGCCACCGGCACCCTGCTCGTCCTGGACGAGATCCAGACCGGTATCGGCCGCACCGGCCACTGGCTGGAGTCCAGGGCCCAGGGCGTCGAGGCCGACATCATCACCCTCGCCAAGGGCCTGGGCGGCGGCCTCCCGATCGGCGCCACCCTCGCCTTCGGACCGGCCGCCGACCTGCTCACCCCCGGTGCGCACGGCTCGACGTTCAGCGGCAACCCGGTCGTCTGCGCCGCCGCCCTCGCCGTCCTGGACACCATCGAGGCGGACGGCCTGCTCGACCACGTCAAGCGCGCCGGCGAGCGGCTGCGGACCGGGATCGAGGCCCTGGGCCACCCGTTGGTCAGCCGGGTCCGCGGCGCGGGCCTGCTCCTCGGTATCGTCTTGACCGGGCCCCTCGCGCCGCAGGTGCAGCAGGCGGCCCAGGACGCGGGCCTTCTGGTCAACGCGGTCGCGCCGGACGTCATCCGGCTCGCCCCGCCGCTGATCGTCTCCGATGAGCAGGTGGAGACGTTCCTCCGGAAGCTCCCCGGCGTCCTGACGACGGCCGGCCAAGCGGCCAACGGGGAACGATGATCCGGAGACTGACGCAACGATGACCGAGCCGCAGGGCAACGAGTCGCAGAACAGCGGCCCGGCCGTACCGCAGACCCGCACCGCCCGCCACCGCCGGATCGTGGACATCCTCAACCGGCAGCCGGTCCGCTCCCAGAGCCAGCTCGCGAAGCTGCTCGCCGACGACGGCCTGTCCGTCACCCAGGCGACGCTCTCCCGCGACCTGGACGAACTGGGCGCGGTGAAGATCCGCAACACCGGCGGCGAGCTGATCTACGCGGTACCGAGCGAGGGCGGCGACCGCAAACCGCGGGCGCCGCTGGGGGAGTCCGCCAAGGAGGAGCGGATGCGCCGCCTCTCCGGCGAACTCCTCATCTCCGCCGAGGCGTCCGCCAACCTCGTCGTCCTGCGCACCCCGCCCGGCGCCGCCCAATTCCTGGCCTCCGCCATCGACCAGGCCGAGCTGCACGACATCCTCGGCACCATCGCCGGCGACGACACCCTCCTCCTCATCAGCCGCGACCCCGCCGGCGGCCAGCACCTCGCCGCCCACCTCCTCCAACTGGCGGAGGGGGCGCGGTAGGGGTAGGAGGAGCGCACCTCAGCGGCCCGCGGGGCCCCGTCCGGCTCGGGCGGGGCCCTTTCCCTTGCCCGAAGGGAGGGAGAGGGCCGCAGCCGTGAGGGGCCGCACCCGCGAGATGTCCGTACAAACGACCGGAGGCCGCCTCGCGTTTCCGCGGGGCGGCCTCCGGCCTCATTGCACCGTCGGGACGACAGGATTTGAACCTGCGACCCCTTGACCCCCAGTCAAGTGCGCTACCAAGCTGCGCCACGTCCCGGTGCCGTGTCCGGCCGGTGTTTCTCCGGCCGGGGCGTGCAGAAAGAAAAATACCCTGTCCGGGCCGATGAATCCAAAGCGGGTCCCTTCCGGGGCGGTGCGGGGGCCTCCCGGCGGGGGTGTGGTGACCGTGTTTGGATGGATTTATGGCAGCAAAGGAGAGCAAAAAGGGTAAGGCGCGAGGCGGCGGCATCCGGGTGCGCCGGGCGTACGACCCGCCGGAGCCGGAGGACGGGGCGCGGGTGCTGGTCGACCGGCTGTGGCCGCGGGGGCTGGCCAAGGAGGACGCGCAGCTGGACGAGTGGTGCAAGGACGTGGCGCCGTCGGCGGAGCTGCGGAAGTGGTACGGGCACGAGGAGGAGCGGTTCGCGGAGTTCGCCGAGCGCTACCGGGGCGAGCTGGCCGAGGGGGCGGCCGCGGCGGCGGTCGAGCGCCTGCGGGAGCTGGCCGCGGACGGGCCGCTGACGCTGCTGACGGCGACCAAGGAGGTGCCGCGGAGCAACGCGGCGGTGTTGGGGGAGGTGCTGCGGGGGGAGGGGTAGGTCGGACGGGCCCCCGGCGTGCGAGAGGTCCGGCCCCGGCGATGGCGTTGACGAAACATGCGGTGGACTGCATAATTATGCTCTCGGTGCATGTATCCGAGGGGCCGCCGCCGCCCGGCGCGGCCCGGTGTGACCCCCGCCGGCGGGCAGCCGGTCCACCACTCCCCACCCACGCACGAGGAGTACCGCACGTGAGCAGCAACAACGGCGACGTCCGGCTCTGGGGCGGACGCTTCGCCGACGGCCCGGCCGAGGCGCTCGCCGCCCTGTCCGCCTCCGTCCACTTCGACTGGCGGCTGGCCCCCTACGACATCGCCGGCTCCCGGGCCCACGCCCGCGTCCTGCACCGGGCCGGACTGCTCACCGCCGACGAGCTGACCCGCATGCTCGAGGGGCTCGACCGGCTCGAACGCGATGTCGCCGACGGCTCGTTCACCGGCACCGTCGCCGACGAGGACGTGCACACCGCCCTGGAGCGCGGGCTGCTGGAGCGGCTCGGCCCGGACCTCGGCGGCAAGCTGCGGGCCGGCCGGTCCCGCAACGACCAGGTCGCCACGCTCTTCCGGATGTACCTGCGGGACCACGCCCGGATCATCGGCGGGCTGCTCGCCGAGCTCCAGGAGGCGCTGATCGGCCTGGCCGAGGCGCACCCGGACGTGGCCATGCCCGGCCGCACCCACCTCCAGCACGCCCAGCCGGTGCTCTTCGCCCACCATGTGCTCGCGCACGTCCAGGCGCTGTCCCGGGACGCGGAGCGGCTGCGCCAGTGGGACGAGCGGACGGCCGTGTCGCCGTACGGCTCGGGGGCGCTGGCCGGCTCCTCGCTCGGGCTGGACCCGGAGGCGGTCGCCGCCGACCTCGGCTTCGAGCGCGGTTCGGCGGGCAACTCGATCGACGGCACCGCGGCCCGGGACTTCGTCGCCGAATTCGCGTTCATCACCGCGATGATCGGCGTCGACCTCTCCAGGATCGCGGAGGAGGTCATCCTCTGGAACACGAAGGAGTTCTCCTTCGTCACCCTGCACGACGCCTTCTCCACCGGCTCCTCGATCATGCCGCAGAAGAAGAACCCGGACATCGCGGAGCTGGCGCGCGGCAAGTCCGGGCGGCTGATCGGCAATCTGACCGGTCTGCTGGCGACGCTGAAGGCCCTCCCGCTCGCCTACAACCGCGACCTCCAGGAGGACAAGGAGCCGGTCTTCGACTCCTGCGACCAACTGGGGGTGCTGCTCCCGGCGTTCACCGGGATGATGGCGACGCTGACGGTGCACCGGGAGCGGATGGCCGAGCTGGCGCCGGCCGGTTTCTCGCTCGCCACCGATATCGCGGAGTGGCTGGTCAAGCAGGGCGTGCCGTTCCGGGTGGCGCACGAGGTGGCCGGTGAGTGCGTCAAGGAGTGCGAGGCCCAGGGGATCGAGCTGGACGAGCTGACCGACGAGCAGTTCGCCAAGATCTCGCCGCATCTGACCCCGGAGGTCCGCGGCGTGCTCAGCGTCCCCGGGGCGCTGGCCGCGCGCGACGGCCGCGGCGGCACCGCGCCGTCGGCGGTGGCGGTGCAGCTCGCCGAGGTGCGGGCGGACCTGGTGCGGCAGCAGGAGTGGGCCGCGGCGAAGTCCGTACGCAAGTAGCGGCCGGGCCGGCGGTTCCGGCGAGGGCGGTCTCCACCCGGGGGGTGGGGGCCGCCCTCGCGTGCACAGCGGCAAGAAATGAGTGAGACGTTCGTGTCTCATTCGGTTAGGCTGTGTCTCATGGCTGTGGACCGGGAACACGTACTCACCGAAGCCGCGGCGCTGCTCAGCCGCCGGGCGACCACGTCGATGGACGAGATCGCGCGGGCCGCGGGCATCAGCCGGGCGACCCTGCACCGGCACTTCGCGGGCCGCGACGCGCTGATCCGCGCCCTGGAGGAGCACGGCATCGAGCGGTTCGCGCGGGCCATGGACGCGGCCCGGCTCGACGAGGGGGACGCCGCCGGGGCGCTGCGCCGGCTGGTCCGCGAGGCCGAACCGGTCGCGGGGGTGCTGGCCTTCCTCTTCACCGAGAACCAGCTCTTCGAGAACGGCGTCAACGCCGGCTGGGCCCGGCTCGACGCCCGGCTCACCGCGCTCTTCCGCCGCGGCCAGGAGGAGGGCGACTTCCGGGTCGACCTGAGCGCGGTCTGGCTGACCGAGGCGTTCTACGGACTGCTCGGCGCGGGCGCCTGGGCGGCCCACGAAGGCCGCGTGGCGCGCCACGACCTCGACCACTCGATCGCCGAGCTGCTGCTCGGCGGCATCCGACGGAGCATGGAGAAATGAGCGATCCGATAGCCGCACGGCCGGCCGGCGCGGCCCCGGGACGGGCCGGTTCGGCCCATGTCGACGACCAGCCCCGACCGGGCCGCTGGCTCGCGCTCTCGGTCCTCGTCCTGGCGGTCCTGCTGGTCGGCGTGGACGCCACCGTCCTCGGCCTGGCCACGCCGTTCCTCAGCGAGGACCTGCGGCCGTCCGGCACCCAGCTGCTGTGGATCGGCGACATCTACTCGTTCGTCATCGCCGGACTGCTGGTCTCGATGGGCAGCCTCGGCGACCGGATCGGCCGGAAGAAGCTGCTGCTGGTGGGCGCGGTCGCGTTCGGCGCGCTGTCGGTGCTCGCCGCGTACGCGTCCAGCCCGGCCATGATGATCGCCGCGCGCGCCCTCCAGGGCGTCGCCGGGGCGACCCTGATGCCCTCCACCCTCGCGCTGATCCGCAACCTGTTCCACGACCCGAAGGAACGCAGCCTGGCGATCGGCATCTGGGGCGCGATGGCCTCGGCCGGCACGGCCGTCGGCCCGGTCCTCGGCGGCTTCCTGCTCGGCCACTTCTGGTGGGGCTCGGTCTTCCTGATCAACCTCCCGGTGATGCTGCTGCTGGTCGCCGTCGGCGCCAAGGTGATCCCCGAGTCCCGCAACCCCGACCCCGGCCCGTGGGACGTCCCCAGCGTCCTGCTGTCCCTGGTGGGCATCGTCGGCGTGGTCTACGCCGTCAAGGAGGCGGCGGTGCACGGCCTGCGGTGGGACATCGGTCCGGCCGCGGTCATCGGGCTGCTCGCGCTGGTGCTGTTCGTCCGCCGCCAGCTCACCCTGGACTCCCCGCTGCTGAACATGAAGCTCTTCCACCACCGGGGCTTCTCCGGCGCGGTCCTGGCCGACCTGCTGACCATCCTCGGCATGTCCGGACTGGTCTTCTTCCTCTCGCAGTTCCTCCAGATGGTGCAGATGCGCTCGCCGCTCGACGCCGGACTGGTCGAACTCCCCGCCGCCATCGGCGCGGTGGGCGCGGGCCTCGCCGCGGGGTGGGTCGCCCGGCGGCTCTCGGTACGCCTGGTGGTGGCCGGCGGCCTGGCGGTGGTCGGCCTGTCGCTGGCCGCCTGCACGGCCATGCACGGCGACACCGGCACCGCCGCGCTGTGCGGGATCCTCTTCGCGGTCGGTGTCGGCGCCGGCTTCGCCTTCACCGTCACCGCCGACGTCATCCTCTCCAGCGTCCCCAAGGAGGAGGCCGGCGCCGCCTCCGCGGTCTCCGAGACCGCCTACGAACTGGGCGCGGCCCTCGGCATCGCCCTGCTGGGCTCCATCGTCACCAGCATCTACCAGGGCTTCACCGCGCCCGCCGGGGTGCCCGGGCCGGCCGTCGACGCGGCCCGCGCCTCGCTCGGCGGCGCCGTGGACACCGCGGGACGGCTCCCCGCCGACCAGGGCGCGGGGCTGCTGAAGGCGGCTCAGGACGCGTTCGTCAGCGCGGTGGACACCGCCGCCGCGATCAGCGCGGTGGTGCTGCTGGGCGCCGCGGTCGCCGCGTGGTTCCTGCTGCGCGGCCAGGAGCTGGGCGACAGCGCGGCACCGGCGCCGGCCGCGGAGGCCGAGGCGGCGCCGGTGGCCGGTACGGGCTCGGCCGCCGGCGGCTCGTCCGTCCGCCGCTGACGGCCGCGCGCCGCCGGGCCGGGCGTCCGCAAGACACCGCCAAGGCTGACTCCCCGTCAGTTCCCGCCCCCCGCCGGGCACCCGTAAGGCCGTGCCCGGCGGGCGAACGAGGGACACCGCACCGCCCCCTGCCCCCGTCCAGGCGTGTCCCGTGGATCACGACCGCGCGCACCGGCCATGATCCACAGGACACGCCCCCGGGGGCGACTGTCCCCTGCCGTTCACGCCCGGTACGCGTCGTGGTGGCTGGTTGTCCCAAGCGGCTGGCTTTACTCTCCCGTCGTCCCCCCACAACGGTCGGACTCGCTCAGGAGAGTGACGCAGTGCGCGACATCGGTAGACGGTCCTTCGTAACCGCCGCGGGGGCGATGGCCACCGCCAGCGCCATCGGCAGCAACGCCTACGCCACCGGCCACGCCCGCGACGCCGCCACGGCCGACGAGTACGTCGACGTCCAACTGCTCAACATCACCGATCTGCACGGCTATCTGCAAGGCGCCCCCGGCGCCAACTCCGTCATCACCGGCACCGGCGGCCGGCGCTACACCGTCGGCGGCGTCGCCTACATGGCCGCCCACCTGGAGCGGCTGCGCGCCGGACGCAGCAACTCCATCTTCTTCGCCCCCGGTGACCTCTTCTCCGGCTGGGAGTTCGACGCCGCCGCGTTCGCCGACGAACCCACCATCGAAGCGCTCAACGCGATGCGGCTGGACTTCGCGTCGGCCGGCAACCACGAGTTCGACAAGTCGACAATCTTCCTCCGCGACCACATGGAACGCGGCCGGCCGTTCCCCGTCGCCGGCCGCGACATGTCGTTCACCGACTCCACCGGACACCGCTTCCACGGCGCGAACTTCCCGTACTACAGCGCCAACATCATCCGCCACGCCACCGGCCGCCGGGTCCTGCCGCCGTACAACATCGTGCACGTGGACGCCGGCCGCGGCCGCCGGCTGCCGATCGGCTTCATCCACCTGACCGCCATCGGCACCGAGTCCTTCCCCGGCTCCTACCAGCCCGGCCTGCGCACCCTGGACGAGCTGGAGACCGCCAACCGCTGCGCGGCCGCCCTCAAGCAGCGCGGCGTCAACGCGATCGTGCTCAGCATGCACGACGGCGCGGTCGCCGGCAGCAACTTCGAGAGCGGCAGCAACCCCTCCGGACCGGCCTACGAACTGGCGCTGCGGGTCACGCCCGACATCGACGCCATCGTCACCGGCCACTGGCACTGCGCCTTCACCATGATGGTGCCCGACCCCAAGGGCGTCCCCCGCCCGTTCGTCGAGGCCGGCTGCTACGGCCAGATCATCAACGAGATCAACCTCCGCCTCGACCCCGACACCGGCAAGGTCGTGCGTGCCCTGACCACCACCGTCAACCACCCCAACACCCGCGACATCACCCCCGATCCGGAGCTGAAGGCGATCGCCGACTACTGGGCCGGCTACGGCGCCCGGCGCGCCCGCACCGCGATCGGCACGCAGAGCGCGTCGTTCACCCGGCGGCGCACCGCGGCGGGCGAGTCCACCATGGGCAACCTCGTCGCCGACTGGGCGCTGTGGGCGGGCCGGCAGCCGCACGGGCCGATGGACGACACCGGCGGCCCCCGCAACGTCCCCGCCGAACTCGCCGTCATCGCGGTGGCCCCCCGCGTCGGCGCCGCGATCATCTCCGGCGACCTGGTGCGCGACGAGGCATCGGACGGCGCCATCACCTTCGGGCAGGCGTGGAACGCGGTCGGCTTCGGCGACCCCATCATGACCGTCACGGTCACCGGCCGGCAGATCCACCACGCCCTGGAGGAGCAGTGGGCGGCGACCCCCGGCGGCGGCCTCTCCTTCTCGCCGCTGGCCGTCTCCGGCAACGTCCGCTACACCTTCGACGCCGCCGCGCCGCCCGGCCGCCGCATCGACCCGCGCGACATCCTCATCGACGGCCGCCCGCTGGACCCGGCCCGCCGCTACCGCCTCGCCGCCCCCTCGTACACCCTCATCAACCAGGACGGCTTCAGCGCCTTCACCGGCTTCACCGAACCGGTCCGGCACACCCGGGACTTCGAGAGCTTCATCGCCTACGTCCGCACCCGCGGCCATCTGACCCCGTCGGAAGCCAACCGCGTCACCGCCCGCAACGCCGACCTGCCCGGCGCCCGCACCGGTTCGGTCGCCGAGCACCAGCAGCTCCTGGGGGCCGGCGGCAGCGCCGTCCCGCGCCCGGAGGCGGCGCTGCGCACCGCGCGGCCCGGCGGCGCCGAGGGCCAGCGCGCGCCCGGCGGCTTCCGGGTGCCCTGCTGACCCCCGGCCCCCGATAGCGCACGCGCGAGGGCCCCGCCCGGAGCACGGACGGGGCCCTCGCGCCGTATACGGGCGGGCGGGAGATCAGGCGGCGCGGGCCTTGGTGGCGTACACGTCGACGTACTCCTGGCCGGACAGCTCCATCACGTCGCTCATCACCTCGTCGGTGACCGCCCGCAGGACGTAGCGGTCGCGGTCCATGCCCTCGTAGCGGGAGAAGTCCAGCGGCTCACCGAAGCGGACGGTCACCGGGGCGAGGTGCGGGCGGCCCTTGCCGCCGGGCTGCACCTTGTCCGTGCCGATCATGGCGAACGGGACGACCGGGGCGCCGGTCATCAGCGCGAGCCGGGCGATGCCGGTGCGGCCGCGGTAGAGCCGGCCGTCGGGGGAGCGGGTGCCCTCCGGGTAGATGCCGAAGGCGTGGCCCTCCTCCAGGACCCGGCGGCCGGTCATCAGCGCCGCGACCCCGCCGTGCCCGCCGTCCCGGTCCACCGGGATCATCCCGGCAGTGGTGAAGAACCACGCCATCAGCCGCCCCTTGAGGCCCTTGCCGGTGACGTACTCGTCCTTGCCGATGAAGAACACCGGGCGCTTGACCAGCAGCGTCAGGAACATCGAGTCGATGAACGTGACGTGGTTGCCGGCCAGGATCACCGGGCCGGCCGCCGGGATCCGCTCGATGCCCTCGACCTTCGGGCGGAACAGGACACGCATCACCAGTCCGAGAATCGCCTTCAGCACAATGCGGGACAACGGGCCCTCCGGGTCGTGGCTGGTCAGGTCAGGGAAGCGCAGTGCTCTGCAGCCCAGGACCATACTCGCGGGTCACTACCGCGCGCACATCGGGTTCACCGGACCGATACGCAGAGTTGACGTGCGTCACGTCCATGTTGCCCCTGGTACCCCCGCACGTCTCCCCGGCCTCACCCGTCCGTGCTTACGATCAAGGCGCTCCCGGGAGAGGCGCGCACATCGCCGCCGGGAGCGCTTGCCACCAGAACGCCCCGAACGCCCGGAATGCCACCGGGCCGTGGCGGGGACACGACGCGGAACGAGGAGCGCGCGCATGGGGAAGCGGTACGAGCCGGGACGGCGGACGGTACTGGGGGCCGCGGCCCTGGGCGCGGGAGCGGCCGTGCTGGCCGGCGCGGGCCAGGCCCAGGCGGCCGGCCCGGAGCGGGCGGCGGAGCAGGCGGTCCGGCCGGCGCCCGCCGGACGCCCCGCCAAGCTGCCGGTCCCCCTGGTCGTCGGCCACCGCGGCGCCAGCGGCTACCGCCCCGAGCACACCCTGGGCTCGTACCAACTCGCCCTCGACATGGGCGCGGACGTCATCGAGGCCGGCGACCTCGTCCCCACCAAGGACGGGCACCTGATCCTGCGCCACGAGCCGGACATCAGCGGCACCACCGATGTCGCGCGCCACCCGGAGTTCGCCGGCCGCCGGACGACCAAGACCATCGACGGCAAGAAGATCACCGGCTGGTTCACCGAGGACTTCACGCTCGCCGAGATCAAGACGCTGCGCGCCACCGAGCGCATACCGGACGTGCGCCAGCACAACACCCTCTACAACGGCGTCTGGCCGGTCCTCACCTTCGAGGAGGCCCTGCAGTGGGCCGAGAAGAAGGGGCGCGAGCGCGGCCGCCCGGTCTGGCTGCACATCGAGACCAAGCACCCCACCTACTTCCGCAAGCTGGGCCTGGGCCTGGAGGAGCGGCTCGCCACCCTGCTGCGCCGGTACGGCCGGCACACCGCGCACGCCCCGAACTTCCTCCAGTCCTTCGAGCCCAGCAGCCTCAAGCGCCTCGGCGACCTCGGCGTGCGGTGCCCCAAGGTGGTCCTGCTCGACGAGCCGTCCGTGCGGCCCTGGGACTTCGTCGAGGCGGGCGACCCGCGCACCACCGCCGATCTGCTCAAGCCCGAGGGACTGCGGTGGATCGCCGGCTTCGCGCAGGGCATCGGCCCCTGGCTGCCGCAGATCATCGCGCAGGACGCCCAGGGCAGGCTCGGCAAGCCCACCACCCTGGTCCGCGACGCGCACGCCGCCGGGCTGGTCGTCCACCCGTACACCGTGCGGAACGAGAACAGCTTCCTGCCGCTGGACTTCCGGGTCGGCAAGAACCCGGGCGATTACGGCGATTCGCTGGCGTACTTCAAGGCGCTCTTCGCCACCGGCATCGACGGCCTGTTCTCCGACAACCCGGACACCGCGCTGCTGGCCGCCCAGGAGTTCCGCCGGCACTGACCGGACGCGCCCGCGCTTTCGGACCGGCGCCCCCCCGCATGCGTACTCATCTGAGTTGGGAATGTCACAGGGGAGCTTGGCGCCGGTCCGTTCCGCTTGTCCCCTATGCCCCCGCAGAATGCTCCCGGCGGAGATTGCCGCCGCCGCAGGCCGGGGAGTCCGTCAAGCGGACGACGAACCGAAAGGGGAGGCACGCGCATGGGCACCAGCGTCACCATCTCGACGGCGACCGACGACGACGCCGAGCAGATCCTCAAACTCCAGTACCTCTGCTACCAGAGCGAAGCCGCGCTCTACGACGACTACGCCATCGAACCGCTGACCCAGACCCTGGCCTCCCTGCGCGCGGAACTCGCCGAGAGCTGCGTGATGGTGGCCAGACTCGGCCCGGAGGTGGTCGGTTCGGTACGCGGCACCGTCGACGCCGACGGCACCGCGCGGATCGGCAAGCTGATGGTGCACCCCCGGCTCCAGCGGCACGGGCTCGGCGGCCGGCTGCTGGCCGCCGTCGAACAGCGGCTGGCCCAGGAGCGCGCCGCCAAGCGCTACCGGCTCCTGACCGGCCACCGCAGCGAGGGCAACCTCCGCCTCTACCGCAGCCACGGCTACGCCCCGGTCGGCACCGAGCAGCTCACCCGCCGGCTGAGCATGGTCACGCTGGAGAAGGAGCTGACCACCGCGTCCTGACCCCGGCCCGGGCCCGCGCCGACGGCGGGCCCGGCCACCCGGACGCCAGTCCTCAGCCGGCCGCCGGCTCCGCCTTCGCGGCCCGCGCCCGGCGCAGCCACATGATCCCGGTCACCGGCAGCGCGACCGGGATGAAGAGGTAGTCCATGCCGTAGTACGACCAGACCGTGGAGTCCGCGAACGCCGCCGGGTCCACCAGCGTCCAGGTGCCGATGCCGACCACCCCGAGCAGCTCCAGCGCGCAGCACACCACCGCCGCCCGGCGCGCCCCCTCCCCGCCGCGGACCAGCGAGAAGGTGATGAAGCCGTAGACCAGCGCGGAGACCGCGGACAGCACGTACGCCAGCGGCGCCCGGTCGAACTGGGCGAGCAGCTGGTAGAGCGAGCGGGACGCGGCGGCCACGGTGAAGACGCCGTAGACGGTGACCAGCAGCCGTCCCGGGCCCGCGCCGATCCGGGTGGCCGGGTCGCGGTCTCCGGTGGTCGGGGCGGCGCCGTCCGCCGCGGTTCCCTGGGCAGTCTCAGGCACTGCCGCCTCCCCAGATGTCGAAAAGCCGTACTTCCAGAACGGCCAGCACCACGGAGCCCGCGGCGACGGTGGCCGAACCCCACCGGGTGCGCTCGGAGAGCGACATCAGCCCGGTCGCCGGGACGCACGCCGCGGCCCCGAGCAGATACGCCAGGAACAGCGCGGTGCCCTTGTCCGGGTGCTGCCCGCGGGCCAACTGCACCCCGGCGATGATCAGTTGCACGATGCCCAGCAGCGACACCACGGCCATACCGATGAAGTGCCAGTCCTTGGTGGGTTCGTTGCGGAACGCGGCGAGGCCGCACCAGGCGGCCAGCGCGAGGGCGGTCACACCGACCGCGAGCGTCAGCGCGTCGATCACCGCGGCCTCCGGGCGGGGCGGCGGCGCGCCGTGGGGTTGTGGGGCATGGGCCCGATGCTAATCGGCGGCGGGCCGACCGCCGCCTCCGGCCCCGCCCCGGCAGCGCGCCGTGGTGTTGGCCACACCCGCCCCGTATCCGTCCGCCACCGGGCCGGGCCGCCGCCCGCCCCGCCCGCCCCCGGACGACGGCATCCGCCCAGGCCACGGGCGGCCCGCCCGGGACCGTCCGGACCGTCCGGACCGTCCGGCGGCCGATCCACGGACCGAACGGCACTGTCCGGTATCCGGACAGGCTTGAACCGGCCATACCGCTGTCTGGTTTACTGACCGCCATGACCACGACGAGCCGCCGCACCCCCGCGACCGAGGCGTTCCGCACGCCCGGTGCTCGTTGCCTGTGTCGAATGTGTGACAGCTGAGGGCCCCCGCCTACGCCTCGCGCCCCGAAGCGAGATGCGAACTTCCCCGCGCTCCCACCGAGCAGGGAGGGACACCGAGCCGCCTGCCGCCCCCCGGCCGCCACGGCCGCCCCGCGTCACCGGAAACAGGAGCCGGGCCCCGCGCCCACCGCCGCTCCGCGTTCCCCTCTGCCGCACTCGCACAGAATGCCCCGTGCCCGGCGGGCCAGCCGCCGAGCACTCGACAGTGACGGAATTCCCAGTGATCACCACAACGGGCCTGACCAAGGTCTACCGTTCGGGAGGCCGCGAGGTCACCGCCCTGGACGGCGTCGATCTGCACGTCCGCGAGGGCGAGGTGTACGGCGTCATCGGCCAGAGCGGCGCCGGCAAGTCCACCCTCATCCGCTGCCTCAACCTCCTGGAGCGCCCCACCTCCGGCACGGTCACCGTCGCCGGCCAGGACCTCACCGCGCTCGGCGGGCGCGGCCACCGCGCCAACGCCGCGCTGCGCGCCGCCCGCAGCCACATCGGCATGGTCTTCCAGCACTTCAACCTGCTGTCCTCGCGCACCGTCCAGGACAACGTCGAACTCCCGCTGGAGATCCTCAGGACCGGCCGCCGCGAACGCGCCCGCAAGGCCCTCGAACTCCTCGACCTGGTCGGCCTCGCGGACAAGGCCCAGGCGTACCCCGCCCAGCTCTCCGGCGGCCAGAAGCAGCGCGTCGGCATCGCCCGCGCCCTGGCCGGCGACCCCAAGGTGCTGCTCTCCGACGAGGCCACCAGCGCCCTCGACCCGGAGACCACCCGCTCCATCCTGACGCTGCTGCGCGACCTCAACCAGCAGCTGGGCCTCACCGTCGTCCTCATCACGCACGAGATGGACGTCGTCAAGACCATCTGCGACTCCGCGGCCCTGATGAAGGGCGGCCGGGTGGTCGAGAAGGGCACCGTCGCCGAACTCCTCGCCACCCCCGGCTCCGAACTCGCCCGCGAGCTCTTCCCCGTGGGCGGCGCGCCCTCCGCCGAGGACCGCACCGTCGTCGATGTCACCTTCCACGGCGCGGCCGCCACCCGCCCGGTGATCTCCGAGCTGGCCCGCACCTACAACGTCGACGTCTCGATCCTCGGCGCCGCCATGGACACCGTCGCCGGCAAGCAGGTCGGCCGGATGCGCATCGAACTGCCGGGCCGCTTCGAGGACAACGTCGTACCCATCGGCTTCCTGCGCGAGCAGGGCCTCCAGGTCGAGCTCGCGGACGGCACCGGCGCCGACGCCGCGGCCTTGCCCGCCCCGCTCCGGAAGGAAGGTGCCCAGTGAGCTGGCACGACATGCGGCCGCTGCTGATCGACAACACCCTGGACACCCTGTTCATGGTGTGGTGGTCGACGTTCTACGCGGTGCTGGCCGGTATCCCCGTCGGCGTCCTGCTGCACCTGACCGACCGCGGCGCCATGCTCCAGAACGCCCCGGTGAACAAGGTCCTCGGCGCGATCGCCAACATCGGGCGGTCCTTCCCGTTCCTGATCCTGATCGTGGTGCTGATCCCGTTCACCAAGCTGCTGGTCGGCGTCTCCATCGGCCCGACCGGCGCCGTGGTCCCGCTCACCATCGCCGCCATCCCGTTCTTCGCCCGCCTGGTGGAGGCCGCGCTGCGCGAGGTCGACCACGGGCTGGTCGAGGCCGCCCAGGCGATGGGCGGCGGCACCTGGACGGTCATCTTCAAGGTCCTGCTCCCGCAGGCCCTGCCCGCGCTGGTGGCGGCCGTCACCACCACCGTCATCACCCTGATCGGCTACTCGGCGATCGCCGGCGCGGTCGGCGGCGGCGGCCTGGGCAACCTCGCCTACACCTACGGCTACCAGCAGTACGAGACCCGGCTGATGATCGTCACCGTCGTCGAGCTGATCATCCTCGTCACCGCCGTGCAGCTGCTGGGCGATCTCATCGTCCGCCGGCTGGCCGCCCGCGGCGCCCGTTCCACCTCCCTGCGGACCGGCCTGCGCCGGGCCCGCACCGAGGAGCCGGCCCCGGTCACCGAGGCCGCCTGACCACCGCACCACCGCAACCCGCAGGCCCGGACCCTTTGCCGGGCGCAGCCCACACGGCACAGCCGTGTGCACCAGAAAGAGGCACTCTTCGTGCGTAACACCTTCAAGATCACCGCGGCCCTCGCCGCCGCCTCCGCGGTCGCCCTCGGCGCCACCGCCTGCAGCGCGCCCTCCGACGCCACCGCCAGCGGCGACAAGAGCGACAAGGACGCCCCCCTCGTCATCGCCGCCAGCCCCACCCCGCACGCCACGATCCTGGACTACGTCAAGGACAAGCTGGCGCCCAAGGTCGGCCTGAAGCTCGTGGTCAAGACGTTCAACGACTACAAGCTGCCCAACCAGGTCACCGACGACGGCCAGGTCGACGCCAACTTCTTCCAGCACAAGCCGTTCCTCGACACGTACAACAAGGAGAACGGCACCCACATCGTGCCGGTCGTCAACGTCGAGATAGAGCCGCTGGGCGTCTATTCCAAGAAGATCCACCAGCTCTCCGAGCTCAAGCCCGGCAACACCGTCTCGGTCCCCAACGACCCGTCCAACGAGGGCCGCGCGCTCAAGCTCCTCGCCGACCACGGCGTCATCACCCTCAAGCCCGGCGTCGGCGCAGGCGCCAAGCTGACCGACGTCGCGGACAACAAGGGCATCAAGATCGTCGAGCTGGAGGCCGCGCAGACCGCGCCGCACCTCGACGACGTCGCCGCCGCCGTCATCAACGGCAACTTCGCCGTCGGCGCCCACCTCAAGCCGTCCACCGACGCGATCGCGCTGGAGGAGGCGAAGGGCAACCCCTACGCCAACTTCCTCGCCGTCAAGCAGGGCCACGAGAACGACCCGCGGGTCCAGAAGCTCGCCAAGCTCCTCAACTCCCCCGAGGTCAAGAAGTTCATCGAGGACAAGTACAAGGACGGCTCGGTCATCCCGGCCTTCGGCCCCGTCAAGGGCTGAGCAGCAGCCGCTCCCGCCCGAGCCCGCGCGCCCGCCCCTTCCGGGGGTGGCCGCGCGGGCTCGCGCCGCCCGGCCCCGGGCGCGTGGCACGCCCGCGGGCCGATGCTGCATGCTGGTGCATTCAAGACGGTCAGGACGGCCCCGGCCGCACGGCGCACACGGCCCGTGCCGCCCCGGAGCACCCCAGTCAACGGCGTTGGAGCATCGGCATGACATCCACCTTTCCGGACATCTCCCTCAGCACGGACCGGTTGGTGCTGCGCGCGCTCGACGAGGACGACCTCCCCGCCCTGACCGCGATGATGAACGACGAACTCGTCGCCGCCTGGACCGCGGTGCCCCAGCCCTTCACCGAGGACGCCGCCCGCAACTGGATCACCCGCCACGCGCCCACCGAGCGCCTCGCCGGACGCGGCCTCGACCTCGCGGTCACCGAGTTCCTCACCCAGCGCCTGGTCGGCATCGTCCAGCTCGGCAACACCAACTGGCGGGTCCGCTCCACCGAGCTGTCCTACATCGTCGCCTCCTGGGCCCGCGGCGAGGGCTACGCCTCCGAGGCGGCCCTGGCCACCGCCCGCTGGCTCTTCCAGGACCAGAAGTTCGAGCGCCTGGAACTGCGCACCGCCGCCGGCAACACCGCCTCCCAGCAGGTCGCCCAGAAGATCGGCTGCATCAGCGAGGGCGTGCTCCGCAGCGCCTGCATAGCCCGGACCCGCGCGGACGACGGCACCTGGACCGACCTCCGCACGGACCAGATCGTCTGGAGCCTGCTCCCCGAAGACCTCGACGGGCTCCCCGGCCGGATGGCCGACGCCAACGGCTTCGCCTACCCCGAGTGGAACTGACCCCGCACCACCTGCGCCCTCCCGCCCCCGGGGTACCCTCGCCCTGCCGGCCCCCCGCCGGGCCCCTCCCGGCCGGCGCGCACCGGCACCCCGCAGCCCGCACCGGCCGGCGGCCCCGCCCCCGGCCGCCCGTCCGCGCGACGCGCAACCCACCAGCCCCAGGAGACTGACGAGCATGGCCGACCGGGTCACGGTGATCGGATGGGACGGCTCTCCGCTGACCGCCGCCGCCCGCTCCGCCCTCGGCGCCGCGACCCTCGTCGCCGGCGCCGCCCACCACCTCGCCCTCCCCGAGGTCCCGCCGGCCGCCGAACGCATCCGGCTCGGCAGCGTCACCCTGGCCGCCCGCCGCATCGCCCGGCACCGCGGCACCGCCGTCGTCCTCGCCGACGGCGACCCCGGCTTCTTCGGCGTGGTCCGCACCCTGCGCGCCCCCGAATACGGCCTGGAGGTCGAGGTGGTCCCGGCCGTCTCCTCCGTCGCCGCCGCCTTCGCCCGGGCCGGCATGCCCTGGGACGACGCCCAGGTCGTCGTCGCCCACAGCCGCGATCTGCGCCGCGCGGTCAACGTCTGCCGCGCCCACCCCAAGGTCGCCGTCCTCACCTCGCCCGGCGCCGGCCCCGCCGAACTCGCCCTCCTCCTGGACGGCGTGCACCGCACCTTCGTCATCTGCGAGGACCTGGGCACCGCACGGGAACGGGTGACCGTCCTCACCTCCGACAAGGTCGCCGACCACGTCTGGCGCGACCCCAACGTCGTCATCGTGGTGGGCGGTTCGCCGTCCGGCGCCGCCGCCCAGGGCACCGGCTGGCTCGCCGGGGCCCCCGGCACCGCCGACGGACGGCCGGCCGGCCCGCGCGGCTGGGGACTTCCGGCCCGGGCCTACGGCGGCGCGCTCGGCGAGGGCGAGGCCGTCCAGCTGCGCACCGCCCAACTCGCCCGCCTCGGCCCCCGGGTGGGCGACCTGGTCTGGGACATCGGCTCCGGCAGCGGCGCGGCCGCGGTGGAGACCGCGCGGTTCGGCGCCGCGGTCATCGCGGTCGACGCCGACCCGGACGCCTGCGCCCGCGCCGACGCCCTCGCCCGCCGGCACGGCGTCCAGCTCCAGACCGTGCACGGCCGCGCCCCGCAGATCCTGGAGGACCTCCCGGAACCGGACGTGGTGCGCATCGGCGCCGGGGGAGCGGCGGTGGTCACCGCCTGCGCGGCCCGCCGCCCCGAACGGATCGTCACCCACGCCGCCACCCGCGACGAGGCCGAGGCGCTCGGCCGGGCGCTGGCCGACGGCGGCTACGACGTCGAGTGCGCCCTCCTCCAGTCCGTCGAACTGGACACCACCGCCTGGGTCGAACGGGAACGGTCCGTCGTCTTTTTGCTGAGCGGCTATCGCGTTCCTCACCCGTGACGGGGAAGGCCACCCGCGCGAGGTAGGCTGGCGGATCGTTGCGCCGCCGTTCCGCGTTCGGCTTCGTACGCCAATATCCGGAAAATGCCGTGGTTTTGGACGAAACTGAAGCACTTGAGGGCGGACGTGCCGGGAAGCGTGCTCGCTCGTTCTCGCTATCGGGGCGTCGGCGCGCATCCCGGTCGGGCGCGTCGCACGAGCGGTTGGAAGGAGCACTAGCAGTGGGCGAGGGGTACGCATGACCGACACCGGCCAGGTCCCGGGCCAGGGACAGCCGGAGAACGCAGGCGGACACCGCGGACAGCCGCAGGCCGTTCCCACCCCTGCCGACGCCGGACCGACCCAGCACCCGGGCGACTACCCCTACCTCGGCGACGGCGCGGTCGAGGAGGACGACCTCCTGATGCCCGGCGCCCAGGGCGCCTGGAGCGAGCAGGGGGCGCAGCAGGTGGCGCAGGGCGGCCAGCCGCTGCCCCAGCCTGCGGCGCAGCAGCCGGGGGTGCCCTACGACCCCGCGGCCGGCGCTCCGGGCGCCGGTTACGCCGCCCAGCCCGCCGCTCACGCCGCTCCGCCCGCCGGTCACGAGCAGGCCGTTGGCTACGAGCAGGTGCCCGGTTACGAGCAGACCGGCGCGCCGGTCGGGGACCACGAGAGCGGGGGCCGGGACTCCGGTTCCGTCGACCTCGGTGCCGTCCGCGTCCCGCCGCCCGCCGCCCCCCAGGGGCAGCACCGCGCCCCCGCCGCCGCGCCCCGCCGTCCGCTCCACATGGGCCCGCCGGTCCCCGACGCGACCGGCGGTGTGGTCCGTTCGCTGGCCGACCGCGGCCCCGCCGAGGCGCCCCAGCCGGCCGCCCGCCAGGCTGCCCGCCCGGCCCCCAACCCCGAGTACCTCGACGTCCCGGCCGAGGCCGCGCAGCCGGCGCCGCAGTCGGTGCCGCAGCCTGCCCAGGAGCAGCCCGCCGCTGCCGCGCCCGTTGAGCCGCAGGCCGCCGAGGGACCCGTGACTGACGACGTTTCGGCCGCCGCGCCCGCTCAGCCGCAGCCGGAGCAGGCCGCCGCCCCGGAGGCCGCGCAGCCCGCCGAGCTGCCGCCGTACGGCCGCGAGCCCTACGCGGGCCAGCTGGCCGCCGAGCAGTCCTACGGGGCGCCGGGCCAGGGCCCGCTGCCCGGCCCGCAGCTGGGCGAGATCCCGTCGCACGCACCGGCGCGGCCGCAGGGCGGGGCACCGGCGCAGGGCGAGGCACCGGCGCAGGCCGTGGCGATGCCGGCGGCCGATCCGGTGGCCGAGTCGGCTGCCGGGGACGTTGCGGCGGAGGCGCCCGCTCAGGTCGCCGGGCCGGCGGCCGCGGAGGCCGTTGCCGAGACGTCCGCTCCGGTCGCCGCGGAAGCGTCTGACCAGGGCGTCGCGGAGGCGTCCGCCCAGGTCGCCGCGGACGGTGCCGGAACGGTCGTTACGGACGCGGCCGAGGCGCGGCCGGGTGCCGCGCCCGACCAGCAGGGCGCGTTGCCCACCGAGCAGCCCCAGGACCAGCAGGCCGCCGCCGACCAGGCCGCCGCGGCCCAGCCGGCCGCCGAACAGGCCCAGGGGGAGCAGGCACCCGCCGAGCACGCTCCGGCGGCCGAGGCGGCCGCACAGCCGCTCCCCGCCGAGCAGGCCGTGTCCGAGCAGCCGTCCCCGTCCGAGGCCGAGGTGGCCAACGGCGCGCAGGGCGAGGCTGCTGACGGCACGGCAGCCGTCGCGGGCGCCGACGCCCCGGCCGCCGCCGGTACCGAGAGCACGGACGCCACTGCCGGTGCCGAGGACACCGCCGTCCCGAACGCCGAAGCCCAGAGCGCGCAGGAGACCCCTGCCGCCCCCCAGGAGACCCCGGCCGACGCCCCGGCCGAACCGGCACAGGCCGCGCAGCCCGTAGCCGACCAGCCGCAGGACGCCGCGACGACGCAGGCCCCGGCTCCTGCGGACGCCCCCGCCGCCGCCGACGCCCCGGCTCCTGACGACGCATCCGCTGCCGCCGACGCCCCCGCTGCTGACGAGGCTCCCGTGGACGCCGCGGCCGCGCAGCCCGCCGAGGACGCCACCGCGCCCGCCTCCGCGCCCGCCGACGCTCAGCCGGAAACGGCGGAGCAGGCGGCCCCGGCGGACGCCCCCGAGGCCGCCGCCCAGCCGTCCGCCGCCGAGGCCGCACCGGCGCCGGAGGCCGCCCAGCCCGCGCCGGCCGATGAGGCCGAGACCGCCCCCGCCGCCGCGGACGAGGCCAACCCGGCCAACCCGGCCCAGGCACCCCAGGACGCCGCCGACGCCCAGCCCCAGCCCGCCACGGCCCAGGCCCCCGAGCCCCAGCCCGCCGAGCGGGCCGACGCTGATCAGGCCCCGGCCCAGCCCGCCACCGCCGAGCAGCCCCCGGCCGACGCCCCCGGCCAGGCTCCGGCCGCCGCCGCGGCGCCGGACCAGCCGCAGCCGGAGGCCCCGGCCGAGCAGCCCGCCGCCGAGACCCCGGCCGAGCAGCCCGCCGCCGAGACCCCGGCCGAGGCCACCCCGGCCGACCCGGCCACGGACGCGCCCGCCGCCGAGGCCCAGCCCGCCGCCGACGCCCCCCAGCCCGGCGACCAGCCCTCCGCCGAAGCGGCCCAGCAGCCCCCCGTCATAGAAGCGCCCGACGCCCCGCACCAGGACGCCGGCCAGCCGCAGCCCGCCGCCCCCGCGGAGGCCGGG
>NZ_LLZI01000281.1 GCF_001509485.1 Streptomyces sp. NRRL F-4489
GCGGGCGGTGAAGGGGCGGGGAGGTACGGGGAGAGGAGTGGGGAACCTCCCGGGGAACGGGGGAGCACGACCGGGGCCCGGGGGGACCCGGAGGAAATACGGGGGACCACGGGGGAATACGGGGGGTCCGGGGGATCGCAGGGGCTGTTTTCCCGTGGCTGGGAGGGGAAGCCACGGAAAACCGGCCCCTGCGGCGTTTCCGCCCGGGCGGCAAAACCCGCGATATTCCCCGCTTTCTCCGTCAAGTGCCGAACATCTGTACACGCTTGGCGCTAGTTTGTTTCCGGGAACAGCAACGAACCACGTACTCACAGGAGTTGAGATGACCCGCACCAGGAAATCTCTTGCCGCGGCCGCCATCGCCGTGGCCGCGCTCGGCGCCGCCGCGACGCCCGCCCTGGCCGACAACCACATACCCGCCCCGCCGAGTTCCGTGACGGTCCTGGACCGCCACGCGCCCGTCGCGCCGCTGGACAACCACATGCCGCTGGCCCCGCAGGGCGAGCACGCGGGACTGTCGCCGATGGACAACCACATGCCCTGACCGGGAGTCGGATACCGATCCGCCCTTCGTGGTGTCACGGACGGGGCCGGGCAGATGCCCCGGCCCCGTCCGTCGTTTTCCGGGCGCTCCCGAAGATCTCCAGGGCTTCCCGAGGGCCGGATGTTTCCGCTCCGAAACGTTTGCTGCGGCACCGAACGGGAGGGGGCGCGCTCGGTGACGCGTACAGGGAGGAGCGAGGGGCCCGCACGGGGCGCCGCGCGCAGGCCGCACTACAGGGCGCACGAGGCCTGACGCCCCGTCAGTTCCGCTGCTACAGTCGCGCCGTCCGGACCCGTATCGCCCGCCCGCCCAGGAGGCGCCTCGTGTTCGAAGCCGCCCGTATACGCACGCTGTGGGAACTGGTCGAGTACCGGGCGCGGGCCTCGGGGGGCGCGCCGATGTTCTTCGACGGGGACGGCGGACGGGGGGTGACGTTCGGGGCGGTGCGGGATGCGGCGCTGCGGGTGGCGGCCGGGTTCCGGGAGCTGGGGATCGGGGCCGGGACGCGGGTGATGTGGCAGTTGCCGACCCGGATCGAGACCGTGATCGCGTCGCTGGCGCTGGCCCGGCTGGGGGCCGTGCAGATCCCCGTTCTCCACCTGCACCGGGCGCGGGAGGTCGGGTTCATCCTGGCGGAGTCGGCGGCCGAGTTCGCGCTCGTACCGGGGGTGTGGCGGGGGTTCGATTACGCGGAGATGGTGCGCGGGGTGGCCGGGCGGCACGGCGCCGGGGGGCGGGCGCGGGCGGTGCGGGTGGTGGACATCGGAGCCGGGCTGCCGGAGGGGGACCCTGGGGCGCTGCCCAGCCCTCCGGGCGCGGCGAACGGGGCAGACGGGGCGGACGGGGCCGATCCAGCCCACGCGGCCACTCGCTGGATCTACTACACGTCCGGGACGACCGCCGCGCCCAAGGGAGTTGAGCACACCGACGCGTCGCTGATCGCGGGTGGGGCCGGGCTGGCCGGTGCGCTGGGGATGGCGGCGGACGACGTCGGCTCGATCGCGTTCCCGTACGCCCATATCGCCGGGCCGGACTACGTCATCGCCATGCTGATCAGCGGCTTCCCGGCCGTCGTGCTGGAGGCGTTCGACGCGGACCGGGCCGCCGAGGTCTACCGGCGGCACGGCGTGACCATGGCGGGCGGCTCGACCGCGTTCTACCAGGCGTTCCACGACGCGTCACGGCGCCGGCGGGCGGCCGCGCCCGGCGCCGGGCCGCTGATCCCCTCGCTGCGGCTGCTCTCCGGCGGCGGCGCCCCCCTGCCGCCCGAGCTGTACCGGGCCGCCGGGCGGGAGCTGGACTGCGCGATCGTCCACGGCTACGGCATGACCGAGTGCCCGATGATCGCGATGGGGACGCCGTACGACAGCGACGAGCAGCTGGCGCACACGGTCGGCAGGCCGGTGGCGGGCGCGCGGGTGCGGATCGTACGGGCGGACGGGAGCGAGGCCGCGAACGGGGAGACCGGGGAGGTGGCGGTCGCCGGGCCGATGGTCTTCCGGCGGTACACCGATCCGGCGCTGACCGCCGGGGCGTTCGGCCCGGACGGCTTCTTCCGCACCGGCGACCTCGGGCACCTCCGCGCCGATGGGCATCTGGTGCTCACCGGGCGGCTGAAGGACATCATCATCCGCAAGGGCGAGAACATCTCCGCGCAGGAGATCGAGGACCTGGTGCGTACCCATCCGGCGGTGGCCGAGGTGGCGGTGGTCGGGCTGCCCGACCGGGAGCGGGGGGAGCGGGTGTGCGCGGTGGTCACGCTGGCGGAAACGGGCGGCAGAGCAGGGGCGGACGGCAAGGCGGGGGTGGGCGGCGGGCCGGGGCTCACCCTGGCGGAGCTGACCGCGCATCTGCGGGCCGCGGGGCTGATGACCCAGAAGCTGCCGGAGCAGCTGGAGATCACGGACGAACTGCCGCGCGGCGGCCCGCTGAACAAGGTCCTCAAGGCCCAGCTGCGGGCCCGTTACGGAGGGGGCGGCGGCCGGGACGCCGGCCCGGGACCCGGCGCTTGACCCTGACACCCATGTGAGGGCTTACAACGGGTGCGCGACGGAATCGAGCCAGGGATCGAACCACGGTATCGATCCACGGCTAGGGAATCGAGCCACCCTGCGTCCGGGCGGAGGCCCCATGACCACCAACACCAGCACGGAGACGAAGACGAAGACGAGCACGGACACGGACAGTGGCGGGGGCGCCGGGCGCATGCGCCTGCATGTCGTTCTGCCGTCCGAGTCGGGGGCGATGGCCGCCGGTGAACTGGCCGCGCTGGCGCGGGAGGCCGAGGAGCTGGGGTACGCGGGCGTCTGGCTGCCGGACCATCTGCTGCCGCCGGGACCGTACGGGCGGCCGCCGGAGGGGTACGGCGGGGTGTACGAGGCGCTGACCACGCTCTCCTACCTGGCGGGCGTCACCGAACGAGTGACGCTCGGCACCTCGGTGCTGATCGTGCCGCTGCGCGAACCGCTGCTGCTGGCCCGGCAGTCGGCGACGCTGGCGCGGCTGAGCGGGGACCGGTTCGTGCTGGGGGTGGGCGTGGGCTGGCAGCCGTACGAGTTCGCGGCGGCCGGGGCGGAGTTCCGCGACCGGGGCGCGCGGACGGACCGGGCGCTGCGGCTGGTGCGGCGGCTGCACACGGGCGCGGGCGGGCCGTACGACGACGGGGCGGTGGCGTTCGACGGGCGGGCGGTGTTCGAGCCGGTGCCGGACGTACCGGTGCCGTTCCTGATCGGCGGGAACTCGGACGCGGCGCTGCGGCGGGCGGCGGAGTTCGGCGGCTACTGGCAGGGGGTCGGGCTCACCCCGGAACAGTTCGCGGAGCGGAAGGCGTGGCTGGACCGCCGGGCCGGGGAGGGCTCGGCCCCGGTGGCGGCCGGGACCCGGATCGGCTGGGACGGGCCGGACCGGACGCTCACGGAGGTGACGGCGGAGGTCGCCGCCTGGGAAGCGGCCGGCGCGGCGGACCTCGGGGTGTGGTTCGGGTCCGTCCACGACGGCTTCGCCGACCGCATGCGGTCGTTGGCGGAGGGTACGGGCGTGAGCGGCGGCCGGGTCAGCGGCTAGCCGTCCCGGGCGGATCCGCGACGTACGGGCCGGCGGGGGCTGGGGCGCCCGCCGGCAACCCGGACGGTCCGGCGGCCTTCGGGGGATGTCACAGGCGGGTGCCATGATCGCGGGATGGCCCCCAGCACCCTGCGCTTCCAGCAGTTCACGACAGCCTCCGAGGTCGCCGCGCCGTTCCGGCGCGCCCTCGCCGATTGCTGGGTCGAGGTGACCAACGCGGGCGGTGCGGCCGGATTCCCGTTTCCGCCGGTCGACGCCGCCACGGTGCTTCCGGCCCTCGACCGGATCATCGACCAGCTCTCCGCGGACACCTGCCGCCTCCTCGCGGCAACCGTGGACGGGCAGCTTGCGGGCTGGCTCATCGCACGGCGTGACCGGTCCGAGCTGATAGCGCACTGGGGCACCCTCCACCACGTCCAGACCCGTCTCGCCGTGCGCGGGCGCGGTGTCGGGCGGGCGCTCGTGGAGGAGGCCCGCAGGGTCGCGCGGGACGAGATGGGGCTGGAGCAGCTGCGTATCGCCGTCCGCGGCGGTGTGGGACTGGAGGGCTTCTACGGGCGGCTGGAGTGGCGGGAAATCGGCCGGTGGCCAGGCGCTTTGAGGTTCGCGGCAGGTGACGACCGCGATGAGGTCCTGATGCTGCTCGCCCCGCTCTGAGGCGTTACGCCGATGTCGGCGTCACCGGCTTCGGCGGATGCAGCGGCTTCGGCGACTTCGACGGCCGGGCCGAGCAGGCACGGCGGAGGGACGGCCCCCGGTCCGGTCCCGTCCGGTCCACTCCACTCCCCTACCGGGCGGAGCCCCGAGCTACTCCCCGCCTCCCCCAGACCCACCCCAACCCCCCTCCCGCAGCAGCCCCTTCACCACCTTCCCGCTCGCGTTGCGCGGCAGGGCGGGGACGAATGCGACTTCCCTGGGGACCTTGTAGTTGGCCATTTGGCGGCGGGACCAGGCGATCAGGGCGTCGGGGGTGAGGCGGGAGCCGGGGCGGCGGACCGCGTACGCCTTGCCGACCTCGCCGAGGCGGGGGTCGGGTATGCCGATGACGGCGGCCTCGGTGACGTCGGGGTGGCGGGTGAGGAGCTGCTCTATCTCGGCGGGGTAGGCGTTGAAGCCGCCGACGATGAACATGTCCTTGAGGCGGTCGGTGATCCGGAGGTTGCCGGCCGCGTCGAGGACGCCGATGTCGCCGGTGCGCAGCCAGCCGTCGGGGGTGAGGGCCCGGTCGGTGGCGGCCGGGTCCTCGTAGTAGCCGGTCATGACGTGGTAGCCGCGGACCTGGACCTCGCCGGGCGTGCCGGTCGGCCGCGGGCGGCCGGCGGCGTCCACGACGCGGACCTCGGTGTCCGGTATCGCGCGGCCGGCGGTCCCGGCGATCACCTCCGGCGGGTCGCCGCGGCGGCACATGGTGACCACGCCGGTGGCCTCCGACAGGCCGTACGCGGTCAGGACGGTGGCGACCTTCAGCTCGCCTCGGAGCCGTTCCACCAGCTCCAGGGGGACGACGGCGGCGCCGGTGACGACCAGGCGCAGCGCCGAGAGGTCGTGCCGGTCGCGGTCGGGGTGGTCGAGGAGCTGCTGGTGGAGGGTGGGCGGGCCGGGGAGGACGGAGATCCGCTCGGCGGCGATGTTGGCGAGCGCGGTCCGGGCGCTGAAAACCGGCTGCGGCACCATCGTCGCGCCGCGCAGCAGGCAGGCGATGACGCCGGCCTTGTAGCCGAAGGTGTGGAAGAAGGGATTGACGATGAGGTAGCGGTCGCCTTCCTCGAGGCCGGCCAGCGCGCTCCAGACGTCGTAGGCGCGCAGCGTCTGGCCGTGGGTGATCACCGCGCCCTTGGGGTGGCCGGTGGTGCCGGAGGTGAAGATGATGTCGGAGGGGTCGCCGGGGCCGAGGGCGTCGGCCCGCGCGCGCACCGTGCCGGCCGGGACCGCCGCCCCTTCGGCGAGGAAGTCGCGCCAGGTGGTGAAGTCGGCGGGGGCGTCGTCGGCGAGCACCACGACCCGCTGGAGGTGCGGCAGCCCGGGCAGGGGGCCGGGGCCGTCGCCGCGCCCGGCGGCCCGGCGCAGCGAGGCGACGTAGGACGTGCCGAGGAAGGTGCCGGTGACGAAGAGCAGCCGGGCCCGGGTGCGGCGCAGGATGTCGGCGGCCTCGGCGCCCTTGAAGCGGGTGTTGACCGGGACGAGGACGGCGCCGGCGGTGACCGCGCCGAGGGCGGAGACGATCCAGTCGCGGGTGTTCGGCGCCCAGACCGCGACCCGGTCGCCGGGCGCGACACCGGCCGCGACGCACGCCGCGGCGGCCCGCGCCACCCGGTCGCCCAGCTCGGCGTACGTGATCCGGCCGCGGCCCTCGACGACGGCCTCCCGGGGGCCGTACCGCGCGGCGGCGGCGCGCACCAGCCGGGCGAGCGAGCCGTACGCCAAGTCCGCGCGTGTATCGAGGTGTTCGTCCATCGCACTGCCTCCCCGTCCCGGAAAAGACCAGCCCCCCGCTAGCTGACTGGTCGTCAGATTAGCGGTAGCCTCCTCCGCTGTCAGCAGTGACGGCCGAGCACGGAGGTGGCCATGGGGGCGACCCTGAAGGACGCCGCGGCGATCGTCGGCATCGGGCAGACGCCGTTCGCCAAGCGGCTCCCGGAGTCCGAGAAGGCCCTGGCCTGCCGGGCGATCATCGCGGCCCTGGACGACGCCGGGATCGCCCCCTCGGAGGTGGACGCCTTCGCCTCGTACACCATGGAGGAGACCGACGAGGTCGAGATCGCCAAGTCGATCGGCGCGGGCGAGGTCAGGCACTTCTCCAAGGTCGGCTTCGGCGGCGGCGGTTCGTGCGCCACGGTCGGGCACCTGGCCGCGGCCATCGCCACCGGGCAGGCGAGCGTGGGCGTCGCCTGGCGGTCCCGCAAACGCGGCTCCGGGCCCCGGCCGTGGACCGCCGCCCGCGCCCAGCTGCCCACCCCCGCGCAGTGGACCCGCCCCTTCGGGCTGCTGCGGCCCGCCGACGAGATCGGCATGCTGGCCCGGCGCTATATGCAGGAATACGGCGCCACCCGCGACCACTTCTTCAACGTCGCCCTGGCCTGCCGCAACCGCGCCAACCAGAACCCGGCCGCGATGATGTACGACCGCCCGCTGACCCGCGAGATGTACATGACCGCGCGCTGGATCAGCGAACCGCTCTGCCTCTACGACAACTGCCTGGAGTCCGACGGCGCGCTGGCCTGCGTGGTGGTCTCCGCCGCGCGCGCCCGCGACTGCCGCCGCCGGCCCGTCTACGTCCACGCCGCGGCGCAGGGCCTGCCCGCACAGCACCACGGCATGGTCGACTACTGGAGCGACGACCCGCTCAGCGGCCCGGCCCGGTCCGCCGCCCGGCACCTCTGGAAGGGCTCCGACCTCGGCCCGCGGGACGTCGACGTGGCGCAGATCTATGACGCGTTCACCCCCTTGATACCCCTCTCCCTGGAGGGCTACGGCTTCTGCGGACGCGGTGAGGGCGCGGCCTTCACCGAGGGCGGCGCCCTGGAGATCGGCGGGCGGCTCCCGATCAACACCAGCGGCGGCGGCCTCTCCGAGGCGTATGTGCACGGCTTCAACCTGATCACCGAGGGCGTCCGGCAGCTGCGCGGCACCAGCACCGCGCAGGTCCCGGACGCGGCCACCTGCCTCGTCACCGCGGGCGCGTGCGTGCCCACCTCCGCGCTGCTGCTGAGGAGTTGATACCGGATGCGTGCGGAACACCCCCGGCCCGGCACCACCGCCGCGCCCCACTCCCCGACGACCGACCCGCCGGCCGGCCCCGAACCCCGCTCCATAACTGTCCGTGATTCCATGACCACAAGCCTGCCACCCACCACTGACAATCCCCCCGACCCCGCCGCTGACCTGCTGTTTCCCGTCCCGGACGAGGACGGCGCGCCGTTCTGGGAGTACGCCGCGCGCGGTGAGCTGCGCGTGCAGACCTGCGCCGACTGCGACGAACCGCGCTTCCCGCCCCGGCCCTGCTGCCCGCACTGCCAGTCGTTCGCCGCGTACTGGCAGCGGATGAGCGGCCGCGGCCGGATCTGGTCGTACGTCGTCGCGCACCCGCCGCTGCTGCCCGCGTACGCCGCCCAGGCGCCCTACAACGCGGTCGTCGTGGAGCTGGCGGAGGCCCCGCGGATCCGGCTGGTGGGCAATGTCGTCGCCGCCCCGGACGCCGCGCTCGACTCCGTCGACCCGGCCCGGCTGCGCATCGGCGCCCCGGTGAAGGCGGTCTTCCACACCCCGCCCGGCGGCCCGACCGTCCCCCGCTGGATGCTGGAGCGGCCGTGACCGCCCCCGGGGTCCGCACCGAGATCGCCGACGGGGTCGCCCTGGTCACCCTCGACCGGCCCGCCCGCCACAACGCCCTCGACCTGGCCACCGCCCGGCAACTCGCCGCCGTATGGGACGGGTTCCGCTTCGACGACTCCGTACGGGCGGCGGTGCTCACCGGTGCCGGCGGCCGGGCCTTCTGCACCGGTATCGACCGCGCCGCCGACGTCCCCCAGCCGGCCTCCCCGTTCTCCCTGGACGACCCGCTGCTGCGGATCGGCCCCAAGGCCAACGACCTGTGGAAACCGGTCATCGCCGCGGTCGAGGGGATGGCCTGCGGCGGCGCCTTCTACCTGCTGGGCGAGGCGGAGTTCATCATCGCCGCCGAGGACGCGGTCTTCTTCGACCCGCACACCACCTACGGGATGGTCAGCGCCTACGAGTCCGTCCTCATGGCCCAGCGGATGCCCTACGGGGAGATCGCCCGGCTCGCCCTGATGGGCACCGCGGAACGCCTCGGCGCCCACCGGGCGTACGCCACCGGGCTGGTCTCCGAGCTGACCGCGCCCGGCGCGGCCGCCGCGACCGCGCTGCGCCGCGCCGCGGTGCTCGCCGCCCAGCCCACCGAGGCCGTCCAGGGCACCGTACGGGCCCTGTGGGCGGCGCGGGAGGCGGCCAGGACCCAGGCCCTGGCGCACGCCCCGCAGCTGATCGCGCTCGGCAACCTCCCGCCGGACCGCCAGGCCGCCCTGTTCGTCGCCCGGGAACGCGGCCCCGGCGCGCCCCCGCCGCCCGTCAGATGACCCGCCGGGCCCGGTACAGCCCCCTGTGCCGGTCCCGGTGAGGCGTCACATCTTGGTCTTGTGCGCCCGGGTGATCTGGCAGGTGTACCAGAACGCCTGCCACGACGACTGGTTGAGCGTGTACGTGGCCGTGTAGGTCTCGGTCGCCCCCGGGGCCACCACCACGCTGCGCTCGTGCACCCCGTACGTCGTTCCGTCCGCCGGCTTGTCCTTCATCCAGTCGATCCGCATGTCGTAGGAGTACGTACTGGTCGTGGACGGGTTGGTGATGGAGAGCGTGTAGGTGAAGCGGCGCAGCGAGGCGGAGAAGTCGCAGCCGCTGCCGCGCACGTCCGACCGCCCGTCCGGGTCGAAGGTCTCCTGCGTCGGCGACGGCGACGGCGAGTAGGTGTCGTAGCCCGGCGTGTACGAGGGCGTCGGGTCGTAAGGGTTGTAACTGGACGAGGAGGACGACGGGCTGGGCCAGTTGCTCGGCATGACGACGTTGGGCCGAGGGGGCGAGAAGCAGCCGCTCAGCGTGGCGAGCGCGACCGCCGCCAGCGCCGCCGCGACGCCCGCCCTGCCGCCCCGCCGGGCGCGGCCCCCGGTGCTCCCTGCGCTCCCCGTGTCCCCGGTGGACGTGCCCGTACGCGTGCGCTGATCCATGTGCCTCGACCATCCCCCGTTGCTGCTGCCGAACCCGCCGACCCCGACAGGGTTGACGCGTGCACGGCACCCTAGCAAGCCCCGGCAACGGCCCCTACGGGCACCGGCCGGAGTCGTACGCCGCCGGGTCCACTCGTCTCGCGGGGGTGGACGGGCAGGCGTAGCGTCGGTTGCGGAGGACGACGGAACGAGCGAAGCGAGGCGACGCCGTGGTGCGCAACGTTCTCGGGTCCCTGATCGCCCTCATCGGAGCGGCGGCCGCCGTCTGGAGCCCCTTCCGTCCCTGGTACGACGGCCGTCAGGGCAGCGACATACGGATCGAGGACCTCTTCGGCGGCCTCACCGGCAGCGGCGCCACGCTCTTCGGGTCGCTGCTGCTGCCGATGGCGTTCGCCGGACTGCTGGCGCTGGTCGGGGTGGTGCTGCGGTCCCGGCTGCTGATCACCCTCGCCGGGCTGGTGGTGCTCGGCTTCACCATCCTGTGGATGGTCCGCCAGGGGCAGAGCGCCGGTGAACTCACCGCCGGTGCCCGCGGACTGGGCGTCGGCGCGGCCAGCGCCCTCGGCGGCGGCGCCCTGCTGATCCTGGGCGCGCTCATCATGCGCGGCCGCCGGCGCCGGGTGCCCGCCCACGAGGACGAGCCCGAGGACGAGCGCGACGGGCGCCACGGGCGCGCGGCGGATCCGCCGACCCGGCCCGTGGACTGGGGCGCCCAGCAGTGGCGGCCGGGCGGTGCGACGGGTGGCGCGGCGGGTGGTGAACGGGCCGCGGGCGGGCGCCCGGAGGGCAGGGACCGGCCGCCGGACGAGCCCGGTGGGCCGGGCCCGGACCGCGGCTGACGCCTGGCCAGGACCACCGGCCGCGCCCGTTACGGCCGCCGCGCCAGCCCCGTCCCCTTGGCGGCGTCCAGCGCGTACACGCAGCGGTCCTTGCTGCAGGCGTAGACCACCCCGCCGACCGCGACCGGCGAGCCGGTGATCTCGCCGCCGGTGGCCAGCTTCCAGCGCAGCTGCCCGCCCATCGCGTCGAGGGTGTACAGGCAGTGGTCGGCGGAGCCGAAGTGCACCCGGCCCTCGGCGACGACCGGGGAGCCGACGACCTCGGCGCCCGCCTGGAAGCGCCAGCGCGGCGTGCCGGTCACCGCGTCGAGGGTGTACAGGGCCTTGCCGCTGCCCAGGTGGACGGCGCCGTGCGCGACCAGGACCGGCTCGGCGGACTGGCGGGCCTCGGTGGCGATCCGCCAGCGGTCCCGGCCGTCCGCCGCGTCCAGGGCGTAGACCGTCCCCAGATAGTCGGCGAGGTAGAGGCCGCCGCCGGTCACCGCCGGGCCGGGCGCGAAGGCGGGCGGGCTCAGGAACACCGCGGGCGCCTCGAAGTGCCAGCGCACATCGCCGCGCGCGGCGTCCAGGGCCAGCACCCGGGTGCCGGCGACGACGTAGACCGTGCCGTCCGGGGCGGGCAGCAGCCGCATCGGGACGCCGCCGCAGGACGCCGCGTCGCCCACCGGATACGACCAGCGCTCGGCGCCGGTGCGGGCGTCCAGGGCCTTGAGCCGGGCGTCGGCCCAGACGTAGACCGCGCCGTCGTGCAGCACCGGCGCGGCCTCGGCGGTCTCGAAGTCGGTCTGGGCGCCGGCCAGCTCCCACAGCAGCTCGCCGGTGGCCGCCTCCCACGCCTGGACGCCGCCGCCGCGGGTGCTGGTGACGACCGTGCCGCGGCCGGCGGACAGGGCGTAGATCCAGCCCTCGCTGGCCAGCCGCCAGCGCTCGCCGCCGTCCTCGGCGTCGAGGGCGTAGAGGGTCGGGCCGTCCGAGGCGTGGATCCGGCCGTCGGCGACCGCCATCGCCCAGGCCACGTCCCGGGTCTTGAACTTCCGCCGCCCGCTGGCCACCTCGAGGGCGTGCACCTCGAACGAGGTGACGTAGAGGAGGTCGCCGGCGACCACCGGGGTGCCCCAGACGTCGTTGGACATCCGGAAGCGCCAGGGGCGCCAGCGGCCCGGCTCGGCGGGCGGCGCCTCGGGGGCGGGCGGGGCGTCGGTCCGGGCGGCGGGCGCGGGCTGCTGCGGCGGCACACCGGCCGGCTGGGCGCCGCCCGGCGGGCGGACCCAGTTGGTGGCCGGGGCGGCCTGGCCGCGCGGCTGCGGCGCCTCGGCGGCGCGCGGCCCCGGCCCTATCGGGGCGTGCGAACCGCCCAGCCGCACGGGGCCGCCGGCGCCCTCGGGGGCGGACGGCGCGGCGGAACCCACCGGGGCGGGCGAGGCGCCGCGCGGATCGGCGGGGCGGTGCGCGCCGGGGCCGGCGCCGACCCGGCCGGGCCAGCCGTCCGCGGCGGGCGCGGGCTGCGGCGGCGGGGCCTGCGGCATGGGCGGCGGGGCGGCCGGCTCCGGGCGGGCCGGGGCGGCGGCGCGCGGGGTGGTCTGCGGGGCGGCGCCCCGGCCGCCGCCGCGCCGCCGCTCGATGAGCGCCACGGCACCGGGCGGCAGCCACGCCGAGGCGGTGCCGCTGTCGTCGCTGCCGGAGCTGAAGAGGTGCGGGGCCAGCTGGGACTGGAGGTCGGCGGGGGACGGCCGCTGGGCCGCCTCCATCTGCATACAGGACTCCATCAGCGGCCGCAGCTCCTCGGGGAGCCCGGCCAGATCCGGGCCCTCCCGGAGCAGCATGAAGACCGTCTCGACGGGGTTGGCGCCGTGGAAGGGGGCGTGCCCGGTGGCGGCGAAGACCAGGGTGGAGCCGAGCGAGAAGACGTCGCTGGCGCCGGTGACGCTGCGGGAGTCGCGGGCCTGCTCGGGCGACATGTACGCCGGGGTGCCGACCGCGACGTTGGTCATCGTCAGGCGGGTGTTGGACACCCCGGAGGCGATACCGAAGTCGATCACCCGGGGGCCGTCCTCGACGACCAGGACGTTCGACGGCTTCAGGTCGCGGTGGACCAGGCCGGCGCCGTGGATGGACTGCAGCGCCTCGGCGATCCCGGCGGCCAGCCAGCGCACCGCCTGGACCGGCAGCGGCCCGCACTCATTGACTATCTCCTCCAGGGAGGGCGCGGGGACGTACGCCGTCGCCAGCCAGGGCACCGCGGCCCGGGGGTCGGCGTCGACCACCGCGGCGGTGTAGAAGCCGCTGACCGCGCGGGCCGCCTCCACCTCGCGGGTGAAGCGGACCCGGAACAGCTGGTCCTCGGCGAGCTCGGACCGGACCGTCTTGATCGCCACGCGCCGGCCGGACGCCGAGCGCGCCAGATAGACCAGGCCCATGCCGCCGGCCCCGAGACGGCCGAGGACCTCGAACGGGCCGATCCGCCGGGGATCGTGCTGCGTCAGCTGCTCCACCACTTGCCTGCCACCTCCCCGTGGGGCGTTAAGAACGAGACCCTCACTCAAGCCGCGAACCGCCGTGAGCCACTGCCCCGCGCGGCGTCCGGCCGCCTGGCCGAAACGGCCGTACGGCCCTTGATTCTTCCTGGCCGGGCCTGCGGTTGCGAACCCGGGGCCTGTCGGCCGTGTCACGACACTCCGCCTGCCGTCCGCAACAACACCATTACCCGGCGTATTCCACCCCGCCCTGACGTGCGCCGATACGTCCGGGGACGGGCGAATGCCGACGGGTTACCGGCCGGTCGGACCGCGCCTTTGACCGGCGTTCGCGGAATTTCCGCCGCTCATCGCCCCATCCGGACTGTTGGATTCCGTGTTCGCGGACGCGGAGACCGGTGCATAACCGGCGCATAACCGGTGCGTAACGGCGGCTCCGCCGGTCCGTGCCGCCCGCCCGGAGCGCCGCTCACCGGTGGCCGAAACCATTCGCCCGCCGCCCCCGTATCCCCGTACATCTCCCCGTCCCCGTCCCCGCCCCTGTGCCGCGCCGCGCGCCGGCGGGTCAATTCTGCGCCGCCCGCGGCGATTTCGGGGCCGCGACACCGCGTGCGGCGCAGGGATTCCCGGGCCGTCCCGGCCGGCCGCCGCCGGGTCCGTGCCGGGCCGGTGTCCACCGAAGTTGTCCACAGGCTGTTGATAACAGTATTCACTGGATCGGACCAATGGCGGCCGGTCCGTTCCCGGCGGCGAGCGGGCCCCCGGCCAGGGCGGTCGCGGGCGCCGCGGGGCCCGAACTCCCGCGTCCCCATTTGCAGGCAGCCAAATCGCGCTCCGATCACCCCTCGGTAAGCTGACGGCATGACAGGACAAGTTCGAACCGTCGACGGCAGAGTTGCCGGCCGCCGCGGACAGGCGACGCGGCAAAAGCTTCTCGACTGCCTCAGCGAAATGCTCAGTTCGTCCCCCTATCGGGACGTCAAAGTCATCGATGTGGCCCGAAAAGCGGGCACTTCACCCGCGACGTTCTATCAGTACTTCCCTGATGTGGAAGGCGCGGTTCTGGAAATCGCCGAGGAGATGGCGAAAGAAGGCGCGAGCCTGACCGATCTTGTCGCCGGACGTTCCTGGGTGGGCAAATCCGGCTGGCAGGCCGCCGAGGAGCTGGTCGACGGCTTCCTGTCCTTCTGGCGCCGGCACGACGCGATCCTGCGCGTGGTCGACCTGGGCGCCGCCGAGGGCGACAAGCGGTTCTACAAGCTCCGCATGAAGATCCTCAACGCGGTGACCAACTCCCTTACCGAGTCCATCGAGCAGCTCCAGGCCAAGAACAAGGTCGACAAGGACGTCAGCGCCGCGGCCATGGCCGGCTCGATCGTGGCGATGCTGGCGGCGGTCGCCGGCCACCAGAAGGGCTTCCAGAGCTGGGGCGTCAAGCAGGCCGAGCTCAAGCCGAATCTCGCCCTGCTGGTCCACTACGGCGTCACGGGCAAGAAGCCCACCAAGTAGCGCGCGCCCGCGTCCGGCGCCGATGAGGCCGCCGGTCCGCCGGCCGCGCCCCGGCCGCCACCGCGCCGCCGCCGTCCCGGTACCGCCGGGAACCGTTCGTCCTGCGTCCTGCCTGCTGCGCCCTCCGCCCGTCCGTCCTGCCGTCCTGCCGCCGGCCCGTTCGTCCTGCCATAGCCGGGCCCGCGGCGGTATCCGCAATCCACAGCCGGGGCGCCGCGGTCATACCGCCTGCGCGGCGGGTGCCGCCGGTCCGCCTCCGGGGCGTACGGCACCCGCCGCGCCCTGTGGGCGGGGGCGTCCGCGCCCGCCCCGGTAGTCAGCGCCCGTCGAGGCGGTCCAGCCGGAACAGCCGGATCTCCCGGTCCACCCGCGCCTGGTACGCCGCGTACGGCGGCCAGAAGGCCAGCGCCGCCCGCCAGGCCCGGTCCCGTTCCTCGCCGGTCAGCAGCCGGGCCCGCACCGGGATGTCGCGGCCCCGCCAACTCACCTCCGCCTCCGGGTTCTTCAGCAGGTTCGCGGTCCACGACGGATGCCCGGGGCGGCCGAAGTTGCTGCCGATCAGCAGCCAGCCGCCGTCCTCCTGCGGCATGCAGGACAGCGGGGTGCGCCGCGGCAGCCCGCTGCGCGCCCCCGTCGCGGTCAGTACGACGCCGGGCAGCATCCGGGTGCTGAGCAGGGCCTTCCCGCCGCTGAGGCGGTGCACGGCGCGGTCCAGCGCGGGGATGACGTGCGGCGCGATCCGCGCGAACGTACGGGTCGAGGAGAGTCTCTGCACCAGCTGGGCGCGGCGGTCCATCAGGCACCGACCGCCGCTCGCGCCACCGGGGCCACCGGCCCGCCCACGCCGGGCGCTCCCCCGGGATCCCCGCCCGGTCCGAAGAGCCCGGCCCGTTCAGCGGCCCGGGCGCGCAGCGCGGGCACCGGGCCGAGCAGCAGTTCGTCGCCGGCCGCCCGGGCGAAGGCGCGGCGCGCGGCGCGGTCCCCGGGGGCTCCGGGCCCGCCGGGCAGCTGCACCGCCTCCGCGGCCACCGCGCGCAGCGCCTCCAGCGCCTGGGCCAGGGCGAGCGCGCCCGCCCCGGGTGCGGCCGGACCGCCCGCGTGCCCGCCGTCCGCCGCCCGGGCCGCGTGGTGCGCCGCGGTACGCGCCGACTCCACCGCCCCGTACAGCTCGGCGAGCCGGTGCCGGATGCCCTGGAGGGCGCCGGCCGGGCCGCCGTCCCGGAGGCAGGCGCGCAGCCGCCCGGCCGTACGGGACAGCAGCGCGCCCGCCGCACCGGCCGCCTCCGCCGCCAGGCAGGCGGCCGCGGTCTCCCCGGTGGCGGCCAGCGCCGCGGCCACCGCGTCGGCGGCCCGGTCGGTGTCCGCCGGCGCCTCGCCGAGCAACTCCGCCGGGACGTCGCGGAGTTCCAGCCCGGCCTGCGGCCTGGTGCCGTCCGCCGCGTCCTGCCGGGTCCGGCGCAGACCGGGCACCCCCGCGCCATCCGGGCCCGCGCCGTCCGGGCCCGCCGCCCGTACGGCGAAGAGCAGGGTGCGGCCGCGCGCGAAGCCGCCGGTGTGCGCGGCGACCACCAGCAGGTCCGCGGTGCGTCCGTCGAGGACCTGCCCGGCCTCCCCGTAGAGCCGCCAGCTGCCGGCCGCCCCCTGGGGACCGCCGTCCGGCGGCGCACCCGGGGCGGGCTCCGGTGACCACCGGGCCTGGATGCCGCCGGACCGGCCGCCGCCGGCCCAGTCCCCGCCGCCGGTCCCGGTCAGCGCCAGCGCGGTGGCCAGCCGCCCGCCGGGGACGGCCAGCGCGGCGGTCAGCTCCCCGGCGGCCAGGGCGGGCAGCAGGGCGGCCCGCCGCCGCTCGCCGCCCAGCGCGCACAGCAGCGGCGCGGCCAGCGCGGCGGTGCCGATCAGCGGCGAGGGGAAGCCGGCCCGGCCGGTCTCCTCGCAGGCGAGCGCGAGCCCGGCGGTCCCGTGCCCGGCCCCGCCGTACGCGGCGGGCAGCGCCAGGCCGGGCAGCCCGGCCGCCGCGGCCAGCCGCCGCCACACCGCCCGGTCGTACCCGTCCGGACCGTCCGGCGCCCCGGCCCCCTCCGGGCCCCCGTACCGGCCCAGCAGGGCGCGCAGCGGGCGGCGGATCTCGTCCTGCTCCTCGGTGAACGCGGCATCCATCGGCGGGCTCCTCCCGGCCGTGCGGCGACGCCGTCCGCCCGGGCGCCGTCCGCTCCGACGGCGCCCGACCCGAACGGCGATCTGACGGGCCGTCATAATAGGTACCGGGCAGCCACTTTCCCAGAGTGCGAACACCATGGACCGGGCCCTCAAGGTCTGCCCGCCCCAAGCTATCTGATGTACCGTCAGATTCATGAAGCCGACGCCCGCCGGGTCCCCCGCCCGCCCCCGCAAGGTCGCCGTCGCCGGAGTCGCGCTGTCCGACTGCGGGCGGGTGGACGGGGCCACCCCGTACGCCCTGCACGCCCAGGCCGCGCGCCGCGCGCTCGCCGACTCCGGGCTGGACCGCTCGGTGATCGACGGCTTCGCGTCCGCCGGGCTCGGCACGCTCGCCCCCGTCGAGGTCGCGGAATACCTGGGCCTGCGCCCTACCTGGGTGGACTCCACCTCGGTCGGCGGCGCCACCTGGGAGGTGATGGCCGCGCACGCCGCCGACGCGATCGCGGCCGGCCACGCCCGCGCCGTCCTCCTGGTCTACGGTTCCACGGCCCGCGCCGACCTCAAAGCGGGGCGGCGCACCGCCAACCTCTCCTTCGGCACCCGGGGGCCACTCCAGTTCGAGGCCCCCTACGGGCACACCCTGATCGCCAAGTACGCCATGGCCGCGCGCCGCCACCAGCACCAGTACGGGACGACCCTGGAGCAGCTGGCCCAGATAGCCGTGCAGGCCCGCGCCAACGCGGCCGCCAACCCGGACGCGCTCTACCGGGAGCCGATCACCGTGGACGACGTACTGGCCGGCCCGATGATCGCCGACCCGTTCACCAAACTGCACTGCTGCGTCCGCTCGGACGGCGGCTGCGCGGTGCTGCTCGTCGCCGAGGACTACGTGCCCGACCTGGCCCGACGCCCGGTCTGGGTGCTCGGCTCGGGCACCGCCGTCTCGCACACGAGCATGGCGGAGTGGCCGGACTTCACCGTCTCCCCCGCCGCCGTCTCCGGCCGGCTGGCCTTCGAACGGGCCGGCGTCCGCCCGGAGGAGATCGACCTCGCCGAGATCTACGACGCGTTCACCTACATGACGCTGGTGACGCTGGAGGACCTGGGCTTCTGTGCCAAGGGGGAGGGCGGCGCGTTCGTGGAGCGGGGGCGGCTGCTGCGGGACGGGGCGCTGCCGGTGAACACCGATGGCGGCGGGCTGGCCGCCTGCCACCCGGGGATGCGCGGGCTGTTCCTGCTGGTCGAGGCGGTCCGGCAGCTGCGCGGCGACCTCGGCCCGGACCGCCAGGTCCACCGCCGCGACGGCAGCCCGCCGGAACTCGCCGTCGCCTCCGGGACGGGGGGTTGGTTCTGCTCCTCGGGGACGGTGGTGTTGGGGCGGGGGTAGGGGGCGGGAGGTAGGGGCGGGGTCAGGGGCGCCCCGGGGCGCGCGGCGCCGGGACGGGGCGCGCGGTCGGCGGCCGGGGCGTGCGGCGTCCGGCACGGGCGCGCGGTCGGCGGCCGGGGCGTGCGGCGTACGCTCCCCGCATGCGCGATCACACCGAGGACGCCGCCCCGGGCGCCGGGGCCGACCCCGACCCCACCGGACCCGACACCGGCAGCGGAACCGGCACCGGAAACGACCCCGACACCGACAGCCGGGCCTTCCGCGAGCTGCTGCGCGGTCTGCGGGTCTGGCCGGGCGAGCTGCCGTCGTTCGACCCGGAGCGGGCGCCCGGCGACCCGCTGCCGCTCTTCCGGCAGTGGCTGCGCGAGGCCGCCGAGGCCGGCGTCGCCGAACCGCACACCATGTCCCTGGCCACCGCCGACGCGGCCGGCGACCCGTCGGTGCGCATCGTGATGCTGCACGACGCCGACGAACGCGGCTGGCACTTCGGCACCCACCGCGGCAGCCGCAAGGGCCGCGATCTGGCCGCCCGCCCCCGGGCCGCGCTCGCCTTCTACTGGCCGGCGGCCGGCCGCCAGGTCCGCGTCCGGGGCACGGTGGCCGCCGCCGGGCCCGAGGAGAGCGCGGCCGATCTGCACCACCGGTCCACGGGCGCGCTGGCCGCCGCCTTGGTGGGCCGCCAGAGCGAGGTGCTCGGCTCGATGGCGGAGCTGCACCGCGCCGCGGACGCCGCCTGGGAGCGCGCCGAGCGCGAACCGGACGCCCCGGTCCCGAGCTGGACGCTGTACGTCCTGCGCGCCGAGGAGGTCGAGTTCTTCCAGGGCGACCACCGGCGGCGCCACGTACGCCTCACCTACCGCCGGGCGGAGGGCGGTTGGGAACGGGAGCTGCTCTGGCCGTGAGGCGGGCGGCCCGCCCGGACCCGGCCCCCGCCCTCACCCGGCGGGCCGGAACACGGGTATCGCGTACCCGCCGTCCGCGCCCGGGCCGCCACCCGGCCCTCCCCCCTCCGCCCCCTCCCGCCGGAAGTGCAGCGCCAGCGGCATACCGATCCGCAGCTCCCCCTCCGGGCAGTCGGTGACCTCGGTCATCATCCGGGGCCCCTCGGCCAGCTCGACGACCGCGGCGACATACGGGACCCGGCCGCCGAACGGCGGGAGGTCGTTGCGGTGCACGACGGACCACGTATAGAGCGTGGCGCGGCCCGCGGCCGGCTCCCAGACCACGTCCTCGCTCCAGCAGGACGGGCAGAACTCGCGCGGGTAGTGGTGCACCGCGCCGCAGTCCGCGGCCCGGCAGCGGCGCAGCAGCAGCCGCCCCTCGGCCGCCGCCGCCCAGTACGGCCGGGTGAAGTCGTCCACCTCCGGCAGATCGAAACGGGCCGCCGGCGCCGCCACCCGCGCCGTGCCCCCGTCCCCCGCCGCCTTCCGCACCGTGGCCATCCGTCCGCCCCTACCGCCGCCGACCAGGCGGCTCGTCCGCACCGCACCAACTACTCCTGACGGTACGTCAGTTCAGCGCACGCCCGGCCGCCCCGCAAGGGGCCCGGCAACCGAGGACCCCGCGAGGGCCAGCCGCCCCGGAACGTTTCCCGCCCACCTCCCGCACACCCATTCCTGACGAGCCGTCAGTTCAGTAACCTGACAAGGCGTCAGCTACTGCTGAGCGCGGTACGGCGCGCAGTCCACGAGAGCCGTCACACAGGAGCGGGCGTCTGCGATGCTTGGATCGACTCACGGCACCCTCACCACGCACTCCCGGCCGGCCCGCGTCGTGGCCTGCGGGGAGCACCGGCCCACCACCGTCCACGGCACCAGCGACCCCGCCGGCAGCGGCGGCCCGCGGCCGGACGGCGGCGCGGCGGCGGCCCCGGCCGCGGCCGACCCCGACGTCAGCGGCCGCCCGCTGCACGCGCCGGTCCCGGACCTGGACCGCTTCTTCCGGCCCGAGTCGGTGGCCGTGGTCGGCGCCTCGGACACCGAGGGCCGGCCGAACACCGGCATCACCCGCCAGCTGATCGCCTGGGCGGAACGGGTCGGCGCCCGGCTCCACCCCGTCAACCCCGGCCGCGACCAGGTCTTCGGCCGGCCCTGCCACCCCACCGTCGCCGACCTGCCGGAGACCGTCGACCTCGCCGTCCTGCTGGTCGCCGACCCGCTGCCGGTCATCGGCCAACTCGCCGACACGGGCGTGAAGTTCGCGGTCGCCTTCGCCTCCGGCTTCGCCGAGACCGGCGAGGACGGCGCGGCCGCCCAGGCCCGGCTGGCCGAGGCGGTCGCCGGCTCCGGCCTGCGGCTGCTCGGGCCGAACACCAACCTCAACGCGTTCGAGGAATTCCGGGACGACCTCGACGGCCCGGCCATCGCCCTGATCACCCAGTCAGGCCACCAGGGCCGGCCGGTCTTCGCCCTCCAGGAACTGGGCATCCGGCTCTCGCACTGGGCCCCGACCGGCAACGAGGCCGATCTGGAGACCGCCGACTTCCTCTCCTACTTCGCCTCCCGTCCCGAGGTCGGCGCGATCGCCGCGTATGTGGAAGGGCTCAAGGACGGCCGGAGCTTCCTGCTCGCCGCCGACCGCGCCGCCCGCAACAAGGTGCCCGTGGTCGTCGTCAAGGTCGGCCGCACCGAGACCGGCGCCCGCACCGCCGCCTCGCACACCGGCAAGCTCACCGGCGCGGACGCGGTGGTGGACGCCGCGCTGCGGCAGTTCGGCGTGATCCGGGTGGACGGCCTGGACGAGCTCCAGGACACCGCCGCCCTGCTGGCCCGGGCCAAGAAGCCCGCCGCCGAGGGCGTCGCGGTCTATTCGATCTCCGGCGGCACCGGCGCGCACTTCGCCGACCTGGCGACCGCGGCGGGCCTGACCCTGCCCACCCTCGGCGCCGCCAAGCAGGCCGAACTGCACCAGTGGATACCGGACTACCTCAACGTCGCCAACCCCATCGACAACGGCGGGCACCCGGTGGGCGACTGGCGCGGCCCCAAGATCATCGACGCGATCCTCGCCGACCCGGACATCGGCGTGCTGATCTGCCCGATCACCGGCCCCTTCCCGCCCATGAGCGACAAGCTGGCGCAGGACCTCGTGGACGCCGCCGAGCGGACCGACAAGCTGGTGTGCGTGGTGTGGGGCTCGCCGGTCGGCACCGAGGACGCCTATCGCCGCACCCTGCTCGGCTCGTCCCGGGTGGCGACCTTCCGCACCTTCGCCAACTGCGTCACCGCCGTCCGCGCCTACCTGGACCACCACCGCTTCACCGCCGGCTACCGCTCCCCCTTCGACGACGCCCCGCGCGTCCTCTCCCCGTCCGCCCGCAAGGCGCGGGCGCTGCTGCGGCCGGGCCGGCAGCTCAGCGAGCACGCGGCCAAGCAGCTGCTGCGCGCCTACGGCATCCGCGTCCCCCGCGAGCAGCTGGTGACCAGCGCGGCGGCGGCCGTCCGGGCGGCGAGCCAGGTCGGCTATCCGGTCGTCCTGAAGGGCTCCGGCCCGGAGCTGGCCCACAAGACCGAACTGGGCCTCGTCCAGATCGGCTTGACGTCGGCGAGCCAGGTGCGGGACGCCTACCGGGAGCTGACCGACATCGCCCGCTACGAGGACCTGCCGCTGGACGGCGTCCTGGTCTGCCAGATGATCGAACGGGGCGTGGAGATGGTCGTCGGCGTCACCCCCGACCCGCTCTTCGGGCCGACCGTCACCGTGGGCCTGGGCGGGGTGCTGGTGGAAGTCCTCCAGGACACCGCGGTGGGCGTCCCGCCCTTCGGTGAGGACCACGCCCGGGCGATGCTCCGGGGACTGCGCGGCCGCGCCCTGCTGGACGGCGTCCGCGGAATGCCGCCGGCGGACACCGACGCGCTGGTCGAGACCGTGCTGCGGGTGCAGCGGATGGCACTCGAACTCGACGGCGGACTGGCCGAACTCGACATCAACCCCCTCGTCGTCCTCCCCCGCGGCCAGGGCGCGGTGGCCCTGGACGCCCTCGCCATCTGCCACTGACCACCCCAGCGCCAACCCCAACCGCCAGGCCGCGCCCGACCCGCCGCCCCGCCGACCCCTCTGGAGCCGCTCCCCCATGACGTCCACCCCGTCCCCCCGTACCGCGTCCACCGGCGGCCCCGCCCCGGCGACCCCCGCCCCGCACGAGACCACCGACCCCGAATCCACCGGTCCCGAATCCACCGAGGCCGAATCCCCCGACCCCGCCACCTCCTTGATACTCCACACCACTGACAACGGCGTCGCCCAGCTCACCCTCAACCGCCCCGAAGCCCTCCACGCCCTCACTCCTGACCTGCGCGAACGCCTGATCCGCGGGTTCGCCGACGCCTCCGCCGACCCCGCCGTGCGGGCCGTCGTCCTCACCGCCACCGGCACCGGCTTCTGCGCCGGCGCCGACCTGCGCGGCGCCCCGCGGACCGGCGAGCGGGTGGCCGGCGACGTGGCGCGAATGATCCGGGACGGCGCCCAGCGCCTGATCGCCGCCGTCCTGGACTGCGAGAAACCGGTGATCGCCGCCGTCAACGGCACCGCCGCCGGGATCGGCGCGCATCTGGCCTTCGCCTGCGATCTCGTCCTGGCCGCCGAATCGGCCCGTTTCATCGAGGTGTTCGTGCGCCGCGGGCTGGTCCCGGACGGCGGCGGCGCCTATCTGCTGCCGCGGCTGATCGGCCCGCAGCGCGCCAAGGAGCTGATGTTCTTCGGGGACGCCGTACCGGCCGCCGAGGCCGCCCGGCTGGGCCTGGTCAACCGGGTCGTGCCCGACGCGGAGCTGGCGGCCACCGCCCGCGCCTGGGCCGAGCGGCTGGCGGCCGGCCCCACCCGCGCCCTCGCCCTCACCAAGCAGCTGGTCAACGCCTCCCTCGACGCCGACCGCGCCAGCGCCTTCCGCGCCGAGGCGGCCGCCCAGGAGATCAACATGACGACGGCGGACGCCCAGGAGGGCCTGGCCTCCTTCGCGTCCCGCCGCCGGCCCGTCTACCGGGGCCGCTGACCGCCCCGCCCCCGTTCACCGCCCCCGCCCCGCCTCCGGGCACACCGGCACCTCCCGGGTATTACGGGTGCGCACCCCCGGCAGCCACCCCTCCACCCCCTGCCCGGTGCGCACCCGGTACCACCGCGTGGAGGTCACACCCTGCTCGTCCCGCACCAGCTGCCCGTCCGTCACCACGCACCGCGCCGCCAGCACGTCCCCGTGCCAGACCCGCCCCGCCGCGTTCCCGCGCGCCGCGTACGCCCCGTACGGGTCCCGGGCCAGCCGCAGCGCGCACTCCAGCGTGCGGCCCGTACGGCAGGCCGCCTCGCTGTTGTAGACGGTGACCGGCACCGACGGCGGCGGCCCGGCCGGACGGACGTCCGCGGCGCCCGGCCGCAGCAGCAGCCACCACACCCCCAGCACCACCACGGCCACCCCCGCCGCGACCCCCAGGGCCACGGCGTACGGGCTCCGCCATACAGGAGCCGACGGCCGGCCCACCGGTGCCGGCGCGGGCTCCCGCACCCGCTCCCACAGCCCGGCGGGCGTCCCGATCTCCTCGTCGGCCGCCCGCAGCACCGCCCGCAGCCGCGCCTCCGCCGCACCGTCCCCTGGCCCCGCGCCCACCGTCCCGCTCACCTCCCGGCCCGCCCGTGCTCCGATTCAACGAGGTATCCGCGCAGCCTGTCCAGGGCCCGGGCCCGGTGCCGGGCGGCCGTACCGCGGTGCACCTTCATGATCTTCGCGGCCTGGTCGAGGGTGTACCCGTCCAGATCGACCAAGATCACGATGCCCGCCTGCCGGTGCGTCAGCCGCCCCAGCAGCCGCACCGCCTCCAGCTCCGCGTGGCGCCGCCCCACCCCGCCGTCCCACTCGCCGAAGCCGGCCCCCGCCCCGGCCACCTCCGCCACCTCGTCCACCAGCACCTGCCGCCGCTCCTTGCGGTACGCGTCCCGGGTGGCGCTGAGGACGGCGGTGAAGGCGTAGGCGTACGGCTCCGGATGGGCCAGGAAGCGCTGCGGGCGGGCGGCGAGTTTGAGGTACGCCTCGTGGACCGCGTCCTCCGCCGACTGGCGCGATCCGGCCAGCATCACGGCCCGCCGGTAGAGCCGCGGCAGCAGCCCGCAGAACACCTCGTCGAACCGCGCGGACCGGCCCCCGCCGGACCCGGCTGCCGACCACGCGGTCGGCGGTGTCGCATCGGCCATGAACCGAAACCCTCCCCCGGTGCTCGGCTACGGCGCGGCCGAGGGGGAAGGTACCCGGGCGCCCGGCAGCCAATCAGGAACACAGCCCCACGATGCCCCCAACCACCGCGATCCAGCCCGCGCCGCACCCCACACCACCCATGTGAGTGGACCACGCCCCTTCCAACCTGACGACCCATCAGCTTCAATGGGCCCATGATGGGACACGCCGGAATGGCGGCCGCGGCCGTCCGCCACCTGCGCTCCACGGGCGCCCCCGCCACGACCGCGCCCCTGGCCGCCGGCGCACCCGCCCCCGGGGCACGCCCCCCGCTGCGCGCCGTACGCGACGGTGAACGCGCCCCCCTCGACCCGGCCGAATTCCGCGCCGTGCTGGGCCACTTCGCCAGCGGCGTCACGATCATCACGGCCCCGGGACCGGACGGCCCGGCCGGCTTCGCCTGCCAGTCCTTCGCCTCCCTCTCCCTCGACCCGCCCCTGGTGGTCTTCATGGCGGGCCGCACCTCGACGACCTGGCCGCGGATCGCCCGCGCCGGCGTCTTCTGCGTCAACATCCTGGGCGCCGGACAAACGGCCCTGTGCCGCGCGTTCGCGGTCAGCGGCGCCGACAAGTTCGCCGGCGTCCGGCACTCCCCGGCCCCGGTCACCGGCTCCCCGCGGCTCGCGGACGTCCCCGCCTGGATCGACTGCGCCGTACACGCCGTCCACACCGGCGGCGACCACCACCTCGTCGTCGGCCGCGTCGAGGCCCTGGGCACCGACCCCTCGTCCGCCGCCGCCGGCCCGCTCCTCTTCCACCGCGGCACCTTCGGCCGCTTCGAGAGCTGACCTAGGCGGCGTCCTTCCGCCTCCGCAGCACCAGCGCCATCAGCGCCGCCACCGCGCACAGCGCCCCCGACGCGTACCACACCGGGTCATACGTACCGAACGCGTCCCGCGCCAGCCCGCCCAGATAGGCGATGAGCGCGGCCCCGACCTGGTGGGCGGCCAGCACCCACCCGAAGACGATCGCACTGTCCTCGCCGTAGTGGGCACGGCACAGCGCCAACGTGGGCGGGACAGTGGCCACCCAGTCCAGCCCGTAGAAGACGATGAAGAACACCATCGGCGGATGCACCGTGGCCGCCATCAGCATCGGCAGCACCAAGAGCGACAGCCCCCGCAGCCCGTAATAGACGGCGAGCAGACGCCGCGTATCGAAGCGGTCGGTGAGCCAGCCGGAACCAACGGTCCCCGCGATATCGAACACCCCGATCACCGCCAGCAGCGACGCCGCCGCGGTCATCGGCATACCGTGATCGTGCGCGGCCGGCACGAAATGCGTCTTGACCAGCCCGTTCGTCGTCGCGCCGCAGATCGCGAACGTCCCGGCCAGCAGCCAGAACGGCCCCGTCCGAGCCGCCGAGAACAGCGCCCCCACGGCCCGCCGCGCGGCCCCGCGCCGCGGCAGCGGCTTGGCCACGAACTCCTCGGCACCGTACGGCGCGACCCCCACATCCGCCGGATGATCGCGCAGCAGCAGCCACACCAAGGGCACAACGGCCAGCGCCGCCACCGCCACCGTGACCGCGGCCGGCCGCCACCCGTACCGCTGAACGACCACCGACAACAACGGCAGAAACACCAACTGCCCCGACGCACCGGCCGCCGTGAGAATCCCGCTCACCAGACCCCGCCGAGCCGCAAACCACCGATTGGTCACCGTCGCCGCGAACGCCAGCGCCATCGACCCGCTGCCCAGCCCCACCAGCACGCCCCACAGCAGCACCAGCTGCCAGCTCGCGCGCATGAAGACGGTCAGCCCCGCGCCCACCGCGATCACGGTGAGCGCGGCGGCCACCACCCGCCGGATCCCGAACCGGTCCATCAAGGCGGCCGCGAACGGCGCCGTCACCCCGTACAGCGCCAGATTGACCGACACCGCCAGCCCGATCGTCCCCCGCGACCAGCCGAACTCCTCGTGCAGCGGATCGATCAGCAGCCCCGGCAACGACGCGAAACCGGCCGCCCCGATCAACGTCAGAAACGTGACCCCGGCGACCACCCACGCCCGATGCGGCCGCCGGCCACGCGACGCCACCGGAGCCACCACCGGCTCAACAATTGTCCTGTTCACGCCCACAGCTTCGGCGACCCGCCCCGCCGGAACGAGCGGCCCGAGGGCCACCCTTCGCCAGGATCGGGCCAGCCGTCACTCCCCGAAGACCAGCACCGCCCGCGCCACCCGCCCCCGGTGCGCGTCGTCCGCCGCCCTGGCGAAGTCCTCGACGTCGTACGTCGCGGTCACCAACTCGTCCAGCAGCAGCCGCCCTTCGCGGTACAGCCGGGCGTACAGCGCGATGTCCCGCTGCGGCCGGGACGACCCGTAGCGGCAGCCGAGGATCGATTTGTCCAGATACATCGACGAGACCAGGAAGGACGCCTCGGCCCCGGCCGGCGGCACGCCCAGCAGCACCGCCTGCCCGTGCCGGTCCAGCAGATCGACCGCCTGCCGGATCAGCCGGGTGCTGCCCACGCACTCAAAAGCGTGGTCGGCGCCGGCCGGCAGGATCGCCTTCACCGCCTTCACCGCGTCCGGCACCGCCGAGGCGTCCACGAAATGCGTCGCCCCGAACTGCCGGGCCACCGCCTCCTTCGCCGGGTTGGCGTCCACCGCCACGATCACCGACGCCCCCGCGAGCCGCGCCCCCTGGAGGACGTTCAGCCCGATCCCGCCGGCCCCGATCACCACCACCGAGTCCCCGCGGTCCACCCGCGCGCGGTTCAGCACCGCGCCCACCCCGGTCAGCACCCCGCACCCGATCAGCGCGGCCGAGGCCATCGGTATCTCCTCGGGGATCTTCACCGCCTGAACGGCCTTGACGACGGTACGTTCCGCGAACGCCGAGTTCGACGCGAAGTTGAACAGCTCGGCCCCGCCCCGCCGGAACGGCTTCCCCGGCATCCCGATCGCCGTACGGCACATCGTCGGCCGCCCCCGGTCGCACTCCGCACAGGCCCCGCAGTTCGCCAGCGTCGACAACGCCACATGATCCCCGGGCACCACATGCGTCACCCCGGGCCCAACGGCCTCCACCACCCCCGCCCCCTCATGCCCCAACACCACCGGCACCGGAAACGGAATAGTCCCATCAATCACCGACAAATCGCTGTGACACAGCCCGGCCGCCCGAACCCCCACCAGCACCTCCCCCCCCCACAGGGGCACCCCCCCCTCCAGCAGCGCGATCAACCCCTCGCCGGGGGGGCTCTCCTGGGCCACCCGCCGGTAGACCGGCAG
>NZ_LLZI01000282.1 GCF_001509485.1 Streptomyces sp. NRRL F-4489
CCCCCACCCTCGGCTACACCCGCCCCCACTTCACCAGCCCGGACTACGGCGGCCCGGAACACCGGCCGGAGTAGGCACTCGGGGCCTGACCTCCGGTTGTGCTGCGCAGCCGGCGACCGGGCGGCGCGGACCACTCGGCCCGCCCCGCCCGGTCGCCCGGTGGGTACCGCTCAGCCGCTCAGTCGGCGATCGGCAGATACACGCGGTTGCCCGAGGCCGCGAACTCCCGGGACTTCTGCGCCATTCCCGCCTCCGCTTCCTCCGCTCCGCCCGCCAGGGCGCCTCCGTGCTCGCGGCGGATGTCCTGACTGATCTTCATCGAGCAGAACTTCGGGCCGCACATGGAGCAGAAGTGGGCGGTCTTGGCGGGTTCGGCGGGGAGGGTCGCGTCGTGGAAGGCGCGGGCGGTGTCCGGGTCGAGGGCCAGGTTGAACTGGTCTTCCCAGCGGAACTCGAAGCGGGCGTCGGAGAGCGCGTCGTCCCACTCCTGGGCGCCCGGGTGGCCCTTGGCGAGGTCGGCCGCGTGGGCCGCGATCTTGTAGGTGATGACGCCGGTCTTGACGTCGTCGCGGTCCGGGAGGCCGAGGTGCTCCTTGGGCGTGACGTAGCAGAGCATCGCGGTGCCCCACCAGGCGATCATCGCGGCGCCGATGCCGGAGGTGATGTGGTCGTAGGCGGGCGCGACGTCGGTGGTGAGCGGGCCCAGGGTGTAGAACGGGGCCTCCTCGCAGATCTCCTGCTGGAGGTCGATGTTCTCCTTGATCTTGTGCATCGGGACGTGTCCCGGGCCCTCGATCATCGTCTGGACGCCGTGCCGCTTGGCGATGGTGTTCAGCTCGCCCAGGGTCCGCAGTTCGGCGAACTGGGCCTCGTCGTTGGCGTCCGCGATGGAGCCGGGGCGCAGGCCGTCGCCGAGCGAGTACGTGACGTCGTACGCCGCGAGGATCTCGCAGAGCTCCTCGAAGTGGGTGTAGAGGAACGACTCCTTGTGGTGCGCCAGGCACCAGGCCGCCATGATCGAGCCGCCGCGGGAGACGATGCCGGTCTTGCGGTTGGCGGTGAGCGGGACGTAGCGCAGCAGCACACCGGCGTGCACCGTCATGTAGTCGACGCCCTGCTCGGCCTGCTCGATGACGGTGTCCTTGTAGATCTCCCAGGTCAGTTCCTCGGCCTTGCCGTCGACCTTCTCCAGCGCCTGGTAGAGCGGAACGGTGCCGATCGGCACGGGGGAGTTGCGGAGCACCCATTCGCGGGTGGTGTGGATGTTGCGGCCGGTGGAGAGGTCCATGACCGTGTCGGCGCCCCAGCGGGTCGCCCAGGTCATCTTCTCCACCTCCTCCTCGATGGAGGAAGTGACCGCGGAATTGCCGATGTTGGCGTTCACCTTCACCAGGAAGTTCTTGCCGATGATCATCGGCTCGATCTCCGGGTGGTTGATGTTGGCCGGCAGGACCGCGCGGCCGGCCGCGATCTCGTCCCGGACGAACTCCGGGGAGACGTTCTCGCGGAGCGCGACGAACTCCATTTCCGCGGTGATCTCGCCACGGCGGGCGTAGGCGAGCTGGGTCACCGCGGCGCCGTCCCGGCCGCGGCGCGGCTGACGGGGGCGGCCCGGGAAGACCGCGTCGAGGTTGCGGAGGCCACCGCGCGGTGCGGTGTGCTTGATCCCGTCGTCCTCGGGACGCATCGGGCGGCCCGCGTACTCCTCGGTGTCGCCGCGGGCGATGATCCAGTTCTCCCGCAGCGGTGCCAGACCGCGGCGGACGTCGGTTTCGATCTGGGGATCGGTGTACGGACCTGACGTGTCGTAGAGCGTCACGTCCTTGCCGTTGGTGAGGTGCACCCGCCGGACCGGAACCCGCAGATCGGGGCGCGATCCGGAGACATAGCCCTTGTGCCAGCCGATCTGCGGCTTCTCGCCGTCGACCGGACCGTTTTCAGGCGTGCGTGCATCCTGCAGAGTCATATAGACCCAACTCCCTACGCCGGCATTACCCGGTAACAGGTTCGGCGGTCGACGCAGCGGCTTCCGTCATCCGATGTTTCACGTGAAACCGTTCGACGTTTCACGTGAAACATCGCTGGGACGGAGGTCAGCGCCCTCTCAGCCCGGTGCTCCGAGCTCCCGCGATTGCAAAGGTGGCACCACGGTAGCGGCCGGTACGGCAGTGTGAACAGGGGGCCCACCGCTTCTTGCGATGATCGGGCGGTGAGCCCTCCCGAAGACCGGCACTCCTCCGACGCTCCCGCGCGCCCGCACGGCCACGGTCACAGCCATGGCCACAGCCATGGCCACGGGCCGGCCGCACCCGTCTCCCGGCATCTGCGCACCGTCATCGCCGCGGTCCTGATCCCGTTCGCGGCCGCGGTGGCGGTCGGTCTGCTCGTTCTCTGGCCCGGCGGCGCGCCCCCGCACCAGCCGTCCGGAGTGGGCTTCGACCAGCCGACCGAGAAGGCCCGGGTGGTCACCGTCGAGGAGGTCGACTGCGCTGCGGTGCACGCCGAACAGCAGCCGCAGCAGCCCGGACCGGGCGGCCGGGCACCGTCCGCGGGAGCTTCCGAGAACAAGCCCTGCGAGCAGGCGACGATCAAGGTCACGACGGGGAAGAACGCCGGGCGGACCTTCACGACGGTGGTGACGCCGGACGCGCTGCGGCGCTACACGACCGGCCAGGACGTGGTCGTCTCCTACTCCCCCAAGGCGCCCAAGGAACTCCAGTACGCGGTGAGCGATGTCGACCGGACCGTCCCGATGTGGGTCCTGGCCGCGATTTTCGCCGCCGCGGTCGTGGTCATCGGACGGCTGCGCGGGGTGCTGGCGCTGGTCGCGCTGGCGGTGAGCTTCGGGCTGCTGACGCTGTTCATCCTCCCGGCGATCCTCCAGGGCTCCGATCCGCTCCTGGTGGCGGTGGTCGGCGGCAGCGCGATCATGCTCGTCGCGCTCTACCTGTGCCATGGGCTGACCGCCCGTACGTCGGTGGCGGTGCTGGGCACGCTCGCCTCGCTGCTGCTCATCGGCCTGCTGGGTTCGGTGTTCACCGGCTGGGCGCTGCTGACCGGGAACACCGACGACACGACCGGGCTGGTGCACGGGCTGTACCCGGACATCGAGATCCGCGGGCTGCTGCTGGCGGGGATCATCATCGGTTCGCTGGGCGTCCTCGACGATGTGACGGTGACTCAGACCGCCGCCGTCTGGGAGCTGAAGGAGGCGGACCCGGCGGCAGGCTGGCGCACGCTGTACGGCGCCGCGATGCGGATCGGGCGGGACCACATCGCGTCCGTGGTGAACACCCTGGTGATGGCCTACGCGGGCGCCGCGCTGCCGTTGCTGCTGCTGTTCTCGATCGCGCGGAGCAGTGTCGGGACGGTGGCCACGAGCGAGGTGGTGGCGGAGGAGATCGTCCGCACGCTGGTGGGCAGCATCGGGCTGGTCGCCTCGGTGCCGGTGACCACGCTGCTGGCGGCGCTGGTGGTCTCGGCGGACCGCCCGGGACCGGACGGCGCCCGGGCGGCGCGGTCGGGCCCCGGCGGAGGCGGCCGGCGCGCGGGGCAGGGGCGGCGGGCGGTGCCGGGGCAACGCGCGGGGCTCGGGCGACGGGTGGGGCGGGGTCGGCGCCGTAAGCACTGAGCGGGGCGAGGGCGGGAGCGGGGGAGTGGCGGGGGCACGGAAGCGAGCAGGCGCGGGCAGCGGTGGCCGGCGTACCGGCCGGGTGGGGCGGTGGCGGCACAGTGCGGGTGGGCCGGCGGGCGGCCGGGGTCAGCCGGCCGGGGCCTCGGTCAGAATGCGGTCCAGGGCGGCCTCCAGGGTGTCGCAGACCTCTTCCTTGCCGAGCGGGACCAGCCGGTCCGTACGGTCCAGGAAGGCGATCAGCGGTGCCACGCCGGCCCGGAAGAGGGCCCGCTCGGCGCCGACCTGGAGGCTGATGTAGACGTCGCCGAGATGCTCGGTGGAGGTGGGCTCGACCCGGACGTCGCCCTCGCCGGCCGGCCGGCTGAGCCCGTCCAGCAGCAGCTCCCGCCCGAACACCCAGGTCACCGGCGCGTCGCCGGGCAGGTCGAAGGTGAGCCGGACGGCGTAGGGATCGGCGCTGTCGAAATCCAGCTCGACCGGGATCCGGAAGGCGAGCTCCTCCGAGACGAGGAAGCTCATGATCACTTCTGCCTGAACCGTGTCGTTCATCAACCTCTGCCCCGCACTTGATCGCAGATGGCCGGGAATCGCCCCCGGACGCCCTAGTGACGCCATCGTCGGCCACCTCCCAGCAGATCACAAGGAGTGAGTTTTCAGATACTGATAGAGAAGGCGAGTGTCGTTAGCACCGTCTCCGCCATATTGCGTAGTCGATCCGTAACGGCTTGCAATCGGCGCACTTCGTCGGCGGGAAGGGACACCGCCAGCGTCGCGGCGACCGAGCCGACCCGGATCGGGATGGCCGAACACACCGTGCCCAGGGCATATTCCTGCCGGTCGTACGCGACCTGGCCGCGACGCACCGTAGCCAGCCGGGTCAGCAGATCGTCCTCCGAGCGGACCGAGAACGGCGTTATCGACTGCACGGGATAGCGGGTCAGATGCTCTTTGCGGGCCGTCTCGTCGAGCTGCGCCAGCAGGCACTGGCCGATCGCGTGGGTGTGCGCGGTGGAGCGGAAATCGGCCCACTCCTCGACCGGCGGCCGGGCCGGATCGTCGGTTATGGCGACAACCTCGACCTCGCCCTCGCGGTAGACGGCGAAGTAGACGGCGGCGCCCAGCCGGCGGCCGGCCAGGGCGAGGGTGTCGGCGAGCTGCCGGCGCTGGCGCCGCCGGGCCCCCGCCCGGCCGATGCACTCGGCCCCCTCGCCGATCACGAAGACGCCGTTCTCCCGGCGCAGATAGCCCTCGTGCGTCAGCGTCCGCAGCAGGTGGTAGGCGGTGGGCAGCGGCAGCTGGGCCTCTCGGGCCAGTTGCTTGGCGGGCGCCCCGCCGGTGTGCGCGGCCACCGCTTCCAGGAGGCGCAGCGCCCGCTGCACCGACCCGATCAGGGTGGGGTGCGAGCCGGACGCGCCGTTGCCGATCGCCATCGCCAACCCCCAGGTCCGAGCACCGTGGTCCCGCGGCCGCGCGTCTCCCTGGACGTCCGCCACGACGCCCGGCCCGAGCACTCGGTATTTTCCGGAACGTCAGCATCCGGAAGACGCCTGCGCTCCGCACTTTAGCCGGGAGGCTCCTCATACGGAGCCGGAAGGCCGGGAGCTGCCCTGCCATCGCCCGCTCCCCTTGCTCGCCTGCCCCTGGGCGCCGGGCCGCACACGCCCGCTGAACTGGCCGTACTCCCCGACGCGCCGGCCGTCACAGGGCGGTGGGCTGGGGCCGTTCCGAACCGCGTTCGACTCCCCGGGGACGGAGTGTCGGCGGGCGGCCCGGAAGGGCGGGGCGTACGCACCACGCACCCCCGGAACGCCGGACGCCCTGTCCCGGCGGGCGGGTCAGGGCGTCATCGGACGGTGCGGGCCGGACCGGGCCGGCCGGTCAGGGCCTCGGCCTACCAGTCGCTCTTGGACGAGGAGGACGAGGAGCCGTTGAACCTGCGCACGAGATAGATGACACCGGCGATCAGCGCCGCCGCGATCAGCACCTTGAAGAGCAGGCTGATCAGGAAGCCGAGGGCGGTGGCGAGCAGCCCGCCGAAGACCACGATCAGGATGACGGGCACCACAACCCAGGTGACCCACCACGGAATGCCTGCGAGTATCCCCTTACCAGCCACTGTTCTGCCCTGCTTTCTGTCTGCGTTGCCGGTCTCCGCCGCGCCGTGGCACCGTCCGCGCCCCGCGCGTCCGCCGCTTCGCGTCCGGGGCTCTTCCCCTCCGCACCAACGATGCTAGGGCGCGCAAGGCCGCCGCGGGGGCCCGGCAGCCCCGGCTCACCCCTGAGCTGACCCTTACGGGTTCCGGGGTCCGTCCCTCAGCTTTCGGGTGGAGAAAAGACCACCACGACCCGGAGATCCTCGCTGATGTGGTGGAACTTGTGGGGTACCCCGGCGGGCACGTAGACCACGCTGCCGCGCGCCACCGACTCCGTCTCCGTCCCCACCGTGATCGCCCCGCGACCGCTCACGACCAGGTAGACCTCGTCCTGGCGGTGCGGCTGCTGGGGGTCGACGGAGCCGGCGTCCAGCGCGTAGAGCCCCACCGACATGGTGCGCTCCCGGAGGAACTGCAGATACGCGCCGTCGTTCGCGACCCGTTCCGCTTCAAGTTCATCCAGTCGGAAAGCCTTCATCCCGTTCGCACCTCTCACCGGTTCGCAGTCGTCTGCGACGATCTCACCATGAAGCATTTCCTGGTCAAGACGCTCGCCAACGCCGCGGCCCTGGCCGTGGCCATCTGGTTGCTGAACGGCATCACGCTCACCGGTGAGAACACCGGCCGCAAGGTGCTCACGCTGATCCTGGTGGCGCTGATCTTCGGGCTGGTCAACTTCCTGGTCAAGCCCGTGGTGAAGGTGCTCTCGTTCCCCCTCTTCATCCTCACGCTCGGCCTGATCACGCTGGTCGTCAACGCGCTGATGCTGCTGCTGACCTCCTGGCTCGCCGGCAAGGCCGACCTCGCGTTCCATGTGGACGGCTTCTGGACGGCCCTGCTCGGCGGCGTGATCGTCTCGATCGTCGCCTGGGCGATGCATGTGATCCTCCCCGACAAGGACTGACGCTTGACCTCCCCGTACCGCGTCTGCTTCGTCTGCACCGGCAACATCTGCCGCTCGCCGATGGCCGAGTCCGTCTTCCGCTCCCGGGTCGCCGAGGACGGGCTCGACGGGCTGGTCGAGACCGGCAGCGCCGGCACCGGCGGCTGGCACGAGGGCGAAGCGGCCGACCCCCGCACCCTCGCCGTCCTGCGCGCCGCCGGATATCCGTGCGCGCACACCGCCCGGCAGTTCCGCGCCTCCTGGTTCGCCCGCCTCGATCTCGTCATCGCCCTGGACTCCGGCCATCTGCGCGAACTGCGCCGGCTCGCGCCGACGCCTGACGACGCCGCCAAGGTCCGCCTGCTGCGCTCGTACGCCGTCGGCGCCGGGCCGGTTACGGATCCCGCCGGACTCGACGTCCCCGATCCGTACTACGGCGGCTACGCCGGATTCGAGGAGTGCCTGGACATGATCGAGACGGCCTGCGACGGCCTCCTGGAGGCGGTCCGCGCCGAGGTCACCTCCGGAAACCCCGGGCCCGCCGAGCCCCGGCCGGGCCCGCACCGCCCCCACCACAAGGAGAGCGCATGACCGGCGATGGCACCCGCGCGGTACGGGCCGGCCTCCCCGAGCCGGAAGCCTGCGAAGCGGCCCTGCCCGGACCGGTGTTCGCCGCCCACTACCACCTCCCCGGCGAGGCCGCCGGCCCGTACACCTACGGCCGCGACACCAACCCCACGTGGACCCGGCTGGAAGCCGCCATCGGCGAGCTGGAGTCCCCGGACGACCCCGCGCACACCGTCGCCTTCGCCTCCGGGATGGCGGCGATCAGCGCCGTGCTCTTCTCCCACCTGCGCACCGGTGACGCGGTGGTGCTGCCCGCCGACGGCTACCAGCTCCTGCCCGCCGTCCGCACCCGCCTGGAGAGCTACGGCATCGAGGTCCGTACGGCACCCACCGCCGGCGACGCCCAGCTCGGCGTGCTGGACGGGGCCCGGCTGCTGTGGATCGAGACGCCCGCCAACCCCGGCCTCGACGTCTGCGACATCCGGCGGCTGGCCGACGCGGCCCACGCCCGGGGCGCCCTGGTCGCGGTCGACAACACCCTCGCCACCCCGCTCGGCCAGCGCCCGCTGGACCTCGGCGCGGATTTCTCGGTCGCCAGCGGCACCAAGGCGCTGACCGGCCACGGTGACGTCCTGCTCGGCTACGTCAGCACCCGGGACGCCGCGCAGGCCGACGCGGTCCGGCTGTGGCGCAAAACGGTCGGCGCGATCCCCGGCCCCATGGAGAGCTGGCTCGCCCACCGCTCACTCGCCACGCTGGCGCTGCGCGTCCGCCAGCAGGCGGCCGGCGCGCTGGCCCTGGCCACCGCGCTCTCCGAGCGCCCCGAGGTCACCGGGCTGCGCCACCCCGGTCTGCCCGCCGACCCCGCGCACGCCCTCGCCGTCCGGCAGATGCTTCCCGGACGCTTCGGCTGCGTGGTGTCCTTCGCCCTCCCCGACCGCGCGCACGCCGAGCGGTTCCTGACCGCGCTGACGCTGGTGGACAACGCGACCAGCTTCGGCGGCGTACGCTCCACCGCCGAGCGCCGCGCCCGCTGGGGCGGCGACGCGGTACCGGAGGGGTTCATCCGCTTCTCGGTCGGCGTCGAGGACCCCGAGGACCTGGTCGCGGACGTGGTGGCCGCGCTGGACGCGGCGCTGGGGTGACGCGGGCGGGGTGAGCCGAGCCGGCCGTACCTGCCCACGCGGCGCGAGACCGCAGGTGAGCGACCTACGGGTAAGGGCCGGCAGGGTATCCCCCCTCGTCACCCTGCCGGCCGGCGGTTCCAGGGTCGGTCCGGATGCGTCTCGGACCGATGTTTCACGTGAAACGAGCCGCGTGTTTCACGTGAAACGAACCGCTTTTACAAGGCTAGTTGACTGAGCGTCAGTGTCCAATCACGCTAGCGACACAGCCCTATCGACAAATTTATCGTTGGCCCGCGACCAGGCTTCCAAGGGCGCAGGAGGTACGCGATGGACCTGTCACTGCTGCGTACCTTCGTCACGGTCCACCGGGCCGGCTCCTTCACCCGGGCCGCGGCGCTGTTAGGGCTCTCCCAGCCCGCGGTGACCAGCCAGATCCGCACGCTGGAGCGGCAGTTGGGCCGCCCGCTCTTCGTACGCTGCGCCCGCGGCGTCACCGCGACCACCTTCGGCGACGAACTCGCCCACAAGGCCGCGCCCCATCTCGACGCGCTCACCGAGATCACCGAGGCCGGCCTCGACCCGGACTCGCCCACCCGCACCCTCCACCTCGGCGGCCCGCCGGAGTTCACCGCCGAGCGCGCGTTACCCGCCCTCAGCCCGCTGATCGCCCAGGGCCTGTCCATACGGACCGCCTTCGGCGCCGCCGACGAGCTGCTGAACGGCCTGGCCGCCGGCCACCACGATCTGACCGTGACCACCGCCCGCCCGCGCGGCGGCCTTCTCACCGCCACCCCGCTCTGCGACGAGGAACACGTCCTTATCGCCGCGCCGCGCTGGGCGGACCGGCTGGGCGGCCCCGACGGCCTGCGCGCCCGCGGTGTCCGCGCGCTGGACCCGGTCCCGCTCGTCGAGGTCCACGAGAGCCTGCCGCTGATCGCCCGCTACTGGGCCGCCGTCTTCGACGCCAAACCCACCGGCGCCGCAGCCGTCGTCGCCGGCGATCTGCGGGCGGTGCTGGCCTGCGTCACGGCGGGCGCGGGGCTGGCCGTGCTGCCCCGCTACCTGTGCGCCGAGGCGCTCGCCGGGGGCGCGGTGGTCGCCCTCCTCGACCCGCCGGTGCCCCCGCTGCGGACCTACTTCCTGGCCGTACGGACCGGGACGCTGGGGCTGCCGCACATCGCGCGGGCGCACGAGTGGCTGCTGCGCACCGCCGCGGACTGGTGACGGGGCCGCGGGACAGGGGTTTCACCCGCCGGTGTCTGCGGCATCTGTCCCCTATGACCGTACGGCCAGTCGTCAAACGCACCGCCCGCGCGATTCTGCTCGACGGAGCGGACCTCATCCTGATCAAGCGCACCAAACCGGGCCGGGCGCCGTACTGGATCACCCCCGGCGGCGGTGTGGAGCCGGACGACGCCACGGTCATCGGGGCCCTGCACCGCGAGCTGGACGAGGAGCTGGGCGCCAAGGTCACCGATGTGGTGCCGGTCTTCGTCGACACCGTCGAGCACCTCGCCGACGGCGGGGTGGACGGCGTCAAGGTCCAGCACTTCTTCGTCTGCCGGCTGGACTCGATGGATCCGTCCCGCCGGCACGGCCCCGAGATCGACGAGCCGTGCGGCGAGTACGAGATCGTCCGGGTGCCCTTCACCCGGGTCGGGATCGCCTCGGTCGACGTCGTCCCGCTGTCCCTGCGGCACTATCTGGACGCCAATATCGAGGGTGTGCGGGCGATGCACGCCCCCGATCTCGGCTAGGGACCGCCGACCCCGCCCCGTCGCCAGCGGCCCCCGGCTCAGGCGTCGCGGCGGTCGAACCAGCCGCGGAAGCCCGCGGAGTCCTCCGCGGAGCGGCGCGGGCGGGCGCGCGCCAGGACCTGTTCGACCCGGTCCAGGAACTCACCGTTCAGCTGCGCGGCCACGTCGTCGCGCAGCGGCGGCCGCGCCCTGGGCACGTAGGCCGGGTCCGGGCCGACCGCCGGGTCCGGCGGCACGTCCTCGTGCAGGCCGCCGCGCAGATGCGCGTTCACCTGCTGCGGGCGCCGGAAGGGCGGGCGGCGGTCCGCCTCCGCGGCGGATCCGAAGAAGTCGCCGCCCTTGCGCTTCATGTCGTCGGTGCCCCAGGACGGCCCCCGCCCATGGGCCGGAGCCTTCTGGAGGTGCGGTATGTGCTTGGCGCAGTGGATGTACGCCTCCTCGACCTCGACCATCACCCACAGCTGGGCCCGCCGTCCGGGTACGGGGTCCACCGGCAGACCGGGGTAGTGGGCCCGCATCTCCTCGTCCAGCACGACCCTGGCCCGGCCGTTGACGTGCAGCCCGATCCGGTCGCGGGTGAAGTCGATCATGAGGAGGCCCAGCCGCGGGTTCTCGGAGATGTTGCCGATCGACGCCATCACGCCGTTGCCGCGGTACTCCGGGTACGCCAGCAGTTGCTCGCCCAATACCTGGACGAACCCGGGCGGTCCGGCCCGGAAGCTGGAGTCGCACTCGCCGTGCCGGTCCGCCGTGGCCAGGAAGAACATCTCCTGGCGGGCCACGAACTCCCGCATCCGGGTGTTGAGATGGTCCAGCACCTGGTCGGCGTAGAAGCGGTCGGCCCGCCCGGTCGTGCCGAGCCGCTGCTGCACCAGGTGCTCACCGTCGCTCCCGGGCCGCCACCCCGGTCCGTGCGGCGCCCCGGGCTCCCCCGCCCAGCCGTAATCACCGTCTGCTGCCAAGGATTCAGTCTCCCGTCGATACCAGCTCGTCGATGGAGTCGTGCCGTATCCGGTCGGACGGGACGCCGACTCCCACCAGGGCCGCCAGACCGCTGCGGATCAGCCCCGGCGGACCCGAAAGATATGCGTCGTATTCCCGGTACGGGCCGAATTGGCGTATAGCGTCCGGGAGTTGGCCGGTCAGGGTGGCGGGCCCGCCGCGCGTGCCCGGCCCGTGGGCGACGACCGGGCGCACCGAGAGCCAGGGGAGGGTCCGCTCCAGCCGCAGCATGGTCTCGATGTCGTAGAGGTCGTGGTCGCTGCGGGCGCCGTAGAAGACGTCCACCGGGCGCCGGGTGCCGTGCTCGGCGACGTCCTCGACCAGCGCCTTGATCGGGGCGATGCCGGTGCCGCCGCCGACGCACAGCAGCCCGCTGCGGGTGGAGTGGTCGACAGTCATCGTGCCACCGGGTGCGCCGAGCCGCAGTACGTCACCGGGGCGGGCGCGGTGCACCAGCGCGTTGGAGACCCAGCCGGCCGGGACCGCCTTCACGTGGAACGACAGCAGGCCGTCCGACCGCGGGGCGGAGGCGAAGGAGTAGTGCCGCCAGATCCGCGGCCACCAGGGGGTCTCCAGGCTGGTGTACTGGCCGGCACGGAACGGGTACGGCTGATCGGGGCGGACGGTCACCACCGCGGTATCCGGGGTGCGCAGCTCGTGCGCGACGATCTCGGCCTGCCACCAGGCCGGCGCGACCGCCTCGTCCTCGGCCGCCGCGTCGATCATGATCTGCGAGATGGCGGTGTACGCGCGCACCCACGCGCCCTCGGCTTCCCGGCTCCAGGCGGCCGCGGCATACCGGGACAGCGCGCTCAGCAGGCACTCGCCGACCGCCGGGTAGTGCTCGGGCCGGGTCCCGTACTTGCGGTGCCCGCGGCCCAGCCGGGAGAGGTACGCGGTCAGCGCCTCGGCATCGTCGACGTGCTGGGCGGCGGTGAGCAGCGCCCGGAAGAGCCGGTCGCGCTGGACGTCCATCGACGCGGGGAAGAGCGCCCGCAGGTCGGGGTGCTGGACGAAGAGCAGCGCGTAGAAGTACGAGGTGACCTTGTCGGCCACCGGCTCGATCTCCGCCATGGTGCGGCGGATCAGCAGCGCGTCGGGAGAGGCGGCCGTGGCGGGGGAGGCAGCGGCTTTCAGCGCGGCGAGGGAGGGCTCTGGGGTGGGGGATGGGGGAGGGCTCGGGGGTGCGGAGGTGGCGGAAGGCCCGGGCGGGGGCGGAGCACCGACGGATGCCGAGGGGGCGGAGGGGGCGTTTGGTGTGCCCGTGGCGGGGGGGGGGGTGATGCCGAAGGCGTCGAAGGGGGACGCCGCGGCGGGCTCGTACGGGGCCGGTGCTGCTGGTTCGAAGGGGGAAGGAGCGGCCGGTTCGTACGGGGATCGTGCGGCGGGCTCGTGGACCGGCTCCGGTTCGGCCGCGCGGGGAGGGGCGGCGGACGCCGGCGGCGCGGTGGCGGCGGCGGGCAGGTGGGACTCCCGGTCCGTCAGCGGGCCCTGGCGCGGCACCCGCTGCGCCGCGGGCTCGCGCACCCGTTCGGCGGCGGTGCCGACCGGGCGTATCGGGCTGACGGGCCGGCTGGGTATCCGTTCCGCTTCCTCCCGTTCGCCCGGCCCGGCGTCGCCCTCGTGCGCCGATTGCCGGGCATCAGCGGAATTCTGCCGGTGTTGTTGATCTTCCGCGGGCTTTTTCGACGGCGGGGTGAACCAGCCCCAATCGCCACTGCTGCCGCCGGAAGAGCCGCTATCGGCCGACGTGGTGGTCGGAGCGTCCATGGTCTGCCTCGCCTCGAACGTCTTTCGGTTGTCTTTGCCGTTCCGCTGACGGAACTGCCCGGAATTCCCCCGCCCTGCCGGAATTTCCCAGCGACTCGAGCAACTCCGGCAACACCCACTCAAGCGGACACATTGCACTTCCTTGCAGCAAGCGGCGCAGATGCCGTTCCGTCAGCATGCCACCCGGCTCGTCGCACCGGACAAATTGCCGGAAGTCCGGGCGCCACGGGCCGCTCACCCGCTAGGCTGGCGGGCTTTGGCCACCGCCCGCGCACCCACGGGGACCGCCGCCCCCGCCGAGCCGGAGTCGACCATACCGGCAGGACTTCAAACCACAAGCCCGATCCGGGAACACCCGGCGGACGCCCGCCAATAACCGTGATCCTCGCCACGGACCGCGTTTTCCTTGCACAACAGCGGACGAATCCACCATGAAAAGCACACGGTCCGCCGAATTACCCGCCAGTACGCACCAGTTCGTATGCCTCGCGCAGATCGCGGCCGGAGTACGCATATGTGGCCAGCCCGCTGACATGGTGATCGGCATTCACCGCCACCGATTCCGGTACCACGGTGAAGAGTTCGGCGTCCGACATGGAGTCGCCGTACGCCACGCAGTCGTCCCGGGTCAGCCCGTACCGCGCGCACAGGGAATCGGCGATACGCACCTTGGCGGCCGGCGAGAGGATGCCGGACGGTTCGAGCGGCTCCCGGATCGGCACCGCGGGCCAACGGGAGCCGTGCGCGGTGTCCGCGCCCCAGGCCACCAGCCGTTCGACGAAGAAGCCTGGCGAGAGGGATATCACGGCACACCGCTCCCCGCGCGCCCGGATATCGGCCCATACCTCCCGTATGCCGGACAGCCACGGCGCGCCCTCGAAGGCCGCCGCCACCTGGGCCTCGGTCAGTTGGGCGGCCCACAGGTCGCAGGCCCGCCGCGCGAAGCCCACCGGGGTCAGCGACCCGGCCGCGAACGCCTGCTCCAGGGCGGCGATCTCCCGGTCCAGCCCGAGCTGGCGGGAGATCTCCACGGCGGCCGCGGACCCGTGGAGCAGCGTGCCGTCCATGTCGAAGAGGTGGAGCTTGGTCATGGCCGGAGCCTAGGGGGTGGGGTTGGGGGCGCGGGGGTGAACGGGTGAGGGTGGTGGGGCGGTCTCCGGGCGACGGCCCTGGGCGATCGACGGCCCCGGGCCACGGTCGGCGGGGGGCCTCTGGGCAACGGGCTCCGGGTGGCGGCCCCAGGGGGACACGGCCTCCGTCCCGGTAGAGCCGCGGTGCTGCACGGGCTCACTACCGGGACGGGCTTCCGGAAGAGCGTGTTCCGGGGTGGGGCTTACGGGTGGGGCTTGGCTCCTCCCGGCTAGGGCTTCGGCCTCCGGCGGGGCTTCCGTCCCGGAGCCGGGCTTCGCTTCGCCGCCGTTCAGCCGCGCGCCGCCGGTACGGGCTGCTCCGCGATCGCGGACGGGCCGCCCGCGGCGACCACCTGGCCGCGGCCCGGCTGCCGGCGCTCCAGGAAGGAGGCCAGCACCGCCACCCCGAGGGCGGCGATGGTCATCAGCGCGCCCACCCAGTTGGGCGCGGTCAGCCCGAGCCCGCCCGAGATCACCAGGCCGCCGAGCCAGGCGGCCAGCGCGTTGCCGAAGTTGAATGCCGCGATGTTGCCGGCCGAGGCCAGGGTGGGCGCGGCGGCCGCCTGGTCCAGCACCCGCTTCTGGAGCGGCGGCACGGTCGCGAAGCCGAAGAAGCCGATCAGCCCGACGGTGACGATCGCCGCGGTCTTGTTGTGCGCGGTGAATGTGAACGCGGCCAGCACCACGGCCAGACCGGTCAGCGACGCGTACAGCATCGGCATCATGGCGCGGTCGGTGAAGCGGCCGGAGACCAGGTTCCCGCCGACCAGGCCGAGGCCGAAGACCGCGGTCAGCCAGACGACGGAGGACGGCGCGAAGCCGGTGACCTCGGTCATCATCGAGGCGAGGTAGGTGACGGCGGCGAAGACCCCGCCGAAGCCGAGCACGGTCATCAGCATCGCCAGGCCCACCTGCGGGTTCCGGAAGACCGCCAGCTCACTGCCGATCCGGGCGGCCGCCCGGGCCCGCTGCGCCGGGACGAGCTTGACGATGCCGAGCAGCCCCAGGACGCCCAGCGCCGCGATCGCGTAGAAGGTGGTACGCCAGCCGAACTGCTGGCTGAGCAGGGTGCCGGCCGGGACGCCCACCACGTTGGCCACGGCCAGACCGCTGAACATCAGGGAGATCGCGGCGGCCCGCTTCTCCGGGGCGACGAGGTCGGCTGCCACCAGGGACCCGATGCCGAAGAACGCGCCGTGGGTGAACGCCGACACGACCCGTCCCGCGAGCACCAGCCCGAAGGTGGGCGCGAGGCCGGTGAGCAGGTTGCCCACGACGAACAGCCCCATCAGCAGCATCAGCATCTGCTTGCGGGTGAAGCGGGTGCCGAGCGCGGTCATCAGGGGCGCGCCGACCACGACGCCGAGCGCGTAGACGGTGGTGGCGTAGCCGGCGAGCGGGATGGACACACCGAAGCCGGCCGCCATGTCGGGCAGCAGGCCCATGACCGCGAACTCGGTCGTTCCGATCCCGAAGGCTCCGATGGCGAGCGCCAGGAGAGCGAGAGGCATGGGTCCCTCCGATTGATTGCGTCCATCCTTAACGAGCGCCCACATTAATTGCATACGCGGGTTAGTTGCAAGCGCGGGATATTTCGTTTGTGGCCTACCCTGGTCGTACGACGGAGGAGGAGGTCGGCGATGGCGGAGCGGACGCGGGAGACCGCAGAGCGGGCCCAGGGGACGACGCAGCGGACGCGGGAGACGGCGGGGGCGCCGGAGGCCGCTCCGGGGGGCCTGGCTCAGGGCTGGTGCGCGCTCTCCGCGCTGCACGGCCGCATCGAGTCGCATATCGAGCGGGCTCTGCAGGCCCGGCACAGCCTGAGCGTGCGGGAGTTCTCGGTCCTCAACGTGCTCAGCGAGCAGCACGACGGGCCGGGCGGCCACCTCCGGATGCACCAGGTCGCCGACGCGGTGGTGCTCAGCCAGAGCGCCACCACCCGCCTGGTCACCCGGCTCGAGGACCGCGGACTGCTCTCGCGGTACCTCTGCCCCGACGACCGGCGCGGCATCTACACCAATGTCACGCCGGACGGCCTGCGCCTCCTGGAGGAGGCCCGGCCGACCCACGACACCGCTCTGCGCGAGTCGCTCCAGGACGCCGCCGGGCGGCCGGAGTTGGCGCCGCTGGTGACCGCGGTCCGGGCGCTGGGTACCTCGGCGTAACGCGGTCGGGCGGCCGGCCGCCGGGCCATCGGGACGGGCCGGGTCCACGGCATAGGGTCGCGCCCATGAGCGATCTCGTCATACGCCGCGCCGCCGAAGCCGATCTGCCCGCCATCGTCGCGATGCTCGCCGACGACCCCCTGGGCGCCAGCCGGGAGTCCCCCGACGACCTGACGCCCTACCGCGCCGCCTTCGCCACCGTGGCCGCCGACCCGCACCAGCACCTGGTCGTCGCCGAACAGGACGGCCGGGTGGTCGGCACCCTCCAGCTCACGGTGATCCCCGGCCTCTCCCGGCGCGGCGCCACGCGCTCGCTCATCGAAGCGGTGCGGGTGCACGCCGACGAGCGTGGCACCGGGCTGGGCACCGTCCTCATCGAATGGGCCGTCGCGGAATCCCGGAAGCTCGGCTGCCGGCTCGTCCAGCTCACCTCCGACGCCACCCGGACCGACGCCCACCGCTTCTACGAACGCCTCGGCTTCGAGGCGTCCCACCTGGGCTTCAAGCTCTCGCTCTGACGGGGCGAACGGCGGTCAGCAGGGCAGGGGCCCGTCCGGCGCGCCTACGACGGCTGCTGGCGGCGCGCCCGGTGGGCCTACGACGGAACCTGCCGACGCGCCCGGTGGGCCTTCTGCCGGCAGGCCCCGCCGCAGTACCGCGCGGGCCGGCCGGTACGGGCCGCCGCGAGCGCCGTACCGCACACCCGGCACCGGGTTTCGTTACGGTTCCGGGCCACGGAGGGGAGTTCCGTTACGTTCCGGCCGGCACGGAGGCTGTCGAGCATCAGGGCCGTCATCCGGCCCACGGGTGCCCCGGGCGCCGCTCCGAGGTCGGCCTCCGGGGCCGTCTTGAGGTCTGTCTCCCGGCCCGCCGGGTCCCACTCCCGGCCCGCCGCCCCCTGTCCGGCCGACCGCCGGCGCTCCATCGTCAGGCATCCGGCCAGCAGCACCCGCACGTCGTCCAGGTCGACGTCTTCCCTTACAGCGCCTGCCTGTTGGGCCCGGGCCAGCAGAATGCCGAGGGCGGTCAGGAACTCCAGGTCCGGGCCGGGCGGGGCCTCATCCTCCGTCGCCGGGGCCTCTCCCACCTCCGACAGCGCCTCGCACAGGGCCCGGTCCGGCGCGGCCAGTCGCACCACCGAGGCCAGGAAGCGGAAGAACACCCCGCCGGGATCCTCGGCATCGGCCACATCCGCCGCGGTATCGGCGAAAAGCCGCAACCGGTCCTGGACCGCCGCCCTGAACAGCGCTTCCTTGGTCGGGAAGTGGCGGTAGACCGTGCCCGGCCCGACCCCCGCGCGCCGGGCGATCTCGCCCAGCGGTACGCCCAACCCCCGTTCCTGGAAAGCGGATCGGGCCGCCTGGAGTACGAGCGCGCGATTTCGCCGGGCGTCCGCCCGGACGGTCCCTGGCCGCCCATCCGTCCGCCATCCGCTTCCTGCCACCGCCTGGCTCCTCCGCACTCCGCACCCGGAGGGAAGAACCGGGTTGATCATTCCGATTCTATGGACCGGTGAAAAGCAGGCGTACGGAGCGGCACGCGGGACGGGCGGGCGCGCCGGTGAGCGGTGGACGACGGATGGCGGACGGTGGACGGCGTGCTGGGGAGCGGCGGGACGCGCCGCGGTCACGGTGGCGGTCGTGGTCGCGTCGCGGAGGGGAACGGGCGGGGGGCGTGGCGAGTGGTCCGCGCGCAGCAAAAAGGGGTGGGTCTGTTTCACGTGAAACAGACCCACCCCTGCCCTGCTGTTAGGGCGCATCCGGCCGTACAGGGCCCGCCGGGCGGGGTCCTCGCCGGACGAGGGCTCCCCGCCGGACGGGTATCAGCGAGCGGGCACGGGTCAGGCCGCGGTGACGACCGCGTCCCAGGCCGCGCCGGCCGCACCGGCCGCCGCGTCCTCGTCGACCGCCACGCCCAGGGCTCGCAGGCCGGTCGCCAGCGCCGCGAGCGAGGCCAGCACCACCGCGCGGTCCGCGGCCCGCCCGTAGTGGTTCACCCGGATCATCTCCGCCGCCAGCGCACCGGCGGCGGCCTGCACCGGCACCCCGCCATCGGCGGCGAGCGCGGCCGACACCACCTCGCGGGCGTCCACCCCGGCCGGGGTGCGCAGCGTGGTGGCGACCGGCGCCGCGTGCTCGTCCCGGATCACGTACGGCACCGGCCCGCCGAGCACCGCCACGCCTGCCCGCACGGCTACCGCGGCCGCCCGGTGCCGGGTGATGGCCGCGTCCAGTCCCTCTTCCTCGATCCGGTCCACGGCCTGCTCCAGCGCCAGCATCTCCAGCTGCGCCGGGGCGTGCGGAAGGGCGGTGCGCCCGGCGTCGATCCAGCGCTCCTTCCAGTCCAGCAGCGAGAGGTACGAGCGCCGCGGCGCCTGCTCGTTGGCCGCGATGCGCTCCCAGGCGCGCTCGCTGACCGAGACCGCGGAGACCCCGGCCGGTCCGGCCAGCGCCTTCTGCCCGCCGATGACGCACAGGTCCACGCCCCACTGGTCGGTGAGCAGCGGTTCGGCGCCCACCGACGCGACCGCGTCGAGCATCAGCAGCGCCCCGTGTTCCCGCACCACCGCGCCGATCTCGGCGACGGGGTTGGTGTTGCCGGTGGCCGCCTCGGCGTGCACCAGGCTGACGAAGTCGATCTCGGGATGCTCCCGCAGCGCGGCCGCGACCTGCTCGGCCGAGACCGCGGCGGTGAAGGGCGCGCTGAGGGTGACCACCTCGGCGCCGCAGGACCGCAGCCAGCCGCCGAACGTCTCGCCGTACGGGCCGGTGATGATGTTGAGCGCGGTGCTGCCGGGCCGGACCGCCGAGCGGATGCTCGCCTCCAGCGGGAGCAGCGCCTCCCCCTGGGTCATGACGATGTCGCAGCGGGTGCGCATCAGCACGGCGACCTTGTCCTCGATCCGGGCGAAACGGGCGGCGTCGAGCGGAGGCAGATCGAGCAGAACCGGGGCGTCGGCGTTCGCAGTCACGGCAGTCACAGTGGCCTTCCAGCGGTAGCGAGCCGCGCACTGCGGCGGCTCCTGACATCTCGCTCGACTGTACGTCCGGCCGCACCTGCCCCGCCGTACGGGCCTGAGCACACCGGGCCGGGCCGCCGCGAAGCGGGCGCGGTGGTCAGGGGGCGCCCCGCCAGCCCTGCGGGTCCACGCCGCCGGGGACCGGTCCGGCCGGCTCGTAGGGCCCCCGGGTGAACACGAACGTCGCCAGGTCGAAGTGGCTGACCGAACCGTCCGGCGCCCGCACCACCCGCAGCGTCTCCCCCGCGTAGTAGCCGTCCAGCCCCGCCCAGGTGCCGTCGGACTCGGCCCGGAAGCGTGAGCCGCGCCCGTTGCCGGTCAGCGCCGTCAGCTCCAGTCCGCGCCCGCCCGTCAGCCGCAGCGCGAACGGGTTGGCACCCCAGTACCAGGGGCCGCTCAGGGCCAGCAGCTCCTCGTCCACCGGTCCGGGCAGCGGGCGCCAGGGTTCCGGGATCCTGGGCTCGCTGCTGGCCACGGTCTCCAGGAGGTCGGCGGCCACCGTGCCGATCGGAACGCCGGAGGTGCAGTTCGCCAGGGCCAGCGCCGCCACGTCCTGGTCCGTATCGACCCAGATCGCGGCCAGGAATCCCGGCATGGACCCGGTGTGGCCCGCGAGCCGGCGCCCGCCCTTCCACAGCAGCTGCACGCCCAGGCCGTACCCCGCGCTCCAGCCATCGCCCTCCGGCGGCACCGCGGGGGTCCGCATCTCGGCGAGGCTCGCCCCGCTCAGCACCCGGTCGTCACCGCGCAGCAGGAACGCCGCCCACCGGCACAGGTCCTCCGCGGTGGACCACAGCTGCCCGGCCGGGCCCATCAGCCCGGTGTCGTGAGCGGGCTCGGGCAGCACCGCGTCGGCCCACGGGTGCACCGCCCAGCCATCCGCGTGCGGGTCTTCCGGGCCCAGTGACGTACGCGCCATTCCCAGCGGCTCCAGCACCTCGCGCCGCAGTACCTCCCCCCACGGCGTCCCGTCCCGCAGCCGCTCGACGAGCGCCCCGAGGACGGCATAGCCGAGATTGGAGTAGTGGTGGCGCCGGCCGGCCGGGTGCGGACGCGGCCGTTCGCCGAAGAGATCGGCCGGTTCGGGCCGCAGCTCGCCCGGCGTCCGCTCCCACCACGGACCACGCGGCTCCGCGCTCAACCCGGCGCTGTGCGAGAGGAGTTGGGCGACCGTGACGTCGGGCCGCGGGAGATCCTTCAGATACGAGCCGAGGGGATCGTCCAGCCGCAGCAGCCCTTCATCCCGCAGCCGGAGTACCAGCACGGCCACGAAGGTCTTGGTCAGCGAACCGATCCGGTACTGCACATCACCGTGTGGCACCGCCCCGTCCACCGCACCGCGGGCGCCCATCCAGACCACCCGGCCGCCGCGGACGACCGCCGCCGTCATCGACGGGGCGCGCCCCTCGGTCTGTGCGAGCGCCAGCCGTCGCAGCAGCGCCCGCCGGGTCTGCGGCAGCAACTCCTCGTACCCCTCGCCCGTGTCGATGACCGCCCCGCCGCGCGGAATCACCTCGGGCACCCCGCCCCGGCGCGATCCGGGCTCCGGCGACTCCGCGGGCTCCACGACCGTCATGACGCTCCTCCACAAGTCTTCCACCCGGCCGCCTCAGCTCAGCCGATCATGCCCAACGGCGGTCCCCTGCCCACCGCGCCGCCATCCTGCCCAGCTCCCACCACCTGACGCGCCATGTTTCACGTGAAACATGGCCTCGGCCAACTCCCCTCGGTTTCACGTGAAACATGGCCTCGGCCACCTCGCCTTGGTTTCACGTGAAACATCCCCATGCCGCACCGGCCCTCGTTTCACGTGAAACACCGGCCAGCCCAGCCGATCCTCCGTTTCACGTGAAACATCGGCCCCCTCTACGGCCGCCCTTGTTTCACGTGAAACAACGCGCCCTCGCAGCCCGGCCCGACGTTTCACGTGAAACATCGCCGACCGGCCCGCCCGCTCACGGCGCCGGTGCCGCCACCGCCCCGATCGCCTTCTCCAAGGCGGTCTGCTCCTCCTCGGGCAACCAGCGCGCCGCATGCACCATGTGCAGCGCACTCCGCAGCCGCACCCGGTCCTCGTCCGTATCCAGGTTTCCCAGATACGCCGGCAGCGTCAGCCCCAGCGCCTTGAGGTCTCCGCGCTCGCACCACCGCGCGAAGAGGCCCCGGAGCAGCCCTTCGGCGTCCCCCTCGGCGCTCCCTCGCCCAGCGGCGGGCGCGCCATCGCCCTCGTCGGCCGCCGCCCCCGCCGTGTCCCGCAGCCCCTCCGCGACCGCGAACCGGTTCCAGTCGGCGTACTGGCCTTCCGGCGCGTCCGCGACCCGCTCCGCTGCCCGCCTGAAGTAACTGTGTGCCAGGGCGAGTTGGCCGAGCTGCTGGTACGCCTTGCCCATGTTCACGTACAGCGACGGGTAGAAGCCCTGGACCCGTTCGTCTGCGACCAGGTCGGCGCGGTCCAGGCACTCCTGGTTCCAGCGCAGGGTTTCCTCCGGCGAGGACTGGTGCCGGGCGAGGTAGTGCGCGGCGATGCACGCCTCGTAGTCGTCGCGGGCACCGCCCCACGCCTGCTGAAAGAGCTCCCGCGCCGCCTCGGCGCGTCCCTCCGCCTCGGCCCGCATGCCCGCCACGCACAGCCGCACCACCGGCAGTTCCGCATCCATCCGATGACTCTCCTTCTCTTGCACTCGCGGCACCGTCAGGCATCCCGCCCCGGCATCACCAGCGTCGTGAAACTCCCCTGATCCGCCGAGCGGACGACGACCGGCTGGTCCGCCGCGGCGATCTCCAGCAGCACATCGGGCCCCACCCCCGCCTCCAGGGCCGGCACCAGGACCGCCGGGTCGAAGGAGATCCGCAGCCCCGGCCCGGTCGGGACCGCGCGCAGCCGTACCGAGCCCGCCGCCCCACCCGTCACCACCAGCACCCCGTCGCCAAAACCTTCCGCACCCGCTCCGAACGCCAGCGACACCGCACCAGTAGGAACGCCACCGCCCTGGGACACCACCGCCTCCCGCAGCCCGGTCCGGTCCACGATCAGGCGCTGCCGTACCGCTGCCAGCCCGGACAGCATCAGCCGGTAGTCGGGAAACGCCTCCGCCCGGACCGTTCCGGCAACGTCCCACCCGGTGTCCTCCCAGCGCTCCTGCCCGCTTCGCAGCAGCACCCGCACGCCGTCCGGGGCACTCGCCGCGTCCGGGAACTCCACCTCGACCGTCATCTGCCGCACCGCCCACTCGGCCAGCCGCCGGGCGCTCTCCGCCGGGATCAGCGCCCGGCGCGGCCCGCCCTCGACGGCCGCCGGCCGCAGCCCCCGGACCGCCAGCCGATAGCGGTCCGTCGCCACCAACCGGACTTCACCGCCGTCGAGTTCGCACAGCACGCGTCCCAGCACCGGGAACTCCGCGGCCGTCGCCCCGGTCGCCGCCGCGGGCGCCACCTGCCGTACCGCGCTGGCGAGCTCGGGCCCGTCGACCCACGCCCGCGCCACACCGCTGCCACCGACCGGTTCCCCGGGCGTCTCACCCAGAAAGCCCGCCACCACGGCCCGCGCCTCGTCCGCCGCTCGCCGGGTCCGCTCCAGGTGCGCCCGCAGTACGCTTCGGGCCGCCTCCTCGGGCCCGTCGAGAACGGTCTCAACGTCCACCAGCGGCATCCCGGCCGCACGCAGTTGCCGCAGCCGCACCGCGCGATCCGTCTGCCCGGACCCGTAGCGGCGGTAGCCCGTGGCGTCGTCCACCCGGTCGGGCCGGAGCAGCCCGCAGTCGTCGTAGAAGCGCAGTGCGCTCGGCGCCAGACCCACCCTGCGCGCGAACGCACCGATGCCCAGCAATTCCCCGTCGTCGTCCATGGCGGCGATTGTCGGGCTTCGACCAACATGAAGGTCAAACGGCAAGAGGGAGCCGGCCGCTCAGTTCCCAGGATCGTGCCGGGGAACCACCCCGCACCACCTACCGTCCCTCAGAGCGTCTTGACCGTTCCGCCGTCGATGACGTGGTCCGCGCCGGTGATGTTCCCGGCCACGTCGGAGAGCAGGAAGGTGATCAGCGCCGCCACCTCTTGCGGCTCGGTGATCCGCCCGGTGGTGATGCCGAACGCCTCGGGGAGCCGCTCCAGGAACGCGCCGTGCTCCGCACCGGCGAGCGCCGCCACCTTGCCGCCGAAGCCGTCCGGGTCCTCCCAGATGGCGGTCCGCACGATGCCCGGCGACACGGTGTTGACGCGTACGCCCCGCGGCCCGAACTCCTCGGCCAGCGACTTACCGACGGCGGCCAGCGCCGCCTTCGCCGCGCTGTAGGCGACCGGGCCGGCGGCCGGCATCCGGGAGTTGATGGACGAGACGTTGACGATCGCTCCCCGCCGCTCGATCAGGCTGGGCAGTGCGGCCCGGCTGGTACGCACCGCGCTCATCAGGTTGAGATCGAGGACCGCGGACCACTGGGCGTCGTCGGTGTCCAGGAAGCCGGCCGGCTCCACGGCGTCCCCGCCGCCGACATTGTTGACCAGCAGGTCGATCCCGCCCAGCTCCGCGAGGGCGCGGTCCATCAGGGCGACGACACCCTCCGCAGTCCCCAGGTCGGCGGAGACCGCACAGGCCCCGCTCTCCCGCAGTGCGGGCGTTATGGTGCGCGCGGCGCCGACGACTCGCACGCCCTCCTCGATCAGGGCTCGGACGGTGGCCAGCCCGATGCCGCGGCTGGCGCCCGTGACGACGGCGGTCTTACCGGTGAGGTTGAGCTGCACGACGGTCCACATCCTCGAAGTCGTTGTTGACTTGTACATTCTTGACCTGCGGGTACAAAATTTGCGCCGAAAAGGCCGCCCCGGCCGACCTGCCGGTGGCCTTTCTCAGAGTGCGTCGATCGTGGCGTCGACGATCCGGGCGAGCCGCTCCGGCCCTTCGGCGACCCGGGCCAGCAGCCGGAGGCCAACGGTGGCGCTGAGCAGCAGACTCCCGATCGCCCGGGCGTCCCGGCCGGGCGCGATCTCCCCCGACCGCTGCCCCTCCTCGACCACGGCCCGGAACGCCTCCTCGGTCCGGTCGAACATCCGGCGAACCAGATCGGTGGCGGCCTCGTCCGCACCGGCGAGTTCAGCGGCCGTGTTCACGGCGAAGCAGCCCCGGCGGTTCGGATCGGCGAGGTCCATCCCGGCGAGCATCCACAGCACCTCGCGCAACCGCTCCTTCACCGGCCCGGACCCCTCCAACAGCTCCACGAGGGCCCGCGCCTGACTGTCCCGGTAGCGGGCCAGCGCCTTCTCGAACAGCGCGTGCTTGCTGCCGAACGCGTTGTAGAGACTGCCCTTGCCGATCCCAAGCGCGTCGACCAGGTCCTGCGGCGTCGTCGCGGCGTACCCCTTACGCCAGAACACCTGCATGGCCTGCTCGACAGCATCATCCGGATCGAACTGCTTGGGCCTTCCCATGCACAGCACCCTAACACCATTCTTGACTCCGAGGTCCAGAAAAACCCGGCGCCCAGCAGCCCAAGCCCACCACCCCGGGGCAGCGCACCAAGCCCCGCTCCCGGCATCACCCGCCCACTTCACGGTTCGAGGCGCCATGGAGCTAGCGTTCACCCACACCTCATTGCAACGCTCAGGATACTCCTGTTGCATTAGCCGCCTAAACCGTTGCAACGATTTCCCGGGCGCCACCTGCGAATTCACCACCTGGACGCAACCACACTGTTGCCACAGTCGAGAACGCAACGTAGCTTTCTGTCTGCCGGAAACAAACAGCCGAAGGAGACCACCATGCAGAAGTTCCACACCCCCGCCCCGGTGACCACCGTCCTCGACATCCCCGCCGGCCACCTCCGGTTCATCGCCGCCGACCAGGCCGACACCACGGTCGAGGTCCTGCCCGCGGACCCCGCCAAAAGCCGCGACGTGAAGGCGGCGGAGCAGATCGAGGTCGCGTACGACGACGGTGTCCTGCGGATCGCGGCCCCGGCGGCGAAGAACCGGATCCTCGGCCCCTCCGGGTCCGTCGAGGTGACGGTCCAACTGCCCGCCGGCTCCCGGGTGGAGGCGAAGGCGGCCCTCGCCGAATTGCGGGGCATCGGACGGCTCGGCGACGTCGCCTTCGAGGCCGAGCAGGGCTCCGTCGAACTGGACGAGTGCGCGGGCGCCCACCTGGCCCTCAAGTCCGGCGACGTAACGGTCGGCCGCCTGGACGGACCCGCGGAGATCAGCACCCAGAAGGGCGGCCTGCGCGTCACCGAGGCCGTACGCGGCACGGTCACGCTGCGCACGGAGCACGGCGAGATCGCGGTCGGCGCCGCCCGCGGAGTCTCCGCCTCCCTGGACGCCGGCACCTCCTACGGCCGGATCCACAACGCGCTCACCAACACCGACGGCGCCACCGCAGCCCTGGCCATCCACGCCACCACCGCCTACGGAGACATCACCGCCCGCAGCCTGTGAAGGCCCCGTCCCGGGAGCAGCCGGTCCCCCACTTACCACCCAGCAAATTCGCGACAGCTAGTTATCAACAGCTAGTTAGCACCTGGCTAGCTGTTAGCAGCCAACGATCAACAGCCCAGAAGGAGCCCACCACCATGCCCCTCCCCCACCACCCCCGCCCCGAACTCCAGCAGGCCATCGAGGAGATGACCGAATCCGGCTTCACCGGAGTGGCGCTGCACGTGCACGACGAGCACGGCCAGTGGGTCGGCACCGCCGGCGTGCGCAAGCTGGGCGAGACCGCGAAGCCGCCGGTGAACGGGCACGTCAGGATAGGCAGCAACACCAAGACCTTCACCGCGACCGTGGCCCTCCGGCTGGTGGCCGAGGGCACGCTCGACCTGGAGGCCCCGGTGGCCGGCTACCTGCCCGAGTACGGGCTGGACCGGGCGATCACGGTGCGGATGCTGCTGCAGCACACCAGCGGGGTGTTCAACTTCACCGGCGAGTACTACGACGACGGGACGTTCGCACCCGGAATTCCCGCCACGACCGCGGGCCGGGAGTGGGTGGACAACCGGTTCAAGACCTACCGGCCGGAAGACCTGGTACGGCTGGCGCTGTCCAAGCCGGCGCGGTTCGCGCCAGGGACGGACTGGAGCTACTCCAACACCAACTACGTCCTGGTCAGACTGCTGATCGAGAAGGTCACCGGCCGCTCGCTCGCCGAGGAGATGCGGCGGCTGATCCTGGCGCCGCTCAGTCTGGTGGACACCGTGGTTCCGGACACCCGCACGGACATCCCGGAGCCGTACGCCCACGCCTACTACCGATACGAGGACGGCGGCCGGCAGGAGACGGTCGACGTCACCCGCCAGAACCCCTCCTGGATCTCCACCGGCGGGGACATGATCTCGACCCCCCAGGACCTCCACACCTTCATCTCCGCGCTGATGGGCGGCAAGCTGCTCCCGGCCCCGCTGCTGGCCGAGATGTGCGCCCCGCATCCCAAGGCCGGTTACGGGCTGGGCGTGTTCGTGCAGGACGCGGGCGAGGACGGCGGCACCGTCATCACCCACAACGGCGGCATGGCGGGCCACGCGGCGCTGATGTACAGCACGCCCGACGGCAGCAAGACGCTGACCGCCGCGCTGAATTACGTCGATGACGCCGCGCTGTCCATGGCCACGGCGTTCCAGCGGGCAACGCAAAGGCTCGTCAAGGAGGTTTTCGGCGGCGCTCAGCCCATCCCGGCAGCCGAGGCCGAGACCGAGGCCAAGGCGGACCCGGCACGCTAGACCCACCAGACCGCGCAGCCGCTACACACCCGGCGAACGGCGTGGCCCACCCCCGCCACGC
>NZ_LLZI01000283.1 GCF_001509485.1 Streptomyces sp. NRRL F-4489
GGTCGAGTTGCTGGCGGGGGGGGTGGTTCGGGATGTGCATGTGGCGCGGCTGGTGGGGGTGGCGCGGCGGCAGGGGGTGGTGTTGCGGCTGATTCCGAAGATCGGGGACTTCGTGATGCCCGGGACGCCGATGCTGGCGGTGCACGGCGGGGCGGCGCCCTCGCGGCGGGCGTTGCGGTACACGGTGTCGGTGGGGGTGGAGCGGACGTTCCACCACGATCTGGGGCTGGGGTTGCGGCAGCTTTCGGACATCGCGTTGCGGGCGCTGTCGCCGGCGGTGAACGATCCGACGACGGCGGTGCAGTGCCTGGACCGGATCGTGCAGATCCTGGCAGTGGTGGCGAAACGGCCGCTGGGGACCGTTCACCATCTGGACCGGCGGGGAGCCGTGCGGCTGGTGCGGAACGTACCGGGGTGGGCGGAGCTGGTGGATCTGGGGCTGACCGAGATCCGGGGGGTGGCGGCGCGGAGTCCGCAGGTCACGCGGCGGATGCTGGCGGGGATCGACGATCTGCTGGGGCTGGTGCCGGCGGAGCGGCGGGAGCCGTTGGAGCGGCATCGGGGGCTGTTGGCGGGCGCGGTGGCGGAGGCCGCGGACTCGGCGGAGGACGGGCGGTTCGCGTTGCGGCCGGATCGGCAGGGGATCGGGTAGGGGCCTGCCTGGCCATGCGGCACGGCGCCCAACGCACCGGGAACGTGCCCGGCCATTCCGGCGGGCTCCACCGGGCGGCGCCGGAAAGCTGGTCGTACGCCCGCCGTGCAGCCGGAAAAGGCTCCGGGCACCTTCACGAAGCCGTCCTTTACGAAGCCGCCCTTGACGAAGCTTTCCACTTCTTCGCCGCTGAGATCGAGCACGCTAGCAGTTACGCCCCTGTTGTCGGCGACGCCAGCCTCGGCAGCGGGGGGGCCGGCAACTCCCTTGAGGAGAGAGCGAGTTGGAAGGCCGTGCGGCGGTCAGCCGGTGGTCGGCCGCGGAGTCTCGGGGCGGTCCTGGGTGCCGTTGGCGGTGCCGTTGCTGTTGCCGTTGTCGGCGACGGCGCGGTCGGCGATGGCGCGGTGGTGGCGGACCACTTCATCGATGATGAAGTTGAGGAACTTCTCGGCGAACGCCGGGTCCAGGCGGGCCTCTTCGGCCAGGCGGCGCAGGCGGGCGATCTGGGCGGCCTCGCGGGCCGGGTCGGCGGGCGGCAGGCTGTGCCGGGCCTTGAGTTCGCCGACCTGCTGGGTGCACTTGAAGCGCTCGGCGAGCAGGTGGACGAGCGCGGCGTCGAGGTTGTCGATGCTGCTGCGCAGGTGGAGCAGCCGCTCCCGGGCCGCCTCGTCGGCGACGGAGGTCGCGTCGCCGGTCGCCGGTGCGGTCCCGCCGGTCGCCGGCGCTGTCCCTTCGCTCATGTGCGTCTCGCCGTTCCTGGTCGGTTTCTGGGTGGGTTCGGGGTGGGTTCGGGGTGGGTTGGGGGTTGGTGTGCGGGTCGGTTCATGGGGCGCTTTGTGGGGTTGCGTCCCTGATCAGCGGGTGCGTGATCGCCTGCACCCTACCCGGCGGGGCGCCGCGGACCGCCGCTGGTCTCGCGGATCGGACGGGCACCGGGTGGGAGGGGTGAAGACCAGCCATTCCGGCCGGGCCATTCCGGTCGGGCCGCTCGGGCGGGCCGGGCGCTCCCCCGGCCCCGGCTTGCCCGCAGGCCGGCCGCCGCTCCTCTGACCCGGCGAGCGCCCGGTGGGCCGGGCCGGCCCGGCGCGCCCTCAGGCGTCCCCGCCCTCGCGTTCCACGTACATCCGGCGGGCGCGCTCGGTGTGGGCGCGCATCACCGCGGCGGCGCGGGTCTCGTCGCCCGCGGCGATCGCGGCGGTCAGCTCGCGGTGTTCGGCCCAGGACCGCGGGCCGCGGCGGCGGGCGACCGGGGCGGCGTACCAGCGCACCCGCCGTCCGACCTGCGCGGTCAGTGCGGCCAGCACCGCGTTGCCGGCCAGTTCGGTCACCTTGGTGTGGAACGCGGCGTCGAGCGCGAGCGCGGTCTCCGCCTCACCGTCCCGGACGGCCCGTTCGCCCTGCTCGCAGAGGCGCTCCAGCTCGGCGACGCCGGCCGGGTCGGCGTGGCCCGCGGCGAGCCGGGCGGCCTCGGCCTCCAGCAGTGTGCGGACGGTGCACAGCTGGCCGGCCTCCTCCTCGGTGGGCCGGCGGACGAACGCGCCCTGGGCCGGGCGCAGCTCGACCCACCCCTCGGTGCTGAGCCGCTGGAGCGCCTCGCGGACCGGCTGGCGGGAGACCCCGAGATGACCCGCCAGCTCGCCCTCGACCAGATGCTGACCGGGCCCGAGCGCGCGGGTGGCGATGAGATCGAGCAGCGCCTCGTGGACGCGCTCGCGCAGCGGGCCGGGACGGTCGAGCTTCGGAACGGCGCCTTCCGGCAGCCTTCTGGACAGCATCGAGGCCCCCTGGAACGAATTGGTTATCGTATACAGTTTACCGAGGGCACTTCTTCCGCGCGGCGCGTATGCGCGACCTCCCGCGCCCGCGCACAGCGGCACACCGCGCACCGCGGCGAACAGAACCGGGGCTGATCAGACATGGGACGGGTCACCGAGCGACGCCGCGTCATCCGGATCCGCGACGGCGCGGTGAGCAGCCGGCCGGACACCCTGGTCGCCGAGGAACCGCTGGAGATCCGGCTGAACGGCCGGCCGCTGGCGATCACCATGCGCACCCCGGGCGACGACTTCGCGCTGGCGGTGGGCTTCCTGGTCAGCGAGGGCGTACTGGCGAGCGCGGACGAGCTGGCGAACATCGTGTACTGCGCGGGGGCCACCGAGGACGGCCGCAACACCTACAACGTGGTCGACGTCCGGCTGGCGGACGGCGTGCCGGTCCCGGACATCACCCTGGAGCGGAACGTCTACACCACGTCCTCGTGCGGCCTGTGCGGCAAGGCGAGCCTGGACGCCGTACGGACCACCGCCCGCTGGTCGCTGGACACCGCCGCGGAGCCGGCGACGCGGATCGAACCGGCGACCCTGGCGGCGCTCCCCGGGCGGCTGCGGGCCGCCCAGCGCGTCTTCGCGCGGACCGGCGGGCTGCACGCGGCGGCCCTGTTCACCGCGGACGGCGAACTGCTCGACGTCCGGGAGGACGTGGGGCGCCACAACGCGGTGGACAAGATCGTCGGGCGGGCGCTCCAGGACGGGCGGCTGCCGCTGTCGTCGGCCGTGCTGATGGTCTCCGGGCGGGCCTCGTTCGAACTGGCGCAGAAGGCCGTGATGGCCGGGATCCCCGTCCTGGCCGCCGTCTCCGCGCCGTCCTCACTGGCCGTCGACCTGGCCGCCGAGACCGGGCTGACGCTGGTCGGCTTCCTGCGCGGGGCGTCGATGAATGTGTACGCGGGTGAGCGGCGGCTGGTGCTCGACCCTCCGCCGGCCACCACCGAGGACTGATCCGGGCGTCAGGCCCGCACTCCGGGTCCTGGCGCTCCGGCCTCCCCCGGGGCCTCCGTCCCCCCGGGAGCCTCGGTCTTGCCCGGGCTCACGATCCGGGTCAGGAGGGCGACGAGCTGGGCGCGCTCCTCGGGGGTGAGGGCGGCGGTCAGCTCGGCGTTGGCCTGGTCACCGAGGCGGGCGGTGCGGTGCAGCCGCCGTGTGCCGTCCGCCGAGATCTCGATGGCGTTCTTCCGGCGGTCCTTGGGGTCCGGGGTGCGGGTGACCAGGCCGTCCCGCTGGAGGTCGTTGACGATCGCGACGATGTCCTTGGGGTCGATACCGACCGTGCGGCTCAGCTCGGCCTGGGAGACGGGGCCGAGTTCGGCGACCGCGGAGAGCACGGCGTGGTGCATCATCCGCATGCCCTCGGTGGCGAGCGCCTCGGCGACGAGCCGGTGGCCGCGGGCGGCGGCGCGGCCGAGCAGCCAGCTGGGGAGGGCGCGGATCCCGCTGGGGGCGTACGGGGCGGAGGGGTGGTCGGACATGGGATCACCGTAACGGGGATTCATGGGGAGCTCCAACGAAACCGACCCGGCAGTGACCGGCACCGATCCGACACCGACGGGCACCTCTGTCCCAGCCCGGCCCCTGGCCCGGCCCCGGCCCCGACCCCGGGCCAGCGCCTGAGTACCCCTCCGGGGAAACCATTGGGGTCCCCAACGTTCTCTGCTATCGTTGGGGCTCCCAATGAAACGGCCGCGCCCGCGGCCCGTTCGTACGGAGGTGTCGGCCATGCGCCGTGTTCGATTCCATGCCTATGGCGGTCCCGAGGTGCTGCGCCTGGAGGAGGCCGAGGACCCGGTGCCGGGCCCCGGTGACCTGCTCGTACGGACCGAGGCGATCGGGGTCACCCTGCCGTCGGTGCGCCGGGTGCGCGGCGACGGCAAGGGCGGCGGCGATCCGCTGCCCGGTGTCATCGGCGGGGAGATCGCCGGTGAGGTCATCGCGATCGGCAGCGAGGTCACCGGTTTCGCGGTCGGCGACCGGGTCACCTCGCTCACCCTCACCGGCTCGTACGGCGAACTCGCCCTGGCCCCGGCCTTCCTGGCCAGCCGCATACCCGACGGCGCGAGCGCGGTGGAGGCGGTGGCGCTGGTGCGCGGCGGGCATGTCGCGCTGGCCGCGCTGAGCACCGCCGCGCCGGCCGGCGGCGAGTCCGTGCTGATCACCGGCGCGGCCAGCGGCACCGGGCACCTCGCCGTCCAACTGGCCAAGCTCCAGGGCGTACCGCGGGTGGTCGCGGCGGTCAGCTCGCCGGCCAAGGCGGAGTTCCTGTACGGGCTGGGCGCCGATGAGGTGGTGACGTACGACCAGGAGTCCTGGGGCGAGCCGGTCGACATCGTGCTGGACGGGGTCGGCGGGGAGCTGCTGCCGCGCGCGCTGGCGGCGGTGGCACCGGGCGGGCGGCTGATCTTCTTCAACTCCGGCGGCGGTACGGTCCCGGCGTACGAGCTGCTGGCGGGGGCGAAGACCATCACCGGGCTGACCATGCGGCGGTTCTCCACCGTCCACCGGGAGCGGTACGAGCGGCACCGGGAGGAGCTGTGGGAGCTGGCCGGGGCCGGGCGGCTGCGGGCCGCGGTGCACGCCGAACTGCCGCTGGCGGACGCCGCGAAGGCCCACGAGATCATCGAGGGGCGGGCCAACCTGGGGAAGGTGGTGCTGCGGCCGTGAGGGGGCTGGGTCGCCCCAGTCCCTCCGCCCCGTCAGACCGCTCCCCGCACCGTGTCCCGGCCCGGGCCGTCCCCGGCCGGAGCACCGGCCGCCCGACCGCCGTCACCCGATGCCGGCGCGGGCGTCTCGTCCGCCTCCCCCGCCCGCGCCGCGTACCGCTTGGCGAGGACGGCGCACACCATCAGCTGCATCTGGTGGAACAGCATCAGCGGCAGCACCGCCAGCCCGGCCTGGGCGCCGAAGAGGACGCTGGCCATCGGGAGCCCGGCGGCCAGGCTCTTCTTGGAGCCGGCGAAGGTGATCGCGATCCGGTCCGCGCGCGGGAAGCCGAGCTTCTTCGAGCCGTACGAGGTGAGCGTCAGCATGACGGCCAGCAGCACCGCCTCCACGCCCAGCAGGCACAGCAGCCGCAGCGGGGAGACCTGGTGCCAGATGCCCGCCACCATGCCGGTGCTGAACGCGGCGTAGACCACCAGCAGGATCGAGCCGCGGTCGACGTAGCCGAGGACCTTCTTGTGGCGGGTGAGGAAGCCGCCGACCCAGCGCCGCAGGAACTGCCCGGCCAGGAACGGCAGCAGCAGCTGGCAGACGATCGAGACCAGCGAGTGCGCGGAGAAGCCGCCGCCGTCACCGTGCAGCACCAGCCCCGCCAGCAGCGGCGTCAGGACGATCCCCACCAGGCTGGAGAACGAGCCGGCGCAGATCGCCGCCGCCACGTTGCCGCGCGCGATGGAGGTGAACGCGATGGAGGACTGGACCGTCGAGGGCACCAGGCACAGGAACAGCAGCCCGGTGTACAGGGCGGGCGGCAGGACGTACGGAACCAGGACGCGGGCGGCCAGGCCCAGTACCGGGAAGAGCGCGAACGTGCAGAGCAGCGTGGTCAGATGGAGCCGCCAGTGGCGCAGGCCGTCCATCGCCTCCCGGGTGGAGAGCCGCGCCCCGTAGAGGAAGAAGAGCAGGGCGACGGCCCCGGTGGAGGCGCCGTCGGCGGCGGTCGCCACGGCGCCGCGGGCGGGCAGCAGGGCGGCCAGCCCGACCGTGCCGAGCAGCGCGAGGATGTAGCCGTCCACGGGGAGCCAGGAGGGCAGGCGGAACGCAGGGCGGGGCATGGTCTCTCTTCGGGGTCGGTGGCTGACGGGCGGTGGCGCAGCCGACGGGCGGTAGCCCATGGGCTTGACGCCCCCAGGGTGCCGGTTCGCGCGGTCATCGGGAACCCCGTTCACCGTGCTGACTGCCATCATGGAATGCGATGACTGCTGGAGTCGTAGGAGGTGGCGGCCGTGTTCGAGCCCGGGCAGCTGCGGACGTTCCTGGCCGTGGCGCAGACGCTGAGCTTCACGCAGGCCGCGCACCGGCTGGGGCTGCGCCAGTCCACGGTCAGCCAGCATGTGCGGAAGCTGGAGGAGGCGGCCGGGCGGCGGCTGTTCGCCAGGGACACCCACGGCGTGGACCTCACCGAGGACGGCGAGGCGATGCTGGGGTTCGCGCGCACCATCCTGGAGGCGAACGAGCGGGCGGCGAGCTTCTTCGCCGGGACGCGGCTGCGCGGGCGGCTGCGGTTCGGGGCGTCCGAGGACTTCGTGCTGACCCGGATGCCGGAGGTGCTGGAAGGGTTCCGGCGGGACCACCCCGAGGTCGATCTGGAGCTGACCGTGGAGCTGTCCGGCACGCTGCACGAGCTGCTGGCGGCCGGGCGGCTGGATCTCGTCCTGGCCAAACGGCGGCCGGAGGGTCCGCGGGGGCGCCTGGTGTGGCGGGACCGGCTGGTGTGGGTGGGCGGTGAGCGGCTGCGGCTGGATCCGGGGCGGCCCGTTCCGCTGGTCGTTTTCCCGCCACCCGCGGTGACCCGGGCGCGGGCGCTGGAGGCGCTGGAGCGGCAGGGCCGGGAGTGGCGGATCGCCTGCACCAGCGGGAGCCTGAACGGGCTGGTCGCGGCGACCCGGGCCGGGCTGGGCGTGATGGCGCACTCCCTGGGGATGATCCCGCCGGGGCTGGTCCGGATACCGGCGCGGGCCGGGCTGCCGGAACTGGGCGATGTCGACTTCGCGCTGCTGTACGGGCCGCGCCGGGGGGCGGCGCACGGGCCGGCGGAGGCGCTGGCCGAGGCGATCCTGGCGGGCGGCGACCGGCTCCATCTCCCGTGAGGCGGCGCCCTCTCCCGTAGGGGCCGCAGCAAGTCCCGCCCACCGGGCGCCCCCGCGAAACCTCCCGGGAACCTCCCGCGAATCCCCGCCCTTGGGCGGAATACACCCCGCGTACACCTCCGACATGGCCTGACGACGCGACAGATGCAGAGATTCGGTGCAGATCCGGTCCCGGCCTCGTGTTCGTCCGGCGGCGGAACGCCCGGGTAATGTCCTCGGTTACCCGAAGTAACCCGATTTCCCGGCCTGGCCGGTTCCGGTCGCCGCGCCGCCGCGGCGTGCTACCGCACTCCCACGCAGGGTCGCCGTGGGGTACGGTCGCGGCCTTGTGAGAAGCACCACGAGGAGCTGGGTCATTGCGCGAGTTCACCGTCCCTCCTTTGGCGACCGCGCCGCGGGTCGGCGGGCTGGCCGACTCGGTCCACGACAACGCGGAATCCGACCCGAAGCGGACCGCGCTCGCCCGTAAGGACGCCGCCGGCCAGTGGCGCAACGTCTCCGCCGCGGAGTTCCGGGACGAGGTCACCGGCCTGGCGAAGGGCCTGCTCGCGCAGGGGATCCGGTTCGGCGACCGGGTCGGGATCATGTCCCGTACGCGCTACGAGTGGACGCTTTTCGACTATGCGCTGTGGTCGATCGGCGCCCAGTCCGTGCCCCTCTACCCGACCTCGTCGGCGGAGCAGGTCTCCTGGATGCTGCACAACGCCGAGGTGTCGGCGTGCCTGGTGGAGCACGAGGACCACGCGATGACGGTCGGCTCGGTCGTGGGCCGCCTCCCCCAGCTGCGGAAGCTCTGGCAGCTGGACGCCGACCCGGTGGCCGAGCTGACGGCGGCCGGTGCGCACATCGACGACGAGGTGGTGCAGCGGCACCGGATGGCGGTCACCCCCGACGCCACCGCGACGATCATCTACACCTCCGGCACCACCGGCCGCCCCAAGGGCTGTGTGATCAGCCATGCCAACTTCATGGCCGAGGCCGACAACATCGTGCTGCGGTACGACAAGGTCTTCCGCTCCAAGCCGGGCGACGAGGCGGCGACCCTGCTCTTCCTGCCGCTGGCGCACGTTTTCGGCCGGATGGTGCAGGTCGCGGCGGTGCGCGGCCGGGTCAAGCTCGGCCACCAGCCCGAACTGGCGGCGCGGGCGCTGCTGCCGGACCTCCAGTCGTTCCGGCCCACCTTCATCCTGGCCGTGCCGTACATCTTCGAGAAGGTCTTCGCCGCGGCCCGGCGGCGGGCGGAGAGCGACGGCAAGGCCGGCCCGTTCGACAAGGCGGTGGAGGTCGCGGTCCGCTACGCGGAGGCGATGGAGCACAAGGCGTTCGGCACCGGCTCAGGACCGGGCCCCTCGCTGCGGATGCAGCACCAGGTCTTCGACAAGCTGGTCTACAGCAAGGTCCGGGACGCGATGGGCGGCCGGGTGCGGCACGCGATGTCCGGCGGTTCGGCGATGGAGCGCCGGCTGGGGCTGTTCTTCGCCGGCGCCGGCGTGCGGATCTTCGAGGGCTACGGGCTGACCGAGAGCACCGCGGCGGCCACCGCCAACCCCCCGGAGCGCACCCGCTTCGGCACGGTCGGCACGCCCGTCCCCGGCACCACCGTGCACATCGCCGACGACGGCGAGGTCTGGCTCCACGGGGGCCAGGTCTTCCAGGGCTACCACAACGACGCCAAGGCGACCGACGCGGTGCTGCACGACGGGTGGTTCGCCACCGGGGACCTCGGCGCGCTGGACGACGACGGCTATCTGACGATCACCGGCCGGAAGAAGGAGATCCTGGTCACCTCGGGCGGGAAGTCGGTGTCGCCGGTGCCGCTGGAGGAGCGGGTGCGGGCGCATCCGCTGGTGGCCCAGTGCATCGTCGTCGGCAACGACCGGCCGTTCATCGCGGCGCTGGTGACGCTGGACCCGGAGGCGGTCGCGCACTGGCTGGCCATGCGCGGCAAGCCGGAGATGCCGCCGCGCGAGCTGGTGCGGGACCCGGATCTGGAGACCGAGATCCGGCGGGCGGTGGTCGCCGCGAACACCCTGGTCTCGCAGGCCGAGTCGATCCGTACGTTCCGGATACTGGCCAACCAGTTCAGCGAGGAGCACGGCCTGCTGACGCCCTCGCTGAAGCTGAAGCGCAAGGCCATCGAGACGGCGTACGCGGCGGAGGTGGACGCGCTGTACCGGGGCTGACGGGGCGTCCGGCGCCGGTGGTCCGGGTCGGCTGCGGGGCGGGCCCGGTGGTCCGGTCGCGGAATTCGCCGGGGTGCGCGGGAATGTCCGGGGACGGATGATCGTTGTGATTCCCGTACCACCACAGCCGACGTAAGGATCGATTTCCCCGTGAGCACGGTTCCGTCCATCACGCTCAACAACGACGCCACGATGCCGCAGCTCGGCTTCGGCGTCTGGCAGATCCCCGACGAGGAGGCGTTCACCGCCGTCGGCCACGCCCTCGAAGCCGGCTACCGCAGCATCGACACCGCCGCGATCTACGGCAACGAAACGGGCACCGGCAAGGCGCTGGCCGCCTCCGGCCTCCCCCGCGAGGAGCTGTTCGTCACCACCAAGGTCTGGAATTCCGACCACGGCTACGACGCGGCGCTGCGCGCGTTCGACGCCTCGCTCGGCAAGCTCGGGCTGGAGTACGTCGACCTCTATCTGATCCACTGGCCGCTGCCCTCCCGCGGCACCGCCGTGGACACGTACAAGGCGCTGGAGAAGATCTACTCCGAGGGCCGCGCCAAGGCCATCGGCGTCTCGAACTTCCTCCCCGGCCATCTGGAGCGCCTGCTCGGCGAGACCTCCATCGTCCCGGCGGTCAACCAGATCGAGCTGCACCCGTGGCTCCAGCAGGCCGAGTCCCGCGCCTTCCACGCCCGGCACGGCATCGCCACCGAAGCCTGGTCGCCGCTGGGCCAGGGCAAGGGCCTGCTGGCGGACGCCACGGTCGCCGAGCTGGCCGCCAAGCACGGCCGGACGCCGGCCCAGGTCGTCCTGCGCTGGCATCTCCAGCTGGGCAATGTGGTCATCCCGAAGTCGGCCACCCCGTCCCGCATCCGGGAGAACTTCGACGTCTTCGGCTTCGAGCTGGACGACGCCGATCTGGCGGCCCTGGCCGGCCTGGACTCCGGCAACCGCCTCGGCCCGGACCCGGCCACCTTCGACGTGGCGTGAGCGCGGTCTGAGGGCTGGCCTGCGGGCTTGTCCTCGCAGGGCGTAGCAGCGCCGTCCGTTCCCCTGCCTTCCGGGGGCGCGGGCGGCGCTTTTCCGTGCCCTCACAGCCCCCGAGTGCCGGAGTCGGCGGTCTCCGAGTGGCGGGGTCGGCGGGCGGCGGGAAGTGTGGGAGGGGGAACGGCCGCAGCCGCGCCGGCCGCCCAGGGGTGGCTGCCGCCGGGCCGCCACCGCTCCGCGCGCCCCGAGGAGGCACCGATGCCCGAGGTCACCACTCCGTACGCGCCCGGGACGCCCTGCTGGGTCGATCTCGCGGCGCCCGACCAGCAGGCCGCCCTCGACTTCTACGCCGGCGTCCTCGGCTGGACCGGCGAGATCGGCCCCCCGGAGATGGGCGGCTACGCGGTGTGCCGGCTCGGCGGGAAGCCCGTGGCCGGCATCATGGCCGCGGTCGCGATGGGCGACCAGCCCGCCCCGCCGACCGTCTGGACCACCTACCTGGCCTGCGCCGACGCGGACGCCGCGCGGGGTTCGGTGGAGTCGGCCGGCGGCACCGTGCTGATGCCGGTCACCGACGTGATGTCGCTGGGCCGGATGTTCATCGCCGCCGATCCGACCGGGGCGGTGTTCGGGGTCTGGCAGGCGGTGGACTTCCCCGGCGCCGGCGTCGCCAACGAGCCGGGCGCGCTCATCTGGAACGAGCTCAACACCACCGACCGGTCCGCCGCCTCCGCCTTCTACCGCGCCGCCCTCGGCATCGAGTCGACGGCCATGGAGGGCGCCGAGCACTACGACGCGCTCCAGGTCAACGGGCGCCCGGTGGGCGGTATGCAGCCGATGCCGGAGCATCTGCCCGCCGATACGCCCTCGCACTGGCTGACGTACTTCGCGGTGGCCGACGCCGACGCGGCGGTCGACAGGGTCCGCGCGGCCGGCGGCAACACGATCATGGAACCGTTCGACATGATCGCCGGCCGGATGGCCGTGGTGACCGACCCCCAGGGCGCGGTCTTCGCCCTGATCCAGCCGAGGCCGATGGGTGGGTGAGTGATCACGCCTCCGGCGCGCACGCCGTGTGGACCGTCTGGGCGGAGAGCAGGAAGACGTCGGGGCGGCGGGTGAGGCCGGCGGGGTCGTAGGGGTCGGTGAGCCGCGTGAGGGTGCTGAGGTCGTCGGGGTCGAGCCGGTCGCCGTACGCCTCCACGGCGTGGCTGAGGTTGGCGTGGAGGTACTGGCGGACGTCGTGGGAGAGCGGGGCCGGCAGGTCGAGCAGGAAGCTGCGGGTGCGCGGGGTGCGCAGACCGGCGTTGGCCAGGAAGGCGGGCCAGTCCTCCAGGGTGTCGGTGGTGTCCGGCAGCGCGGCCCGCATCTCGGCGAACCAGTCCTCGGCGGCGGCGTCCAGGCGCGCCTGGAGCCCCGGGCGGCCGATGCCGATGTCGCGCGGCAGGAACCGCGGCGCGAGGCCGCCCTCGCAGACCGCGAGCAGGCCGCCGGGGCGCAGGTGGGCGGCGAGGGCGGCGACCGCGCCGCGCTGGTCGCCGACGTGGTGCAGGGCCTTGCTCGACCAGATGAGGTCGGCGCCGCCGAGCGGGTCCAGACCGTGCGGGATCTCGGCGGTGCGGGTGTGGACGCGGTCCGCCAGCCCGAGGCGGGCGGCGCGGGCCCGCGCGCGGTCCAGGAGCGCCTGGGCGGCGTCCACCGCGGTCACCTCGGCGTCCGGGAACACCCGGGCCAGCAGGCAGCTGACGACGCCGGGACCGCTGCCGATGTCGAGGATGCGGCGGACGGGGGCCGGGTGCGCCTCAACTGACGTGTTGGCTAGGTCAGTTGACGGACCGTCTGTTCTCGGGCGCAGCAGCTCCCGCAGCCAGGCGGCGGCCTGTTCGTACAGCGGGGTCTGGATTTCCGCGCCCCGTTCCAGGAGCGGGCCGAGCACGCTCCAGTCGATGGCGGCACCGTCCTGGCCGGCGCCACCGTGCGCGTGGCCGTGCGCGTGGCCGTGGGCGTGGCCGCCGCCCGGACGGGGCGGTGGACTGGCGGGGGCGGGCCCGGGCGCGGGCCGGTCGTGACTGGTCATGGCATCGAGCCTCCGATACGCGGTGGGCCGCGGCAAACGGCCGGGCCGTTCCGGGGGACCGGACCGCGGCCCCTGATGACGGCCGGGGGGCCGGGCCGCCGTAGGGTCTTGACCTGTGGGTACTCCGGGATGGATGCCGCCGACGGAGACCGAGCGGCGGCTGTACGAGGCAACGGCACGCGGGGACGGGGACGGGCAGGTCGCGGCGATCGCCGGTGAGGACCTGTATCTGGCGGTGCCGCAGCCGGGTCACGATCCGCTGCCCGTCTACGACGATCCGGTGGCGGGCGGTAAGTGCATTCCCGTCCTGACGCGCGGCATGCTGCCGCCCTGGGAGCCGCAGGCGCTGTTCGACCGGGTCACGGTCGAGGAGCTGGCCCAGGACTGGCCGCACGACAAGTGGCACCTGGCGGTCAATCCGGGTACGCCGTTCGCCGCGTATCTGCGCGCCACGTCCGCCCACCGCGCGGGCTGGCTGCGGGTCCGGGCGCAGGTCGGGGTGCGGCCCGCCGGGCTGCTGGTCACGCACTTCGGCGGGCCGCTGCACGGGCCGGTGGCGCAGGGGCTGGCGTGCGGCGCGCCGCTGGCGGTGCACCACAGCGTCCCCTGGAACGAGCTGGGGACGGCCTTCCTGGATTACGCGGCGGACGCCGAGACGCTGCGCGGGCAGTGGTCGGTGGCCGATCCGACGGGGTGGCAGCAGCGGTTCGAGCAGCTGCTGGGCGGGCAGTTCGTACCCGCGGAGACCGAGGCGGCGCTACGGGCCCGGGGCGGCGCCGCGCCTGACCGGGCGGCAGCGTCCGGGGCCGGGCAGGCGGCGCCGTCCGGGCAGGCGGTGCCGGAGCTGGTGGCCCGGTACGAGGAGCGGTTCCGGGCGGACGGGCTGCTGCCGGCCGGCGGCCGGGTGGTCTCGCTGGCCGCGCTGGATCTGGCGCACGCGGTCGGCCTGGTGCGCTGGGGCCTGGGCGCGCGGCTGTGCGCGCCGCCGCAGGCCGAGCAGGCGGTGGCGCGGGTGGCGGCCCGGGCGGCGGAGGTCTACGGCTCGTGGGAGGAGTTCGCGGCGGGGTATGCGCTGGGGAGGGTGCTGGCGTTCGACGGCGGCTGGTTCGGGCCGGCGTACGCCGAGACCGCGCATCTGCACCGGGTGCTGACGCAGGATCCGGGGTCGCCGTGGCGGGTCCTGCCGTTCGGCTGAGGCGGGCGGGCCGCACGGCCCCCGGGGGCCTCAGGAGCCCCACGGGCCGCACGGGCCTCGCGGGCGCTCCGGACGCCGGGGGATGATGCAGGACCGAGGGCCCGGGACGATACCGGACCAGTACGGCATGGAGGACGGATACGACATGGGCGGGAGCGGTATGGGGGGCGTCGCGCGGCGGCGGAAGCGGACGGCGGGGGTCCGCCATGGAGGCTGAGACCGCGCCGACCGCCGCCCCGGCGCGGACCGGGCCGGAGCGGCCGGTCCGCCGGGCGCACTGGAAGCGGTACCGCACGGCACTGCGCCGCACGCCGCTGTCCGTCTGGCACGACGACCTCACGGACTACGCGGCGAGCCTGACGTACTACTCGGTGCTGGCGCTGCTGCCCTCGGCGATCGTGACCATCTCGCTGATCGGCCTGGCCGATCCGGCCGGCACCGAGCAGCTGATCAACCACCTCAGCTCGATCGCCCCGGCCGAGTCGGGGGCGACGGTCCGGCACGCGCTGGTGGTGATGGCGCATCAGCGGACCGCCGCGTGGGTGGTGGTCGGCGGTGCGCTGGGCAGCGCGCTGTGGTCGTCGTGCAGCTACCTGGCGGTGTTCCGGCGGGCGCTGCACGCGATGCACCGGACGAAGGACGACCGGCCGCCGTGGCGGAAGGTGCCGCGGATCCTGATCACCGCGCTGCTGCTGATGGCGCTGCTGATCAGCAGTGCGGTGGCGCTGCTGGTGAGCGGGCCGGTGGCGACCGCGCTGGGCCGGATGCTGGGCTTCGGCGAGGGCGGCGAGACGCTGTGGAACCTCCTCCAGTGGCCGCTGCTGCTGTTGCTGGCGACGGTCCTGGCGATGGTGCTGTTCCGGTCCGGGCCGCCGAACTCCCGAGGGGTGCGGCGGGCCGGCCCCGGCGGGGTGCTGGCGGTGCTGCTGTGGCTGGTGGCGTCGGCGGGCTTCGCGTTCTACGCCTCGTACGTCGGCACGTTCAACCGGCTGTACGGGTCGCTGGCCGGTCCTGTGGTCTTCCTGATCTGGCTGTGGTTCTCGAATCTTTCGCTGCTGTCCGGGGCGCAGTTCAACGTGGAGCTGGCGCGGGCGGGACGGGTGATCAGGCCGCGCGGGCCGAGCTGAGGGGGCGCCGGGCGGGCCGGGTCCGGCCGGCGCCGGGTCCGTCAGCGGGCGCCGTGCCCCGCGGCGATCTCCTCGATGCGGCGGGCCAGCCCGAAGTCCAGGTACGTGATCCGGCTGCCGGCGCTGTGCGTGGTGACCGCGACGGCGAGGCGGTTGTAGCTGAGGGTCAGATCCGCGTGGTGGCCCAGCTCCTCCTGGATCTGGGCGATGTGGATGACCATCGCGGCGCCCTGGAAGTGCCGGTCGAAGCGGTATCCGCGGTGCAGCCGGGAGCCCTCGGCCGCCCAGCCGGGCAGATCGCGGAGGCGGTCCTGGATTTCCGCGTCGTCGAGAGGGGTCACCTGTGCGCTCATCACGCTCGCCTTTCGCCGGTCCGGTCGCCGCCGCGGGGTGCGGTTGCGGGGTGTCCCAGCCTGGCACGCGGAGGACGGATGCGGGGCCGGGCACGCGGGGGAACGTGCCGGGGCGGGAGCGCGGCTGGGCGTGCGCCCGTCCCCGTTCGCCCCCGGTCGCCGCACGCGACCTCGCCCCCGCCGGAAACGCGAAGTTCCGCTCACCGGCCCCGGCTTGATCGGCTACCGTCCCCGCCATGACGACTGCCACGGCGTACGCGCCGGAAACCACGGGTGTCGGCGCCCTGTTGCGGGAGTGGCGCGACCGGCGCCGGATCAGCCAGCTGGAACTGGCGCTGCGCGCCGACTCCTCCGCCCGCCACATCAGCTTCATCGAGACCGGCCGCGCCCGCCCGAGCCAGGAGATGGTGCTGCGGCTGGCCGAACACCTCGACGTCCCGGTGCGGGAGCGCAACGCCCTGCTGATCGCCGCCGGTTACGCCCCGGCCTTCCCCGAGACCCCGCTCGACGACCCGTCGATGGCGGCGGTCCGCGCCGGTATGGAGCGGCTGCTGGCCGGCTACGACCCGTACCCGGCGCTGGTGTGCGACGGCATGTACACCGTGCAGGCGGCCAACCGGGGCATCGGGGTGCTCCTGGAGGGCGTCGATCCGGAACTGCTGCGTCCGCCGATGAACGCCATGCGGATCACCCTCCACCCGCGCGGGATGGCGCCCCGGATCCGCAACTTCCGGGAGTGGCGCGGCCACCTCTTCGAGCAGATGGACCGGCAGCTGGCACTGCTCAGGTCATCGCCGCTGCGCGCGCTGTACGACGAGGTCAGCGGCTATCCGCTGCCGGACGGCGGACGGGAGGCCGCGACGGCGGGCGAGCATCCGCCGTTCGCCCTGCCGCTGGTGATCGAGCACCGCGGGGCCGTGCTGTCCTTCCTCTCCACCATCGCCACCTTCAACACGCCGATGGATGTGACCGTCTCGGAGCTGGCGCTGGAGGCGTTCCTCCCCGCCGACCCCGAAACGGCCGAACATCTGCGGAGGGTGGCGGGGTGAGGGCCGGTCCGTAGGGACCCGGGCCCGGCCCGTAGCGGGCACACCGCCCCGTAAGGGCTGAGGGGTCCGCCCCGCAGGCGCGCCTCACATCGCCGGTACGCGGTCCAGGAAGCCGGAGACCGCGCGGATCCGGCCGTCCCCGGCCAGCCGCACCACATCGAAGCCGGCGACCGGCGCCGACCCGTCCGGCGCGACCAGCTCCCAGCCGAACCGGGCGATGTCGTGGTGCCCGTCCACCGCGCCGAGCGGCCGGAAGACGAACCCGGGGAACTGCTGCCGCGCACCGGCGATGGCCGCCGCGAGGCCGTCGTGCCCGGCCACCTCGACCAGCGGGTCGGTGTAGGTGGCCTCCTCGGTGAACGCGGCGGCTATCGCGGCCTTGCGCTCGCCCTCGTCGGTGGCGTTCCAGGCCGCGAGGTACCGCTCGGCGGCGGCCGCGTGGTCGATGGCCTGCTCGGGGGCGCCCTGCTGCACGTGCTGCGACATCACGAACTCCTGGTGGTCTGGCGTCATGGCACCGGCCGGACCGGTCGGCGCACATCGCTGACGAGCCGTCAGCTACGGCCCACGGGCCGGAGTGCGCCGGCCCGTGAACCGATGCCCTGACTCTGCCGGAGGAGGGATGCCGGGGTCGATTACCCCGCACGTAATGCCGCTGGTCGCGGGGCGTCCGGACCGGGGCGTGCGGCCCCGGCCCGGGCGGTCAGCGTACGGCCGCCGCCGGCTCCGCCTCCGCCGGCTCCGCCCGATCCGCCGCCGGCTCCTCCGCGCCGCGCTCCCGGCTCGCCGACCGGCGGGCCGCCATCAGCGCGTACACCAGGATCCCGGCGAAGAGGAACAGCACGCCCTGGTAGATCGCCGCGTAGCCGGCGCCGGCCACCAGCCAGAAGGTGAAACCGAAGGCGATCAGCGCGAGCGTCAGATCGCGGGCGAAGCGGCCGGGGCGGACCCGGTCGCGGCGGCCGGTGAGCAGGAAGTAGATCTGCGCGCCGGCGGCGAGGAGGTACGGCACGGTCGCCGAGAAGGTGGTGATCAGGACCAGGATCTGGAAGACGCCGCCGCTGCCGATCAGGTAGTTGATCACCGTCAGGGCGGTGGCCAGCACCGCGGCGGCCAGCACGCCGAACGTCGGCACCCCGCGCCGCTTGGTGAGGAAGGCGGCCGGGAACAGCCCGTCCTTGGCGGCCGCGTACGGGGACTGGGCGCTCATCAGCGTCCAGCCGTTGAGCGCGCCGACGATGGAGATCACCGCCGCGGCCGCGATGACCGTACCGCCCCACTGGCCGCCGAACATCGCGTCCACGGCGTCGGAGAACGGTGCCGTGGAGTGCACCAGCTTGTCGTGCGGGACGGTCCCGAAGACCGAAACGGTGCCCAGGAGGTAGACCACGGCGGCGCCGAGGGTGCCCAGGACGGTGGCGCGGCCGACGTTGCGCTCGGGGTCGCGGACCTCGCCGGCGCTCATCGCCGCGGACTCCACGCCCACGTAGCTGTAGAGCAGGATCGCGGCCGCCGCGGACAGCCCGCCGAGGGTGCTGCCGCCGCCCTCGTGGAACGCCCCGAGCTTGTGCGGGTCGAAGAAGAACAGCCCGACCACCGCGATGAACAGCAGCGGTACGAACTTCAGGACCGTGGCGACCAGCTGGACCGCGCCGACGTACCGGGTCCCGGCGAAGTTGGCGAGCGCCGGCAGCCACAGCGCGGCCAGCGCCACGATCAGGTCGACGCCGCGCGACTGGTGGCCCGGGAAGAGCACATGGACGTAGCCGACCGCGGCGACCGCCAGCGCGGCGTTGCTGACCCAGGTCATCGTCCAGTACGACCAGGCGGACAGGAAGCCGGCGAAGTCGCCGAACGCCTCGCGCGCGTAGACGTACGGGCCGCCGGTGTCCGGGTGGCGGCGGGCGAGCTTGCCGAAGACCAGGGCGAGGGAGATCGCCCCGAGGGTGAGCACGCCGAAGGCGACCAGGCTGACCGTGCCGAAGGGGGCGACGGAGGCCGGCAGCAGGAAGATGCCGCCGCCGATGATGTTGCCCATCACCAGCGCGGTGGCGGTGAGGAGGTTCATCCGGAACGGGCGGGATCCTGGAGCGTGCTGGTCAGCGGAGGCAGGAGTGACCTCTGCGGCGGGATCGCGGTGCATGGTGTGTGACGCGTCTCTCGTGGTGCTGGTCTCGCCGGGGTGCCGGCTCCGCCTATGGTCACCGGCTGCCCGCGCGCCTCAAAATCGCCGCGAATCCTCCCGTGCGGAGGGTGCGCGGGGCGAAGATCTGCGGCGGGGGTGGCCGATGGCCGGATGGGCCGATGAGGCGTAGGAGGCATGGGAGGGGTGTAGGTCTTACGGGTCGGCGGGTCGCTCCTACAGGTCGGCGGGTTGCTCCTACGGGCCGGTGCCGCTCCGCCCTACGGGACAGCGGGCTCCGCCCTACGAGCCGGTGGTCGGCTCCACCGGTGTACGGGTCCGCTGGGCGGGGATCCGGTGGGCGTCCGCCTCCCGCAGCCAGCGGCGCAGCACCCGGTGGACCTGCTCGGCACCGGTCAGCGGCGTCCCGTCCGGGACGGGCGGGGACAGCTCCGCGGGCCAGAGCAGGAACGGCCGGCTCTGCGGGCCGCCCAGTCCGCCGTGCGACCCGATCTGCTCCTCGAAGGCGTGCACCGCGCCGGTCACCGGATCGCAGACCGAATTGATCATGAGGTCGGCGGCGTGCGGGAACCGGTCCGTACGGCGCACCGCGTCGGCCGCCCCGGGCCCGAACGGCGCCAGCGGGTCGGGCCCGCTCACCCGCCCGGTGTCGAGGTGGTGCTCCCCGCCGTCCGGGCCGAGCACCACCGCGCCGTGCGCCGCCGAGCGGACCAGGACGAAGCCGATACCAGGGTGGCCGGTGAGCGCGCCCAGCAGCCCGGGCCAACGGGCTGCCAGCTCCTCGCGCGTGGCCCGGCCCGGGATGTCCGGGAACGACACCAGCCCCAGATTCCCGGAGGCCAGGATGACGGGCTGAGGGTGACCGGGGCGGCGGGGGTGCTCGCCGCGGCGCCGCTTCCGGGGGCGCGGGGTCCGGTCCCCGGGGCGGTCACCGGGCCCGGCCTCCCCTCCCGTTGGCTCGCCGTCCGCGGCCGGCGCCCCCTCCGGGCGGCCCAGTGCCGCCCTGGCCGCCTCGCGGGCCTCGGCGCCACCGGGGGCGCGCCCGGCCCGCCGCCCCACCGGGAGCCCGCACCCGGCGCGCACCAGGTCTCCGAGCGTCAGCCCGTAGCGGTCCCGGAACGTCGCGCCGGGGCTCTGCCCGTGGTCGGAGAGGAGCACGATCCGGTACGGGCGGGGCGCGTGCCGGGCGGCCTCGGCGATCAGCTCGACGCACCGGTCGAGGCGGCGCAGCACCTGGTGGGTGTCGCGGTGCGCGGGCCCGGAGTGGTGGGCGACCTCGTCGTAGGCGACGAGATCGGCGTAGACCGCGGTCCGGCCGGCCAGCATGTCGCCGACGACGGCCGCGACCACCACGTCCCGCTCCACGACGGTCGCGAACGCCCGGATGACCGGGTACAGACCGCCCCGCTTGACCCGGGGCCGCTCGCGGCGGCACCGGGCGCGCAGCGCCTGCCCGATCTCCCGCACCACCTCGGCGGCGAACGACACCGCGGTCCGGGTCGCGTTCGCCGGGTCGGAGAAATAGGCGAAGTAGCCGGCCCGGGAGCGGTTGGACCGGCCGCGCCGGGCGGCCACCGACATCACCAGGGCGACCTGGTCGGCGCCCCCGCTGAAGAGGTTCCCGCGGCTCGCGCCGTCGTGGGCGAGCAGCCCGGCGTCCCCGGTCCGCGCGACGGCCCGGCGCTGGAGTTCGGCGGCGCTGCTGGGCCGGTTGCTGACGACGATGCCGCCGGTCTCCTTCTCGTACCAGCGGAAGGCGGGCAGGTCCTCGTTGGTGCCGTGCAGGAGGGCGAGCTGGCTGGCGCCGGTCTGGCTGGACCAGTCGGTGTGCCACGGGGTGAGCCGGTGGGTGGTGGCCAGCCAGCGGGCGGCGGTCGGCATCAGCGGCCGCTCGCCCCGGGTCGCCGCGGCCAGCACGTCGTATCCGACCCCGTCGAGCTGGAGGAAGACCGTCCCCGGGGCGGCGGGGTCACCGCCCGTAGGGTCGCGCCGTCCGCGCCGGCCGGCCAGCCGGACCAGCCGCCGGCGGTACGCCTCGTCGTCGCGCACCGCCAGGAATGCGGAGGCCGCCGAGGACGCCGCGGACATCGCGGCGGCGACCAGCACCGCGGTCTCCGGGGAACTGCGGCCCCGCCCGGCGGGGATCAGATCCAGCGCGACCAGCAGCAGCGAACCGTTGAGGAAGAACACCAGCAGCCCGAGCACCAGCGCCGGCACCAGCAGCAGCGCCCGCACGAGCAGCGGCCACACCAGCGCGCTGAGCAGGCCGAACGCGCCGGCGCCGAGCACCGCGGTGAGCGCCGTACGGGTCAGGCTGTCGCCGCCGGCCGCCTGCAGCCGGACATCGGGCAGGACCGCGGCGAGGACGAGCAGTGTCAGGCTGGAGACCGCCCAGACGGCCAGCACCCTCAGCAGGGCGCCGCCGAGGGCCTTCCACCGCGGGGTCCGCACGCCGTCCCGTCCTCCGCTCTCGGGCCCGCCGCGCCTGCCGGGCGGGCGTTCGTTCCGGCCCAGCGTGTCATCCAGGGGGCGGTGTGTCACAAAGCGGGTGGCCGGGGGTGGCGCGGTGCGGTGCGGTGCGTGGCGCGGAGGGGCGGCCGCGGGCGCGGCGGGCGGATGCGGGAGGATCGGTCCGGTACACCTGCGTCGGACGGGAGGTGGGCGGCTGTGCCGGTGGACGTCACCTGGTGGGGCCACGCCACCGTGACGGTCGAGGACCGCGGCGTTCGGGTGCTGACCGACCCGCTGTTCACGGCCCGGCTGGCCCATCTCCGCCGCCGCCGGGGCGCCCTGCCGCCCCCGGAGGCGGCCCGCGCCGACGCCGTCCTGATCTCCCATCTGCACGCCGACCACCTCCACCCGGCCTCCCTGGCCCGGCTCGCCCCCGGTACCCGGCTGGTCGTGCCCTACGGGGCGACGGCCGCCGTCCCGGGGCTCCGCCGGGTCGCCGCGGCCCGCGGCCTCCCGGTGACCGAACTCCGACCGGGCGAGGAGTGCCGCCTCGCCCGCCTCGGTCCCCTTGGGGGCGGCAGCGCCGGGGACGCCCCCGGGGGCGGACTCGTCGTCCGCGCGGTGCGCGCCGTCCACGACGGCCGGCGGCTCCCGTACGGGCCGCACCGCGTGCCCGCGCTCGGATACGTCGTCCAGGGCAGCGCGCGCACCTACTTCGCCGGGGACACCGGGCTCTTCCCGGGGCTGGCGGCGGAGGTCGGACCGTGCGATGTGGCCCTGCTGCCGGTCGGCGGCTGGGGGCCGTTCCTCGGGCCCGGCCACCTGGACGCCCGGCGGGCCGCCCTGGCCGCCGCCCGGCTCGCCCCGTGCAGCGCCGTCCCGGTGCACTACGGCACGTACTGGCCGATCGGGCTGGACGCCGTACGCCCGCACGAGTTCCACGCGCCGGGCCAGGAGTTCGAGCGGCAGGCCGCGCTGCTGGCCCCGGAGGTGACCGTGCACCGGCCCGGGCACGGCGAGACCGTACGCCCGAGGACCACCCGGTGACGCCCCTCGCCACCACCCTGGCCGAGGGGCTGGGCCGGGTGCTCCCGCACGTGCCGCCGGAATCGACCCAGCAGGCGGTCGGCTACCCGTCGCTCTTCCTCCTGGTCGTCCTCGGCTCGCTGGTGCCCGTCGTCCCCACCGGCGCGGTGGTCAGCTCGGCCGCGGTGGTCGCCTTCCACCACAGCTCGCCGCTCGCGCCGCTGTACGTCTTCGCGGTCGCGTCCTGCGCCGCGTTCCTCGGGGACCTCGGCCTGTACTGGCTGGGGCGGCGCGGGGCCGGGTCCCGCAACGGCTCGCGCTGGCTGGCCCGGTTGCGCGCCCGGGCCGCCCCGGAGCACCTGGCGCGGGCCCGGCGGCAGCTGCGCGACCACGGGGTGCTGGTACTGGTGCTGTCCCGTCTGGTCCCGGCGGGTCGGATTCCGGTCATGCTGGCGTGCCTGTTCGCCGCGGTGCCGCCCCGGCGCTTCGCCCGCGGCGACCTCCCGGCCTGCCTGGCCTGGGCCGCGGCCTACGAACTGATCGGGCTGCTCAGCGGCTCCCTCTTCCGCGACCCGTGGGAGGGCGTGGCCGCCGCGATCGGCCTGACGGTCCTCCTGGGGGCCGTACCGGCCGGGTGGCGGCGGGTGGCGCCTGAGCGCTGGCGGCGGCCCCGCCCGGCGCCGGCGGGCGGCCCGACGGGCGCCCTGGGGGCGGCGGACGGCGCGGGGGAAGGCGCGGGCGCGCGGGAGGGCGACGGCACGCCGTAGCGCCGCTCAGCGCCCCGCCAGGCTCACTCAGCGCCCCGCCCGCTCACCGTCCCGCCCGCTCGGGATTCCGCCCGCTCACCGCTCCGGCAGTACGCGCGACGCCCCCACCGCCAGGTCCCACAGCTCCGACCGCGCGCGGCCGGCCGCCGACCAGGCGGCGCGGACCCGGTGCAGCGGCTCCAGCGGCGGTTCGGCGGAGAGCAGGAACGTCGACCAGTGCATCGGCGCCAGATACCGCGCGCCCAGGTCCTGGCAGGCCCGGACCGCCTCCTCCGGGTCGGTGTGCACCGGCCGCAGCATCCAGCGCGGGTCGTACGCCCCGATGGGCAGCAGCGCCAGGTCGATGTCCCGGTAGCGGCGGCCGATCTCCTCGAACCAGTGGCCGTAGCCGGTGTCCCCGGCGAAGTGCACCCGCCGTCCATCGGGGGCGGTGAACATCCAGCCGCCCCACAGGGAGCGGCAGGTGTCGGTCAGCGTCCGCTTGCTCCAGTGGTGCGCGGGTACGAAGTCGATCCGCACCGGGCCGCCGGGGCCGGACAGCTCCACCGCCTCCCACCAGTCCAGGTCGGTGACCCGCGTGAACCCGCGCCGCCGCGCCCACACCGCGAGTCCCGCCGGGAGCAGCAGCGGCGTGTCGCGCGGCAGCCGCTTGAGCGTCGGCGCGTCCAGGTGGTCGTAGTGGTTGTGGCTGATGACCACCGCGTCGACGGGCGGCAGGTCCTCCCAGCGGACGCCGACCGGGGTGACCCGGGGCGGCGTGCCGAGGATCTTGCGGGACCACACCGGGTCGGTCAGGACGGTCAGCCCGCCGATCCGGAGGATCCAACTGGCGTGCCCGGCCCAGGTGAGCGCGACGGTCGACGGGCCGGCGTCCGGCATCGGTCCTGGCTCGAAGGGCAGTTGCTGGATCTGCGGGAGCGTCTGGGGAGCCGGGCGCAGCTTGCCCTCCCGCGCGATCCGGGCCAGCGCGCGGACGCCGGGCAGCGGCGCGGTCAGCCGGTCGGTGAAGTCGCGGGGCCAGGTGCGCGGCTCCCCCAGGGGGCGCGGCTCGGTGAGCGGCGGCGGCACGCTGCCCGGCACCGCCGCCGCCCCGTACCCGGCCATGCCCTCGGCAGTACCGTCGGCCATTCCGCCACCAGCCTCCTCTGTAACGGCGTTGCGGTCATCGTGGGCGGCGTCCGGCACACCGCCGTACGTGTCGTCGTGCGCGTCGTCATACGCGTCGTCGTACGGGCGCGGCTCGGTGCCGGAGGGCGCGGCGAGGGAGCGGCGGGCAGCAGAGCGCTCGGTCTGTTCGGTCATCCAGGGGCTCCATTCGGTGGCCGGGCGGAACCGGAGGCACGAGGGGGGCGGGCGTATCGGGCGGACACCGGCCGGCCCGGGGAGCGGCGGGCGGGGCGGATGCGGTGGACGGGGCGGGCAGGGCGGCCCGGGGGCGAATGCCCGGCGGGGGCGCGGGCCGACGGCAACGGGCGCGGGCGCTCGGCGAGGGAATCGGGCCGGCCTCAGCGGTCACTGCCGCCCCCATACGGGCCGCTCCCGTCCTCGGAACGGCCACCCTCGCCTCCGGCCTGCTCACGGCTCTCCACGGGCCCGTCACGGGCTTCGTCACCGTTCCCGGTCCGGTCACCGTTCCTCTCACCGGTGCCGTCGCCGGTCCCTCCCGGCCCCGATGGGCGCTCCTCTCCCCCCACTCCCGTCTCTCGCGGCTCCCCCGACAACTCCGCCAACGCCCGCCCCAGCGCACTCAACCCGGCCCGCACGTGCGGCAGTTCCAGCGGATCCGCCGCGTCCAGCACCCCCTGCCGCAGCTCCATGTCGGCGCCCAGCAGGGCATCGGCCCCCAGCCGTACCCGCAGGGAGTCCGGCTCGTCCTCGAAGCGGTGGCCGCCGCGGGCCGCCCACGGCGCCAACTCCCGCTCCAGCGCGCCCGAACCCGTGATGCCGTGGGCGGCGAGCGGCTGCCGCAGCGGTTCCAGATCGGCGTAGAGGCAGCTGCCGGAGTGCGGCGGGCGGCACAGCGCCCCGGCCCCCGTGAGGGTCTGGTGCAGCGCCCTGGTGAGCGCCCCGTACACCCGGGCGGCGGCCGCGGTCCGTTCCCGTACGGCGTCCGGTTCCCCCAGGGCGTGGATGGCGGGAGCGGCCAACGGGCCGGGCAGGGGCGTGCGCAACCGGGTGAGCGTGTGCAGCACCGCGTCCCGTAGGACGGCGCCGCGGCGGGTGCCGGGAAAACGGGCCAGCGCCACCGGCCAGGAGGCGGGCAGCAGCGCGGCCCGCAGATCGGTCAGCACCACGACCTCGCCGGGCAGCATCTCGGCCGGGCTCAGCACCACCGTGTCATGCGGATCGTGCAGCAGATCGCGGTGCGACTCGTCGCTGATGATCCACAGCCCCTCCTCGGCCGCCGCCTCGCAGACCTCGTGCAGCTGCTCCGGCGGCGGGCACGTACCGGACGGGTCGTCGGCCACCGAGAGCACCAGGACGCGCGGCGTGTCGCCGTGTATCCGGGCCCGCCGTACGGTCTCCAGCAGGGCGAACGGATCCGGCAGCCCGCCCGATTCGGCCGGTACGGGCGTGAGGTGCACCGGCCGTCCGAGCAACCGGGCCGGCGGCGCGTACCACTGGGCGCACGGCCGCGGCAGCAGGACCGCGCCATCGGCCGCCGCGTACAGGGCGAGGAGCAGGGCGGGCGCCCCCGGGCCGGCGAGGACCCGGTCGGCGAGGGTGAACAGGCCGCGCCGCTCCCAGTAGCCGCAGGCGGCGGCGCGCAGCGGTTCGGAGCCGCCGGGGGGTTCGGGGGCGGTGCGGCCGGCGGCCGCGGAGAGGTGCGCGGCGAGCTCGGGGAGGACCGGCAGGCCCACCGGCGGGGCCGGTCCGGGCTCCCGCTGCGGATCCGGGGCGGTCCGCTGCATCCGTACCTCCACTCCACGGCGGCCGGTCGATCATGGGCCCATCACATGATGCGCGGCCCTGACCACCTTCGCAGATCAGGCGGGTGGTGGCGGGGGACGACACGTCAGCGGGGGGTGACCACTGCGCCGGGCGGCGGCGCCGGCGCGTCGTAGCGGTGCACCTCCACCTCTTCCGCGGCCGCGCCGGTGCCCCACCACTGCCGCTCGGTGCCGCGGCGCACCCAGCCCCGGCGTTCGTACAGGGCGACGGCCGCGGTGTTGGCGGTCTGCACCTCCAGGACGAGCCGCAGACCGCGCAGCGCCGCCTCGGCGTCGATGGCGTCGAGCAGCCGCGCGCCGAGGCCGTGGCCGTGGGCGCCGGGCGCGACGTAGAGCCGGCTGACTTCGTTCCCGCACAGCGCGGCGTGGCCGACGACCCGTCCGCCCAGCTCGGCGACCCAGGCGGCGGTCATACCGTCCGGGGTGAGCCAGCCCGCCGGGTCCTCGGGCCAGAGGTGGGGGTACCCGCTGTGTACGTGCGCGGCGGCAAGCGCCGTCACACAGGCCGCGAGGTCACCCTCCTCGCGCCTGCGCACTCGGCCGGTGTCCGGCCCGGATTCCGGCCCGCTGTCCGGCCCTGTTTCCGACCCGGTGTCCGGCCCGCTGTCCGGCCGCCCGTCCGGGCCGGATGCGCCTGTCTGATGCCCCCGCTGCCCTGCCTGATGCCCCCGCTGCCACGTCATGGCGTTCCCTTCCGTACTGGCCGACGGCCGGGGCCTGGGCGGGCCGCACCGGGCCTTTCCGGGCCGGGTTACGGCGACTTGTGGCCGCCGTGCACGCCGCTGGCCTCCCCGGGGCTGGGCCGTACCGTCCCCGGGGCCGGCCGGTACCGTCCCCGAGGCCCCAGCCCTTCCAGCCGTTCCGGCCGTCCCAGCCGTTCCGCCCCTGCTGCCCGTTCCGGCCCTGCCGGCTCTCCTGCCCCCGCAGCCTACTCAGCCACTCCCCCTCTCGCCGAGCCCCTTGCACCGCCCCAGCCACTGCAGTCTCCTCAGCCCCTTCAGCCACTCCAGCCGCCTCGCCCTCTCTACCCCCTCCAGTCACCACTCCCCCGACCCCCCCAGCCACCCCAACCACCTCAACCACCCCACCGCCCCCAGTTCGGGAACTCACTCCCCCAGCCCCTCCCCCCGCCTGCCGCCCCC
>NZ_LLZI01000284.1 GCF_001509485.1 Streptomyces sp. NRRL F-4489
CTTACCAGATCCGTTTCCGTCTCTGGCCCCCTGCTGGAGCGGGGTCCGGCCGTTCCGCTTTCGCTTTCCGGCCTTTCCGACTTTATCAGATCTTCTTTCGTTCCGAACCGCGTGGCGGTCGGGGTGAATTCCGTTCTGGATTACCCATCGGAGGGGTTTTGCCTTTCGGCTTTTTCCGACTTTATCAGAAGGTGTTCGATCCAATGATCGAGCGGGCTTCCGTAAGAGGTCGGTGCGCCCCGCCGCTTGAATGTGCGGCCGGAGCGGAGATTGAGACTAACCGTCGCTGCCGGACCTGTCCAGTCCGTCGCAACCGTTTGAATCTACCTCCCCCAGCAGCCCGTGTCAACGGGTCGCTGGGACGAAGAGGAGATTAGCAGGTCAGCGGGGGTGCGCGCACATCAGGCGGCGGTGGGGAGGAGGGCGTCGCGGTCGGCGGCGTCGAGGTCGCCGGTCTCGCCGGCGCGGACCGCGCGGCCGCCGAGCACGTAGACGTAGGTGAGGAACGCCAGCTCGGCGAGGACGCCGATGCCGATGCGGGCCCAGGTGGGGAGGCCGGAGGGGGTGACGAAGCCTTCGAGGAGGCCGGAGACGAAGAGGACGGCGGCCAGGCCGATGGCGACGCCGAGGGCGGCACGGCCCTCCTCGGCGAGGGCGGTGCGGCGGGTGCGCGGGCCCGGGTCGATGACGGTCCAGCCGAGGCGGAGGCCGATGCCGGCGGCGACGAAGACGGCGGTCAGTTCGAGGAGGCCGTGCGGGAGGATCAGGCCGAGGAAGGTGTCGAGGCGGCCCGCGGAGGCCATCAGGCCCAGGCCGGCGGCCAGGTTGAGCATGTTCTGGAAGAGGACCCAGAGGACCGGGAGGCCGAGGAACGCGCCGAGGACCAGGCAGAGGGCGACGGCTTGGGCGTTGTTCGTCCATACCTGGGCGGCGAAGGCGGCGGCGGGGTGGCTGGAGTAGTAGGTCTCGTACTCGCCGCCGGGGCGGGTCATCTCGCGGAGTTCCTGGGGGGCGCCGAGGGTGGCCTGGACCTCCGGGTGGGCGGCTATCCACCAGCCCATGAGGGCAGCGACGGCGACGGAGAGCACCGCGGTGGGGATCCACCAGTGGCGCAGGCGGTAGACGGCGGCGGGGAAGCCGGTGGTGAAGAAGCGGGCGGCGTCCCGCCAGGAGGACTTGCGGGCGCCGGTGACCTTGCTGCGGGCGCGGGCCACGAGGGACGTGAGGCGGCCCGTCAGGGCGGGGTCGGGGGCGCTGGAGAGGAGGAGGGAGAGGTGGGTGGTGGTGCGCTGGTAGAGGGTGACGAGTTCGTCGGCCTCGGCGCCGGTGAGGCGGCGCTTGCGGTTCACCAGGGTTTCCAGGCGGTCCCAGTCGGCGCCGTGGGCCGTGACGAAGACATCGAGGTCCATAACGGGGTCGCTCCTCGCAGCGCGGTGGGTGGGTGCCGGGTCAGCTTGGCAGACTGGCCGGGCGCGGGGCCGTGGTCCTCCCCCAGGGGAAGCGCGCCGGAAGCGGTGGCCGCAGGGGCGGGCGCCGGGAATTCAGGGCGAGAGGGAGTGGGCGGATGAGTCAGCTGGTGACGGGTGAGGCCGTGGTGCTGGGACTGCGGCCGGCCCGGCTGGCGAGCCGGGGGCTGGCGGTGGTCGTGGACCTCGCCGTGGCCTGGGCCGCGTACATCGCCGTGACGGTGGGGATGGTGACCGCCTTGTCGTCGATGGACGAGGCGGTGCTGGCGGCGGTGACCGTGGCGACGTTCGTGCTGGTGCAGGTGGGGATTCCGATCGCGGTGGAGACGCTGAGCCACGGGCGGTCGCTGGGGAAGCTGATCTGCGGGCTGCGGGTGGTGCGGGAGGACGGCGGGCCGATCCGGTTCCGGCACGCGCTGGTGCGGGGCGCCATGGGGGCGATCGAGATCGTGATGACCATGGGGGTGGTGGCGTCGATCGCGTCCCTGGTGTCGGCGCGGGGGCGGCGGCTGGGGGATGTGTTCGCCGGGACGCTGGTCGTACGGGAGCGGATACCGGAGGCGGAGGCCGGCCGGGTGCTGCTGCCGGCGCCGCCCCCGTGGCTGGCCGGGGAGGTCGGCGGGCTCGATCTGTCGCGGGTCCCGGACGGGTGGTGGCTGGCCGTGCGGCAGTACCTGGGGCGGCTCGGTGAACTGGAGCCTCAGGCGGGTGCGGCGATGGCCTGGCGGCTGGCCGCGGATCTGCGGGGCTTCACCGGGGCGGAGGTGCCGGCGGGGGTGGATCCGACGCTGTATCTGGACGCGGTGGTCCGCGAGCGGCAGGGGCGGGAGTCCCGGCGGGCCTTCGGGAGCGGGGGCATGGGCGGGGGCGTCGGCGTGGCCTCGGAGGGTGCGCCGCTGGGTGGCGGCCCGGTGGCGGGCGCGGGGGCTGCGGTTCCGGGTGCGGCGGTCCCTGGGGCGGGGGTTCCGGACGAGGGGCGGGGCGGCGAAGTGCCGCGCAGGGGAAGCGGGTTCGCGCCGCCGGCGTGAGGTGGGGGCGGGCGCGGCCGGCCCCGCGGCGCGGCCTCGGTTGTGCGCCCCGCGCCCGGCGGACCCATCGTCCGCCCCGCGCCCGGCGGCCCTGCCGTCTCCCCCTATGAGCCCCGAGCCGACCCGGGCCCGTACCGCCGTCCGCTCAACTGAACGCGGACGGCGGGGTGTCCAGGGATTCCAGCTCGATGCCGGGGGCGGCGAGGACGACGTCGCCGGCGAGGTGGACGGTGTGCTGTTCGCCGGTTTCCAGGTCGGTGACCTGGTACTCGTCGGCGACGAGGGGGGCGTTGTCAGTGGCGTGTGGTGTGCTGGAGAGCAGGGCCCAGGACTGGTCGAGGGTGCGGGGCGCGAGGACGGGGGGTGTGAGGGCGACGAGCCGGACGCGGACGGCGCCGGCGCCGAGCGCGGGGCGCAGCAGGCGGGCGGTGGCGACGAGGAAGGCCGGGGAGGCGCCGGTGAAGGCGTGCGCGGGGGCGTTGCCCTCGGTGGCGTGGGCGCCGGTGGGGTCGGTGCGGACCCAGGTGACACCGTCGAGGGCGGCGCCGCGGACCTGCCAGGCGCGGGCGTGGAGTTCGAGGCGGATCGGGCGGCCGAGGTCGTCCAGGGTGAGGTCGACGGAGCCGGTGTGCTCGCCGGCGGTGTCGAGGGTCTGGGAGACGTAGCGCCAGCCGGAGGGGCCGGTGGCGCAGTGGAAGTGTTCCTCGCCGAGGGGGGTGTGGTCGTGCGGGTCGTGCAGGGAGTAGTGGCCGCGGGGCATGGGGGTGCAGTCCTTGGGACGGGGGGCGGTGTCCGGGCGCGGGTGGCGCGGGGGTTTCCGGGGACTCTACGGGGCCGGTGCCCGGGGGCTTTACGGCGCAGGCCCCCGCCGGGAGGGCGGGGGCCTGGTGCCGGCGGCTGCCGGTGGTGCCGGGGGCCGGCCCGGGGAGGGGCCGGCGGCGGCTCAGTAGCGGTAGTGGTCGGACTTGTAGGGGCCCTCGACCTTGACGCCGATGTAGGCGGCCTGCTCCGGGCGGAGGGTGGTGAGCTTGACGCCCAGCGCGTCCAGGTGGAGGCGGGCGACCTTCTCGTCCAGGTGCTTGGGCAGGACGTAGACGTCGGTGGGGTACTGCTCGGGCTTGGTGAACAGCTCGATCTGGGCCAGGGTCTGGTCCGCGAAGGAGTTGGACATCACGAACGAGGGGTGGCCGGTGGCGTTGCCGAGGTTGAGCAGGCGGCCCTCGGAGAGCACGATGATGGCCTTGCCGTCGGGGAAGGTCCAGGTGTGGACCTGCGGCTTGACCTCGTCCTTGACGATGCCGGGGATCTTCGCCAGGCCGGCCATGTCGATCTCGTTGTCGAAGTGGCCGATGTTGCCCACGATCGCCTGGTGCTTCATCTTGGCCATGTCGGAGGCCATGATGATGTCCTTGTTGCCGGTCGTGGTGATGAAGATGTCGGCGGTCTCGACGACGTCGTCCAGGGTGGCGACCTGGTAGCCGTCCATCGCGGCCTGGAGGGCGCAGATCGGGTCGATCTCGGTGACGATGACGCGGGCGCCCTGGCCGCGCAGGGACTCCGCGCAGCCCTTGCCGACGTCGCCGTAGCCGCAGACGACCGCGACCTTGCCGCCGATGAGGACGTCGGTGGCGCGGTTGATGCCGTCGACGAGGGAGTGCCGGCAGCCGTACTTGTTGTCGAACTTCGACTTGGTCACGGCGTCGTTGACGTTGATCGCCGGGAAGAGCAGGACGCCGTCGCGCTGCATCTCGTACAGGCGGTGGACGCCGGTGGTGGTCTCCTCGGTCACGCCGCGGATCTCGGACGCGAGCTTGGTCCACTTCTGGGCGTTCTCGGCGAGGGTGCGGTTGAGCAGCTCCAGGATGGCGCGGTGCTCGTCGTTCTCGGCGGTCTCGACGGCGGGGGCCTGGCCGGCCTTCTCGTACTCGACGCCCTTGTGGACGAGGAGGGTGGCGTCGCCGCCGTCGTCCAGGATCATGTTCGGGCCGCCGGTGGGGGCGTCCGGCCAGGTCAGGGCCTGCTCGGTGCACCACCAGTACTCGTCGAGGGTCTCGCCCTTCCAGGCGAAGACCGGGACGCCCTGGGGGTTCTCGGGGGTGCCGTTCGGGCCGACGGCGATGGCCGCGGCGGCGTGGTCCTGGGTGGAGAAGATGTTGCAGGAGGCCCAGCGGACCCGCGCGCCCAGGGCGACCAGGGTCTCGATCAGGACGGCGGTCTGCACGGTCATGTGCAGGGAGCCGGTGATCCGGGCGCCCTTGAGGGGCTGCTGGTCGGCGTATTCCCGGCGGATCGCCATCAGGCCGGGCATCTCGTGCTCGGCGAGGGTGATCTCCTTGCGGCCGAAGGCGGCGAGGGAAAGGTCGGCGACCTTGAAGTCCTGGCCGGTGGCTGCTGTCGTCATTCGGGCTGCTCCTCGGATGTCGAGGTCGGTCGGGCAATTCGGGCAGTCTGCGGCGCGGGTCGGGGTCCGGAGATCGCGTCCGGGCGCACCGAGCCTACGTGGGGGCCGGTACACCTCTCCCCTTGCCGCAGCGCAGTCCGTCGGAGGCCCTCTCTCCCTCGGCCGGTCCGCGGTGCGGGCCGCCCGACCGCCATCAGCAGCGACGTCTGGCACTGGAGTCGAATTTACACCGATCGGGTCCGCGGCCCCATATCGCGTGGACGTTGGCCGGTTCCGATCGGTGGGCGGCGGCCGCGCGGCGGGCGGCGGGGCGGGTCAGCCGGCGGCGGGCGGGGCCTGGGCGGCGGCGCGCTCGTCGTAGATGTCGGGTTCGAGGTAGATGACGCGGGCGATCGGGACGGCCGCGCGGATGCGGGCCTCGGCGGCGTCGATGGCGCGGGCGATCTCGGCGGCGGTGTCGTCGTGGTGGACGGCGATCTTGGCGGCGACGAGGAGTTCCTCGGGGCCGAGGTGGAGGGTGCGCATGTGGATGACGCGGGTGACGGCGTCGCCGTCGACGAGCGCGGCGCGGATCCGGGCGACCTGCTCGGGGCCGGCGGCCTCGCCGAGCAGCAGCGACTTGGTCTCGGCGGCGAGGACGAGGGCGATCAGGACGAGCAGCGCGCCGATGCACATGGTGCCGATGCCGTCCCAGACGCTGCTGCCGGTGGCGACGGTGAGGACGACGCCGCCGAGGGCGAGGACGAGGCCGATGAGGGCGCCGAAGTCCTCCAGGAGGACGACGGGGAGTTCGGGGGCCTTGGCGCGGCGGATGAACTGGACCCAGCTCTGCTTGCCGCGCAGCTCGTTGGACTCCTTGACGGCGGTGCGGAAGGAGAAGCCCTCGGCGATGACGGCGAAGACCAGGACGCCGACGGGCCAGTACCACGCTTCGAGGGGCTGGGGGTGCTGGATCTTCTCCCAGCCCTCGTAGAGCGCGAAGACGCCGCCGACGGTGAACAGGACGATGGAGACGAGGAAGCCGTAGACGTAACGCTCGCGGCCGTAGCCGAAGGGGTGTTCCTCGGTGGCGGCGCGCTGGGCGCGCTTGCCGCCGAGGAGCAGCAGGCCCTGGTTGCCGGAGTCGGCGAGGGAGTGGACGCCTTCGGCGAGCATCGAGGACGAGCCGCTGAAGGCGAAGGCGACGAACTTGGCCGCGGCGATCGCCAGGTTGGCGCCCAGCGCCGCAACGATCGCCTTGGTACCGCCGGATGCGCTCATGGGTGCGCCGTGTCCCTTCCGTAGACCGGGCTTTACCGCCCCTTTAATGGCTGTGCGGCGGTCATTGTCGCAGCCCGGCCGGCGGGCGCGGCGGGGAGGCCGCCCCCGGGCGCCGCCCGGCGGTGCGTCAGACGGCGACGGTGGCGCGGAAGAGGGTGCCGTCGCCGGTGGCGGTGAGGTGTTCGCCGGCGGGCGCGAAGACGGCGGTGCCGGGGGTGAGGGCGGCCTCCCGGGTGGTGCCGCGATCGCTGGTCAGGCGGACGGTGCCGGCGGTGCACAGCAGGATCTGCGGGGGTCCGGCGGGCAGCGGGCGGGCGGCGGCGCCGGGGGCGAGGACGAAGCGGGAGAGCCGGAATTCGGCGGTGCGGGTGTCGTAGACCTCCTCGCCGCCGGTGTCCTCGGGGCGCAGCACGCCGGCGTCGCGGGGTTCGAAGCGGACGACGCGGAGGAGTTCGGGGACGTCGATGTGCTTGGGGGTCAGGCCGCAGCGCAGGACGTTGTCGGAGTTGGCCATCAGCTCGACGCCGAGGCCGCTGAGGTAGGCGTGCGGGACGCCGGCGCCGAGGAAGAGCGCTTCGCCGGGCTGGAGGACGACGTGGTTGAGGAGCAGGGCGGCCAGCACGCCGGGGTCGCCGGGGTGGTGGTGGCCGAGGGTGGCGCAGGCGGCGTAGGCGGCGGCGTACGGGCCGCCCTTGGGCGCGAGCTGCGCGGCGGCGGAGGCGGCGCGGTCGGCGGTATCGGCGACGGCGTGGCGTTCGGCGCCGAGGACGGCGGTGAGGACCTCGCGGAGGGCGGCCGGGCCCGGTTCGGCGCGCAGGATGTCGGCGTACGGCTTGAGGTCGCCGACGCCGAGGCCGTCGAGGAGGTCGGCGGCCTCGGCGGGGTGGCGGAAGCCGCACAGGCCCTCGAAGGGGGTGAGGGCGCAGATGAGTTCGGGCTTGTGGTTGCGGTCCTTGTAGTTGCGGTGGGGGGCGTCGAGGGGGATGCCGCGGGCCTCCTCGGCGGCGAAGCCGGCCTCGGCCTGCGCGCGGTCGGGGTGGACCTGGAGGGAGAGCGGGGCGCCGGCGGCGAGGAGTTTGAGCAGGAACGGCAGGCGGGGGCCGAAGGCGCGGACGGCGGCGGGGCCGAGTTCGGCCTCGGGGTCGGCGGCGATGACGTCGGCGAGGGAGACCGGGCCGCGGCCGCGGTCGAGGCGGGCGGGGGCGGCGGGGTGGGCGCCGAACCACATCTCGGCCTGGGGTTCGCCGGTGGGCGGGGTGCCGAGGAGGTCGGGGAGGGCGGTGGTGGAGCCCCAGGCGTAGGGGCGCACGGTGGTGGCGAGGCGGTCCATGGGGGGCTGCTTCCTACAGGGTGCGGGGGCCGGCCGGGGTGCGTCGGGCCGGCGGGGCGCCGCCGGGCGGCCCCGCCGCCATGATCACCCGGTGCCGGCGAGCGCGAGGTAAACGGCGCCGAAATCGGCGATGGCGAGGAGTTCCGCGGCGCGTTCGAGATCGCTGCCGGGGCCCGGTTCCAGCTCGCTGAGGGGGGTGTCGCGTTCGTCGGCGAGCTGCTGGGCGGCGCGGGTGGCCGACAGCGCGTCCGGGGCGCGTTCGCGGAGCAGGACGATCCGGGCGTGCAGGGCGGCGGGCTGCTCGACGCGGTCGCGGAAGAAGTCGTCGGGGTCGGCGCCGGCGGCCAGCGCGCCGGCCAGCAGGGTGCGGTGGGTCAGCAGCGCCTCGGGCAGCTCGGCGGCGAGCGCGGGGCGGCCGGCCAGCCCGGCGAGCTCGGTGGCGAAGTGGCGGCCGACGGCGGCGGCGAGCGGGCCCTCGCTCCAGATCAGCGGGAGCGCGTCGGCGAGGTCGGCGGCGAGGGTCTTGCCGGGGTTGGTGTACGTGGGGATGGCCGGGCCGCAGCGTTCGGCGATCCGGTCGAGGTGGTCGGCGAGCGCGGTGAGGGCGTCCGGCGGGGCGCTGATCAGGCCGATCCGGTCGGCGAGCGCGAGCAGCGGGATGAGCACGGACCACAGGGTGCCGGGGGCGGCGGGCGGGGCGCCCTCGACGTCGAACTCGGCGTCGTAGGCGGTGGTGGCGAGCGGTACGGCCAGGCCGCGGGCCTGGATGACGGCGTCGGCGAGCGGGCCGCCGGCGGGGGTGACGGCGACGACGGAGCAGCCGCGGCGGTACGCCTGCTCGACGAGCTCGGCGAGGCCGGGGTCGGCGGCGTCGGGGCCGGCGAGCAGGAGGAGGTCGGTGGGGCCGGCCCAGCCGGGGAGGGTCCAGCGCAGTGCGCCGGGGACGGGGGCGACGCCGGTGGGCGTCACGAGGCTGACCGGGCAGCTGCCGCCGCTGAGGGCGCGCAGCAGATCGGCGACGCCGGCGGCGGCCGGGCCGGGGCCGGCGATCAGGACGGCGCGGGGGCGGCCGTCCGGGGTCAGTTCGCCGATGCCGGCCTCGGCGGCGCCGCGGACGGCGGTGCGGACCCGGGCGCCGGATTCGGCGACGCCGCGGAGCAGGCCGAAGCGGTCGGCGCCGGCCAGCGCCTCGGGTGCGTCGAGCAGGGACTCGTCGAGCATGGTGGCGCGGCCTCCGTTTCGCCGGTGGGCGGGCTGGTGCCGGGTCAGGCGGCGGTCGGGGAGCCCTGGGGGGCGGCTTCGTCGACGAGGAGGACGGGGATGCCGTCGCGGACCGGGTAGGCCAGGCCGCAGTCGCCGGAGGTGCAGACCAGGGTGGCTGGGTCCGCCGCGGTGCGGTCCTCCAGCGGGGCGTGGCAGGCCGGGCAGGCGAGGATCTCCAGCAGGCTGGCTTCGACGGGCATCGGGGCTCCTTCGGCGTGGTTGCGGCGTGGCCAGCGTACCGCCGGTGCGGGGGCCGGGGCCTGCCCGGCCGGGCCGCCCCGCCGGGCGGGAGGGGTGGCGGGCCGGGCGGCGGGCGGCCCGCCACCGGGCGGTCAGCCGCGGATGATCGCCAGGGCCTCGTCGCGGACCCGGTCGACGGTGGCGCGGTCGCGGGCCTCGGCGTTGAGGCGCAGCAGCGGTTCGGTGTTGGAGGGGCGGACGTTGAACCACCAGTCGGGGGCGGTGACGGTGAGGCCGTCGAGCTCGTCGAGGGTGATGCCGTCGCGGCCCTCGTAGGCGGCCTTGACGGCGGCGAGGCGGGCGGTCTGGTCGTCGACGGTGCTGTTGATCTCGCCGGAGGCGGCGTAGCGGTCGTATTCGGCCACGAGTCCGGAGAGCGGGCGGTCCTGTTCGCCGAGGGCGGCCAGGACGTGCAGGGCGGCGAGCATGCCGGTGTCGGCGTTCCAGAAGTCGCGGAAGTAGTAGTGCGCGGAGTGCTCGCCGCCGAAGACCGCGCCGGTGCGGGCCATTTCGCCCTTGATGAACGAGTGGCCGACGCGGGTGCGGACGGGCGTGCCGCCGTGCTCCTTGACGACCTCGGGGACGGACCAGGAGGTGATGCAGTTGTGGATGACCGTGCCGCCGGGGTGCTTGGCCAGTTCGCGGGCGGCGACCAGGGCGGTGATCGCGGACGGGGAGACCGGGTCGCCGTTCTCGTCCACGACGAAGCAGCGGTCGGCGTCGCCGTCGAAGGCCAGGCCGAGGTCGGCGCCGACGGCGCGGACGCGGGCCTGGAGGTCGGTGATGTTCTTGGGGTCGAGGGGGTTGGCCTCGTGGTTCGGGAAGGAGCCGTCGAGCTCGAAGTAGAGCGGGTCGAGGTCGAGCGGCAGGTCCGCGAAGACGGTGGGGACGGTGTGGCCGCCCATGCCGTTGCCGGCGTCGACGACGACCTTCAGGCGGCGGATGGCCGACAGGTCCACCAGGGTGCGCAGGTGGGCGGCGTAGTCGGCGAGGACGTCGCGGCGGGTGACGGTGCCGGGGCGGGCGGCCGGCTCGGGGGCGCCCTGCTCGCGCCAGCGCTCCACCAGGGCGCGGATGTCGGCCAGGCCGGTGTCCTGGCCCACGGGGGCGGCGCCGGCCCGGCACATCTTGATGCCGTTGTACCGGGCGGGGTTGTGCGAGGCGGTGAACATCGCGCCGGGCAGGCCGAGGGCGCCGCTGGCGTAGTAGAGCTGGTCGGTGGAGCACAGGCCGATCTCGGTGACGTCGGCGCCGCGGCGGGCCGCGCCGCGCGCGAAGGCGCCGGCCAGGCCGGGTGAGGAGGGCCGCATGTCGTGCCCGATGACGATCGCGCCGGCGCCGGTGACCTCGGCGAAGGCCGCGCCGAAGAGTTCGGACAGGGTCTCGTCCCACTGGTCGGGGACCACGCCGCGCACGTCGTACGCCTTCACGATCTGCGACAGATCAGTCACAGCCAAGCCCTCCTGGAGTCGCGTCGGAGTCACAAACCTACCCGCACGTTGTGTACGGGAGCCGTGAACGAGCCGGGTACGGGGCGGAACGGGCCGGTGACAGGGCGGCGCGGCGGGTCAAGGACCGGTCAGGAGTCGGGTGAGCGCAGGACCCGGAGGTGGCCGCGGCGGGCGACCTCCATGGGGTGGCCGTCGCGTCCGGTGGGGGCCGGGGTGTCCGGGCCGCCGGCGGCGCGCTCCTGGGGGCGGGCGGCCTCGCGGACGGCGTTGGCGAGCGCTTCGAGGTCGTCGCCGCTGGGCCGGGCGGGGCCGGCGTCGAGGGCGAGGCGGACGACTTCCCAGCCGCGGGGGGCGGTCAGGCGCTCGGAGTGCTCGGCGCACAGGTCGTAGCAGTGCGGCTCGGCGTAGGTGGCGAGCGGTCCGAGCACGGCGGTCGAATCCGCGTAGACGTACGTCAGCGTTGCGACGGCGGGGCGGCCGCACGCAGTGCGCGAACAGCGACGTACAGGGCTCACGACGTTGGACGGTACCGCACTCTTGAGCGGGCCGCGACGACTCCGCCCCGGCTCACCCAACCGTGTCGTCCCGCTTCGTCCGATGCGTCTGACCTGCGCCCGGTGGCCGGGGGCGGCGGGGGGCCGGACGGGTGACGCGGCGGGGCGGGCAGAGACCCCTCCCGAGGTGGGGCAATTCATGTCAATACGCGGTGGTGGAACGGTCGGAGGCGGGTCCGCAAACGATCCGAACCGGGTCCGTTCCGGTCACCCGGCGACAAGTGGCGAGTTGTCGCACAACGCCGTACGCGCCCTGCCCGGAGGGCTACGCTCGATCTGATGGACAGCCCCGTACCTTCCCGTCCGCCGGCGCCGCGGCCCCGCCACCGCGACCGGCACGGCCGCGGCATGCGCGGCCCGATCGCGCCGCCGCAGGTGCCGCTGTCGGTGTCCCGCGCCGACGCGTTCACGGATCTCGTCTACGACTCCCGGGACCGCCTGGAGCGGCGCTGGCCGCAGCTGGCGCAGGTCGACTTCCTGGTGCTGGAGGTGCCGGGCTTCGGCCCGGACGGCGACCCGGACCCGCTGGCGGACGACGAGGCCGTGCCGCTGGGCCGGGTGCTGCCGGCCACCGGCCCGCATCGCGACCGGATCGTGATCTACCGCCGGCCGGTGGAGATCCGCGCCAAGGGCCGCGACGAGCGGGCGCTGCTGGTGCACGAGGTCGTCGTGGAGCAGGTCGCCGACCTGCTGGGGCTGGCACCGGAGTCGGTGGATCCGCGGTACGGGCAGGAGTGAGCGACCCGGGGGCGGCCCCCGTGGCCTGGTGGCGGAGGGCACGTGCCCTGGGGGCGGCGCGGTGGCGCGTGCCCCGGGGGCGGCCGGATGGCGCGCGCCCCGGGGCCGCCGGGTGTCACCGGGTGAGCAGGGACAGGTCCTGGCCGGCGGACGGGACGACCACCGAGCCGCGGTCGTCGGGCACCGGCTGGATGGTGAAGGCCGGCACCCCGCCCTGCGGCAGCGCCAGCATCCGGGCCGCGTAGACCGGGCCGCCGCCGGGCCGGGGCGCGAGGGTCAGCGCGTAGCCGCCCTTGAGGCCGGCGGGCTGCGGCGGGGTGACGGCCAGGGTGGTGCCGCCCTTGACGGTGTACGTCCGGGAGGCCGGGGTGCCGCCGTCCGAGCCGGCCGAGGCGGTGACCGTCACCGTGGCGTCCTTGCCCTTCTGCGGAGCAACCAGGTAGAGCGTGCTGCCCTTGTCCCGGTTGTCGGCGGCGGTGCCGCGCGCCTCCAGGGGGCGGGTCGCCGGGACGAACGCCATCTCCTGGCTGTCGCCCTTGCCCCGGACGACCCGCGCGGCGGCGGTCACCGGGGCGGCGGACTCGGTGTCGTTGGGCGTGAGGACCAGCGAGCCGGCCTCGCCCTTGGTGACGTCCTTGAGGTCGGCGGTGACCGTCATCCCGCTCTTGACGTGCAGCGAGTCCAGCCCCGCCGGGGTGATCAGGCCGGTCTTGGTGGCCAGTTGGACCTTGACGTCGGCGTCGGAGTCGCCGGGGGCGACCACGGTCAGCTGGACGTCGGCGGCGTCGGCCGGGATACCGGGCAGGACGGCGGACGGGGCCGGGTCGGCGGCCGGCGGCAGCCAGTCGCCGCCGTGCGTGCCGTCCGCGGCCTGCACGGCCGCGCCGATCCGGCCGGAGCGGGCGGTGACGTGCAGCGCGGCGCCGTCGACCGGGGTGCCGGTGAGGGTGGACAGCAGCACCGGGACGGTGGTGTGCGGCGGCACCGTGATGTCCTCGCCGCCGCCGGCCTTCAGGGAGCCGTCCTTGCCCAGCAGTTCCAGGTCCACGACGGCCGGCACCGGGTCGGGGTTGGTGAGGTGGACGTAATCGGTGCGGCCGGACGCGGTGCTCACCCCGGGGAACCAGAACTGGGTGTCCGGGGCGGTGCAGCTCAGCCCCTGGAGGCCGCGGCCGGAGCCGGCCGCGATCGCGGTGGTCTGCTGGACCGTCCAGCCGGGCGCCAGCGGCCCGTCCGCGGAGCCGGTGAGCGCCGGGGCGTCGGCGCTGTCGGTGGCCGCCGTGGCGGGCTTCCCGGCCTGCTGGAGGGGCACCACGGGCTTGGTGTCGGGCGGCGGGACGGTCCGGGACCCGCCGGCGTCCGCGCCCCCGGCCGCGCCGCCCTTGGCCCCCTTGGCGTCCTTGCCGTCCTTGGCGTTCCGGCCGCCCTTGCCGGCCGGGTTGCCGCCGCTGTCGGCGACGGTCCCGGCGGGCAGCAGCTGGGCGGTGCCCTTCCCGGTGTCCGCGCCGGCCCCGGCCCCGGACGGCGCGAACGCGGTGTACGTGGTCTCGGCCACCTCGGACGAGCTGGGCGCCGGGCAGACCAGGGTGGACCGCTGGACGGGCAGCCGGGTGCCGCCCGCGGGCGCGGCGGCCGGGGCGCCCCCGGGGGCCGCGACCGCGGCGACCCCGGTGACGGCGGCCAGCGCGGCGGCCGCGGCGGTCAGGGACACAATCGTGCGCTTCACTGCTGCTCGCTCCCGTCACGGCGCGGCTCGGGGAAGGCGCCGGGGTACGTCGTGCCGTCGTAGGGCTGCTGCTGGTACGGCGCGGGCTGCTCCTGCCCGGCACCGGGGTAGAGCTGCTCCGGCCCGGCACCGGGGTAGGACTGCTCCGGCCCCGTACCGGGGTGGGGGTGGGCCTGCGCACCGTAGCCGTACGGGTCGTAGGCGCCCGCCTGGTAGGGGTCGGCCGGGTAGCCGCCGGGCTCGTAGCCCTCGGAGGGGTAGCCGGCCTGGTAGGGCGCGGCCTGGTAGGGGTCGGCCACCGGGGCGGCCTGGTACGGATCGGCCACCGGGGCGTGCGGGTCGGCCGGAGCCTGGGCGGGGGCCGTCTGCCAGTCCTCGTAGGAGGGCTGGGCGGGCACCGCGGCGTACGGGTCGGCGGGCGCGGGCTCCGCCACCGGGGCCGGCGGGGGCTCCTCGCCCGTGCCGGCGGTGGTGGCACCGGCCGGCGCCGCCGCGGCGGCCTCGGCGCGGTCCCGGAGCCGGCGGGCCCGGCGGCCCTCCCCCGCGGCCGGTGCCGCGGCGGCCGCGGCGGCCTCCTCGGGCAGGTCGTCGTCGACCTCCCGGCGGCGGCCCGGCAGCGCCATCACGACCAGGACGAGCGCGAGCAGGCCCTGGGCCCACAGCCACAGCGTGTGGCCGAGCGGGGCGTCGTGGGTGAGGTCGAGCCGGCCGCCGCCGGACGGCAGCTGGAAGCCCTGCGCCCAGCCGTCGACGGTGACGGGCTTGAGCGGGGTGCCGTCGAGGGTGGCGTGCCAGCCGTCGTCGGCGGCGTCGGCGATCCGCAGGACCCGGCCGGCGGGCCCGGCGGGCAGCTTGGCGGTGTGCGCCTCGACCGGCCCGGCCGGGACCGGCACCGGCGCGGCCGCGTCGCCGCTGCCGTCGCCCTCCTTGTTCTGCCCGGGCACGATCGCGACCCGGGAGACCCGCTGGTCGACCCGCCACAGGGCGCTGCCGTCGTCCTGGCTGAGCCGGGTCAGGCCCGGGGTGGCGTCCAGGACGCGGCCCATCTCGCGCGGGGCGCCCTTGCGGACCAGGACGTAGCGGACCGCGTAGCCGCCGAGCCGGTCGGTCTGGTCGGCGCCGGACCCGGCCACCAGGTGCGCGACCACGGCGTCCAGCTTGGCGTCCGGACCGGCCTCGGCGGCCAGGTCGGCGTCCCCCAGGCGCGCGCCGGAGCCGCGGACCAGGGAGTACGCGACCTTGCCGGGCGTCCCGTCCAGGACGAGCGTGCGGGCCTGGTCCGAGGTGGAGGACTCCTCCGCGACGAACGCCGGGACCTGCGTGGGATCGCGCCGTTCGACCGGCCCCGCCGCCCCGGTGATCATCCAGCTGACCGCCGCGTACAAGGGGGCGACCAGGCAGGCGACGGCGATCAGGACCGCGGCCGGCTGCTTCCAGCCGAAGCCGAGCGCGGCCATCCGGGTGCGGATGCCCTCGGCGCCCACCGCGGCCGCGCACAGCAGCGCCAGCCCGTAGACGAGCATCGCCGGGCCGGTCCAGCCGGAGGCGTTGCCCAGCGCGGCGCACAGCAGCCCGGTCAGGGCGACCGCCCAGGCGGTGCGGACGGCGGTGCGCCGCTCGTCGCGCAGGGTGGCGCCGAGGGCGGCCAGCACGATGCCGAGCAGCAGCGCCCCGCCGACCGCCTTGGGCCCGCCGGGGCTCAGCCCCACGAGGTCCAGGACGGACGCGGACCCGGCGCCGAAGTCCAGCCCGGCCTCCCGGAAGAACCGCGAGGGGTGCGCCAGCAGCGCCAGCGACCAGGGCGCCAGCACCACCAGCGGCGCCACCGCCACGCCCAGGAACCGCAGCAGGTACGCCATCCACACACCCCGGCTGCCGTCGAGGAACCGCAGCACCAGCAGCGCCGCGCCGAGCACCACCGCGATCGGCCAGACGATCGGCGTGAAGGCGGTGGTGACGGTCACCAGCAGCGCGTACGCCCAGGCGGCGCGCCAGCTCGGCCGGGTGCCGGGGGCCAGCCGCAGACCACTGGCGGCGACCGCGGCGCGGGCCATCAGGGGCAGCAGGACGGCCAGCACGGCGGTGCCCAGCCGGCCGCCGGCCAGCGCGCCGGTCGCGGCCGGCAGGAACGCGTAGGCGACCGAGCCCCAGGCCCGCAGCAGCCGGGAGGCGACCAGCGGGCGGGACGCGAAGTAGGCGGTCAGACCGGCCAGCGGCACCGAGCAGACCAGCAGCAGGGTCAGCGTGAAGCCCGTACTGCCGAGGAAGACCGTGGAGAGCGCGGCCAGGACCGCGAGGTAGGGCGGGGCGGACGCGGTGTCGCCGACGCCGACCGGATGCCAGCCGCCGGCGTACGACGACCACAGGTCGCCCAGGCCGCCCGGGGCGGGCAGCAGCGCGCCGCCGGCCAGGGAGCCGCCGCCGAGCAGTCCGCGGCAGGCGATCAGCGAGACGACCAGCAGGACGAGGAAGAGCACCGGGGCGGGCCGGCGGGCGATCCGCTTGAGCCGGGCGAACTGCTCGATCTCCAGATAGTCGGCGTCGTCGCCCCCGGGGCCGGACTCCACGGCCCCGTGGCGCCCGGAGGACGCCACATCGGGCGCGGCCCGGCCGGCGAGGTTGCCGGCGACCTGTTCGACGGTGGCCCGGACGGTGGCGCCGGGCGGCGGGAACAGCGCCCGCAGCTCGCCCGCGTCGGCGGACGGTTTCCCGCGCCGCTTGCGGGCGGCGAGGATCTTGCCGGGCCGCAGCAGCGTACCGAACAGCCCGGCGAGTTCGTCCAGCGCCTGCCCGGGGACCTTGCCGACCAGGTAGGCGACGACCCGCAGCAGCGTCCCGATGAGCAGCCGCAGCAGGGTGTACGGGACGAGCGCGCCGCGGGTGTTGGCGAGCAGGGTGTAGACCGCGCCCGCCTTGTCGACGCGGTGCGGGCTGGCCACCGAGCGGCCGGCGCAGTCGATCGGGCGGCGCTCCCGGGCGGCGGCCTCGGCGTGCCGGAGCACCGCGTCCGGGGCGATCAGGACCTGGTGGCCGGCGGCCTGGGCGCGCCAGCACAGGTCGACGTCGTCGCGCATCAGCGGCAGCCGGCGGTCGAAGCCGCCGAGCTGCTCGTAGACGTCGCGGCGGATGAGCATGCCGGCGGTGGAGACGGCCAGTACGGGGCGGACCTGGTCGTGCTGGCCCTGGTCCTGTTCGCGGCGGTCCAGGCCGGTCCAGCGGCGGCCGCTGCGGGCGATGGTGACGCCCGCTTCGAGCAGCTGCCGGCGGTCGTACCAGCTGCGGAGCTTGGGGCCGACGATGGCGGTCGAGGGGCTGGCGTCGGCGACCCGCAGCAGGGCTGCGAGGGCGTCGGGGGCGGGCGCGCAGTCGTCGTGCAGCAGCCACAGCCACTGGACCGGTTCCCCGTGCGGGAGTTCCGGCATCTCGTACGCCTCGTCGTGCCAGGTGCGGCTGACCGGGTCCCAGCCGCTGGGGCGGCGCAGGTAGGGCAGCTCGTCGGGGCCGAGGACGGGGGCGGTGCGCACGGCTTCGTCGACGGCGGTGCCGAAGCCGGAGCGGCGGGCGAGGTGGAGCACGCGGTCGTCGCCGATCGCCTCGGCGAGGAGCCGGGCGGAGTCGTCGCCGCTGCCGGTGTCGGCGCCGATGACGTTCTGGACCGGGCGTTCCTGGCCGAGGAGTCCGGCCAGTGCGTCGGGCAGCCAGCGGCCGCCGTCGTGCGAGACGATCACGGCGGTGACGACGTGTCGCGGGAACTCGGGTGTGGCGGCTGCGTACGGGGCGGCCTGGGCCGCCGGCTGGCTGTGCACGGACATCGAGGTACGGGCCCTCCGGACCCGGGGGTCCGGGGCCCGCGGCGAAGTCGCTCAAGGCCCCCGCCCCCGGAAGACACTGCGACGGACTACGAGGGACACGCGCACCCCGCGCCGGCGGCGTTGGCGTGTCTCGGACGGGGCCCCACACTAATGCTTCGCGCGGCGGCGCCGACCGGCTCCGTACACAGCAGACCGCCTCCGGCGGGCGGGGCGCCGGAGGCGGTGCGTTCGCTATAGGGGGATATGGGGAGTTGGGGTGGTGCGGCGGCGTGGTCGGCGCGGCCGCGCGGTGCGGGTACGGGGGGCCGGCGGGTCACGGTCAGACGGCGGCCTTCTTGAGCCGGCGCCGCTCGCGTTCCGACAGTCCGCCCCAGATACCGAAGCGTTCGTCGTTGGCGAGGGCGTATTCGAGGCATTCGGACCGGACTTCGCAGGCGAGGCAGACCTTCTTCGCCTCGCGGGTGGAGCCACCCTTTTCCGGGAAGAAGGACTCGGGGTCGGTCTGGGCGCACAGTGCGCGCTCCTGCCAGCCGAGCTCCTCGTCCGCCTCCTCGACCAGCAATTCCTGGAACAGCTCGGTCATGTGCGCCCCTCGTCTGTCTTTACGTCCCCGTGATCAAGCCGTGATCGAATTCGGCTGAACGACACGAGTGAAATTACAAGTGTGCTGATCCGGGCCAGTCAAGCCGAGATCTGCTATTGGGCCTCTTATTCACTCTGCGGAACCAAGCGCGTGCGGAAAGTGTTCAAATCATGCAAAACCAGGACACTTCCCCGGGCGCCGGTCCGAGGTCCCGTTCCGCGGTGTTCTCACCGGCCAAGACGCCGCGGAACGGGTCGTGCGTTGCACCCGGGACGCCGAAGCGGGGAAGATCACAGCCGGATCACAGGTCCGCAACGGCGCCCGCGGGCGCGGTTGGTGGACCGCTTGTCCCCGACCCGAGGTGCATAAACCTTTCTCCGGACGGAGTAACCGGAAGAGGTGAACCCCGCCTCACACCTCTCCCCCCGTTTGACAGCGCACCGCCGCCCCGTGTCTCCTTGACCGCATGCCAGCGACCCCCGCGCACCGACTGACCCGCTCCTTCGGGTCGCGCTGCGCCGTGCAGGCCCGCTGTCGCTGTTCCAGCTGTCGCAGCCACTGAGCTCCAGCCCCCCGCGCCCGCGCATCCCGCGGCGCACCCCTCCCCCGCGACCACCGCGCCGCGCCCCCCACCAGGAACGGCCCGCGCCGTGCCGCACCCCTCTTCCAGCCACCGCTGGCCGGGGACCCCCGCGCGCCACCCGCACTTCCGCCCGAGGAAACCGCCCATGAACAGCGACGTCCAGATCGCCGGCGACCCGCTCGCCCTCCCCCACCTCCTGCCGCCCGTCCCCGCCCACCCCGCCACCGTCGCCGGCTTCGTCGGCCTGGCCCGCTCGATCGCCGCCGACCGCGCCCGGTGGGCACCGCTCGTCCGCTACGACGCCACCACCCGCTGGTACCACCGGCTGCGCACCGTGCCCGCGGGCCCCGGCGCCGGGCAGGCCCCCCTCGGCTACGAGGTCTGGCTGCTGAGCTGGCTCCCCGGCCAGGGCAGCGGACGCCACGACCACGGCCCCTCGTCGGGCGTACTGACCGTCCTGGAAGGCGAGTTGACCGAACACGGCCCGAACGGCACCCGGGTCCTCTCGGCCGCCGGGGCCGCCGGCCGGGGGCGGGAGCGGGAACGGGAGCGGGTCTTCGCGCCCGGCTACGTCCACGAGGTCGTCAACGACGCGCTCGTACCGGCGGTCAGCCTGCATGTGTACTTCCCGGGGCTGACGGAGATGCCGATGCGGCCGGGTGGCGGGCAGGTCGGGGCCTTGGGGGCACCGGGGGCGGCGGGTGTGCCGGGTGTGCTGGGTGCGTCTGCTGGGGCTGGCGCGGTGGTTGGTCGTGGGGCGGCGGAGGCTGCGGGGGACGTGGGGCGCTGACGGTTGGCCGGCGTCTGGCACGGGGCCGGCTGATGGCTGGCTGATAGCTGGCTGTTGGCTGGCCGCTGTCTGGGGGCGCTCGGCGGCACCCGTCGTAAACCCGTCGTAACCCGGGGGTGGTGGCGTGCCGCTCCGCACCCGGGGCGCACCCCACCCGGGGGGCACCGCGGCATCCCGCCGGCTGCAACACTTACCGGCATGCGCATTGTGGTTCTGGCCGGCGGTATCGGCGGCGCCCGCTTTCTGCGGGGACTGAAGGCAGCGGCTCCGGACGCGGACATCACCGTCATCGGCAACACCGGCGACGACATCCACCTGTTCGGACTGAAGGTGTGTCCGGACCTGGACACCGTGATGTACACGCTCGGCGGCGGCATCAACGAGGACCAGGGGTGGGGGCGGGCCGCCGAGACGTTCCGGGTGAAGGAGGAGCTGGCCGCGTACGGCGTCGGCCCCGAGTGGTTCGGGCTGGGCGACCGGGACTTCGCCACCCACATCGTGCGGACCCAGATGCTCGGCGCCGGCTATCCGCTCAGCGCCGTCACCGAGGCGCTGTGCGACCGCTGGCAGCCCGGCGTGCGGCTGCTGCCGATGTCCGACGACCGGGTCGAGACCCATGTGGCCGTCGAGGACGAGAACGGCGAGCGCAAGGCCGTGCACTTCCAGGAGTACTGGGTGCGGATGCGGGCCTCGGTGCCGGCGCTCGCCGTGGTACCGGTCGGCGCCGAACAGGCCAAGCCCGCCCCCGGCGTCCTGGAGGCCCTCGCGGCCGCCGACGTCATCCTCTTCCCGCCGTCCAACCCGGTCGTCAGCGTCGGCACGATCCTGTCCGTACCGGGCATCCGGGAGGCGGTCGCGGAGGCCGCGGCTCCGGTCGTCGGCCTCTCCCCCATCGTCGGCGACGCCCCGGTGCGCGGGATGGCCGACAAGGTGCTGGCGGCGGTCGGCGTGGAATCCACCGCGGCGGCGGTGGCCCGGCACTACGGCGCGGGCCTGCTGGACGGCTGGCTGGTGGACGAGGTCGACGCGGCCGCCGTCCCCGAGGTCGAGGCCGCCGGCATCGCCTGCCGCGCGGTCCCCCTGATGATGACGGACCTGGACGCCACCGCGGCCATGGCGCGGACGGCGCTGGCGCTGGCGGCGGAGGTACGGGCGTGAGGGGGGCGGGGGAATCGGCCTCGGGGGCCGGTGCAGGTGCCGGTGCGGGTGCGGGTGCAGTAGCGGCTGTGGGTGCGGGGGCAGCTGAAGCTGAAGCTGCTGCTGGGGTTGCGGTTGCGGGGGTGGCTACGGGGTCGGGAGTGGTGGATGTGGCTGGGGATGTGACTGGGGTCGCGGCTGAGGGTGTGACTGGGGTCGCGGCTACGGGTGTGACTGGAGGCGTAACCGAGAAGATTGCTGCGGATGTGGCTGAGGGGGTTGCTACGGAGGTTGCTGCGGACGCGGTGACGGGAGCCGGCGTGGCGGGTGAGGCACCCGGCTACCGGGTGTGGGCGCTGCCCGGTATCCCGGAGGTGCGGCCCGGCGACGACCTCGTCAAGCTGGTCGCGAGCGCGGTGGCCACCGGGCCGTCGCCCCAACTGGCCGACGGGGACGTCCTGTTGGTGACCTCCAAGATCGTAAGCAAGGCGGAGGGCCGGATCGTCGAGGCGGACGACCGGGAGGAGGCGATCGACGCCGAGACGGTCCGGCTGGTGGCCCGCCGCGGCACCCTGCGGATCGTCCAGAACCGCCAGGGCCTGGTGATGGCCGCGGCCGGCGTGGACGCGTCCAACACCCCGTCCGGCACGATCCTGCTGCTGCCCGAGGACCCGGACGCCTCGGCCCGCGCGCTGCGCGCCGGGCTGCGCGAGGCGCTCGGCGTGAACATCGGCGTGGTCATCACCGACACGTTCGGACGGCCGTGGCGCAGCGGACTGACCGACGTCGCCATCGGGGCGGCCGGGGTGCGGGTCCTGGACGACCTGCGCGGCGGCACCGACGCGTACGGCAACCCGCTGGTCGCCACGGTCGTCGCCACCGCCGACGAACTCGCCGCCGCCGGCGACCTCGTGAAGGGCAAGGCCACCGGCCTCCCGATCGCCGTCATCCGCGGCCTGCCCCATGTCGTACTGGATCCGGCGGCCGGCGACGGGGGCGATGGGACGGCCGGTACGAGCGACGTGGGCGGCGCGGGTGTCCCGGCGGGCGGTAACGGGGACGCGGGCGAGCCGGTGGTCGGCAATGAGGTCGTAGACGGCCCGGCGGGGGACCCGGGGGCGCGGGCGCTGGTGCGGGACGCGGCGAACGACATGTTCCGGCTGGGCACGTCGGAGGCGATCCGGGAGGCGGTGACGCTGCGGCGTACGGTCCGGGAGTTCGCCGACGACCCGGTGGACCCGGGTGCGGTGCGGCGCGCGGTGGCCGCGGCGCTGACCGCGCCGGCCCCGCACCACACCACGCCGTGGCGGTTCGTCCTCCTGGAGACCCCGGAGGCCCGCACCCGGCTGCTCGACGCGATGCGGGACGCCTGGGTGGCCGACCTGCGCGCCGACGACAAGTCGGAGGAGGCCATCGCCCGGCGCGTACGCCGCGGCGACGTGCTGCGCAACGCGCCATACCTGGCCGTGCCCTGCATGGTCCTGGACGGCGCGCACCACTACCCGGACGCGCGGCGCAGCGCTGCGGAACGCGAGATGTTCATCGTCGCCAACGGCGCCGCCATCCAGAACTTCCTGGTCACGCTGGCGGGCGAACGGCTCGGCTCGGCGTGGATCTCCTCCACCATGTTCTGCCGCGACGTCGTCCGCGCCGCCCTGGACCTGCCGCCCGACTGGGAACCCATGGGCGCCATCGCCATCGGCCGCCCGGCCACCCCTCCGGCGCCCCGCCCGGCCCGCCCGACCGACGCGTTCGTCACGGTGCGCTGAGCCGGGGCGCCGGGACGCCGGCCCCGCCCGGGGGGGCGTCCCGGGGCGCTCTGGGGTGCCCCTGCCGCTGGACGCTCCCCGGGGCGCCGGGGCGCTCCATGGGGCGCCCGTGGCCGGGGCGGGGCCGGCGGCCGAGGGGGCGTGGGGGCGTGGGGCCGGGAGCCGGTCCGCCGCTCGCGGCCGAGGGCCGGCCCGGCACCACGGCGCTGGCCCGACCGGCCGTGGGCCAGCGCCGCGGTGCCGTGGTGCCGGGGCGCCGTGCTGCCAGGGCCTCGGTGCCGAGCGACGCCACGGCGGTGGCGTGTGGCGTTCCCACCTCGGCTCGGCGTCACAGCCGGGCGATGTCCCCCACCGGGAAGCGCGGGGCGCGGCGGGGCGGGACCAGGCCGGAGAGCAGGATCATCCGGGCCGCGCGGTGGCGCTGGCCCTCGTAGGGCGCGAGGAGTTCGAGCATCTCCTCGTCGGTGGTGCCCCGGCGGCCGGTGAGCGCATAGCCGATGATCTTCGGCAGGTGCAGATCGCCGACGGTGATCGCGTCGGGGGCGCCCAGCACGCGCTGGAGGGTCTCGGCGGCCGTCCACGGGCCGATGCCCGGTATCGCGGTCAGCCTGCGGGTGGCCTCGGCGAGGTCCATCCCCGCGGCCTCCTCCATACGGGCCGCCACCCGCACCGCGCGCAGGATCGCCGACGACCGCTTGGCGTCGACGCCCGCGCGGTGCCACTCCCAGGACGGGATCAGCGCCCAGCCGCGCGCGTCGGGCATCACCCGCAGCCGGTCCCAGGGGCCGGGCGCGGGCGTGCCGTGCCGCTGGAGCAGCAGCCGCCAGGCGCGGTACGCCTCGTCGCTGGTGACCTTCTGCTCCAGCACCGAGGGGATCAGCGACTCCAGCACCAGGCCGGTGCGGACGAGGCGGACGCCGGGGTGGCGGCGGCGCGCCTCATGGACGACGCGGTGCCGGGCGGTCAGCGCCTCCGGGTCGTCGGACTCGCCGAGCAGCTGCGGCAGGCGCTCCAACAGCCACTCCGCGCCCGGGCCCCAGGCGGTCGCGGTGACGCGGCCCTCGGCGGACCGGGGCACCAGGCGCAGCGTGCCGGGGCCGGCGGGGGTGCGGCTGGCCCGCCAGATCTCGTCGCCACGGACCGCGTACGCCGGGTCGCCGGGCCCCCGGCACAGCACCCCGAGGGAGCGGTGCAGGTCGTACGGGCCGGGCGGGACCCAGGTGCGGGCGGGCATGCGGCCAGGTTAGGCGATCGGGGCGGCGGGCCCGCCGGGGTGTGGATAACCGCCGGGGAGACCGGCCATGGCCGCCGCAGTCGCGGGCCACCGCCGGGGGCGGGCGGCCGCCGGGGGCGCTCCGGCGCGGGTGGCGCACTGGCGCGGGTGGCGCGCTGGCCGCAGGACGGTCAGCGGCGGCGGCAGGCGCGGCGCGGCATTGAGGTGGGCGGCATTGAGGCGGTGGGTGCGGCGGGCGTGAGTGGCGTTGGGTCGTGGCGGTGCGCCCAGTAGTGGAGGTGTGTGCGTGCTGGGCGGAGGTATGGGTGGCGGGTTGGGGGCCTCGCGCGCTTGCTGCTTCCTTATCACTCGCAACGAATACGGAGAGTGATTCGTTCCCTACTCGATTACGTTGCGTGAGAAAGATAGTAGCAGCGGGTTACTGGTCGGGGGAGAAGCGGAGGGAGTGGGCGGGGATGTCGGCGTGGCACCAGATGCGGATGCCGTGGCGGAGTTCGTTGCCGGGGCCGATGGCCGCGCCGTCGCCGATGACCGCGCCGTCCAGGATCGTGCCGGCGCCGATGCGGGCGCCGGCGCCGATGAGCGAGTCGCGGATCTGCGCACCCGGTTCGATGACCGCGCCGTCGAGGACGGTGCTGCCGTCCACCCGGGCGCCCGCGCCGATGCGGGCCCCCGTCCCGACCGAGGTGCCGCCGGTGAGTTTGGCGTCCGGGGCGATGTCGGCGCCCTCCAGGACGAGGCGTTCGCCGCGGCGGCCGGGGACGGCCGGCGACGGGGCGCGCCCCAGGACGAGGTCGGCGGAGCCGCGGACGAACGCCTGCGGGGTGCCGAGGTCGAGCCAGTACGTGGAGTCGACCATGCCCTGGAGGTGCGCGCCGTCGGCGAGCAGGCCGGGGAAGGTCTCGCGTTCGACGGACACCGGGCGGCCGGCCGGGATGGTGTCGAGGACCGCGCGGTTGAAGACGTAGGCACCGGCGTTGATCTGGTCGGTGACGATCTCCTCCGGCGTCTGCGGCTTCTCCAGGAAGGCGGTGACCCGGCCGGTCTCGTCGGTCGGGACGAGCCCGAAGGCGCGCGGGTCCTCGACGCGGGTGAGGTGGAGGGAGACGTCGGCGCCGGTGGTGCGGTGGGTGTCGAGCAGGGCCCGGATGTCGAGGCCGGTGAGGATGTCGCCGTTGAAGATCAGGACCGGGTCGCCGGGCGCCGAGTGGAGCCGGGACGCGACGTTGCGGAGGGCGCCGCCGGTGCCGAGCGGCTCCTCCTCGGTGACGTACTCCAGGTGCAGGCCGAGCTCGGAACCGTCGCCGAAGTACGGCTCGAAGACCTCGGCGAGATAGGACGTCGCCAGCACGATGTGCTCGACGCCGGCGGCGCGGGCGCGCGCGAGCTGGTGGGTGAGGAACGGCACACCGGCGGCCGGGACCATCGGCTTGGGCGTGTGCACCGTCAGCGGGCGCAGCCGGGTGCCCTTGCCGCCGACCAGGAGGATCGCTTCAGTCACTGTGCTCTCTGTTCGCTTCGTCCGCCGGCAGGGCGGCTGTGGGGGCATCGGCGGCGGCCCGTCCCGGCGGCGGGGCGTGCGGCGTTCACGGTGCTCGTTCTGCTTCCTGCTGGTCGGCTCGGCTGGGCTTCCCGGGCTGGGACGGGGCGGGTCGGATCGGGTCGGTCGGCTCGGGCTTCCCGTTTCGGACCGTACGACCCCTACGGGTTGTAGGGGCTGTACGGGCCGTACGGGGTGTACGAGTCGTACGGGTTGTTCTGGTCGGTCGGGCGGCGGACCAGTGTAGGCAGACGGTGCCCCGGGGGGCCTCGGTGGGGACGCGGGGAGGCGTGAGGGGAGGCGGAGAGGGGCAGCGGCGCGCGGGGGCGCGGCGGGTCAACGGCCGTGTGGCGGCGGCGGTTGGGGCACGGCTTGGCCCCTGGTCGGCGGGGGCTTACGACGGTCCGGGGCGCCGGGGGTTTACGACGGTCCGCTGTCGGCGGTCGGCTCGCTCAGGGCGTTCGTCAGCGGCCCTGGAGGCGGGCCGCCGTTTCGCGGAGGGCGGGGAGGTCGGCGTAGAGGCGGGCGCCGGGGCATTCGGTCTTGAAGCCGTCGCGGTGGCCGGAGATGACGTGCTGTCGGACGACCAGGCCCTTGCGGTAGAGGTTGCCGCCGGTGGAGGTCATCGGGGTGCGGCCGCGCGGATCGGCGCCGTACAGGCCGAGTTTCCAGGCGGTGAGCCGGCCGAGGGCTTCGAGGGCGGGCGCCGGCGGCGCGTCCTTACCGAACGAGCCGAGCAGGGCGATGCCGGTGCTGTCGTTGTTGAAGCCGAGGGTGTGGGCGCCGAGTACGGGTTTGGCGACGCCGCCGGCGCGGCCCTCGTAGATGGTGCCGCATTTGTCGATGAGGAAGTTGTAGCCGATGTCGCGCCAGTGGCTGCTCTTGACGTGGTAGCGGTACAGGCCGCGGATGACCGAAGGGGCCTGGGCGCAGGTGTAGTTGTTGCCGGTGGCGCTGTGGTGGACGAACGCGGCGCGGACGGTGCGGGTGTAGACGAAGCGGGCCTCGCGGAGTTTCTCGTCGGCTCCCCAGCCGGCGCGGGTGACGATGCGGGGGCGGGCGCCGATGTGGACGGGTCCGGCGGGGACCCGTTCGCCGGCGGCGGGGATGTCGGTGCGGGCGGCGGTGGCCTGGTCGGCGGCGGGGATCTCGGTGGCGCCGAGCGGGGCCAGCGGGGCGTTCGCGGCGGAACTGGCGGCGGCTTCCGCGGTGGCGGGCGGGCCGCCGCGTACGACGGGGGTGTCCGGGCCGGGGTCGACGAGTTCCAGGCGCAGACCGCGCGGCAGGGCGGCGGTGACGCGGTGGGCGTCGGGGAGGGTGAGGCGGAGCTGGACGGCGTCGCTGACGCCGACCCACAGGGGGGCGGTACTGCCGCGCGCCGCGGTGCCGCCGCCCTCGCCGGCGCCCGGGTCGGGGGCGTCGTCGGTGCCGGTCTGGAGCTCCTGCCAGGCGGACCAGGCGCCGCTGTCGTGGGCGCGGGTGCGGACCTGGGCGCGGCCGTGCAGCGGGGCGGCCGCGTCGTCCCAGACGACGCCGACGAGGGAGAAGGGGTGGACGGCGCGGGCGGTGAGGGTGCGGG
>NZ_LLZI01000285.1 GCF_001509485.1 Streptomyces sp. NRRL F-4489
TGCTCGTTCTGGCTGGCGGACGATCTGGCGATGATCGGCCGGGTGGAGGAGGCCCGCAAGCTCTTCGAGCGGCTGCTCTCGCTCCGCAACGACCTGGGGCTGCTGGCGGAGGAGTGGGACCCCCGCCTCAAGCGCCAGGTGGGCAACTTCCCGCAGGCGTTCAGCCATGTGCCGCTGATCGACACGGCCCTGCGGCTGACGGCGAGCGGGGCGTACGGGGGCTGACCCCGGGGGCGTACGCCTGCGGGAAGCGGCTTCAGATGACCAGGACCCGGCGCCCGCGGGTGTGGCCTGCCTGGCTGTCGGCGTGGGCCGCCGCGGCCTCGGTGAGCGGGTACGCCTTGTCCACCGGGATGTGGAGCCTGCCCCGCGCGATGAGGCCGGCGGCCTCGGCGAGCGCGTCCGGCACGCTCCCGGCCACGCCGGAGAAGCGGACACCCAGATCCGGCGCGCCGAGATCGGCGATGGAGATGACCTTCCGCGGGTCCCCGGTCAGCTCGACGAGTTCGCGGATCACGCCCGAGCCGGCCAGGTCCAGGGCCGCGTCGACCGGGCCGATGCCCCGCACCCGCTCGACCCAGCCCTCGCCGTACGTCGTGGCCAGGGCCCCCAGGCTCCGCAGGTAGTCCTGGTTCGCGGCCCCGGCCGTCCCGATCACCGTGATGCCGCGCTCACGGGCGATCTGCAGCACCGCCGATCCCACTCCCCCCGACGCGCCGCTGACCAGCAGCGTCTGCCCGGGCCGCACCCCGACCTCGCACAGGACGCGCAGCGCGGTCTCCACCACGGAGGGGTACCCGGCCGCCTCCTCGAACGACAGCCCCTCGGGCATCCGGGCCCAGGCCCCCAGCACGGCGAACTCGGCGTACGTGCTCGTCCCTTCACCGAACACCCGGTCGCCGACCTCGACCCCTTCGACGCCCTCGCCGATCTCGTCCACCACCCCGGCGGCGTCCTGTCCGACCCCGAAGGGCAGCTCGACCGGATGGGCCCCCAGGACCTGGCCCTCGCGGAGCCGCCAGTCGACGGGGTTCACCCCCGCCGCCCGCACGGCGATACGTATCCGGCCGGGGCCCGCGTGGGGCTCCTCGGCGTCGATCAGTTGCAGAACATCCGGACCGCCGAACTCGGCGAAGCTCACTTTCTTCATGCCGTGGACCGTAGCACTAACCGTTAGGGTTTCGGAACTGTTACGGCTTTGGATTTGGTAGCGTCAGGGCATGACCGTGCCGACGACCGGGCGCCGTGAGCGCAAGAAGGCCGCGACCCGCCAGAAGATCGCCGACACCGCCCTGCGGCTCTTCCTGGAGCGCGGGTACGAGGCGGTGGGCATCCGGGAGGTGGCCGCCGAGGCCGACGTGGCCGTGACCACGCTCTTCTCCCACTTCCCCTCGAAAGAGGCCCTGGTCTTCGAGCGGGACGACGACTTCGAGCAGCGCCTGGCGCGCGCGGTCACCGACCGGGCACCGCACGAGCCGCTCGTCCCCGCGCTGCGCCGGGAGATCCACGCCCTGGTGCGGCACTGCACGGGCGACGGCGCCGGCCCGGTCCAGCGCCTGATCGACGCGTCGCCCGCCCTGCGGGAGTACGAGGAATCGATGCGGCTGCGCCATGCCGAGTCGCTGGCGGCGGCCCTCGCCGCCGAGCTCGGCCTGCCCTCGGCCACCACGGCCTGCCGCGCGATCGGGAGATTCGTGATCGACGCCTACGCGCTCGCTCGCGAGGCGGCCGATCCGCGGGCCGCGGTGGACGAGGTCTTCCGGATGATCGAGGCGGCCTGGGAGGCCGCCGGGCCGGGCGGGGGCGGAGGATCCGGACCGCGTTCCTCCGGATAGCCGGGTGCGCGGTAGCGTGCGGCCATGGGGCCGCACGGGACGATCGAAGCCGAGATCACGGTACGCAGGGCGCTGGAGCTGCCCGCGCTGCGGCGCGGTCTGCCGGAGGTACTGGCCGGCGAGGACCGGCTGGGCCGCCCGGTGCGCTGGGTGCACGCCGGGGAGGTCCCGCACATCGCCTCACTGCTCAAGGGCGGGGAGCTGCTGCTGACCACCGGACTGGGCGTGGGCACCCGCCCGTCCGAGCAGCGGGCCTTCATCCGCAAGCTCGCCGACCGGGACATCGCCGCGCTGGTGGTGGAGCTGGGATCGCGGTTCGACGCGCTGCCCGCGGCGCTGATAGACGCCGCCCGGGACTGCGGGCTGCCGCTGATCCAGCTGCACCGCGAGGTCCCGTACGTCACCGTCACCGAGGAGATCCACACCGAGATCGTCAACAGCCACTACACGGTGCTGCGCCGCGCCGACCAGCTGCTGCGGCGGTGCACCGACGTGCTGCTGCGCGGCGGCGGCGCCCCCGAGGTGCTGCGGCTGCTCGCCGACTTCACCGGCAATCCGCTGTGCCTGGAGGCCCCGGACGGCAGCCCGCTGTACGCGGCCGGGCCGGCCGGCGCGGGCGGTGCGGCGGACGCCGATCCGCTGCTGGCCTGGGAGGGGCTGCGGGAGCGCGGCGTACGGATCGAGGTGCCCGGCGGCGGTCCCGGCCCGGACGCGGTGCGCGGCCACCTCGTGCTGCTGCCGGTGAACGGGCCGCCGGCGCCGGTGCACCGGATCGCCGCCGAGCGGGCCGCGGATCTGCTGGCCGTCGTCATGCTCCAGTCCCGGCAGGAAGAGGTGCTGGCGGCGCGGGGCCGCGGGGACTTCCTCGCGGAGCTGGCCGAGGGCCGGATCTCCGCCGCCGAAGCCCCGGTCCAGGCCCGGCTGCTGGGCTTCCGGCCGGGCGCCGACCCGGTGCTGCCGGTGGTGATGCGGCTGCCCGCCGCGCTGCCCTCGCCGGGCAGCTGGGGGCTGCTCGCCCAGGCGCTGCGCGAGGAGCTGTCCGCCCCCGGGGTGCCGGTGCTGCTCGGGGTGCGGCCGGTGGAGGGGCGGGTTCCGCTGCTGGTGGCGCTGCGCGCGGGGCAGGACCGGGCGGCGCTGGCCGACCGGATCGCCGAGGCGCTGCGGGCCGGTGTCGTGCGGGCCGGTCTGGACCGGCCGGCCGCGCCGCGCCCGGTCGTGGTGGTCGGCGCGGCGGGCGACTGGGCGGCGGCCGGGGCCGGACTGCGGCACGCGGCGGAGGCGGCGGCGGCCGCGCAGGGACTGCCGGAGGCGCCCTGGTACGACGCCCGGCGGCTGGACATCGAGCTGCTGCTGTGGCGGATGCGGGAGCACGGTGAGCGGGGTGTGCTCACCGATTTCGTCGAGCGCGCCATCGGGCCGCTGCTGGCCCACGACCGGGCCGCCCGCCAGCCGCTGCTGCCGACCCTGGAGGCGTATCTGGCCAGCGCCGGCCGCAAGGCGGAGACCGCCCGCGATCTGAACGTCAACCGGCAGACGCTCTACGACCGGCTGGCCCGGATCTCCCAGCTGCTCGGCACCGACCTGGACGATCCGCAGACGGTGCTGGGGCTGCGGCTGGCGCTGCGGGCGCGGCGGCACACCGAGCGGTAGGGCGGGGCGCGCCGGGGCGGTTCAGCGCCGGCGGCCGTCCCCCGGCGGCTGGGTCAGTTCGTCGTAGACGCTGAGGACTTGGGCGACGGTGTCGTCCTCGCTGGGCCAGCCGGCGGCCTGGATCCGGCCGGCCTCGGCGAGCGCGGCGCGCCGTACCGGGTCGGCGAGCAGGTCCAGCACCGTACGGGCCAGCGCGGTGGCGTCGCCGTAGCGGACCAGGGCGGCCGCCCGGCCGACCAGTTCGCGGGTGCCGCCGGTGTCGGTGGCCACCAGGGGGACGCCGGCCCGCAGCGCCTCCTGGGCGATCAGCGAGCGCGCCTCCCATTTGCTGGGCAGCACCACCAGGTCGGCGGCGGCGAGGAGTTCGGGGATGTCGTCGCGGCGGCCGAGCAGCTGGACGGGGAGCCGTTCGCCGTCGATGCGGCGCTGGAGCGCGGCCCGCCGGACGCCCTCGCCGGCGATCGCCAGCAGCGGCTGGGGATCCCGTCCGCACCAGGCGTGGGCGGCGTCCAGCAGCAGGTCGTGGCCCTGGGAGGCGTCCAGCCGCCCGACCGCGAGCAGCAACGGGCGGCCCACCGCGCCCAGTTCGGCGCGCTCCTTCTCCCGGCCGCGGTCGGGGTCGGCGGGGCGGTCGGCGCGCGGGCGCGGGATGGCGACCGGTGCCAGGCGGGCGTCCCGGGCGCCCCGCGCGCGAGCCCGGTCGACGAGGTCGGAGCAGACGCCGAGCACGACCGCGGCGGCCCGGGCCACCCGGCGCTCCATGAGGTGCGCCATCCCGGCCCGGGGCCCTTCGGGGTGCGCGGTGGTGTGCCAGGTGAGGACGAGCGGGACCCGGCCGCCCCGGGGGCCGCGCAGTCCGCGCACCGCGGTCGAGGCCCGCAGACCGGACCGCGGGCCGTGCGCGTGCACCAGGTCGGCGTCCCAGCAGGCGGCCCGGAGCACCGCCATCCCGGCCGGGTCGAGCCGGGGCGCGAGCGGGACGAACCGGGCGCCGGCCGCGGCGAATCCGTACACCCGCTCGGTCTCCGGCGGGGCGCACACCGTCACCCGGACGCCCCGGGCGACCAGCCCTTCGGCCAGGGAACGGACGTGCGCCGCGCTGCCGCCCCCGCCGTGGCCGAGCACCTGGACCGTGCGCAGCGGCGACGTCCGGTGCGGCGGCGTCAAGGGGCTGGTCACGAGGCGGGGCTCCTGGGTCGGGGGGCGGTACGGACCGTACCGGCGGGGCGGTTTGCTGCGGCGAGGTGCGGCGATGCGCCGGGGCTCAGCCGCCCGTCCGGCCCGCGGGCAGGACGGGGCGGGCGCGCCCCGGCACCGCGCACCGCGCCCAGGATGCCAGTCCCGGGACGTCAATCCGGCACCGTGCGGACGCCGTTCCGGTGGGAAGTCTCACCCGCGGATCCACGGATTCACCCACATGGGCGACGCGATACGGAAGCGCGGGACCACTCGAACGGGGTGAACCGGCGGCTCCGGTCCGCCCGCGCCGCTGTCCGGAACCCGTCCTTCACTGTCCGGATCGAGTCCCTCCGGATACCGCTCCGGGGTCCGGCCGGAGGGTCGGGGTGCCGACGGGAGCGCCGGGGTGCCGACCGCGCCCCGCGCGGCCGGTCCCGCCGTCAGTCGCCGCCAGTCGCCGCCGGCCGCCCGTCAGCCGCCGCTGCGGGCCGTCTCCAGCAGCTCCTCGGCGTGCGCCCGGGCCGTTTCGGAGTCCTCCTGGCCGGCCAGCATCCGGGACAGTTCGCGGATCCGGTCCTCGCCCTCCAGGACCGTGACGCCGCTGCGGGTGACCGAACCGTCGTGGGTCTTCTCCACCAGCAGCTGCCGGTCGGCGAACGCGGCGACCTGCGGGAGGTGGGTGACCACCACCACCTGCGCGGACTTGGCGAGCCGGGCCAGCCGGCGGCCGACCTCGACCGCCGCCTTGCCGCCGACGCCCGCGTCCACCTCGTCGAAGAGGTACGTCGGCACGGGATCGGAACCGGCGAAGACCACCTCGACGGCGAGCATGACCCGGGACAGCTCACCGCCGGAGGCGCCCTTGGCGATCGGGCGGGGCGGGGCGCCGGGGTGCGGGGCCAGCAGGATCTCGACCTCGTCGGCGCCGGCCGGGCCGTACGCCACCGTGCGGCCGCCGACCTCGATGCCGTCGCCCTCGGCGGCGTCCTCGCCCAGCTCGGTCTGGCGGATGGCGACGCTCACCCGGGCGTGCGGCATGGCCAGTTCGCCCAGCTCGGCGGTGACCGCGGCGGCGAAGCGCTCGGCGGCGGCGGTCCGGGCGTCGGTCAACTGCTGCGCCAGTTCGCCCAGTTCGGCGCGGAGCGCGTCGCGCTCGGCGGTCAGCTCCGCGATCCGGTCGTCGTCACCGTCGAGTTCGGCGAGCCGGGCCGCGCTCTGCTCGGACCAGGCCAGCACGGCGGTGATGTCCTCGCCGTACTTGCGGGTGAGGTGGTTCAGGGCGGCACGGCGCTCCTCGACGGCGGCCAGCCGCAGCGGATCGGCGTCCAGCCCGTCGGCGTACCCGGCGAGTTCGGTGGCGACGTCGGCCATCAGGATGCCCAGTTCGCCCAGCCGGTCGGCGAGCGCGGCCAGTTCGCGGTCGTGGCCGCGGACCGCCTCCAGGGCGCGGTGCGCGCCGGCGACGAGGGTGGTGGCGTCGATGGCCTCGGGGTCCTCGGGGTGGCCGGCCAGCGCGGCGTGCGCGGCGGTGGCGGCGGAGGCCAGCGACTCGGCGTGGCCGAGCCGTTCGGCCTCGGCGGCGAGTTCGGCGTCCTCGCCGGGGAGCGGTTCGGTGGCGGCGATCTCGTCCAGGCCGAAGCGGAGCAGATCGGCTTCCTGAGCGCGTTCGCGGGCGCGGGTGGTCAGCTCGTCCAGCTCGGCGGCGACGGTGCGCAGCCGGCGGTGCGCGGCGGCGTACTTGGCGAGCGGGACGGCGACCGCGTCGCCGGCGTAGCGGTCCAGGGCCTGGCGCTGGCGGGCCGGGCGCAGCAGGCCCTGCTGGTCGGTCTGGCCGTGCACCGCGACGAGGTCGTCGGCGAGTTCGGCGAGCAGGCCGACCGGGGCGGACCGGCCGCCGACGTGGGCCCGGGAGCGGCCCTCGGCGGAGACCGTGCGGCTGATCAGCAGCGCGCCGTCGTCCAGCTCGGCGCCGGCCTCCTCGGCCCGGACGGCGGCGGGCGAGCCGGCCGGCAGCGCGACCCGGCCCTCCACCACCGCCGATCTCGCGCCGATCCGCACCAGGGCGGGGTCCGCGCGTCCGCCGAGCAGCAGGCCGAGGCTGGTGACGACCATGGTCTTGCCGGCGCCGGTCTCGCCGGTCACCGCCGTGAAGCCCGGGGACAGCTCGACAACGGCGTCGTCGATGACGCCCAGGGACCGGATCCGCATCTCCTCCAACACGGATACGACCTTACGAGGTCTTGGGGCCGCCCCGCGACGGCCTCCCCCGCACCGCCGCCCGGCCACCGCCCCGTACACCGCTCCCACCAGGCCCTCTCCGGACGGCCGCACGCCCCGGACCTGCGGAAAACCCCACCCCGGAGGCGGGTGGCCGCCGCATGGCGCCGGGCCGGTGCGGACCGCCAGGCTGGCAGCGCGCGCCCGCCGGTCCGCACCGGCCGTCCCAGCCCGACCCCGCCACCGACCCCGCGAGGTACCCCGATGAGCGACCCGGCACCCCGCCGCCCGGCCCCGGCTTCCCGCCGCGTACGCCGCCCGCGCCGCCCGGCCCTGGCGGCCGCCGCCCTGGCCGCGGCCGCCGCGCTGACCGCCTGCGGCGCCCCGGCCCCGGCCACCGCCCGCGCCACCGCCGCCAGGGCCGCCGCGCCCTCCCTGGACGGCGTCTGGCGGACCGACGGCTACGGCACCCTCGTAGCCCTGCACGGCCGCACCCTGACCACGTACGACACCACCGCCGTCAGCTGCCTGCCGGGCGGCGTCACCGGCACCCGCACCGGCGCCCCCGGGCCGGACGGCACGCTCCGCTTCACCCTGCCGGACGCGGCGCCGCTGACCGTGGCCCCGGCGGGCCCGGACCGCGCCCGGATGGCGTTCGCCGACAACGCCGGCCACCGCGCGCTGCGCCGCACCGGCCCGCTCCCGAAGCGCTGCACCGCCCCGCCGCCCCGCGATCCGCGCGCGGTCTTCGACGTCTTCTGGCAGACGTATGCGGAGAACTACCCCTTCTTCCGGGCGAAGCGGATCGACTGGGACGCCGTCCGGGCCCGCTACCGCCCCCGGATCACCGCCCGGACCACGCACGCCGAACTCTTCGCGGTGCTGCGCGCGATGATCGAGCCGCTGCACGACGCGCACACCCGGCTCGTCGCCGGCCCGGACCGGTGGTTCGCCGGCCGGCGCCCGGGGACCGTACTGCCCACCCCGGACTTCACCGCCCGGGTGGACGCCGCGCTCGCCGCGAATCTCGGCCCGCACACCGCCCTGCGCCGGTGGGCCGAGGGCAAGCTCTCGTACGCCGATCTGCCCGGCCGGATCGGCTACTTCCGGATCACCCAGTTCGCCGGCTACACGAAGGACGGCGGCTACGCGGAGGACACCGCCGAGCTGGACCGCGCGCTGGACGCGGTGTTCACGCCCGCCCGCACCCGGGGCCCGGGGGCGCTGCGCGGGCTGATCGTGGACGTGCGGCTCAACGGCGGCGGTTCGGACGCCCTCGGGCTGCGGGTCGCCGCCCGGCTGACCGGCCGGCCGTACCTCGCGTACCGCAAGCGGGTGCGGAACGATCCCCGGGACCCGGCCGCGTTCACCCGGCCCGAGCCGGTCACCGTGCGCCCGCACCCGGGCCCCGCCTACACCGGCCCGATCGCGGTCCTCACCGGCCGGCTGACGATCAGCGCGGGCGAGACCTTCACCCAGGCCCTCATGGGCCGCTCCCCCGCGCCCGTCCGGATCGGCGAGAACACCCAGGGCGTCTTCTCCGACATCCTGGACCGGGCGCTGCCCAACGGCTGGCGCTTCGGGCTGCCCGACGAGGAGTTCCTGACCGCCGGCGGCCGCACCTTCGACGGCGCGGGCATCCCGCCGGACGTCCGCGCCCCCGTCTTCCCCGCCGCCGACCTGGCCGCCCGGCGCGACAGCGCGCTGGCCCGCGCCCGGGAGCTGCTGGCGGCACGTAACGGGAGCCCCGTGCCCGGCCGTTAGTGGGGCGCCCCCCGCCACCCCGCCACCGGGAGCGCGAACTTGGCGACCAGGCGGTCGGTGAACGAGGCGTGGTGCAGCCGGGCCAGGCGGACCGGGACCGCGCCGCGGCGCACCTCGACGCGGGCGCCGGCCGGGAGTTCGACGCTGCGCCGCCCGTCGCACCACAGCACCCCGTGCGGGGTCTTGGGCTGGACCTCGACGGCCAGCACCGAGCGCGGCGAGGTGACCAGCGGCTTGGCGAACAGCGCGTGGGCGCTGATCGGGACCATCAGCAGCGCCTCGACCTCCGGCCAGACCACCGGCCCGCCGGCCGAGAAGGCGTACGCGGTGGAGCCGGTCGGGGTCGCGCAGACCACGCCGTCGCCGCCGAAGCGGGACACCGGCCGGCCGTCGACCTCGGTGACCACCTCCAGCATCCGCTCGCGGGCGGCCTTCTCCACGGACGCCTCGTTCAGCGCCCAGTCGGTGTGCACCACATGGCCGTTGTTGCGGACCAGGACGTCGAGGGTCATCCGCTCCTCGACCTCGTAGGAGCGGGTGACGACGCGGTCGACGACCTTGTCCAGATCGTCCCGTTCGGCCTCGGCGAGGAAGCCGACCCGGCCGAGGTTGACGCCCAGCATCGGGACCCCGGACGTGCGGGCGAAGTCCGCGCCGCGCAGCAGCGTGCCGTCGCCGCCGAGGACGACCAGCAGTTCGCAGCCCTCGGCCGCGCAGGGTTCGGTCGCCACGCGCTCGACCGAGTCCGGGAGCGGCAGGTCCACGGCCTCCTCGGCCAGCACCCGCACCCCGATGCCGCTGCGCAGCAGTCCCTGGACGACGAGTTCCGCGCTGCGGACGGCCGCCGGGCGGCCGGTGTGGGCGAGCAGGAACACCGTCCGCCCGGCCCGGCCGTCCTCCTGCGCCGCGCTGCCTTCAACTGCCTGGGTAGTGGTCAACTGGGCCCCTCCGCCACTGCACGGTCGACATCCGCCGGGTCGAGTGCAGGCGCCCCGGCGCGCAGCCACAGAAAGTACTCGACATTGCCGGACGGGCCGGGCAGCGGGCTCGCGGTCACGCCCAGCACGCCGAGGCCCAGTTCGGCGGCGCGGGCGGCGACGCCGCGCACCGCCTCGGCGCGCAGCGCGGCGCTGCGCACCACCCCGCCGCTGCCCAGCCGCTCCTTGCCGACCTCGAACTGCGGTTTGACCATCAGCACCAGGTCGGCGCCGGGCGCGGTGCAGCGCACCAGCGCGGGCAGCACCAGGCCGAGCGGGATGAACGACAGATCGCCGACGACCAGGTCGACGGGCTGCCCGTCGAGCTGCTCCAGGGTGAGTTCGCGGACGTTGGTGCGGTCCTTGACGATCACGCGCTCGTCGCTCTGCAGCTGCCAGGCGAGCTGGCCGTAGCCGACGTCGGCGGCGACGACCTGGGCGGCGCCGGCCCGCAGCAGCACGTCGGTGAAGCCGCCGGTGGAGGCGCCGGCGTCCAGGGCGCGGCGGCCCGTAACGCGCAGTCCGCGCGGGGTGAAGGCGGCGAGCGCGCCGGCCAGCTTGTGGCCGCCGCGGGAGACGTAGTCGGGGTCGTTCTCATCGGCCCGGACGACCACGGCGGCGCTGGTCTCCACCTGGGTGGCCGGTTTGGTCGCGGTCGTCCCGCCGACGGTCACCCGGCCCGCGGCGATCAGCTGGCTCGCGTGCTCCCGGGAGCGGGCCAGCTTGCGGCGCACCAGCTCCGCGTCGAGACGGCGTCGTGCCACTCCTGCCACCTGTGGTTCAGCTCCTACCGGTCGTGAGGCTCGTGGTTCGGTGCGGGCGGCCCGGGGTGCTGGTCCAGGGAGGCCAGTACGTCGCGCAGCCCGCGGTGGACATCCTCGTACATGGCGAGGTGGCCGCTCACCGGCAGGTGGCCGGCTTCGGCCAGCCGCGCCAGGCCGGCGTCGACCGCGGCCTGGCCGGTGGGGGTCACCGGCACGCCGAGCGGCCGGGGCCCGCCGACCTCGTCCGGGCCCGGGGCGGCGCCGGGGCGCTGCTCGGCGGGCGGACCGTCCGCAGTGGGGGATTCCGGGGTGCCGGGGGCGGCCGGCGCCGGGCCGTTCATCGGGTCTGCCATGCCCCCGACGCTACCGCGCCCGCGCGCCCCCGGCCGCCCGTGACCTGGCGTATCGTCGGGCGCGATGGCAACTCTCGACCAGTGCCGCGCCGCGCTCGACCGGCTGGCCCAGAACCTGTCCTCGGCGGACGGCGAGGTACGCAGCGCCGCCGCGCTCGACCGCTCCGTCAGCTGCCGGATCACCGACCTCGACACCACGTTCACCGGCCGGCTGGCCGGCGGGGCGCTGCGGGACGTGGGATGCGTCCCCGGGCCGCCGCCGGAGAAGGCCGATATCCGGCTGACGATGACCGGCGACGACCTGGTCGCGCTGGTGGACGGCCGGCTGAACTTCGCCCGGGCCTGGAGCGGCGGCCGGGTGAAGCTGGAGGCCGGGCTGCGCGATCTGCTGCGGCTCAGGACGCTGCTGTAGCGGGGGCGGCCGCGGCGGCCTCCCGGGCCCGGCGGGCGGCCGGGACGACCAGCGGGGTGCCGGTCTCGGGGTCGTCGATGATCCGGCAGTCGATGCCGAAGACCCGGCCCACCAGCTCGGCGGTGACGATGTCGCGGGGCGCGCCCTCGGCGATCACCGCGCCGTCCTTCATGGCGATCAGGTGGGTGGCGTAGCGGGCCGCCTGGTTGAGGTCGTGCAGGACCGCGACGAGGGTGCGGCCCTGCTCCTCGTGGAGCGCGGCGCACAGGTCCAGGACCTCGATCTGGTGCTGGATGTCGAGGTAGGTGGTCGGCTCGTCGAGGAGGAACAGCGGGGTCTGCTGGGCCAGTGCCATGGCGATCCAGACCCGCTGGCGCTGGCCGCCGGAGAGTTCGTCGACGTACCGGTCGGCGAGCGCGGCCACGCCGGTCGCCGCCATCGACTCCTGGACGATCCGCTCGTCCTTCGCCGACCACTGGCGCAGCAGGCCCTGATGCGGGTAGCGGCCGCGGGCGACGAGGTCGGCGACGGTGATGCCGTCGGGGGCGACCGAGGACTGCGGCAGCAGGCCGAGGGTGCGGGCGACCTGCTTGGCCGGCAGCGAGGAGATCCGCTGCCCGTCGAGCAGGACCGCGCCGGCGGCCGGGCGGAGCATCCGCGACAGGGCGCGCAGCAGGGTGGACTTGCCGCAGGCGTTCGGGCCGACGATGACGGTGAAGGAGTTGTCCGGGACGGCGACCGAGAGGTTCTCGGCGATGGTCCGCTGGTCGTAGGCGAGGGTGAGGTTCTCGGCCGACAGTCGGCTCACGGGGCGGCTCCTGGGGTGGTGAGGGGCGGTCGGTTCGCTGGGGGCGCCGGGGGCGGCGGCGGGCCGGCCGGTCACACCCGTCCCGCCTTGCGCTCGGCGACCAGCAGCCACAGCAGATAGCCGCCGCCGAGGACGCCGGTGAGGACGCCGACCGGCAGCTGGTCGGCGCCGAAGAGCTGCTGGGAGGCCCAGTCGGCGGCGAGCAGCAGCGCGGCGCCCATCAGCGCGGCGGGCAGGAGGTTGGGGCCGGGGGAACGGGTCAGCCGGCGGGCCAGCTGGGGGGCGGTCAGGGCCACGAAGGCGATCGGCCCGGCGGCGGCGGTGCCGGCCGCGACCAGCACCACGGCGGCCAGCAGCGCGGTGATCCGGACGTGTTCGGTCCGTACGCCCAGCGCGGCCGCGGCGTCGTCGCCCATCTCCAGCATCCGCAGCGGCCGTGAGGACGCCAGCACCAGCGGGACGAGCACCGCGCAGACCACGGCCAGCGGCCACACCTGGTTCCAGTCGCGGCCGTTGAGCGAGCCGGTCATCCAGGTGGTGGCGCGGGCCGCGTCGTAGATGGTGGCCTTGGTCAGGAGGAAGAGCACCACGGCGTAGAGCATGGCGGCGGCGCCGATGCCGACCAGGACGAAGCGGTAGCCGTGCACGCCGCGCTTCCAGGCCAGCAGGAAGATGGCGAGGCCGGTGAGCACCCCGCCGGCCACCGCGCCGCCGGCCACCGCGAACGTCCCGCCGTGGAACCACACCAGGACGATCAGCGCGCCGACCGAGGAGCCCTGGGAGAGGCCGAGGATGTCCGGGCTGCCCAGCGGATTGCGGGAGACGGCCTGGAAGACCGCCCCGCCGAGCCCGAACGCGGCGCCGACCAGCAGACCCACCAGCACGCGCGGGAGCCGGAGTTCGTGGACGATGAAGTCCTGGGCGGGGGTGCCGCCGCCGGTGAGGGTGGTGAGCACCTGCGAGGGCGTCATGGCGTAGTCGCCGGTGCCGATCAGGGCGATCGCGGCGGCCGCGGCGACGCCCGCCAGCAGCGCCCCGGCCAGCAGGGCGCGGGGGTCGAGCCGCCACGACAGCCCGCCCGCGGTCCGTACGGCGCGGGGCCGCCGCCGGGCGTTCCGCGCCCCGGGCCCGGGGGCCTTCCCGGGCGTCACCGTCGCGTTCACCGCTGTCCCTCCTTGCTGTTCGGCGCTCTCCGGCCCGGGGGCCACGGCGCGGGTGCGCGGTGCCGGGCTCACAGCTGGGCCATCCGGCGCCGCCGTACGAGGTAGATGAAGACCGGGCCGCCGATGACCGCGGTGACGATGCCGACCTGGAGTTCGCCGGGCCGGGCCACCACCCGGCCGAGCACGTCCGCGCCGACCAGCAGCACCGGCGAGAGCACCGCCGAGTACGGCAGGATCCACCGCAGGTCGGGGCCGGTCAGCGCGCGGACCGCGTGCGGCACCATCAGCCCGACGTAGACGATCGGCCCGCAGGCGGCGGTGGCGCCGCCGCACAGCAGGGTGACCGCGGCCATGGCGAGGATCCGGGTGCGGGTCAGCCGGGCGCCCAGGGCCCGCGCCTGGTCGTCGCCGAGCGCGACGGCGTTCAGCGGGCGGGCGAGCAGCAGCGCGAGCACCGCGCCGAGGGCGAGGAACGGCGCGATGCGGGTCACCGTGGACGAGGTGGCGGCGGCCAGCGAGCCGACCGTCCAGAAGCGCATCCGGTCCAGCGCCGCGCCGTCCAGGAGGTTGACGGTGTTGAGGTAGCCGGTGAGGACGGCGGTGAGCGCGGTGCCGGCCAGCGCGAGCCGGACCGGGGTGGCGCTGCGGGTGCCGCCGAGGACGTAGACCGCGACGGAGACCAGCGCGGCGCCGGCGAACGCGAACCACACATAGCTGCTCAGCGAGGTGACGCCGAGGAAGCTGATGGCGGTGACCACGGCGGCCGAGGCGCCGGCGTTGATGCCGAGGACGCCGGGGTCGGCGAGCGGATTGCGGGTGAGCGCCTGCATGACCGTGCCGGCGAGCCCGAGGGCGGCGCCGGCCAGCAGGCCGAGGAGGGTGCGCGGCAGCCGGACGTCGCGGATCACGACGTCGGTGTCGGTGCCGGAGTAGTGGAACACCCCGTGCCACACCTGGTCGAGGGGGATCTGCTTGGCGCCGACCGCGATGCCGAGGACGGCGACGAGGGCGAGGACGGCGACGGCGGCGGCCAGCCCCGCGGCGCGGGCGGTGTGCCGCCGCCGCGCGGTGGGGGGACGCGCCGCGTCGGGCGGACTGTCAACGGGGGGGCTGTCAACCAACACGATGGTTAGGTTAGCCTACCCTCACAAGCAGTCGATCTCCCGGCCTTCCGGTGCGGTCGTACCCGCCCGCCCGTGGGGCCAACCGCCTCCAGAGAGAAGCGCAAAAGCGATGAGAACCCCCCGAAGCGTATCCCTGTCCCGGCGCGGCATCCTGGCCGCGGGCGGCGCCGTCGGTATCGGCGCCCTGCTCGCCGCCTGCGGAGGGAGCAAGGACGCCGGGGGCACGGGCGGCGGCGGCAAGGGCGGCCCCTGGTCGTTCACCGACGACCGGAAGCAGAAGGTCTCGCTCCCGGACACCCCGCACCGCATCGTCGCCTTCACCGGCACCGCCGCGGCCCTGCACGACTTCGGCATCGACAAGCAGATCACCGGCGTCTTCGGCCCGACCAAGCTGCCGGACGGCAAGCCCGATCCGCAGGCCGGCGACCTCGACGTCGACAAGGTCACCATCCTCGGCAACGCCTACAACCAGTTCAACGTCGAGAAGTACGCCGGGCTCGCGCCCGACCTGCTGGTCACCAACATGTACGAGCCGGGCGCGCTGTGGTTCGTCCCGGACGAGAGCAAGGACAAGATCACCAAGCTCGCCAAGTCGGTGGCCCTGACCGCCTCCCGCAAGCCGCTGGACCACATCATCGGCCGCTACGCCGACCTCGCCGCGGCCCTCGGCGCCGACCTGAAGGCCAAGAAGGTCACCGACGCCAAGGCCCGCTTCGAGCAGGCCGCCGCCCGGCTGCGCAAGGCCGCCGCAGCCCACCCGGTCAAGGTCCTGGCCTGCTCCGGCAGCGCCGACCTCTTCTACGCCTCCAACCCCGGCATCAACGCCGACCTGATGTACTTCAAGTCCCTCGGCGTCGACCTGATCGTCCCCGACCACCTCGACAAGGGCGGCTACTTCGAGAGCCTGAGCTGGGAGAACGCCGACAAGTACAAGGCCGACGTGCTCCTGCTGGACAACCGCACCGCCACCCTCCAGCCCAAGGACCTGGCCGCCAAGCCGTCCTGGAACAAGCTCCCCGCCGTCCAGGCCGGCCAGATCACCCCCTGGGCCAGCGAGCCGCGCTTCTCCTACGCGGGCGCCGCCCCGCTCCTGGAGTCGCTCGCCCAGGCCATCGAGCACGCCAAGAAGGTCAACTGACGCACCGCCGGGCCGGCCGCGGCGCCGGCCCGGTCCGCCCGCCCGCCCCGTTCCCGTCCCGGGAGGTTCCGCAATGACCGCGACCGCCGCCCCCACCACCGCGCCGTTCCGCTTCTTCGACGTCCAGGTCGCCCGCGTCCGGCGCCTGTGCCCCTCCATGATCCGGATCACCTTCACCGGCGACCGGCTGGACGAACTGGCCTCCGGCGGCCGGGACCAGCGCTTCAAGCTGTTCCTCCCGCAGCCGCACCAGACCGCGCCGGTCTTCGAGGACCTCAGCGAGGCGTGGTACACCGCCTGGCGGGCCCAGGACCCCGCCGAACGGCCGGTGATGCGGTCGTACACCATCCGCGAACAGCGCCACGACCCGGCCGAGTTCGATGTGGACTTCGCGCTGCACGGCGCGGACGGACCGGCCGCGGCGGGCGGCGGCCCGGCCAGCCGCTGGGCCCTCGCGGCCCGGCCGGGCGACCGGCTGACCGTGCTCGCCCCGGCCGTCGCGGACAACGGCGGCGTCGACTTCCGGCCGCCGCCCGGCACCGACTGGATCCTGCTGACCGGCGACGAGACCGCCCTGCCGGCCATCGCCGGCATCCTGTCCTGGCTCTCCCCCGGCACCACCGCCAAGGTGTGGCTCGAGACCGGCCACCCGGACGACCGGCAGCCGCTGCCGACCTTCGCCGACGCCGAGGTCACCTGGCTGGTCCGCGACCCGGCGGCGGCCCGCCGCGGCGAACCGGTCCTGGACGCGCTGCGCGCCGCGGACCTGCCGGCCGGCACCCCGTACGCCTGGATCGCCGGCGAGGCCGGCACCGTCAAGGCGGTGCGCCGGCACCTGGTCGGGGAGCGCGGTTTCGACCGCCGGGCGGTGAAGTTCACCGGCTACTGGCGGCGCGGGGCCAGCGAGGAGGACCTGCTCGCGGAGCTGACGGCGGCGGCCGGCGGCAAGTGAGCCACCGCCCCGGCACGGGCCCGCGAGCCGCCATCCGGCCGCCCGCGGGCCCCTCGCGCCTACCTGACGAAGCGTCACACAGAGTTGACGCAGCGTCAGAAGCCAAGCCGCCGCAGCGCCTTCCCCGCCTCCGCCGCGCACTGCCCGTCCCCCGCCGCGCTCCAGGCCGCCGCGCACAGCGCGCGCAGCCCGTCCAGCGGCTCCCCCGCGCCGTCCAGCACCAGCTCCGCCCCGGCCGCCTCGGCGCGCCAGCCGCCGCACCGGAAGCCGGTGCCGTCCCCGGTCACCTCCGGCTGCGGCGCCAGCAGTCCGCGCAGGTCGGCGGCCACGTACGTCGGCCGGTGCTGGGGCGGCGCGGCCAGCAGCTCGGCGGGGGTGGTGACGCCGGTGAGCACCAGCAGGGAGTCCACCCCGCCGTTCCAGGCGCCCTCGATATCGGTGTCGAGCCGGTCCCCGACCACCAGCGGCCGCCGGGCGCCGGTGCGCAGCACGGTCTCCCGGTGCATCGGCGGCAGCGGCTTGCCCGCGACCTGCGGAGAGCCGCCGGCGGCGATCCGCACCACCTCCACCAGCGCGCCGTTGCCCGGCGCGATCCCGCGCTCCTTGGGGATGGTCAGGTCGGTGTTGGACGCGAACCACGGCACCCCGCGCTGCACCGCGTACGCGGCCTCCGCCAGCGCCGCCCAGTCCAGCGCCGGGTCGTAGCCCTGGACCACCGCCGCCGGATCCTCGTCCGCCGAATCCACCGGTACGAGCCCGCGCTCGCGCAGCGCCACCCGCAGCCCCTCGCCGCCGATCGCCAGCACCCGGGAGCCGGCCGGCACCTGCTCGGCGATCAGCCGGGCCACCGCCTGCGCGGAGGTGATCACCTCCGCCGCTTCCGTGGGCAGACCGAATCCGGACAGCTGGCCGGCCACCGCCTCCGGCGTCCGGGCCGCGTTGTTGGTCACGTACGCCAGCCGCATCCCGCCGTCCCGCGCCGTGGTCAGCGACGCCACGGCGTGCGCGATGGCCTGCCCGCCGGCGTAGACCACCCCGTCCAGATCCAGCAGCGCCGTGTCGTACGCCGCGCTGAGCGCGCGCTCGCACCCGGCGGGCCGGTGCCGTCCGCCGCCGTCCGCGCCGGTGCGCCTCGACTCGTTCATCCCGTCCTGCTCCTCGCTCGTTGCCGGCCCGCGGCGGGCGCCGCACGGCCGCGCCCGGCGCCCGGGGCGGGCCCGTCCGCCGCCGCGCGGCCACCGCTGATTACGGCCGTTTCCGGCCGCTCCCCCGATCATCCCGCACGCCGTTGTCGGCATAGCATTCTTCAATGACCAGTACCGACGGCCTCCGCCTCCTCCCGTTCCGCGGCCTGCGCTACGCCCCGGAACGGGTCAGCAGCCTCACCGCGGTCACCTCCCCGCCGTACGACGTCGTGGTCCGCCCGGAGGAGGTCCGGGAGTTGGAGACCTCGGACCCGTACAACATCGTCCGGCTGATCCTGCCGCACACCGCCGATCCGGCCGCCCGCCACCGCCAGGCCGCCGACACCCTGCGGCGCTGGCGGGACGAGGGAATCCTCACACCGGATCCGGAGCCCGCGCTCTACGTCTACGAGCAGCGCGGCGGCGGCGTCCTGCAGCGCGGGCTGATCGGCGCGCTGCGGCTGGACGGGCCGGTGCTGCCGCACGAGGACGTGATCCCGGAGGTCGTCGCGGACCGGGCCGCGCTGATGGGCGCCGCGGCCGCCAACTTCGAGCCGCTGCTGCTGTCGTACCGCGGCCAGGGCGCGGGCAACGGCGCGACCGCGGTCATCGAACGCGCGGTCCAGGGGCCGCCGCTGCTGGCCACCACCACCGAGGACGGTTTCGCGCACCGGCTGTGGGCGGTCACCGACCCGGCGGAGCTGGCCGCCGTGGACGCCGATCTGGCCACCCGGCGGGCGCTGATCGCCGACGGCCACCACCGCTGGGCGACGTACCGGCGGCTGTACGAGCAGCGGCCGGACGCCGGCCCCGGCTCCCCCTGGGCGTCCGGGCTGGTGCTGCTGGTCGACACCGCCCGCTATCCACTCCAGGTCCGGGCCATCCACCGGGTGCTGCCGCACCTTCCGGCCGCCAAGGCGCTGGCGGACGTGGCCGGCGCGTTCCGGGCCCGGCGGCTGCCGGCCGAGCTGCCGGCCGCCCTGGAGGCGCTGGCGGAGGCGCCCGGCACCGCGTTCGTGCTCTCCGGCGGCCCGGACTCCTTCCACCTCCTGGACCGCCCCGACCCCGGTCTGCTGGACCGGGCGATCCGCGCCGACCGGCCCGAGGCGTGGCGGCGGCTGGACGCCACCGTGCTGCACTCCGTCCTGCTGGACGAGGTCTGGCGGATCCCCGACCGCCCGGCCGACATCGGCTATCTGCACCACGCGGAGGCGGCCGTGGCGCAGGCCGCCCGGCACGGCGGCACGGCCGTCCTGATGCGCGCCACTTCAGAAGAGACGGTCCGTCAACTCGCCGAGCAGGGCGTGACGATGCCCCGCAAGTCCACCTCCTTCGGCCCGAAGCCGGCGACCGGGCTGGTGCTGCGGACCCTGGACGACGAAGGGAGCTGACCGGCCCGGCGGATCGCGCCCCCGCCCCCACCCGGCGACACAGTTAGGTTAGGCTTACCTCACTGCGTCACCGGGCGGGTCTCCCTGCCCCTGTGCGCACCTCCGCACCTGCACAGGACGCGGTCAACCCCGCACCAGGGAGGGCACTTCATGAGTCTCCTCGCGCACTCCGCCGAGGACCCGGCCGACAGCCGCACCCATCTCCTCAACCACCGCACCGCCGACCGCTACCGCGCCGCCGTCACCGAGAGCGTCACGCGCGTCAGCGACCGCATCGCCACCACCGAACGCCCCTTCACCGGCGTCTCCGTGGACGACCTGGCCCCCGCCGTCGCCGCCGTCGACCTCGACACCCCGCTGCACGACCCGGCCGCCGCGCTCGACGAACTGGAGCACCTCTACCTCCGCGACGCGGTCTACTTCCACCACCCGCGCTACCTCGCGCACCTCAACTGCCCCGTGGTGATCCCCGCACTCGTCGGCGAGGCGGTGCTCTCCGCCGTCAACTCCTCCCTGGACACCTGGGACCAGAGCGCCGGCGGCACCCTCATCGAACGCCGCCTGATCGACTGGACCGCCGCCCGGATCGGCCTCGGCGAGCACGCCGACGGCGTCTTCACCAGCGGCGGCAGCCAGTCCAACCTCCAGGCCATGCTGCTGGCCCGGGACGAGACCGTCCACCGCGAACTGACCGGCCCCGACGCCCCCGAGGGCGCCCGCCGGGCCGACCTCCTCCCCCGGCTGCGTATCTTCGCCTCCGCCGCCGGCCACTTCAGCATCCGCAAGTCCGCCACCCTGCTCGGCCTGGACGCGGACGCCGTGATCGCCGTCCCGGTCGACGCGGAGAAGCGGATGCGCGCCGACGCGCTCGCCGACGGACTCGCCCGCTGCCGGCGCGACGGCCTGATACCCATGGCGGTCGTCGCCACCGCCGGCACCACCGACTTCGGCTCCCTCGACCCGCTCCCGGAGATCGCCGACCTGGCCGCCCGGTACGGCGCCTGGATGCACGTGGACGCCGCCTACGGCTGCGGACTGCTGGTCTCCCGCCGCCGCGAACTGCTGACCGGCATCGAACGCGCCGACTCGGTGACCGTCGACTACCACAAGTCCTTCTTCCAGCCGGTCAGTTCCAGCGCCGTGCTGGTCCGCGACCGCGCCACCCTCCGGCACGCCACGTACCACGCCGACTACCTCAACCCCCGCCGGATGGCCGAGGCCCGGATCCCCAACCAGGTCGACAAATCGCTCCAGACCACCCGCCGCTTCGACGCCCTCAAACTCTGGCTGACCCTGCGCGTCATGGGCGCCCACGGCATCGGCGAACTCTTCGACGCGGTCATCGACCGCGCCGCCGACGCCTGGAAGCTGCTCCACGACGACCCGCGCTTCGACGTCGTCGTCCAGCCCACCCTGAGCACCCTGGTCTTCCGCTACCTCCCCGGCGGCGCCCAGGACCCCGACCCCGACCTCACCGACCGGGTCAATCTGCACGCCCGCGAAGCCCTCTTCGCCTCCGGTGACGCCATCGTCGCGGGCACCACCGTCGACGGCCGCCACTACCTGAAGTTCACCCTGCTCAACCCCGAGACCACCCTCGACGACATCGCCACCGTCCTGGACCTCATCGCCGAGCACGCCGGCCGCTTCCTCGCCGGACAGGCCGCACCCGGGCGGCCCACCCCGGCCCTCACCACCCGCTGACCTCCACCGACCGACCATCGACCGGAGAACACCTCGTGACCGTCCCCCACGACACCCCCTACGACTTCGTCGCCATCGGACTCGGCCCCTTCAACCTCGGCCTGGCCTGCCTGACCGCCCCCATCGGCGAGCTGAACGGCCTCTTCCTCGACGACAAGCCGGCCTTCGACTGGCACCCCGGCATGATGCTGGAGAGCAGCCACCTCCAAGTGCCGTTCATGGCCGACCTGGTCACCCTCGCCGACCCCACCTCGCCCTTCTCCTTCCTCAACTACCTCAAGGAATCGGGCCGGATCTACTCGTTCTACATCCGCGAGAGCTTCTATCCGCTGCGCGCCGAGTTCAACGACTACTGCCGCTGGGCGGCCGGCAAGCTCGACACCGTCCGCTTCTCGCACACCGTCACCGCCGTCGAGTACGACGAGACCGCCGAGGTCTACGTCATCCACGCCGACCACCGCGGCGAACACCGCACCTTCCGGGCCCGCCGCCTCGTCCTCGGCACCGGCACCCCGCCCCACCTTCCCGACGCCTGCCAGGGCCTCGGCGGCGACCTGCTGCACAACGCCGGCTACCTCGACGCCAAGCCCGCCCTCCAGGCCAAGGACAGCATCACCGTCATCGGCAGCGGCCAGAGCGCCGCCGAGATCTACTACGACCTCCTCCAGGACATCGACGCCCACGGCTACCACCTGACCTGGGCCACCCGCTCCCCCCGCTTCTTCCCGCTCGAATACACCAAGCTCACCCTGGAGATGACCTCCCCGGAGTACGTGGACTACTTCCACGCCCTTCCGCCAGCCACCCGCGACCGGCTCAACGCCTCCCAGAAGCACCTCTACAAGGGCATCGACTCCGAGCTGATCAACGACATCTTCGACCTGCTCTACCAGAAGCGCCTGGCCGGCCCGGTCCGCACCCGCCTGCTCACCAACTCCGCGCTCACCGACGCCCGTTACGACGAGGCCACCGGCACGTACACCCTCGGCCTGCGCCAGGAGGAGCAGGGCCGCGACTACACCCTCACCACCCAGGGCCTGGTCCTCGCCACCGGCTACCGCTACCGCGTTCCGGCCTTCCTCGACCCCATCCGCGACCGCATCGCCTGGGACGACGCCGGCCGCTACGACGTCGCCCGCAACTACAGCATCGACACCACCGGCCACGGCATCTTCGTGCAGAACGCCGAGCTGCACACCCACGGCTTCGTCACCCCCGACCTCGGCATGGCCGCGTACCGCAACTCCTGCATCATCCGGGAGCTGCTCGGCCGCGAGCACTACCCGGTCGAAAAGGCCATCGCCTTCCAGGAGTTCGCCGCCCCGGCCGGCCCGCACCACCCGATGGAGATATCCGCATGAGCGCCGCCCCCGTCTTCACCCGCACCGACCCCGCGCTGGGGGAGTTCGCCCTGCGGCCCGTCGACCCCGCCGCCGACGCCCCCGTCCTCCACCGGTGGGTCACCCACCCCAAGGCCGTCTTCTGGCTGATGCAGGACTGCGATCTGCCCGCCGTCGAGAAGGAGTTCGCCCGGATCGGCGCCGACCCGTACCACGACGCCTTCCTCGGCCTGCACAACGGCACCCCGGCCTTCCTCATGGAACGCTACGACCCCGCGCACCGCGAACTGGTCGGCATCCACCCCGCCCGCCCCGGCGACATCGGCATGCACTTCCTCACCGCGCCCACCGCCGAACCCCTCCACGGCTTCACCCGCGCGGTCCTGGTCACCGTCATGGAGATGCTCTTCGCCGACCCCGGCGTCCAGCGGGTGGTGGTCGAACCCGACACCCGCAACACCGCCGTCCACGCCCTGAACAAGGCCGTCGGCTTCGAGATCGTCCGCACCGTCTCGCTGCCCTCCAAGGACGCCTACCTCAGCACCTGCACCCGCGACCAGTTCCTGGCCACCCGAGGAGACCGCCGATGACCGCCCCCGCCCCCCACCAGCCCGCCCAGGACGCCGTCGCCCACCTCACCCCCGCCCTGTGGGCCCGCGCCAACCGCGCCCTGATCCGCAAGGCCCTCGCCGAATTCGCCCACGAACGGCTGCTCACCCCCGAACCCCTCGACGACACCGGCCGCTACGCCGTCCACGCCGACGACACCGCCACCACCTACCGCTTCACCGCCCGCAGACGCGCCCTGGACCACTGGCAGATCGACCCGGACAGCATCACCCGCCACCGCGACGGCACCGAACTCCCCCTGGACGCCCTGGACTTCATCACCGAGTTCCGCACCTCGCTCGGCCTGTCCGACACCGTCCTCCCGGTCTACCTCGAGGAGATCAGCTCCACCCTCTCCGGCACCGCCTACAAACTCGCCGGCAAGGCCACCCCCGCCGCCGAGCTGGCCACCGCCTCTTTCCAGGCCATCGAGACCGGCATGACCGAGGGCCACCCCTGCTTCGTCGCCAACAACGGCCGCCTCGGCTTCGGCATCCACGAGTACCACGCCTACGCCCCCGAGGCCGCCGCCCCGCTCCAGCTGCTCTGGCTGGCCGCCCACCGCGACCACACCACCTTCACCGCCGGCGCCGGCCTCGACTACGACACCCTCATCGACGCCGAACTCCCCCCGGAGACCCGCGCCCGCTTCGCCGCCACCCTCACCGGCCTCGGCCTCGACCCCGACGCCTACTACCTCTTCCCCACCCACCCCTGGCAGTGGTGGAACAAGCTCTCCGTCACCTTCGCCGCCGAGGTCGCCCAGCGCCGCCTGGTCTGCCTGGGCCCCGGCGACGACCACTACCTCGCCCAGCAGTCCATCCGCACCTTCTTCAACACCAGCCACCCCGAGAAGCACTACGTCAAAACCGCCCTGTCGGTCCTCAACATGGGCTTCATGCGCGGCCTGTCCGCCTCGTACATGGAGGCCACCCCGGCCATCAACGACTGGCTGGCCCGCCTGATCGACGCCGACGACACCTTCCGCGCCGCCCGCTTCTCGATCATCCGCGAGCGCGCCGCCATCGGCTACCACCACCGCCAGTACGAGGCCGCCACCGAGAAGGGCTCCCCGTACCGCAAGATGCTCGCCGCCCTCTGGCGCGAGAGCCCGGTCCCCACCCTCGCCCCCGGCCGGCGGCCGGCCACCATGGCGTCCCTCCTCCACACCGACCGCGACGGCGCGTCCTTCGCCGCCGCCCTCATCGCCGAGTCCGGCCTGGCCCCCGAGGACTGGCTCCGCCGCTACCTCGACGCCTACCTCACCCCCGTCCTGCACGCCTTCTACGCCTACGACCTGGTCTTCATGCCGCACGGCGAGAACGCCATCCTGGTCATCGAGGACGGCGCGGTGGAACGGGTGATCTTCAAGGACATCGCCGAGGAGATCGCCGTGATGTCCGCCGACGCCGTGCTCCCGCCCGAGGTCGAACGCATCCGCGCCGACGTCCCCGAGGACAAGAAGCTGCTGTCCGTCTTCACCGACGTCTTCGACTGCTTCTTCCGCTTCCTGTCCGCCACCCTCGACGACCTCGGCGTCCTGGACGAGGACACCTTCTGGCGCACGGTCGCCGCCACCGTCACCGACTACCAGGCGGCCCACCCCCACCTCGCCGACCGCTTCGCGGCCTACGACATGTTCGCCCCCGAGTTCGCCCTCTCCTGCCTCAACCGCCTCCAGCTGCGCAACAACGAGCAGATGGTCGACCTCCAGGACCCGGCCGGCGCCCTCCAGCTCATCGGCACCCTCCGCAACCCCATCGCCCCGTACGCCCCCTGACCCCACCCCACCAACGACGAAGGGCGGGCCCACCCGGACCCGCCCTTCGTCGTTCTCACCTAGCCGCGGCTACTCACCCTTCGCCGGCCCCTCACCAGCTCCAGGCCGCTCACCCTCAACCTCACCGGCCTCGTCCTCCTCCTCGGACTCGTCCAGCGCATCGGTGAACTGCACCCCGTCCAGCTCCGCCAGCCGGTCCGACGCGTCCGTGGTCCCGGCCTGGTCGGCCTCCAGCGCCCGCGCGAACCAGTCCCGCGCCTCGTCCTCGCGCCCGACCTCCAGCAGCGCGTCCGCGTACGCGTACCGCAGCCGCGCCGTCCACGGGTGCACCGCGCTCGACGCCAGCTCCGGGCTCTGCAGCGTCACCACCGCCGCGTCGGCCTGACCCATGTCCCGCCGCGCCCCGGCCGCGACCAGCCGCATCTCGACCTGCCCGGCCCGGTCCAGCTTCTGCACCTCCGGCTCACCGGCCATCGCCAGCGCCTTCTCCGGCCGCCCGAGCCCGCGCTCGCAGTCCGCCATGACGGGCCACAGGTCCGACCCGCCGGTCATCCGCCGCGCCGCCCGGAACTCCTTCAGCGCCTCGCCGTACTGCGCGTTGGCGTACGCCGCGAAGCCGGCCGCCTCCCGCACCGCCGCGACCCGCGACGCCAGCCGCAGCGCCACCTTCGCGTACCCGTACGCCTGCTCCGGGTCCTCGTCCAGCAGCCGCGCGACCATCACCAGGTTCTTGGCGACGTCCTCGGCCAGCGTCTTCGGCAGGCTCTGCAGCTCCTGCCGCACCGACTTGTCGATCTCGTCGCCGGTCACGTCCTCCGGGATCGGCATCCGCCTGATCGGCTCCCGGTCCCGGTCCCGCCGGTCGAACCGGTCGTCGCGCCGGTCATCCCGCCGCGGCCCGTCCCGCCGGTCATCCCGGCGGAAGCCCCCACGGTCATCACGATCCCGGCCACCGCCATACGGCCGCCGCCCCCCACGCTCGTCCCGCCGAAAGCCCCCCCGGTCATCCCGCCGGTCGTCCCTACGGAACCCACCCCGGTCATCCCGCCGGTCGTCCCCACGGAACGACCCCCGGTCATCACGGGAGAACGAGCCACGGTCATCCCGCCGCTCCCCACCGCGATCGTCCCGCCGCGGCGCGCGCTCGTCCCTGCGGAACCCCCCACGCTGATCGTCCCGATCCCGCCGGAACCCACCGCGCTCGTCCTCACGCCGGAACCCACCGCGGTCGTCCTCCCGCCGCGGCCCCCGCGCCCGGTCGTCCCGCTGGAACCCCCCACGGCTCCCACCACGGTCATCCCGCCGCTCATCCCTGCGGAAACCACCCCGGTCGTCCCGCCGGTCGTCCCTACGGAACCCACCCCGGTCGTCGCGCCGGTCGTCACGACGCTCAACCCGCCGGTCATCGCCGCGCCGGTCATCCCTGCGGTCATCCCGCCGGTCATCCCTGCGGAACGACCCACGGTCGTCACGGGAGAACGAGCCACGGTCATCCCGCCGCTCAGGCTGCTTTTCGCGCCGGAACCCCCCACGGTCGTCCCGCCGCTGGAACGAGCTACCGCGGTCATCGCGCCGGTCGTCCCTGCGGAAGCCCCCGCGGTCGTCACGCTGGGACGAACCCCCGCGGTCATCCCGCCGCTGGAACGAACCACCGCGGTCGTCCCGCCGGAAACCGCCCTGGCCGGCACCCCGCTGACCGCGGTCGTCGCGGCGGTCATCACGGCGGTCGTCGCGGCGGAACCCCCCGCGCTCACCACCGCGGTTGTCCCGCGCGTCGCGGCTGTCGCGGTTGTCGCGGCCCGCGCGGTTGTCCGGCCGGTAGCCCCCACGGTCATCCCGCCGGAACCCACCACGGTCACCGGCGTCTCGCCGCGGCCGGCGCTCCGGACGATCGTCGGAAGAGTTGGTGGACATCGACGTGACTCCTGTCTTCGGTACTGCATTCATTCTCACGCACCGAACCCCTCGGCGCGCTCCAGGAAAAACAAAAGGACCCTTGGTCCCAGCGTGAACGCTGGGACCAAGGGTCCTTAAAAATTGTTCGGCGGCGTCCTACTCTCCCACAGGGTCCCCCCTGCAGTACCATCGGCGCTGAAAGGCTTAGCTTCCGGGTTCGGAATGTAACCGGGC
>NZ_LLZI01000286.1 GCF_001509485.1 Streptomyces sp. NRRL F-4489
GGGGGTGGTGGGGTCTGTGTAGCGGGTGGGGGTGGCCTGCCGGGTGCGGCCTGTCGGGGTGGGGCGCTTCGGGGCGGTTGCGGAACGGTAGTTGAGCGGGGGCGTCTCCCTAACAGGTCACCGCCGGGCCGGGCCCCTAACGGGTCGCCGCCCGGCGAGGTGCGTAACGGGCCATCGCCCGGTGAGGCTTGTAACGGGCCGCCGCCTGCCCGGTTGCGTAACGGGTCGTCGCCCAGCCGGGTGCGTAACGGGCCGTCGCCTGTCCAGGTGCGTAACCAGGCGCCCGTGGGACGGTCCGGTAACGGGTAGCCGCCGGAGCGGATCGGCAACCGGCAGCGTACGAGCCCAGCCGCACGCGCCCGTCCTCGCGGGCCACGGGCCGCAGCCCCGTCAGCAGTGGCCGCCGCCGCCCGGACCGCCCACCCGGGCGTACACGGTGATCCGGGCGCCCCGGACGGTCCGGGTCTCGCAGGGGGTGAAGGCCGAGCGGAGAGTGGCGCGTTTGGCGAGTTCCTGGTCGTTGGTGTCGAGGGGCTGGCCGGCCGGGTCGCCGGCGACGACGATGCGGCGGCTGGCCAGCATCCGGGCGCGGATCTCGTCTCCCGACAGCTCGGTGCCGTAGAGGGTGCGGGACGCCACCGGGCCGCGCGCGAGGGCGAGATCGCGCAGGCCGCGGAAGTCCTGCGGGCGGGTCGCCGCCCAGATACGGCGGCGGGACGGGGCGAAGAGCAGCCCGTCGCCCGGTTCGGAGAGCTGCCGGACGGCGCGGGCGACCGCGGTGACGTCGTCGACCCGGCTGTCCGGGCTGCGCAGATGGATGTCCACCGGGAGCAGAGCCGCCAGCAACGCCACGACCGCGAGCGGCCACTTCGCCTGCCGTACCAGCGATCCCAGGCGGAGCCCCCACCGCGGCCGGCTGCCCGTCACGTCCCCGGTGCCGGACGGGCGCGGCAGCCGGGCCAGCGCGGCGCCGGCGACCAGCGCGAAGCCGGCGAGGTAATACAGGACGTAGCGCTCCACGTAGGCCGGCTCGAGGTCGGACAGCAGCAGGAGGAGGACGGTGGGGAGGAGGAGCAGCGGGAGGGCCAGGGCGCGCAGGCCGATCGGGCCTCGGGCGGGCACCGGGACGCGGGCGCAGAGGCAGCCGAGGGCGGCGAGTGCGGCGAAGGTGAGGAGTTGGCGCGGGTCGGGCCACAGCAGCCAGCTGAGCTGGTCGGACTGGCTGGTGCTGAAGACGGCGAGCGGGGCGAGCAGCGCGAGGACGCCGCCGGCGGCGAGCGCCCAGGACCGCCGGACGCGGCGGGGCAGCCGGGCCAGGACGACCGCGGCGCCGTGCGCGGGCAGCGCCAGCGCGGCGAACTCGTGCAGCAGACAGGCGGTCAGCGTCAGCGCGGCGTAAACCAGCCACGGGGCTCGGCGCGGCCGCGGCGTACGGCCTGTTGCGCCACGCGGCGGGTCCGCCCCGGGGCGGGGGCCGAGTGACGCGCGGCGGTCAGGCGCCGAGCGCGCCGCGGCCCGCAGCAGCGCGTACGAGGCCCAGACGACCAGCGCGCAGACCAGCGCGTACGAGCGGCCCTCCTGCGCGTACTGCTGGACGAGCGGGATCAGCGCGAAGACCAGTCCCGCGCAGAGTCCGGCGCGCCGGCCGGCCAGTTCCCGGCCGAGCAGGGCGACACCGGCCGCGGCGGCCGCCATGGCCGCGACGGACGGCAGCCGGAGGCCGATCGCCGGGCCCGCGGGGTCGCCGAGCGCCGGGCCGAGCGTGGTGTCGTAGACGGCGAACCAGCCGTGCATCAGCGCGTAATACAGCCCGTGTACGACGTCGACGTGGAGCAGGGTCGCCCACAGGTCGGGCAGGCCGCGGTGCGCCATGTCGTAGGTGACCGCCTCGTCCCGCCAGACGGCGTCCTGGCGGCGGATGCCCCACAGCCCCAGGATCAGCGTCAGTCCGGCGGGGATCCATACCACCGCGCTCGGCATGAACCGGGCGGCCCGTGCGACCCGTGCGTCCCTGGCGGAGCGGACCGGGCGGGCGGGACGGGACGCGGGTGGCTCAAGGGACGCCGGTGACGTGGGGGACGACGCGTCGATGGCGGACTCCGGTCACATCGGACGAGCGGGCGGGCGGAGGAACGGGCGGACGAACGGGCAGGCGGACGAGCGGACGAACGGGCAGGCAGGCAACCGGGCGGACGAGCGGGAAATCCGGCAAAAACCGGGCGAAACGAGCACCCGGGCGGCCGCGCGGGGAAGCCCCCGCCCGGCCGCCCGGCCGCCACGTCACCCCAGCCGCGTCAGCTTCGCCCCGAAGCCCGGCTTGGCCAGGTCCGTCTGGAGTGCCACCGGAACCTTCTGCTGGCTGGCGCCGCTGCCGACGGTCAGTTCGCCGACGACGGTGCCGGCCTTCGCCTCGTGCGGCAGGCCCTTGCCGTCGTCGCTGAGGCTCATCACCAGCCGCTGGCCCGGAACGCCGACCGCGCTCAGGTCCTTGGTCGCGACGACCGGCGTCAGGCCGCCCAGACCGTCGTCCACGTAGCCCACGACCTGGCCCTTGGTGACCGCCTTGGCCGAGGTCAGCGCGTCCCGGACGGCCTGGATGACCTTCTTGCTGTTGGCCTTGACCATGGTCAGGCTGTTGCTCGCGTCCGGGTCCAGTCCCTTGAAGTGCTGGTCCATCATCGTGCCCAGGATCAGCCGGTCCTTGCCGTCCACGGTCTTGTAGGCCGCCCAGGACAGCGTGCCGCCGGCCGCCGAACTGGAGCCGGTCTTGATGCCCTTGACGCTCAGCCCGGCCAGCAGCAGGTCGCCGTTGTTGTTGTAGATCCGCTCCGGCAGCCCGGGGATGTCGGCGTTCGGCATGGCCACGATCGGCCGGAACGCGTCGAACTTCATCACGGCCTCGGCCAGCTTGATCTGGTCCACGGCGGTGCTGACGGTCTTCGGATCCAGGCCGCTGGGGTCCGTGTAGGTGGTCTTGGCCATCCCCAGGTCCTTGGCCGCGTCGTTCATCTTCTTGACGAACGCCGCCTCGTTGTCGGACGAGGTGTCCCAACGGGCCAGCAGCCGGGCGATGTTGTTGCCGGACGGGATCATCAGCATCTTGAGCATGTCCTGCTCGCTGAACTTCTCCCCCGCCGTGAGCCCCTTGATCCGCGACTCGCTCTCGGAGTTGCCCTCGGCCACCGCCTTGGCGTCGACCTCGACCTGCGGGCCCTTCTCGTCCTTCTTGAGCGGGTGGTCCTTGAGGATCACGTAAGCCGTCATGATCTTGGCGACGCTGGCGGTCGGTACGGGCTTCTGCTCGCCGAACGTCCCCACGTCACCGGAGCCCACGACCTTGACGGCCGCCTGCCCCGCCGCGGGCCACGGGATGGACAGCTCGCCGCCGAAGGTGAACGAGGACTTGGCGTCGCCGAGGGACAGGACCGGGGCCGGCAGCGGGCGCACGGCCTGGACGACCGCGAAGATGATCGCCAGCAGCACCACCAGCGGCGTCCAGATCTTGATCCGCCGCATGACGACGCGCACCGGCGTCTCGGGGGGCGGCGGGGTGTTGGTGAGCTTCGCCAGCAGGTCGAGCGGGGGCAGGGGTTCCTGCCGGGTGCGCTCGGACTCGGCCTCCGTGGCGGAGGCGGCGGGCGCGGCGGACGCGGCGGCCCCCGTGGTCGCCCCGGTGGCGGCACCGGCGCCGGCGTCGGGCTTGGCGTCGGGCTTACGGGTGGGCTTGGGCGGCGCGGCGGGCGGCATCGCGCCGGGAGCCTTGCCCGGGGCGGCGGCCGGGGCCTTCTCCGGGGCCTTCTCCGGGGCCTTCTCCGGGGCCTTGGCGGGCGCGCTGGCGGCGGCGGTCCCCGCGGCGGCGTCCTTCTCCTTGCCCTCTTCGCCCTTGTCCTTGTCCTTGTCCTTGCTCTTGTCCTTCTCTTTCTCCTTGTCCTTCTCCTCGTCCAGGGGGCTGCCGGGGACGCGGAGCGGGGTCTTGGGCGCGGTCTTGCCGATCGAGCGCTCGGCGATACCGTCGTCCGCCGACTTCAGCGCCACGAACTGGCTGGTCCGCTCGGCGTCCCGCTCCTCGGCGGCGCCGGCCTCGGCGTCCTTACCGGAGTCGGGCTTACCGGAGTCCTTGGCGTCCTTGGCGTCCTTGGCGTCGGCAGTCTTCCCGGAATCCTTGGCGGGGGCCGTCGCGTCCTTGCCGGTGTCCTTGGCCAGGTCCTTGCCGAGCTTGAAGACGGTGGTCGGCTGGTCGGCGGGACGTTCCGCCACACCCTTGCCGGACGACTCCGAGGCCGCGGACTTCGCTACGGCAAACACCCGCGTGGCGTCATCGGCCGGCGCCTCGCCGTCACGCGCGTCCTTGCCCTGGCCCTCGGCCTGGCCTTCAGCCTTGCTCCCGGCCTTCTCCTCGTCCCCCTCGGCCTTGCCCTTCTGGGCGCCGATCTTCGCCGCGCCGGCCTTCGCCGCCCCGGTCGTCCGGAAGACTGCGGTCGCCCGGTCAACGGCCTCGGCCTCGGAGTCCCCGGCCTTCTCGGAGTCCCCGGCCTTGGAGTCACCGGCCTTCTTGGAGTCGTCGCCGGTCGCGGCGGCCTTGTCTCCGTCCCCCGCGGATCTTTCGGACGCGGCAGAGCCTTCCTCCGCCTCGGCCTTCGCCGCCGCCTCGGCCTTCACCTCCGGCGACGCGGCGCCCGACAGGCGGCCTCCGTCAGCCTTGGCCTTGGCTTCACCGTCCGCAGTGCCCGTAACGCCCTCCTGGGCCGCCTCAGACGCCTTCACGGCCTTCTGAGCGCCCTTCGGGGCGTCCTTCGGGGCAGGCTTCGCAGCGGCCCCCTTGGCGCCACCGGACGCCTTCGAACCACCGGACGCCTTCGCACCCCCGGCCGCCTTCGCACCCCCGGCCGCCTTCGTGCCACGAGACCCCTCAGCGGAGCCCTCCCCCGAAGCCGCACCGGCCCCCTCAGCAGACCCCTTCCCGGAATCCGCCGCGGCAGAGCCCTTCCCGGAGTCCTCCCCGGACCGCCCCGCGCCGTCCCGTTCCCCCCGGTCCTCCCGGAGGACAGCAAGCCGCGGATCGCGTTCGGCGCGTGTCGCCGCCCCCGGCGACTGCTCCTTGCCCGACCCCTTGCCCGACTTCTTGTCCGACTTGTCGGGGGACTCGCCCGCCACCGATGTCTCCTTCACTACGTCGCACTCACTACGTCGCACTGCCCTGCCTGGTGCCGACCGCTCCGAAGTTCCGGAGTTCTGAAGTACCGGAGTTCCGGAGTTCCGAAGCTTCGAACGGAACCAGTCTTCCCAAGTGTCCTGTGTCCGCGCGGCCGCTCCGCACCGCCACGCGAACCGGTACATGCCGCACCCCTCGGATGATGTCGCCGACGTGCTAGACGAGAACGACATACCTACCGGTTCCCTACCGAACCCCCCACGCACCCTCGACAGATGAATGTGAGAGGGGTCACCCTGTCATTCATCCACGCGGGGAGGCTTGGATGGGCAGGAGCCGCAGAACAATTCCGGAGGAGCTTCTGCTGCTGGCTTTGGACCCGGCCACGGGCACCACAGCGCAGCCGCAGTCGCTCGACCTCGGCCTCGCCGGGGCCCAGCTAGTGGAGCTGGCCCTGGCAGGACGGATAGCCCCAGATGGGGATCGTATCGCCGTGGTGATGGCACGGCCGACAGGAGATCCGACCCTGGACTCCGCTCTCGAACTGCTGCGCCGCCGCGGCAGTCCGGTGCGCGCGGTCCACTGGATCGGCGGGCCCCGGCTGGGGCTGCGCCAGACCTACCTCACGCATCTCGAACGGTGCGGCATGGTGCATGCCGTGGCCGGCCAGATGTGCGGGGTGCTGCCGACGACGCGCTACCAGGCGACGGAGACGGCCATCAGCCGGGAGATCAGGGCCCGGCTCGACAACGCGATCCGCACCGGCGTCCCACCGGACCCGCGGACCGCGGCGCTCGCCGCGCTGGCCCATGCGGTCGGCCTCGGCAAGCACCTGTATCCGGGGAACGAGGGGCGGTCATCGCGCTCCCGGCTCCGGGACCTGATCCGCCACGACCCGATGGGCGGCCTGGTCGCGCACGCCGTCATGGACGTGCAGAACGGCGCCGCGGCCCAGCCGCGGCGGGGCTCGGGACCGGGCGGCGGCCCGGGAGCCCGCAAGCCGGCGGCCCGCACGACGGCCGACGCGGCCGGCGTACCGGGCCAGACGCGGCGGCACGGGCACAGCAGCATGGCCCGCGTCGGCGCTCGCTGAGCCCGCGCCCGGCACCCAGCAGCAGACACACCAGCACCGCCAACGCACCACCAGCACCACCACCGCACCACCGCCGGCCCGCGCACGCCGGCGTGCCGCACCGGCGCACAGCTCCACCGGGGCGCACCCGCACGGCCGGGTGCGCCCCGCCGGCACCACCGCACCACCGGCGCCGCACCACAAGCGGCGGCACCGCGTCACCGGCGCCGTGAGCGCCACCGCACCACCGCCCCGGACCGTTCGGGAGCCGCGGAAAAAGGCGCGGGGTGGCGGGCCGGGCCGTATCGGACGACGGCCCGGTCCGCCACCCCGCGCGCATGTCCGCTCGCCTTCTGTGGTCATTCGACTGCGCGGCGTCCACATGAAGTGGCAGTCTGCTCACAGGAAATGACAGCAGTACGGAGCCGGAGGTGCACGTACCGTGGCGTCCAACGTCAACCCGACCGTGAGGCGACGCCGATTGGGCCAGGAGCTGCGCAGGCTCCGGGAGGACAAGGGCCTGACGGCGGAGCAGGTGGCCGAGCGGCTGCTGGTCTCCCAGTCGAAGATCAGCCGGCTGGAGAACGGCCGCCGGAGCATCAGCCAGCGCGATGTCCGCGACCTGTGCGGGGTCTACGAGGTCGAGGACCGCCGGATAGTGGATTCGCTGATGCAGATGGCCAAGGATTCGCGCCAGCAAGGCTGGTGGCACGCCTTCGGCGACATCCCGTACAGCGTCTACATCGGTCTGGAGACCGAGGCGGCGTCCCTGCGCACGTACGAGTCCCTGCTGGTGCCGGGGCTGCTCCAGACGCCCAGCTACGCCGAGGCGGTGATCCCCGGCACGATCCCGGAGCTGACCGCGGAGGAGCTGGACAAGCGCATCCAGGTGCGGATGCGGCGCCAGGAGCGGGTCCGCGACGGCGACCGGCCGCTGCGGCTGTGGGTGGTGCTCGACGAGAGCGCGCTGCGCCGGGTCGTCGGCAGCCACCTGATCATGCGCGAGCAGCTGGAGCACCTCGTGGAGGTGAGCAAGCTGCCGCATGTGACGGTGCAGGTGCTGCCGTACGGCGCCGGTGCGCACGCCGGGATGTCGGGGACGTTCTCGATCCTGGAGTTCGACGACGCCGCGGATTCGAGCGTGGTCTACATCGAGGGCGTCACCAGCGATCTCTACCTCGAGAAGACCAACGACGTGCACAAGTACACGATCATGTACGAGCACCTGCGGGCGCAGGCGCTGAGCGCGGACGACAGCCGGGAGTTCATCGCCGAGGCCGCGAAAGCGCACGCGGACGCGACGAGTTGAGGCCGCGGAGGCGGGGGAGGCCGGTGGTGCGGTCCCGGCGGCGCGGAATGTTGCATTCCGATGAACGGGGCCGCACCGTACACCGGCACCACCGCACCTGAGAAGAGATCGCGGAATATGCCATTCGGACGGGTGAACGGCCCTCTGCGGCCGGTGATGTTGGCGCGTAGCGTCGTTCTCACCGAACCCGCGGTAACTCAGAGTAAGATGGAGTGAACATGGCCGTTCAGCCCAATTCCGCGTTCTCCTGGACCAAGTCCTCGTACTCCGGCGCCAACGCCTGTGTGGAGATCGCCGTTCCGACCACTGCGGCCATCGCGGTGCGTGACTCCAAGGACCCCGAAGGCCCGCGTCTGACCTTCGGTGACTCCTCCTGGAGCAGCTTCGTGTCGGACGTCGCCGGCGGCGCGTTCGACCTCTCCTGAGCTGAGTCGTCACCGACCGCAGTCCGTGTGACACCAGCTCTGGATACGAGCCCTCTCGACTGGATCGCCGTCCCGGCCGAGGGGGCTCGGCCGTGTCCGGAAACAGTCGGTGAATGGTCGGTGAGCGGAACCGGCGGGAACTTTCGACGGCCCTCCCCGCATCCGAGGCCCCTCCCCCTCACCGGAGTTCGGACACATAGCGGTCGGTGCCGGGGACGGTCGGGAGGAAGGGCGCGACGAGTTCGACGCGGCCCAGGCCGGTGGCGGCGACCTCGGCGTCCAGGCCGGTGAAGTGCCCGGCCGGCCAGATGCGGCGCGGATCGTCCTCCAGGAACCACAGCAGGGTCAGCCGGGTCCCCACTCCCTCGACCTGCTGGACGTAGGGCATCCGGTCTGCGGGCAGCGGCGTCGGGCGGAAGACGGTGACCAGGGCCGCCGGGGAGCCGGCCAGGCGGCGCGGCAGGTGGCGGGTGCGCAGCCAGTCCAGCAGGGCCGCGCGGTCCTCCGGGCCACCGGTGTCGATCACCTCCAGGACGAGTCCGGCGTAGGGGTGGTCGAGCGCGTGGAAGTCCCGGGGGCCGGCGGCGCCGTCCCGGTAGACGGTGGCCGCGTGGTCCTGGAACGCGGTGAAGACATGGGTGCGGTGCTGGTTGATGCGGCCGTCGCGGTGCAGGCGCCGGTTCACGGTGACGGTCCACCGCATATGGGCGTCGTAGCGGCCGGCGGTGAGCCAGTAGGTGGCGAGGTAGCAGCCGGTGGTGACCGGGCGGGCGATCGCCGAATCGGCCGGGTAGCGCAGGAGTTGCAGGTCGCGGGTGGCGACCCAGCGGCGGCCGGCGAAGATCCAGGGCATGGCCATCGCGCCGGCGATGTAGTGGTCGTCCTCGTACCAGCGGTTGTAGGCGCGTTCGTGGCCGGGGTGGGGCTCCACCATGGTGATCAGGGCGTGGCCGGGGTGGACGCCGTAGGGGCCGGTGGCGGGCAGCGCGGCGTAGGCGGCGAGGTCGGCGGCGGGGGGTGGGGCGGTGGGTGCGTCAGCGGGTGCGTCAGCAGCGGGCTCGGCGGAGGATTCGGTGACGTGGTCGTCGGCGGGTGGCGTCATGGCGGACAGGTGTAGCTGACGTGGCGTCAGAAGGGGAGGGGTGCGGCGGCACCCGGGGCCGGTTCAGTATGCGGGCAGATCTGCGGAGTTGGCCGGAACGTTTCTATGCTGCCGCCACCCGCGGCTAACGATGGTTAACGCGGAGCACCAGCGATTGGAGCTGCCATGCCGGACCACGCCCCGACCCTCGTCACCGCCTCCGCCAGCGCCACGGCCACCGCCCCGGTGCCCGCTCTCGCCGCGCGGGCGGCCCGGACCGGCAGCTCGCCCGTACGCGACATCCTGGCGCTGACCGCCCGGCCCGAGGTCATCTCGTTCGCCGGCGGGCTGCCCGCGCCCGAACTCTTCGACGCCGAGGGGATATCCGCGGCGTTCCGGGACGTGCTCGCCGAGGCGCCGCGGCAGGCGCTCCAGTACTCCACGAGCGAGGGCGACCCGGCGCTGCGGGCGGCCGTCGCGGCCCGCACCACCGCCCGCGGACTGCCCACCGGGCCCGACGACCTGCTGGTCACCACGGGCTCGCAGCAGGGGCTGACGCTGCTGGCCACCACCCTGCTAGAGCCGGGCGACGTGGTGCTGGTGGAGGACCCCTGCTATCTGGCCGCGCTCCAGATCTTCTCGCTGGCGGGCGCCCGGGTGGTGGCGGTGCCGACCGATGACGAGGGGCTGGATCCGGCCGCGCTGGACGAGATCGCGGCCCGGGAGAAGCCCAAGCTGCTCTACGTCATCCCGACCTTCCAGAACCCGACCGGGCGGACGCTCTCCGCGGAGCGGCGGGCCGCGGTCGCCGAGGTCGCGGCCCGGCGCGGGCTGTGGATCGCCGAGGACGACCCGTACGGCGAGCTGCGGTTCGAGGGTGAGCCGCAGCGCTGGCTCGCGTCCTTCCCCGGGGCGGAGGACCGGACGGTGCTGCTCGGGTCGTTCTCCAAGGTCATGGCGCCGGGGCTGCGGCTGGGCACGCTGCGGGCGCCGGCGGCGCTGCGCCGGGCCTGCGTGATCGCCAAGCAGGCCGCCGATCTGCACACCTCCACCGTGGACCAGGCCGCCGCGGCCCGCTATCTGGCGGACGCCGACCTGGACGCGCACCTGGCGCGGGTCCGCGACGCCTACCGGGAGCGGCGGGACGCCCTGCTGGCCGGGCTGCCCGGGGCGCTCCCGGAGGGGTCGCGGTGGAACCGTCCGGCGGGCGGGATGTTCGTCTGGGCGACGCTGCCGGCCGGGTACGACGCGACCGCGCTGCTGCCGGAGGCGGTGCGGCACGATGTGGCGTACGTGCCGGGGGCGCCGTTCTTCGCGGGGCGGCCGGACCCGGCGTCGATGCGGCTGTCGTTCGTCACGCACGGCCCGGCGGAGATCACCGAGGGGCTGCGGCGCCTGCGCACGGCCCTGGGGGCGGCGGTCGGGCGCGAGGCGGCGTAGAGGGCGCGGGCGCGGGGGCGCGCTACGGGGGCGGCGCTCGGCGTACCGGCGTAACGGGACGGTGGTGCGGGGCGCCGCCTAACGGGATGGCCAACGGACCGCCGGGCCGGCCGAGCGCGGCGGAAAACACCCTTACCGCCGCAGCGGGCCGTACCGGAGACTGAAAGGTCCACGGCACCGCGCACCGCGCCCGGCCCAGCGGCCCGCGGCCCGGCGGCGGGCGCCTGACGGCTCATCGAACTGGACCTCCCAGGAGTCCGGATGACCAGTGGCCCCCCTCTGCGGGATCCGGCGGACCCGGCGGATCCCCCGACGCCTCCGACTCCCCCGACGCCTCCGACTCCCGCGCCCTCTCCGTCCCCGCCCCCGTCCCCTTCCCTGCCGCACCGGCTGCGGGCCCGGCTGCGCGGCCTGGGCGGGCGGCTGCGGGCCGGGCTGCGCGCCCTCGGGCGCCGGCTGCGCGCGCACGCCCGGCACGCCCTGTTCGTCGGCGTGGTGACCGCCGTGGTCGGCGCGCTCGCCACGTTCGGCGCCGAGCAGCTGCCCAAGGTCTTCGAGGACCCGCCGGCCGGCTGCCCCGGTGCCGGCTGCGACGGCCGGAACCCCACCGCCACCGGGTGCGCGGCGGACGCGATGACCTACGAGCCGGCGGAGGGCAATCCGGTCCGCCTGCACCTGCGGTACAGCAAGCGCTGCGGCGCGGTCTGGGGCCGGATGGTGGCGGGGGTGGCCGGGGACATGGTGACGGTGAGCGTGGCGGGCGGTTCGTCGCGCTCGGCCTCCATCAGCTACGGGCACGACATCTTCACGCCCATGGCGTCGGTGGGCGGCGCCTTCCGGGTGCGGTTCTGCGCGGTGCCCACGACCAGCCCGAACCGCACGCGGACGTGGGTGAAGTACTGCTTCGAGGCGACGGAGGCGGCGGCCTGGGACTGAGCGGCCGGGCCCGCCCCTGGGGTCCCCGCACAGCCCTGGCGTTCCCCGGCCGCCCCGCCTACCCTGGCCACCACTCGAACGACCTGATGCACCGTCAGATCACGCGCCATCGCCCGCGCCCCCTCGCCCCCAAGCCCCGGGAGGCTCCCCCATGCCCCTCCTCCGCGGCAAGACCGTCCTCGTCTCCGGTGTCGGCGCCGGGCTGGGCCACCAGGTCGCGGCGGCCTGTGTACGGGACGGCGCCCAAGTGGTGCTCGGCGCCCGGACGGAGCGGAACCTCGCGGCGGCCGCCGCCCGGATCGACCCGGCGGGCGGCCGCACCGCCTGGCGGGCGACCGACATCGGCGACGAGGCGCAGTGCGCGGCACTGGCCGGGCTGGCGGTGGAGCGGTTCGGCGGGATCGACGCGGTGATCCATGTGGCCGCGCTGGACGGCCACTTCGGGGGCCTGCGGGACGCCGATTTCGACGCCTGGCAGCGGGTGGTGGACGTCAACCTCTTCGGCACCCTGCGGATGACCCGGGCCTGCCTGCCCGCGATGACCGCGCGCGGCGGCGGCTCGGTGGTGATGATCGGCACCCAGTCGTCGGTGGCCGCGCCCTCCCAGGTCCGGCAGGCGGCCTACGCGGCGTCCAAGGGGGCGCTGGTCTCGGCGATGTACTCCCTGGCGCGCGAGCTGGGCCCGGACCGCATCCGGGTCAACACCGTGCAGCCGGGCTGGATGTGGGGCCCGCCGGTGGCCGCGTACGTACGGCGGACGGCGCGCGCCGAGGGCGTACCGGAGTCCGAGGTGCTGGACCGCCTCACCGGGCGGATGGCCCTGCCGGACCTCGCCACGGACGCGGACGTGGCCGAGGCCGCGGTCTTCCTCGCCTCCGACCGGTCCCGCTCCATCACGGGCCAGTCCCTCCTGGTGAACGCCGGGGAGCTGATGCGGTAACCGGGCAGCCGGCAGACCGGTGGCCCCGGTGGTCAGGCCCGCGGGTACCGGGCCAGCCACCCCGGGGCGGACCCCGCGGGCCCGTGGAGGGCCGGGCCCTGGGTCATTTCCATGGCGAAGTCGTCGGCGAGCTGGAGGATGGTGGAGCGGCCCTCCAGCTCGACCAGCCAGTCCGGGGGGAGGGCGGTCTCGCCGTGCAGGGTGCCCAGGAGGTTGCCGCAGATGGCGCCGGTGGAGTCGCTGTCGCCGCTGTGGTTGACGGCGAGCAGCAGGCCGTGCCGGATGTCCTCGGCGACCAGCGCGCAGTACACGCCGATCGAGAGGGCCTCCTCGGCGGTCCAGCCCGCGCCCAGCGACTCGACCCGGGTCGGCGTCGGCATGCCCTGCCGGACGGCGCCCAGGGCGCGTTTGAGGGCCTCGGTGGTCTCCTCGTGGCCGGGGCGGGTGGCGAGGTGGGCCAGGGCCTTCTGGACGGCGCCGTCGAGGTCCTCGCCGCGCGCCAGGCAGTGGCTGATCACCGCGAACGCGCCGGCCGCCAGATAGCCGGTGGGGTGGCCGTGGGTCTGCGCGGCGCACTCGACGGCGAGCTGGAAGACCAGCTGCGGCTCCCAGCCGACCAGCAGTCCGAACGGCGCGGAGCGCATCACCGCGCCGCAGCCCTTGGAGTCCGGGTTCTTGGGCGCGTCCAGGGTGCCCATGACCGGGTCGCCGAGGCCGCTGAGGCAGGCGCGGCCGGGGGCCCGGCGGGCGTAGAGCCACTCCTCGCGGGCCAGCCAGCCGTCGTCGTCCTTGCGTTCGTCCGGGCCCCAGTCGCGCTGGGTGGCGGCCCAGCGGAGGTAGGCGCGGTGGACGTCGGTGGGCGGGTGCCAGGCGCCGGTGTCGCGGCGGACCTGGGCGCGGATCAGGCCGTCCACGGTGAACAGGGTCATCTGGGTGTCGTCGGTGACCGCCCCGCGCCGCCCGAAGGCGGGGACCAGGCCGGTGACGCCCTCCTGGCCGTGCGCCGCGCGGATCGCGTCCAGCGAGTCGAACTCGATGCCGGCGCCGAGCGCGTCGCCGAGGGCGCCGCCCAGGAGGCAGCCGCGCACCCGGCTGCGGAAGTCCTGCTGCTCGGCGCGGCCCCACAGGGCGGTACCGCCCGCGGTCGCGCTCATACCGGCCGCTCGCTGCGTTCGCTCACTGCGCCTCCCGACGCTCACCGTTCCGGGGTCCCGCTTGCGGGGCCGTGCGGTCGCCCCTGGCGCAGCACTGTATCGACCGGAAATGATCGAACCGGGGCGGGGTTTGTTTCAGCTTCGCATCGTGTGGCGCGCCCCCGGCCCGTCCGGCGGCGGTTTCCCGCCCGGCCGGGCGTTCGATGATGGCCGCGCCGCCCGCTGGGCATGCTCTCCCCATGTCCGAGTACGAGTGGGATCGCACCACCATGGCCGTCGTCGCCTCGGCGCTCTCCGGGGACAGCGACGGCGCGGTGGAACTCCTCCGGCCGCTCCCCCAGCGCGACGTCTGCCACGTCGCCGTACGGCTCGCGGCGATGGCCGCCGACGCGCTGATCGTCGCCGCCCAGGACGCCGGCGGCGACCGCGAGGAGGCGCTGTCGCAGTGGCAGCAGTGCATCCTCCAGCACGAGGCGGAGCACGGCGGGGGGTGACCGGGCGGCGCGCCCCGGGGAGCGGGGCGCGCCGGCGCCGCTACTCCACCACCGGGAGCAGCTCCGGCAGATGGCCGTCGGACGCCAGGGCGGCGGCCTGCCGCTCGGCGGGGACCGGGCCGTACGTCGTGGTCCGGGGGCGGGCCGGGCGGCCGGCCAGCTCGGCGATGCCGATCAGGTCCTGGATGGAGCGATAGGAGCCGTAACTCGACCCGGCCATCCGGGAGATGGTCTCCTCCATCAGGGTGCCGCCCAGGTCGTTGGCACCGGAGCGGAGCATCTCCGCGGCGCCCTCGGTGCCGAGCTTGACCCAGCTGGTCTGGATGTTGGTGATGTGCGGGTGGAGCAGGATCCGGGCCATCGCCGTCACCGCGCGGTTGTCGCGGGTCGTCGGGCCGGGGCGGGCGATTCCGGCCAGATAGACCGGGGCGTTGGTGTGGATGAACGGCAGGGTGACGAACTCGGTGAAGCCTTCAACCCCCTTGGCCGCCGCCTCCTGCTGGATCTCCGCCAGCAGCCGGAGGTGGCCCAGCCAGTGCCGGGGCTGGTCGACATGGCCGTACATCATCGTGGACGAGGAGCGGATGCCCAGCTCGTGGGCGGTCTTGATGACCTCGACCCAGGTGGCGGTGGGGAGTTTGCCCTTGGTGAGGACCCAGCGGACCTCGTCGTCGAGGATCTCGGCGGCGGTGCCGGGGATGGTGTCCAGGCCGGCGGCCTTGGCCTCGGCCAGCCACTCCCGGATGGACAGGCCGGTGCGGGTCGCGCCGTTGACGACCTCCATCGGGGAGAAGGCGTGCACATGCATCCCCGGGACGCGCGCCTTCACGGCGCGGGCGATGTCGAAGTAGGCCGTACCGGGCAGATCGGGATGGATGCCGCCCTGCATGCAGACCTCGACCGCGCCGACGTCCCACGCCTGCTGGGCGCGGTCGGCGACCTGCTCCAGGGAGAGGGTGTACGCGTCGGCGTCCGTGCGGCGCTGGGCGAAGGCGCAGAAGCGGCAGCCGGTGTAGCAGACGTTGGTGAAGTTGATGTTGCGGGTGACGATGTAGGTGACGGTGTCGCCCACCGTGGCGCGGCGCAGGTCGTCGGCGATCCGGCAGAGCGCGTCCAGCGCCGGGCCGTCGGCGTGCAGCAGGGCGAGCGCCTCGGCGTCGGTGAGCTTCGTCGGGTCGTCGGCCGCCTGGGAGAGGGCCTGCCGGACGTCGGCGTCCAGCCGGGACGGCGCCATACCGGGCGCGGCGGCCTCGCGCAGCGCCTCCCAGTCCCCGTACACCTCGTCGAAGTCGTCGCGGCGGTCGGCCGTGCGGCCCTCGGTGTCGATGGTGCGGTGCAGGTCCGTGCGGCCCGAGGGGACGAAGCTCTCCTCGGGCTCCTGCCAGGGGCGGCCCGTCACGGCGGCGTCCTCGCGGGCGAGGCCGGTCTCCGGGTCGGCGAGGGCGGTGACGTGCGGCAGCACGCGCGGGTCCAGCCACGGCTCGCCGCGCTGGACGAACTCCGGGTAGACCGCGAGGCGTTCGCGCAGGCGGAAGCCCTCGGCGGAGGAGTGCTCGGCGAGCGCGTCGATCTGGGGCCAGGGGCGCTCGGGGTTGACGTGGTCGGGGGTGAGCGGGGAGACGCCGCCCCAGTCGTCGATGCCGGCGCGGATCAGCCGGCCGTACTCCTCGTCCACCAGATTGGGCGGCGCCTGGAGGCAGGCGGACGGGCCCATGATGTGCCGGGCCACGGCCACCGTGGCGACCAGCTCGTCCAGCTCGGCGTCGGGCATCTGGCGCATCGCCGTATCGGGCTTGGCGCGGAAATTCTGCAGGATCAATTCCTGGATGCCGTGGTAGGCGCGGGAGATCCGGCGCAGCGCGAACAGCGACTCGGCGCGCTCCTCGTACGTCTCCCCGATGCCGATCAGCAGGCCGCTGGTGAACGGGACGGAGCTGCGGCCGGCGTCCTCCAGGACGCGCAGCCGGACCGCGGGCTCCTTGTCCGGCGAGCCGTAATGGGGGCCGCCGGGCTCGCTCCACAGGCGCTCGGCGGTGGTCTCCAGCATCATGCCCATCGACGGGGCGACCGGCTTGAGCCGCTGGAAGTCCGTCCAGGACAGCACCCCGGGATTGAGGTGGGGCAGCAGCCCGGTCTCCTCCAGGATGCGGATGGCGATGGCGCGGACGTAGGCGATGGTGTCGTCGTACCCCTCGGCCTCCAGCCACTCGCGGGCCTCGGGCCAGCGCTCCTCGGGCTTGTCGCCGAGCGTGATCAGGGCTTCCTTGCAGCCCAGTTCGGCACCGCGGCGGGCGATGGCCAGGACCTCGTCGGGGGACATGAACATCCCGTGGCCGGCCCGGCGGAGCTTGCCGGGGACGGTGGCGAAGGTGCAGTAGTGGCACTTGTCGCGGCACAGGCGCGTCAGCGGGATGAAGACGCTCTTGGAGTACGTGATGACACCGGGGCGGCCGGCGGCCTCCAGGCCGGCGTCGCGGACCCGCGCGGCGGAGGCGCACAGATCCGCCAGATCGTCCCCGCGGGCCTGGAGCAGCACCGCGGCCTCGGTGACGTCCAGCGCCACGCCGTCCCGGGCCCGCTTGAGCGCCCGGCGCATGGCGTTGGCCGTCGGCCGCGGGGCGGCTCCGCCCCGGCCGGACGCCTGGTCAGATCCCTGGGTGGATCCCTGGTCAGGTCCCTGCGCGCTGGAAGTCATGCACCGAGCATACGAGCGGCCACTGACATCTCCGCCGCCGGAGCGGAAGCGGGCCGTGTGCCGCTGATCACGTCAAACGGAGGTTGTCTCCGGACCGGTGCGGGTACCCGGTGGGCCGGGTACCCGCGGGCGTCTTACGGGTCAGAGGGAGGACAGGAGTTCCTCGGAGTACGTCCGGGTCAGGAACTCCATGTTGTGGCCGTCCGGGTCGTTCACGTACAGGCCCCGGCCGCCGTCATGGGTGTTGATCTCCTGCGGCTTGGTGTGCATCGGATCGGCCCAGTACGGCAGATCGCGCTCCTGTATCCGGGCCAGGATCCCGTCGAACTCCTCCTCCGACACCAGGAACGCGTAGTGCGTGGGCACGAACTCCCTGCCACCGGCGGCGTGCTCGGCGTAGTCGAGGGTCACCCCGTTGTCCATCCTGAGCGCCGCGAACGGGCCGTACGCCTTGGGTTCGGGGGCGTCCAGCAGGCCGGCGAGGAAACGGGCCGAGGCGAAGCGGTCCTTGCTGTGCACGATCGTGTGGTCGAGGCGGGGCATGGCGTCTCCTTGGTCTCCGAGAGCTGCGGAACTCCTTCGGGAGCTCATCCGGACGCGGTGGTCCGGGTGCCGTTACCCACGACGCTACGCCGGGGCGGGCGGGGGCGGATCGGTCTGGGGTCCCGGTTCCGGCCGGGGGGCGCCGTACGACGCCGGTCCTAGGCGGGCGGGGCGGGGCCGGGCCGGGGCGGTGGGCGCGCCTGGCGTGCCGTTGCCGGGCGTTTTCGTACGGGTGCGAGGGGTGAGCGTGATCGGTGGCGGGTGACGGGTGACCTGTGGCCGGTGGCCGGTGGCCGCCCCAGGTGCACGTCCCCCCGTAGCCCGCGCCCGTCACAGGTACCGCGCGTAGTCGTCCAGCGTGCGCAGGACCTCGGGCTCGTCGGCGGCCGGGAGTTGGAGGACGACCTCGGGCAGGCCCAGCTCCCGGTAGTGCGCCAGCTTCCCCGGGGTCGGCCGGACCGCGTACGGCACCACCTCCGGGTCGCCCGCGCGGCCGGCGTCCTCCCAGGCGCGGCGCAGGGCCGGCAGGGCCTCCCCGAGGCCGCGCCCGCCGACCGGCAGCCAGCCGTCCGCACCCTCCGCGACCTCCCCGAACAGCCGGGGCCCGGCCGCGCCGCCCAGCAGGACGCGCGGCGCCCCGCCGGCCGGTTTGGGGTGCGCCAGGGAGGCGCGTACGGACCCGAACTCCCCGTGGTACGCGGTCGGTTCGTCGGCCCACAAGGCGCGCATCAGCGCGAGCCGGTCGCGGACCAGGGCCCGCCGGGTCGACCAGTCCACACCGTGGTCGGCGGCCTCCTCGACGTTCCAGCCGTAGCCGACGCCGAGGGTGAAGCGGCCGCCGGAGAGGTGGTCCAGGGTCGCGATCTGCTTGGCCAGGTCAACGGGGTCGTGCTGGGCGACGAGGGTGATGCCGGTGCCCAGCCGCAGCCGTTCGGTGACCGCGGCGGCCTGCCCGAGGGCGATGAACGGGTCGAGGGTGCGGCCGTACTCGCGGGGCAGCGGCTCACCCATGGGCGCCGGGGTGTCGCGGGAGGCCGGGATGTGGGTGTGCTCGGGGAGGTACAGCCCGGCGAACCCGCGCTGCTCCAGCTCCTGGGCGAGCCGGACCGGCCGGATCGTCTCGTCGGTCAGGAAAATCGTGGTGGCGATCCGCATGCTGGTGCTGCCTCCGCGTCGGGGTCGGGATGGACGTTCGGGTCGGTCAGGCGGGTGGGGTGACGGCATGGTGCCGCAACTGTCCGCGAGTTATCCACAGGGCTTTTCCCGCCTGTCACACGCGCGTACAACAGTTTTCACACCGCGGAACGGACGCGGGCCGGACATCGACGACCGACACGGGGGCGGGGATGGAGCGACGCGAGGTACTGAAACTTTCGGCGGCCGCGGGCGCGGCGGGCGCCCTGACACTCGGCCGGGTGAACTTCGCCGGGGCGGCAGGGGCGGCGGCCGGGCGGGCGGGGCCGGCGGCGGACGCCGGGGGCGCCGCCGGCTCCGGGGAGGCGCCGGCCGAGGAGACCCGCACGGTCACCGGCCATCTGCCCGCCGGCGCACCGGACTTCGTCTACCTCCCGGTCGGAGTGCCGCCCGGCGTAGGGGAGATCGCGGTCGCGTACCACTACGACAAGCCGCCGGTGCCCGAGGGCACCGCCGGCAACGCCTGCGACATCGGCATCTTCGACGAGCGCGGCACGGCACCGGGCGGCGCCGGGTTCCGCGGCTGGTCGGGCGGGGCGCGCGCGGAGTTCTTCCTGCGCGCCGACGACGCCACCCCCGGCTACCTCCCGGGGCCGGTCAACGAGGGCACCTGGCACATCGCCCTCGGCCCGTACACCATCGCCCCGCAGGGCCTGGACTACGAGGTCACCGTCACCCTGCGGTACGGCCCGCCCGGGCGGACCCCGGCGCCCGTGTATCCGCCCGAGCGGGCCCGCGGCCGCGGCCGGGCCTGGTACCGCGGCGACAGCCATCTGCACTCCGTCCACTCGGACGGCAAGCGCACCCCGGCGCAGATCGCGGCGCTCGCGCGGGCCGCCGGCCTGGACTTCCTCACCACCACCGAGCACAACACCACCGCGAGCCACCGGGCCTGGGAGGGCCTGTGGGGCGATGACCTGCTGATCCTGACCGGCGAGGAGGTCACCACCCGCAACGGCCACGTGGTGGCGATGGGCACCGACCCCGGTGTCTTCATCGACTGGCGGTACCGCGCGCGGGACAACGCCTTCGGCAGATACGCCCGCGCCATCCGCCGGGCCGGCGGCCTGGTCATCCCCGCGCATCCGCACGCCACCTGCGTCGGCTGCGGCTGGAAGTTCGGCTTCGGCGACGCGGACGCGGTCGAGGTGTGGAACGGCCCGTACGGCCCCGACGACGAGATCACCCTCGCCGAGTGGGACAACACCCTGGTCGCGCACGCCCGGGGCGGCGGCGCCTGGCTGCCCGCGGTCGGCCACAGCGACGCGCACCGGGATCCGGATGTGGTCGGCCTGCCGCAGGCGGTGGTGCTGGCCGACGACCTCTCCCGCCGCGCCCTCCAGGACGGCATCCGGGCCGGCCGGGTGTGGATCGCCGAATCGTCCCGGATCGACCTGTCCTTCGCCGTCACCGGCGGACGCGGCGCCCACGCCGGCATCGGCGAGCGCATCCGGCTCCCCGGCACGGCACCGGTCACCGCCCGCCTGACGGTCTCCGGTGCCCCCGGCTGCACGGTCTCCTTCGTCACCGACCAGGGCACCCGCCACACCGCCCCGCTCCCCCCGTCCGGCGCCGCCACCGTCACCTGGCACACCACCCCCGACAACGCCGCCTACATACGCGCCGAAATCCGCCACCCACCGACCACCCCGGGCCTCCCCGGCCCGATGGCGGCCCTGACCAACCCGGTCTTCCTGGACCGGGAGTGAGGCGGAGCCCAGGGAGGTGAGGTTGCGGCTGCTCCGGGAGAGGGCTGGTGGTTCGTGCGACCGCGCGCTCCGCGGGCCCGGTTATCCCGCGCTCCTTCTGCCGGCGTCCGCCCGCCACTGGCGCCCCATCGTCCGGAGCATCTCCGGATAGACCAGCAGGTACCGGAACGGCTTGATGGCGGCCATGTAGGCGGTGCCGAGCAGCCCGTTCGGCTTCACCAGGACGGCCATCTGACCGCGGTAGCCACCGGCCTCGTCGGGGACCCAGCCGATGTGCAGCACCGCGTGCACGGTCCGGTTGGCCAACTCGGCCGCCCACTCGTCGTGCGCTTGGTAGAGGGAGCGGAACGGGCCTGAACGTCGGTCGGGCCCTCGGGGGCCCTCGCGGAGGTCCGCGGGCAAGCGGTCGCGCAGCGTCCGCACCCGGGAGCCGATGCCGGTCCTGGGGGCGTCCCAGCCGAACAGCTTCCCGAGCTTCCAGCGGAGCGCGATGAGACCGCGGAAGACGGGAGAGGAGGGAGGAGCCGTGTCGCCCCCGGCGTTCGCGAACTGGCGTACCAGATGCGCCAGGTCATCGGGACCGCCTGGTGTCGGGAGGGCCCACACGTCCTCGACGCGGAAGTCGCCGGTGATCTCGTGGATCCGCCAGGGACGGGAGGTGTGTGCGGTGCTGGGGAGTCTCATGAGCAAGCCCCTATCTATACGCTGCCGTATAGATCGACAGTAGACCCATCTATACGGCGCCGTATAGAAAACTGGGGAGACGTGAGGGGAGACACACCATGGCCAAGGCCCGCACGCCGCGCCGGAGTTGGATCGAGGAGGGCTTGCGGACGCTCGCCGCCGGCGGCCCGGATGCCGTACGGATCGAGTCCCTGGCGCAGTCGCTCGGCGTGAGCAAGGGCGGCTTCTACGGGTTCTTCCGCAACCGCGACGCCTTGCTGACCGAGATGCTCGACACGTGGGAGCGCGAGGTCACCGAGGCGGTGATCGAGGCGGTCGAGAGCGGCGGCGGAGACGCCCGGGAAAAGCTGGGCCGGCTCTTCACCCTGGTCGCCTCGCTGCGCGACGGGCCGGTCACGGGCCCGGCGGCCGACCTCGCGATCCGCGACTGGGCCCGGCGCGACGAGGCCGTCGCCCACCGGCTCCGACGCGTCGACAACCGGCGCATGGCCTATCTGCGCTCGCTGTTCGGCTCGTTCTGCCCCGACGAGGACGATGTCGAGGCGCGCTGCCTGATCACCTTCTCGCTGCGCATCGGCGGCCACGTCATCGCCGCCGACCACGGCGGTCGCAGCCGCGCGGAGGTGATGGAGCTGACGAGGAAGTGGCTCCTGCGGTAGGTCCTGCGGTAGCTCGTCTCGGCGGCCCTCGCCGGAAGGGGCGGAGCCGCCGGAACGGGGACGGCGGGGCGGAGATCCGGCGGGGCAGGGATTCGGCGGGGCGGCGGGGAGGGGTGAGCCCGTAAGGGGGCGGGCCCGTAGGGGATCGGGGGGTGGGGCCCGTAGGGGGTGGGCCGGCCCCAGCCTGATCCATACCCCGGACGGGCCAGGAGGACTCGCCGCGCGGCGGGGCAGCGGCAAGCCTGGGGGAACGGAGTGCGTTCCCGTGCCGCACGCCGGGCCCCACGCCCCGGTGGGTCCCCCCCCGGCGGCGTTTGTGCACCCGAGGGCAGGGAGGCGCCCGGCGGCTCGTACGAGGAGGGCGCGCAGGCCGGCCGTTCACGCGGGCGTGCGCGCCGGGCGCGCGTGCTGCCCGGCCGGCGCAGCAGCCGGACGCGTTGACCGGACGCGTTGAACCGGGCCCGCCGGCCGGCCGCGTACTCGGCGGGCGGAGCGCCGTAGTGCTTGAGGACGCGTAACGCCGGGTCCGGCCCGGGTCCTGTAGGCGCCGGCGGTGGAGCGGAATGCGGAAACGGGAAGAGGCCGGTGCGGATGCGTCGAGGCGGCAGACACCGCACAGGCGAGGGTGAGGACGAGGGCGCGGGCGAGCGGCGGGCCCGCCGCGACGAGCTGTCGCCGCCCGCCCGCCGGCTGGCGTGCTGGCTCCCCGCCGCCCTGATCGTCGTCGGCGTGGCCTTCGATCTCGTCACCCCGCCCCAGTACACCGCGGCCCCCTTCCTCTCCGCCGCCCCCCTGGTCGCCGCCCCCCTCCACAGCCTCCGGACCACCGCCGCCACGGCCCTGGCCGCCATCGCCTGCGAACTCCTGGTCGCCACCTACCACGGCGTCGAGGACTACTACGAGTCGGTGACCGAGTCCGTCACGGTCGTCGTCGTGGCCCTGCTGGCGCTGGGCATCAACCGGGTCGTACGGACCAGCGACGCCCGGCTCGCCTCCGTACGGGACGTCTCGGAGGCCGCCCAACGGGCGCTGCTGCCGGCCCCGCCCGCCCGGCTGGCCGGACTCGCGGTCGCCGCGCGCTATACGGGCGCGCGGGCCGGCGCCCGTATCGGCGGCGACCTCTACGCCATCCAGGACACCCCGCACGGCGTACGGATGATCGTCGGCGACGTCCGGGGCAAGGGCCTGGAGGCGGTGGAGGCCGCCGTGGTCGCCATCGGCGCCTTCCGGGAGGCGGCGGAGCAGGAGGCCACCCTGGAGGCCGTCGCGGGCCGCCTGGAACGCGCCCTCAAGCGGGAGGGCGGCCGCCGCGCGGGCCTCGACCAGTTCGAGGGCTTCACCACGGCCGTCCTGGCGGAGATCCCCGCCGGGAACCCGTCCGCCCTCCGCGTCCTCAACCGCGGCCACCCGCCCCCGCTGCTGCTCACCCCGGACGGCGGCCTGCGGGAACTGCCCCCGTCCTCCGCCGCGCTCCCGCTGGGCCTGAGCGACGTCGCGGGCTGGCCGGACCGGATCGACGAGACGTTCTTCCCGGCCGGCGCGCTGCTGCTCCTGTTCACCGACGGGGTGACCGAGGCCCGCGACCGGGCCGGCCGGTTCTACGACCCGCGCGCCCGGTTGCGCGGCTGCCACTTCACCGGGCCGGACGACCTGCTGGACGTCCTGGCCGAGGACGTCGCCCGCCACACGGGCGGGGCCCCCGCGGACGACATGGCCCTGCTGGCGGTCCAGCGCCCGCTGGAGGTGTAGCCGGGGCCTGGGAGGTGTAGCCCCGGGGTCCGCCCCCGGGCCTTCGCCCCTTGAGGGCGAGCGCCACGGACCACGGGCTGGGCAGGCGACTGCGTGCGACCCGGGCCGCCCTACGGGCGCGGCACCCTCAGCCAGTGGACGCGCCGGCCGTACGGGTCGGTGACGGCGACCGGGCGCCCGTCCAGGGCGAGGGTCAGCGGCATGGGGCCCTCCGGCTGCGGCAGCCGGTCCGCCGGCGCCGCGATCCCCGGCAGCACGCCATCGGCCTCGTGGGAGATCCAGTGCCCGCCGCCGTCCCGCTCGCCGAGCAGCGACCGTACGAGCCGGGCGAACTCCTCGCGCCGGGCGGGCGGCAGCGCGCCCAGCGCCGCACTGTGGAAGACCACCAGCGCCGCCCCGGCCGGCACCCGGGCGGCCAGCCCCGGCAGCGCGTCGAGCAGGTCGCCGCGCACGAGGTGCGGCCGCGGCGCCGTCCGCACCGCCTCCACGGCCGCCGAGAGCCGCGCCGCACCGGCCTCGTCGCCGGGCCGGACGAGCGCCCGCAGCCAGCGGAGGTCGTCCGGTGCCGCCACCGGGTCGAGGGGGTCCGGCCCGATACCGCCCCGCCACACGATCTCGGGCAGCCCGCCGGGCAGCACCGCCGCGCCGTCCCCGCCCCAGGGCGCCGCCCCACTGGTACGGCAGGTGAACGCAACGGGGCTGTCGCCGGCGCCCCCCTCTTCCCGAACGCCACCGTCCGCGTACCGGTGAGAGGCATCCCAGTGGCCGGCGTCCGAGCGGCCGGCGTCCGAGTGGCCGCCCTGGGGGTCGGCGTACGGACGTCCCTCCCCGTGGCCGCTGTCCGACCGGCCCTCCTCCCGGTGGCCGCCGTACTCGTACAAGTACCGGTACCGGTCCGGATACAGGCACAGCCCCGCCGACGACCCGACCTCCAGGAGGGCCAGCGGCCGCGGCATACGGGCCAGCAGCGGCAGCAGCGCGGCGCAGCGGGCCGGTTCGTCGGGTCGGGCGGTGCGGCGCAGAACCACCGCGCGGACCTCGTCCCAGTGCCGGATCGCCCACTCGCGCCAGCGCCCGTAAGCCGCCTCGCCGCGCGGCCCCAATTCCGCGTGCGGACCGTCGAGATAGCGCACCGCGGCGAGCAGGAGGGCCGGCTGCTGCTTGGCGCCGGCCGGCAGCGAACCCGCCAGCAGATCGCAGAACTCCGCGTCCGCGCTGATCCGGGCGGCCAGCTCCGCGTGCGCGTCGGACCGCCCCCGCGCCTGGTGCCAGGAGAACTCCCGGTACCGCTCCGCCACTTCCTGCGGGCTGCTGACGACGTTCCCGGTGTTCGCGACGTTGACGACCATGGGGCGACGTTATCGCCCTCACGCTCCGTAATTGTGAGGCGTCCCTCCGCATAACGACTCGCGCACAATCATCGGAAGATCGTTTGGCGTTCGGGCGGCAACTCGCCCTGATTGGGGCCGTGCTGGCCGTAAAAGTCCACGCCAAAGGTCGTTCGCGGCGCTGCCGGAACTGCTCTGGATTCGTGGGAACGCTTGGATTTCCCCGCTCGTCTCTATTACTGTCCGATAACGGAGCGCGGTTGTCCCAGCCGTCGCCAGTGGCGGCACCGTGCGCCGACGCCGAATCCCGTACGCGCGCTTCCCGCACGTCCAGAACGACTCCGAGCGACCCGCACGCGCCGGCCCTCCGAGCCGCCCGACCCGCGTCCTCGCACTGCGGCGGGCCACCCGGAATGACCGGTTCCGTCCTCGCCGGTTCCGCCTGGAATGCCGGGAATTGCACCGAGGGAACCGGGGAACCACCTTCTTGGGGTGAATCGGACGCCTCTCGCCAGGGGGCGCCGTAGGAGACCTTCCTGCTCCGAACCCGTCAGCTAACCCGGTAGGCGAGAAGGAAGGAAAGGAGTGCGCCCCCGTGGCGTCCGCGTCCAACAGGCCAGCCCCCCGTGCCTCGTCCGCCTCCGGGCCGACGTTCGGCCCCGCCTACGGTCCCACCTACGGCCCCGCCCATGAGCCCGCCCCGGGCGTCATCGGTCCCGGCGCCTTCGGCGGGGCGGTGGTGGGTTCCGGTGGCCCCGCTGTGGTGGGTTCCGGTGGTCCCGCTGTGGTGGGTTCCGGTGGTCCCGCTGTGTCCGGCGGGGTGCCCCAGGGCGGCGCGACGGCCCACGAGGGCGCGGCGTACGACGGGGCGGCGTACGAGGCGGCCGGGCACCTCACCGCCTCCGAGCCGTACGAGCGCTCGGGCCGCCCGGAAGGCGCCGAGGGCGCGTACGCCGCGGAGGGCGCCGACGCCCCCGAGGACGCGTACGCCGCCGTCCCGTCCGAACTGGCCGATTTCGCCGACCCGTTGGATCTGACCGAGGACCGGCTCGCGCAGGGCCCCCGGGGCAAGCACCGGGTGGCCAAGCCCCGCAGCGGCGGGCTCGCCCGCGGCGGTACGGCCCTGGGCGTCGGCGTGATCGCGGCGGTCGGCGCGAGCGGTGTGGCGGCGGCCGAGGGCCGGCCCCCGGTGCCGATCTCGATGCCCGACCCCGGTGGCCTGGTGGACGACTCCACCGCCGCCCCCCAGGACACCAACTCCGTTGCCCCCGCCCCCGGTGCGGGCTCGGCCACCACCGGCACCACCGGGACCACCGACACCACCGGGGCCGACGCCGCGAGCACCTCCACGACGGCCGCAGCACACGCGACACCGGCGACAGCACACGCGACCGCGGCCACCGCGCCCGCCACCACCTCGGCCGCTCCGGCGG
>NZ_LLZI01000287.1 GCF_001509485.1 Streptomyces sp. NRRL F-4489
CGGCGGGGTTGGCGGGGGGTGTGGTGGTGAGGGTCTGGGTGGGGAAGCCGGTGGCGGGGGTGTAGCTGGTGGTCGTGGTGCGGCCGTCGGTGCGTTCGGTGCGGGTGGGGGCGCTGTCGCCGATGGCGGTGACGGTGGCCGTGAGGTCGGTGGCCTTCAGCGGCCGGCCGTAGCCGTCGTAGGCGGTGCCGGATTCGAGGTAGGTGGCGGTGGTGCCGTCGTGGCTCTTGAGCGTGGCGACGGCGGTGGGGTCGCCCTTGGCCGGCGCCGCGCCGTAGCCGCCGTTGTCGTAGGCGGTGCGGACGTCGGAGATGACGTCCTTGGCGCGGTCGGGGCTGGTGCCGCATTCGGCGGCGACGGTCTCGACGCGCGCGGGGAGGGTGAGGATGTTCTTGTCGGTGTTGGTGGCGTAGCTGGTGCGGGTGCACTGGTCGTCGTCGGTGGTGGCGTCGTCCCCGCGGTCGCTGACCTCGGTCACCCGGCCGGTGGCGGGGTCGTAGGTGGACGCGGTGGTGGTGGTGCGCCACTTGGCGCCGGCGCCGTCGTCGAGGGAGGTGAAGGTGCGGCTGCTCGCGGTGCCGGTGAAGTTGGCGGTGACGGTGCCCCAGTCGCGGACCTTCTTGGCCGTCTCGTGGTGCCAGGGGCGGCTGACGGTCTTGGCCAGCACCTTCCCGCCGGGCGCGGAGTAGGTGACGGTCTTGTACGGGAAGCCGGCCGCGGAGGCGTCGTCGGTCAGCGGCTCGCCCTCGCCCTCGGGCAGGGTGACGCTGACAGACTTCGTACCGCCGCTCGCGGCCTTGCGGTCGCCGTCCATACCGCGCAGGAAGTAGCTGTCCTCCTGCGTCTTCATGGTGTCGGCGGCGGTGCCCTGGCCGCCGGTCTGGACGCGGACCTGCCCGTAGCCGCGCCACTGCGACCAGGTCTTGAACTTCTCCTTGGTCAGGCCGTCGTCATCGTCGTAGTGCCAGGCGGCGTCACCGAGGTAGGTGTAGCGGGTGACCTGGTCCGGTGCGCCGCCGGTGCGGTCGGTGGTGGTGACGGAGGTGACCACGTACTTGTTGAACCACGACTGCTCCATGTCGTCGCTGGAGCTGCCGCCGATGAACTGCGGGAAGCAGCGGGTGGTGTTGGTCTCCGGCGTGGGGAGACCGGCGAACGAGCAGGCGGGCGCGGAGTAGTTGACGCTGGTCTGGCCGCCGTACTCGTCGGCGATGTCGGACAGGCGGTCCTTGACGTACGGGGCGTAGCCGTCGCCGGTCTTGTCCAGGCGGTTGGCGAGCTGGGTGTACGCGAAGGTGGTCTTCGGGAGGGTGATCGGGGTGGTGGCGGTGCGGCCGGTGTGCTGGATGGATTCCAGTTCCAGCTGGTAGTCGACGTCGGCCTTGCCCCAGCGGTGGGTCAGCGCCCAGGAGTCGACGGGGGTGAGCGCATCGCCCTTGAGGACCTCGGTCGACACGCCGGTCAGGCGCTTGCGGGTCCAGAAGGTGGGTGAGAAGCGGCCCTGGTCGCAGGCGGTGCCGGCCTTGCAGTTGAGGTCCCAGGGCGTGTCGTACCAGTAGAAGCTCTTGCTGTCGATGGTGTCTGCGGCGCAGGTCACGCCGGTTTCGGGCAGGCAGCGTTCGGCGCTGGTGAAGGAGACCTGGGCCAGCGGCTTGCCGGTGTAGAGGTCGCCGGCGGCGCGGCCGTATTCGATGCGCTTGAGGGCGCCGCCGCGGGTGTAGGGGGTGCCGCTGTCCTTGTCGAGGTCGCGGCCGTAGGTGTTGGTCTCCTTGTCGTAGTAGTAGGCGATGGCGTTGCCGTGCGGGTCGACGACGTAGTCGAGGTTCCAGCGCCATGCCTGCTGGCACCAGGAGTCCTTGAACGCGGACTTGTTGCACGGCTCACCGCTGTTGTTGCCGAAGACCGGGGCGGTCCAGGCGGAGTCGGTGGTCTCCTTGCCGGCGGCCCAGCCGGGCAACTTGTGGTAGCCGAAGTAGAAGCGCGTACCGGAGGGGTCGGTCAGCTCCCAGTACTCGTTGTCGTTGTCCCCGTTGTCGCGGTCGGCGGACGTCAGGCGCTTGATCCGGGTGCCGTCGTCGGTCTGGAGCTTCCACTGGTCCTTGCCGGCGGGAACGAGTTCGCCGGCGCTGCCGTTGAAGGAGAGGAAGGCGTTGTCGTACGCCCAGCACAGGTCGCCGGGCTTGTTGCCGTCGGCGTGCTTCTCGCCGTCCTCCGAGCAGGACTTGTAGCGGCGCTCGATGAAGCCCGGCCACAGGTCGAAGCCGTCGCCGGCCCAGGAACCCTGGTTGTTGGTGCCGCCGGTCCGCCCGTCGATGGCGCCCGACGAGTACGACAGGCCCACCTTCGGCTTCAGCCCGCCCGGGACGTCGGGGACCGGTATGTCGTAGGACCAGCTGAACGAGCCGGTGTTGAGGCTCGTACTCCAGGTGGCCGACGGGGACAGGCTGGTGGCCTTGTAGTCGCCCTTGACGCTCTTGTCGTCGGCGACCGCGGCGAGCACGGTGGGTGCCTGGGCGCTCAGCGCGACCGAACGGGCCGTGAGGGTCTGCTTCTCGGTGTCGTTCTCCGCGGCCAGCGGGGTGGCCTTGCGGCAGGCGTCCTTCTCGGGGGTGGTCGCCGCGCAGGCGGGCAGGGCCACCAGGCGCAGGCGCGAGGCGTAGGAGCCGCCGTGGGCGCCGGCGAAGGTGCGGTAATCGACCGTCACGTCGACCGGGCCCGGGCGCGCCCCCGCCGGCTGAGCGCCTTTCTCCGGCGCGAGCGTGAGCAGGAGTCCGTCAACCCCGGCCCGGACAGCCTGCTTCTGCTCCAGGACGCGGACGGTGACCGACCTGGGGACGGCGGACGGGGCGGCGCCCTCTGCCTTGGGGGTCTTCCGGGTACGCGCGGGCCGCCCGACCTTGACGGGAACGGCCCGCTCCCCCTCGGCCGTGGCCGCGATCCCAGGCGCCGCGGAAGCCGTACCGGAGCCGTCTCCGGTGAGGTCGAACGTCGCGGCGGCCGCTCCGGGCCAGGCGTGCGGCGGAGGAGTCCTGGGCGTGCGGGGCCCGTCGGGCAGTGTGCGCGGCTTGACGCGGATACCGCTGGTGCCGGCCACGGGCTTCCCGATGTCCGGGCCCTTCGGCGCGGCGGTAGCGGTCGCGGCCTGCGGCAGGGCCATGGCCGGAAGGAGCCCCGCGACCAGAGCCGCGGTGATCCCCACCGCGAGTCTCTGTCGGAGCCTTCCTCGTCCGGACAACCGGAGTCTGGCGTTCATTTCGTCCCACCCCTTGCTGTGCGACCGCAGGCGCCCACCAGGCGGCCGCGGTGCTCAACCGAGTTCGAAGTTCGGATCGTTGGGCGCCGTGGGGCTGAGTTCTGCCCCGCGGCGCTTCCGGTCAGGTCGCGTCCGGCACGTCGGGCACTGTGGTCGGCAGCTCGTTCCATTCACCGGCGAGGCGGGCGACCTGGTCGCCGCTGAGCGCGCCCTGGAAGGTCCAGACGTCGTCCAGGGCGCCGGCCCAGTACTGCTGGAAGAGGCCGTTGGCCTTCACGCGCCCCAAATGCAGGGCCTTCAGTGATTTGAAGGGCATGACGTTCTCGGCCCACGGCACCGCCTCCAGGCACTGGGGGTTGTCCGCCTGGCCGTCCCCGGTGCTGTCGAGACAGGTGGCTTCGCCGAGTTCCCCGTTGACGTAGAGACGCACTTGCCTGGCGAAGCCGTCGTATACGACGGCGATGTGGTTCCAGTCCGTAACGCCACTCATGGACTGGGCGTTTGCCGCTCCGTCTTCCGCCGTGTTGCCGCTGGTGTCCGATCGAGGCAGGGCCACCGCCCACGCCCCTTTACCGTTGGGGTACTTGGTGTTGGGTATGAAACCCATGCCGAAGCTGCTGGTGTTGGTCCCCTCGGCACTCACCGCGACCATCGGCCGCGTAGGCACCGCCGCCGCCTGCACCCACGCCGACACCGTGAAACTGGCGCTGGTGTCGATGGGGACGGCGCTGGACGCGTAGTCCTGCTGGGCGCCGGTGAGGACCAGGCCGCCCTCGCCCATGAAGCCCGCGCCCGGCAGCTGCTTGGCGCCGGTGCCCAGGGTCATCGCCGGGCCGCCGGTGACGGAGTTGGCGCCGGGGGCGTCGGCCTGGTCGAACTGCCAGCGGCTGGTGAGCACCGGGCGCTGGCGGATGATCTGCTGGATCTCGCCCTCGGCGACCGGCCGGTCGAAGAGCCGGACGTCGTCGATCTGCCCGGAGACGTAGTCCAGGTAGGACCCGCGGTACAGCGCGCGGCCGATCTGCAGCGGCCCCTGCGCCTCCCAGACCTCGGGCGCCGCGGCGGTGCCTTGCAGGACGCCGTTGACGTACAGGCTGACGGTGTGGTTGACGGTGTCGTGGACGGCGGCCAGATGGGTCCAGACACCGAGGTCGGCCTTCTGCTTGGAGACCACGCGCTGGATGCCGATTCCGCCTTCGGGGGCGTCCTGGGTCCCCAGGCGCACGCTCCAGACACCGGTCGCGTACTCGTAGGAGAGGTAGAAGGCGCTGAGGAAGCTGCCGGACTGGGCGACGACGGTCTGGTTGTGGGTGGAGTCGTTGACGCGGGCCCAGGCGGTGATCGCGTAGGAGCGGTCGGTGGGCAGGTGGGGGGCGTCGGCCGAGGCGTAGCCGTCCTTGCCGTCCAGGGTCAGGGCCCGGCCCGCGACGCCCGCCCGGCCCGGCTCGGCGCCGCCGTGCAGGACGGCGGGCAGGACGTCGCCGTGGCCGGTGATCTGCTTGGCGCCGGCCTCCTCGTCGAGCGGGAAGACCGCGCGGGCGGGCCGGCCCGGGCCGCGCAGGCGCTGCTTGCCGTACAGCTGGGTGACCTCGGCGGCGCTCAGCGGCCGGTCGAAGATCTGCAGCTCGTCCACGGTGCCGGGGAAGAAGGCGCCCGGGACGCCGTTGTACGAGCCCGCGCCCAGCTGGAGGCCGCGCCGGGCGTTCCAGGCCGTCGCGTACGGGGTCTCCCCCGCGAGTTTGCCGTTGACGTAGAGCCGCAGGACCTTCGCGGCGCCGTCGTACATGCCCACCAGGTGCGCCCACTGGTTGGCGCTGACGCCACCCGGTTGGGGCGCCATGGCGCGGGCGATGGAGGCGTCGGGGCTGTCGGCGGTGTACTGGTTGAACACCCACCGCTGGAGGTCCGCGGAGTAGTACAGCTCGAAGCCGGGGCGGCTGTTGCCCGGCTGGGTCGCGATGATCGCCGGATGGGTGGGGACCTCGCTGGGCCGGACCCAGGCGGAGACCGCGAAGCTGCGGGAGGTGTCCACGACGGGGATGTCGGTGACCGCGTAGCCGTCCGTGCCGTTGAACGACAGCGCCGAGCCCACGACCCCCTCGGTGCCCGGCGTGGCGCCGCCGTGCAGGGTGGCGGTGCGGGCCGGGGTGGTGCCCTTGGCCTCGGCGGCACCGGCCGGGTCGTCGAACTGCCAGGTGGCGCGGCCGGGTTGGCCGGCCTTGACCCGGAACTGGTAGGTGCGGACCTCGCTGCCGTTGCCCGCGGCGTCGAATGCCTGGGCGGTGACGAAGTTGACGCCCGGCTTCTCCGGCAGGACGTTCACGGACTTGGCGGCGCCGCCGCTGGTGGCCACCTCGTCGCGGGCGGTCGGGTCGTTGTTGATGCCGTAGCGGTAGCGGGTGACGTCCGTGGACGCGGACTTCAGGGCGAAGCTGCCGTACTGGCCCACGCCGTCGTACCAGGGGTCGTCGGGGTTCTCCGGGTCGGACGCGGGATAGGCGCCGGAGGAGATGGCGGGGGCGGCCGGGACGGAGGTGTCGTAGACGAAGTAGCAGCCTTGCGGATCCCCGGCGTACGACCACGGGGAGTACTGCGCGCCGTCGTAGACGCGCACGGCCCAGAAGACCGTCGTGTTCGCCGGGATACCGGTGGGGAGGGCGATGGAGAAGCCGGAGCCGGACTTCTTCGCCGTGGTCAGCGCGGGCGTCCACCGGGCGATCATGCCCTTGCCGTCGCCGGTGTCCCAGTTGGCCTGGAACTGCACCTGGACGTTGTCGCCGTCGGGGTCGGTGATGTTGTTGGCGTACAGCAGGCCGCGGGTGCGGATCCGCGCGGGCGAGGAGCCGGTGTGGCAGGTGCCGCCGTACTCCATCGTCAGCTGGGACGTCTTGACCTGCGGCGGCGGGCGGTTGTACGTCACCCGCAGGAACGCCTTGTCGGAGAAGCGCTTCCAGCCGTAGCGGTCGCTCTCGTCCCCGGCCCGCAGGCCGAAGGTGAGGCTCGGCCACTTGTTGTCCGCGGCCTCCTGGACGGCGGAGGTGATCTCGTACTCGGCGTCCTTGGCCGCGCAGCCCTCGTAGCCGTTGGCGAAACTGAGGGTGCGCAGGTGCTTCTGCCAGAAGCCGGCGGCGTTCTGCGAGTTCCAGGTGGTGGAGGCGTCGATGGGCTTGGTGCGCCACAGCTCGACCGGTCGGGCGCTGCAGGACGCGGACCAGGTGTTGCGGACGACGAACTCGGCCTTGAGGACCGACTTTCCGGCGAACGCGGAGGTCGGGATCTGGTAGAAGAGCCGCTTGGTGTCGTTGGGGTTGCAGTAGGACCAGTTGCAGTAGCCCAGTCCGGAGTCCGGGTCGCCGTTGAACTTCCACTGCGGGGACGAGGCCCAGTACTTCGACGCCATCGTCCAGGCGGTCGCGCGCGGCGTGGACCACTGGGGGTCGATGAAGACCGGGTAGACGGTGTCCTTGCCCTTGAGCACCTCGGCGTCCGGCTTGAGGACCACCTGGCCCTGGCCCGCCGGCACCTCCACCCCTACGGGCGCGAGCTTGCCGGACTCCCCCGCCGACGGCTCACCGGGGGCGGCGCCGTCACCCGGCGCGGAGTCGTCCGTCCCAGCGGCCTGCGCGGACGCCCGTGCCTGGGATGCCTGGGACGGCTGGGACGCCTTGGACGGCTGGGACTCCTTCACCGCGGGCGCGCCGGCCCCCGCCGGACTGGAATCCCACATCATCGGCGTGGGCGCCTCGAACACCGCGGCGTCCGCCCCGTGCTCGACGGCCTCCAGCCCGCCCGCCGAGGTCTTCCTGACGTCCATCCCCTCGCTCGCCAGCTTCAGCTTCAGCTGCGCCAGCTCCGAACTCGCCGCCGCCTGCGCCGACTTGACGACCAGCAGCTGGGTGAAGCCGTCCGCCTGGGCGCCCAGCCGCAGATCGACGTCCGGCAGCACATCGGGATAGGTCGCGACGGACCCGTCCATCACCGGCGCGGGCAGCTTCCCCGGCCACGACAGCGCCAGCTCACGTCCGGCCCGGCGCATCCGCACCAGAGGACCGTCCCCGCCACCCGAGAAGGCCAGCTGGACCGACGTGGCCTTCGGCGCCACCGTCCCGTCGTCCCGCTTGGCCAGATCCGTGTCGATGTCCTGCCAGCGGCCGCCGACCCGGGCTCGCACCGGGCGCAGGTACTGGCGTGCCTGGAGCTTCCCCTCGGCGGTGGCGACCACGTCCACCGACTCCCCGCGCAGGGACGCCACTTCGACGTCCTTGCCGGTCCGCTTGGCCAGCTCCAGCGCGGCGTCCTCGGTGGGCGCCTGCGAGGCGTCCGCGCCCGCGGTCTTCACAGCGGGCTTCGCCGCCCCTGGGCGAGCGCGGCGGAAGCCGCCGGACCGGTCAGCAGACCGGCCGTCAACCAGCCCGCCGCCCCGGCCGCCAACCACCGGTACGCGCGTCTTCGACCCGCCGAGACAGACGGCATGTTCTTCTTCCCCCGCCCACAAAGATGAAAGTTTTCTGAAGAAGTTGCGCGTCCGGGAACGTACGGCACCGCCGGCCCGTCTGAATAGCCCTGGCAAACGCCACTCACATCGCGAAACCGACGTTTCGGATCGTGGAGGCAGGGTGATCCGCATCACTGCCGCGAAGGTTGTACGCGTTCCAGCCGAACTCGCGCGGTGATCGCGCCATTGAGCCGCGCCCCCTTCGGTGTCTCACGGAGCGGGACAGCGGATCCCGGGCATTGACTGGTCACTGCAACGGCCATGAGAGTGCCGGTCGTGCACAGTGACGTGAGAGCAGGGAAGCCGGCGGGTGTGGCCGCCGAGGGGGCGGCGCGGGGGGAGAGTCTGCGGCGGGTGGCCGTGGCCTCGTTCATCGGGACCGCCATTGAGTTCTATGACTTCTATATCTATGGGACCGCGGCGGCGCTGGTGTTGAACCAGGCGTTCTTCCCGACCCTCGACCCGGTCAACGCCACCCTCGCGTCGTTCTCCACGTACGCGGTGGCGTTCGCGGCCCGGCCGCTCGGGTCGGTGGTGTTCGGGCACTTCGGCGACCGGGTCGGGCGCAAGTCGGTGCTGGTCGCGTCGCTGCTGATGATGGGGCTGTCGACGGCGTTCGTGGGGCTGCTGCCCGGGTACGGGACGCTGGGCGTGTGGGCGCCGCTGCTGCTGATCCTGCTGCGCTTCCTCCAGGGCATCGGGCTGGGCGGCGAGTGGGGCGGCGCGGCGCTGCTGGCCGTCGAGCACGCGCCGCGCGGCCGGCGGGGGATGTACGCGGCGTTCCCGCAACTGGGGCCGTCCGTGGGGTTCTTCGCGGCGACCGGGGTGTTCTGGCTGCTGTCCGACGTGATGAGCGACGCCGCGTTCCGCTCGTGGGGCTGGCGGGTGCCGTTCCTGCTGTCGTTCCTGCTGGTCGGGGTGGGGCTGTTCGTCCGGCTGAAGATCAGCGAGACGCCGGTCTTCGCGAAGGTGCTGGACGCCCAGGAGGCCAGCAAGGTCCCGGCGGTGGACGTCTTCCGGCGCCACCCGCGGGAACTGCTGCTGGGCGCCGGCGGCATGGTCATCGCGTACGGCCTCTTCTACACCGCGACCACGTACTGCCTGTCGTACGCCACCGGCACCCTGGGGGTGTCGCGGACGACGATGCTGGGGCTGTCGCTGGTGGCCTGCCTGTTCCTGGCGGCGGGCACCTGGCTGGCGGCGACCCGTTCGGACGGCCTGGGGCGGCGGAAGCTGGTGCTGGGCGGTGCCGGGCTCGCGGTGGTGTGGGGCCTGGCGCTCTTCCCGCTGCTGGACACCCGGCAGCCGGTGCTGATCGCACTCGGCGTGGGCGGCGCGCTGTTCTGCATGGGCCTGGTCTACGGGCCGATGGGCGCGTATCTGCCGGAGCTGTTCGGGACGACGGTGCGCTACTCGGGCGCCTCGCTCGCCTACAACCTCGGCGGGGTGCTGGGCGGGGCGGTGGCGCCGCTGGTCGCCACCCGGCTGCAGGCGGCGTTCGGTTCGGCGTCGGTGGGGTGGTACGTGAGCGCGATGGCGGTGGTGTCGCTGGTGTGCGTACTGGCGCTGCCGGAGACGCGGGAGCGGGAGTTGGCGGGGTGAGGGAGATGGCCCCCGTCCTGCGGTCGGCAGACCGGAGGGCGGGGCCCTCGTTCGCCCGGCCGACCGGGCGGCGGGCTGACGACCGCGCCGCCTACGGCCGGAGCCACCACCGTTCGCTCTCCCAGGAGAGGGCTTCCCAGAGGCGGTTGAGGGGGTGCTGGGGGCCGTAGGAGTCCCGTTCGCCGCGGCGGGTGAAGACGCCGACCAGGACCTCGGTGCGGGGGCCGACGTCCCCGGTGATCTCCAGGGTGCGCAGGCCGCCGGCCTCCGGGAGGCGGCCGTCCGCCGCCGCCTCGCCCAGGCCGCGGGTGACCAGCATCGCGCCGCTGACCACGCCCGAGCGGAGCAGTTCGAAGCCGTAGTGGGCGGCCTCTATCTCGGCGGCGACGGTCAGCTTCTGGCGGTAGTCGCTGCCGTACCAGGCGGTCAGGAAGCGGTCGATGAGGCTGCCGCCGGTGGAGACCACCAGCGGCAGCCGCGGCAGGTCCCGGGCGTGGAACGGGCCGCCGGGCAGCCGCTCCGGCGGCAGGTTGGTGAGCAGGGACAACCCGCTGCGCCGCCACTCCATGACCTCGTAGGGGGCGAGCAGGGCGGCCTCCTCGCCCTCGGTGACCACCACGCTGCCGCAGACCAGGTCGAGTTCTTTGGAGCGGAGCTTGGTGAACAGGTCGCGGGTGCGGACGTGGGTGACCTTCAGGTCGACGCCCTCGCGGTCGAAGTCCTCGCTGACGTACTCCACGGCGTCCAGGAGGAAGCCGAGGGTGTAGCGGGTGGTGCCGACGGAGAGGGTGCGGCCGAGGCGGCGGCGGGCGTCGTGGACGCCCTCGGACCAGTCGCCGAGGGTGCGGCGGGCCAGTTCGACGACGGCCTCGCCGGTGGCGGTGAACAGGGCGTCGCGGCCGCGGCCCTGCTTGAGGACCAACTCCTCGCCGCACAGCGCGGCGAAGGTGCGGTTCATGGTGTCGAGCTGCTTCTGGACGCTGGACTGCTCGCGGCCCAGGCGGCGGGCCGCGGCCAGCGCGGTGCCGGCCTCGTGGACCGTGATCAGCGTGCGCAGCTGGTCCATCGTGGTGTCGAGCAGCTCGGCCGGATACGGCTGCGGATTCTGCTTCGCCTGCGGACCTGACACGGCCATCTGCCCCTACTCGCTGACCCTTCCCCCGGTTTCAGGAGTGAGCAGCATAGCCCGTCCCCGTATTCCCGGCCGGAGTCCGATCGTTGGGGAAGTCGATACGGGGGCGGGCGGCGACGGGCCCCGGGGTGGTGATACCCCGGGGCCCGGTGCGGCCCGCGGCCGTCGGTGATGCGGGCCGCCGTCAGCAGCGGGCCGGTCCCCCGTCAGCGGCGATCCGGTCCCCCGCCGTCACCGGTGGCTCGGGAACTCCACCACCTGCTGGTACGTGGGCCGGTTCTGCCAGGTCATCGTGGTGTGCGTCAGGCCGCCCACCGCGCGGTGGACGATGGCGTCGGCGCACCACTGGTCGCCGGCCTTGCAGGTGTCGTCGCCCGGGTAGACCCGGTCCGGGGTCTGCGCGGCGGCCTGCTGGAGGGTGGCCAGCAGGGTGTCCCGGCAGGCGGAGAGGTCGCCGCCGCCGCAGTAGCGGACCGCGAGCGGGCCCTGGACGCGGTCGCCGAGGACGGCCCGCAGGTCCTTGTCGGCGTAGCTCCACCAGCCGTACTGGAAGGCCGAGCCGGCGTGCGCGCCGGTGGGGCCGTGGCCGGCCGACGGGGACTCGTCGGTGGTGAGGTTGGCGGTCAGCGCCTGGTAGAGGTCGGTGCCGAGGCCGGGCCGGAAGACCTGCTCAATCATTTTCGGCCACCAGGCGTCCATCAGCCGGACCGCGTCGGTGTGCGCGTAAGCGTGCGAGCCGGGCGTGGTCTCGCGGCGCTGGGCGCCGTCCCGGCGCCAGGCGTCGAGCTGCTGGACGGCGGTGCGCAGCGCGGGGTCGGTGACGGGTTTGCTGCCGATCACCCGCAGCAGGTCGGGCAGGACGTCCTCGCCGCGCAGGTCGGTGAGGGCGGCGTCGGCCATCGCGCGGGTCAGGGCGGCGCGGGTGACGCCGCCGTCCCGGACGAGGCGGCGGACCCGGTCGTCGAGGAGGTTGGCGCGGTGCACCGAGCCGTTGCCGAAGCCGGCCGAGTCGTAGTCCTTGGCCTGCTTGTTGTTCCAGGAGACGTAGTAGTCCTGGTCGATCGATTGCGGGTGCTGGGCGGGCGGGGTGTAGGCGGCGGTGTGAGTGGCGGGGTCGAAGTCCTTCCATTCGTAGGCCGGTTGGGCCTGCACGGGCAGGGCGGGGTCCACATCGGGGTTGCGGACGGGGTTGAGGCCGCTGTTGTAGTAGGCGATGTCGCGGGAGTCGGCGTAGAACCAGTTGAAGGCGTAGCCGATGTGCTGGGCGGCCTGCTGGAAGCTCTTGGCGTCGTGCACGGACGACGGGTCGTTGAGCATCTGGAAGCCGATGATGGAGTCGGCCTCGTGGCCGTAGGTGGTGCGCAGCGCGGTGTAGGCGACGGGCTTGCCGCCGGTGGTGGCGCGGTGGGTGACGATGCCGTACTTGGTGCGGAAGACCCGCATGCGGTACGAGCCGGCCGCGGTGGGGTCGGCGATGGTGGGCTTCCAGGAGTTGGTGCGCTCCAGCTTCTCCATGGGGAGGCACTGGCCGTGGTAGCGGTACGAGGTGGACTGCTCGGTGGGTTTCGAGCCGTCCGCGTTGCACAGGTCCACGGCGTAGGTGTCGGTGATGTCCTGGCCGGCGGAGGTGGCGCTCCAGGCGTAGTCCTGGCCGCGGCCGAGCTGGACGTACATCCCGACGCCGGCGAACGACGCGCCGCGGGCGCTGATGCCGGGCCCCTGGATCTCCTGGAGCATCAGCAGCTGGGGCGCGAAGTAGCCGGTCTGCGGGCCGAAGACGGCGACCGGGTGGCCGCTGGCGGTGTGCTTGCCGGAGACCAGCAGGGCGTTGGACATCCCGCGGTGCTGGGTGGGGTCGAAGCTCCCCTTGGGCAGCACGCCGTCCTTGAACATGCCCTCCAGCTCGCGGTACTTCTCCGGGGCCTTGACCGGGTCGCGGGGCGGGGTGGCGCTCTTGGAGGCGGCGGCGCCGGTGCGGTCGAAGACGAGTGGTTCGGGGGTGACGGACCCGGGGTCGGGGAGGGCGGTGCCCTTGGCCTTGGCCGGTTTGACGGCGTAGGGGAAACTCTGGCCGTCGTGCAGGGTCTTGACGGCCTCGGGGTCGTTGCGCTCCCGGAAGGACTCCCAGACCTTGGTGCCCTTCTCCAGGCCGTACTTCTGCTGGGCGGACAGCAGGGCGAGGGCGGAGGGGACCTCTCCGCCGCCGCCGTTGCCGAAGAGGCCGCCGACGACGGAGGCGAGGGCTATCAGGTCGGTGAGCTTGAACGGCTGGATCTCGCCGGCGTTGGTGATCGCGTTGACGTGGCCGGTGACGACGTACTCGCCGGGGAAGTAGCGGCCCTTCTTGGACTGCTCGCGGTAGGCGTTGATGCCGTCCACGTACGCCTGGGCGTCCGCCATGGCCTGTTCGCCGCGCGCGCCGTACTGGGTGCGGATGGCGTCGACCTGCGCCTGGAGGTCCGCCTCGGTGTACGGGGCGGAGGGCCAGAACTGCTGCTCCAGGCCCTGGTTGGCGGGGGCGCCGCCGGCGAACGAGGTCAGTTCGCCGCGCCCGATGTGGCGGAAGAGGTCCATCAGCCAGAGCCGGTCCTGGCCCGCGGCGTAGCCGGCGCCGTACTCGGTGCCGTAGCGGGTGGTGCCCTTGATGTGCGGGACGCCGGTCTTCTTGTCGCGGGTGATGGTGACGTCGGGGCGGGGGGTGCTGACCGAGCCGACCTGGTCCTTGGGGACGCCGAAGGAGGCGTCGTTGAAGAAGTCGGTGAGGGTGGCGTCGGTGAGCGAACGGTAGCCGCCGGCCAGCGCGTTGTAGGGGGCGATCTGGTCGGAGGTGTGCGGGGGGTGGGTGCCGAACAGCTTGTTGCCGAGGATCTGCATCAGGGTGGCGTTGCCGCTGGCGCCGGGCGGCAGGATGTCCCCGCACTGGCCCTGGCAGTAGTCGTCGCCGGCGGGCGGGGCGGCCGCGGCCGCGGTGGGGGGCGGTGCCAAGACCGCGGCACCCAGGGCGAACAGGGCCGCGGTGGCGGCGGCCCGGAGCCTTCCGGTGGTACGTCGTCGCATTCCTGCTCCTTCGGGGGACACCCTGTCCTTCACGTGCCCGGGCAGGGTCCGCCGGACGTTACCGTCGGTTACTCGCTACCGGAAGGTGAACAACAGTCACCTTTTCGAATTCCCCACAGCGGGCAGGCGGTACGGGCGGACACCCCGGCACATCGCCGCCCAAAACCGCAAAGGAATTCGATGGATCCGGGCGGCGGCCGGCTACGTCCATTCCCTGTCCAGTCGGGATCCTCCCCGGAGGTGGAGCACACCATGGCCGGTTTCAGAGCCCTCGCGGAACAGGTCCGCAACCCTCGTCTCGTCACCGCGCGGCGCCGCACCGCGCTGCGCAAATGCCTGGAGCGCTTCGCCCCTTACGGGCACCGCGCGACCTGGCACCACCTGTGCACCCGCGCCGGATTCGCCGTCCACGACCGCGAACCCGATCCGGCGCGGCTGGTGGCCGCCCTCGCCGAACTGGAGGAGGCACGCGCCCTCTGGCTCGCGTACGAGGAGGAGTTCGCGGCCCGGCGGCGCCGCGAGAAGCACGAGGGGATCCGCCAGCCCGGCGCCCTCGACGACTGGCACCGCCGCACCTGGGGCGGCTACGACATCGTGCCCTGCGTCTCCCCGCAGCGGCATCCGGCGGCCCGCCTCTGCGAGGTGCTGCGCCGCGTGATCGCGGCGATGGAGGCGGGCCGCCCGCGCCGCGACTGCCCGGTCTGCGGCTCCACCCGCTTCGTGTGGGTGCCGGGGCCGGAGGGCTGCCCGACCGCCGGACCGGCCTGCCGGGAGTGCGGGGTGGTGGCCCCGGTGGCGGTACTGGCCCCGGAGACGCTGCACGCGGCGGCGGCCGGGGCGTACGGGCGGGAGGCGTCGGCGGCGGCCTGAACCGCGCGCCGCCGGGCCGCCGGGCCGCCGGGCCGCTGGTCCGCTGGTCCCACGGGGGTGCCGGCGCCGCCGGGCGGCGGCGCGCCGCCCATGCCCTCCGGTCATCGGCCCGTCGCCGGATCCGTCCGCGAGCGGTGCGTTGTCAGACCCCCCTGTCATCATCGGAAGCATGTTGCGGATGCTTCAGGTCTGTCTCAACGGGCCGCGTACGGCGGCCGGTTCGGGGGCCGTGCCGATGACGCCGGCCGCGCTCGCCGAGGCCGCGCGCCGGGCGGTCGCGGCCGGTGCCCAGGACGTCCACCTCCACCCCAAGACCCCGTGCGGCCAGGACTCCCTCTCGCCGCGGGTGGTCGGTCCGGCCGTGGCGGCCGTCCGGGAGGCGGTGGACGTCCCGGTGGGGGTGACGACCGGCGCCTGGGCCGAGCCGGACGCCGCCCGCCGGGCGGAGCGGATAGCGTCCTGGACGGTCCTGCCCGACCACGCCTCGGTCAACTGGCACGAGCCGGGCGCCGATACGGTCGCCGCCGCGCTGCTGGCGCGCGGCGTCGGCGTCGAGGCCGGGATATGGGCCGGGACGGAGGCCGCCGCCCGGTTCGCCGCCTCGCCGCTCGCGCCGCGGGTGCTGCGGGTGCTGGCCGAGGTCATCGGCGACACCGACCCCGTCACGGCGCCCGCCACCGCCCGGGCGCTGCTGGCCGAGCTGGCGGCGATACCCCACGGCCGCCCGGTGCTGCTGCACGGCCACGACGGCGGCGCCTGGCCGGTGCTCCAGCTCGCCGGCGAGCTGGGGCTGGCCTCCCGGATAGGCATCGAGGACACCCTCGTCCTGCCCGACGGGACCCCGGCCGGCGGGAACGACGAACTCGTCGGCGAGGCGGTGTGGTTGACGGGCGGTCTCGCCGCCGGGTGAGCCGCCGCGCGGCCCGGGCGGCACTTCCCGGCCATTGTTGGCCGGACGTGCCGCCGCGCTCCCGGGGCCGTCGCAGTGGCCGGTTCGCCCCGGCCCGGGGCTGCTTGGGCCCGCCGTCCGGCCGGTCGCGGGCCGCCGCCGTACGGTCCGGGCCGCCGCCGCCCGGCCGCACGCGGCTGTCCCGTTCGCGTACGGCCCTTTACGCGGACGCCCGCGGACTGAAACAACTGTTCACGGGCTGATCACCGGCGGCCGCGCGCCCCGGCGCCGGCCCGTCCCGCCCGTACGGCAAACGGGGCCGTGCGGGCCCGAACGAGAGGGTGGACGTCCATGGCCGAACTGCACGACCTGACCGCGCTCGAACAGGCCGCGGAGATCCGGTCGGGGGAGCTGTCCCCGGTCGAGCTCACCGAGCACTACCTCGCGCGGATCGACCGGCTGGACGACTCCCTGGGCGCCTTCATCACCCGCACCCCCGAACTCGCCCGCAAGCAGGCCGCGGAGGCCGAGAGCGAGGCCGCCGCGGCCCGCCGCGAGGGCCGCGCGCTGCCGCCGCTGCACGGCGTCCCGGTGCCGGTGAAGGACCTCAACCACGTCGCCGGGGTGCGCTGCACGATGGGTTCGGCGGCACTCACCGACCACGTCCCGGACACCGACGACCATGTCGCCGCCGCGCTGCGCCGGGCCGGCACGATCATGCTGGGCAAGACCAACACCCCCGAATTCGGCCTCCCCTGCTACACCGAGAACAGGATCGCCCCGCCGTCCCGCACCCCCTGGGACCCGGCCCGCTCGGCGGGCGGCTCCAGCGGCGGGGCGGCCGCCGCGGTCGCCGGCGGTCTGGCCCCGGTCGCGCACGCCAGCGACGGCGGCGGCTCGATCCGCATCCCGGCGTCGGCGTGCGGCCTCTACGGCATCAAGCCCAGCCGCGGCCGGGTCAGCAGCGGCCCGCGGCTGCACGACGTGACGGGCCTGAGCACCTCGGGACCGCTGGCCCGCACGGTCGCCGACGCGGCCGCGCTGCTGGACGCCATGGCCGGTACGCAGCCCGGCGACCCGTACGCCGCGCCCGGTCTGCCGCCCGGCGAGACCTTCGCCGGACAGGTCCGCAAGGACCCCGGGCGGCTGCGGATCGCGGTGCTCACCCAGGCGCCGCTGCCGGACGCCGAGGTGCACCCCGACTGCCGTACCGCGGTCGCCGAGACCGCCGCGCTGCTCGGCACGCTCGGCCACGAGACCGAGGAGCTGGCCTTCCCGGCCGACGACCGGATCCTGCACGCCTTCACCCGGGTGTGGTCGGTGATGGCCGCCCGCCGCCCCGTCCCGGCGGACGGCGAGGAGCTGCTGATGCCGCTCACCCGCTATCTGCGCGCCCGCGGCCGGGAGGTGTCCGGCGAAGCCTTCGCCGAGGGGCTGTTCGCCTTCCGGGAGCTGGCGCAGGCCATCGCCGAGGGCCTGATGCCGCCCGGCACCGGCTACGACGTGATCCTCTCCCCCACCGTGGCCGCGCCGCCGCCGCTGGTCGGCGCGTTGCGCGACGACGCCGACCCGCGGGCGGAGTTCGCCGCGGTGGGCCGCTTCACGCCGTTCACCGCCTTCTACAACGCCACCGGCCAGCCCGCGGTCAGCGTCCCGCTGCACTGGAACGCCGAGGGCCTGCCGATCGGCGTCATGCTCGGCGGCCGCTACGGCGACGAGGCCACCCTGATCGCGCTCTCCGCCCAGCTGGAGGCGGCCCGCCCGTGGGCCCACCGCAAACCGCCGGTGTGGTGACCGGCCCGGACACCCCTAGCGCTCTTCCTTGACCCCGCACGCGGGCGCGGCCGGTGCGTCCGGGCCGGCCGGGTCGGCGGCCCGGCCCGCCGTGCCCCGGCCGCCCGCGCCCGTACGCGCTCCCACCCCCGGCTCCGGGTCCGTGGCGCGCCGGTCCACCCGGAGGCGGCGGGCGCCGGGGCCCTGGCCGCCGAGGTCGTCGTCGGGGTTGGAGAGCGCGCACCGCTCCAGCGAGAGGCAGCCGCAGCCGATGCAGTCGGTCAGCCGGTCCCGCAGCTCGACCAGCTGGCCGATCCGCTCGTCGAGTTCGGCGCGCCAGACCTCCGAGAGCCGGGCCCAGTCCTGGCGGTTGGGGGTGCGTTCGTCCGGCAGCTCGGCCAGCGCGTCGCGGATCACCGCGAGCGGGATGCCGACCCGCTGCGCGGCCCGTACGAAGGCGACCCGGCGCAGCGCGTCGCGGGTGTAGCGGCGCTGGTTGCCGGCCGTCCGGGTGCTGCTGATCAGGCCCTTGGACTCGTAGAAGTGCAGGGCGGAGACGGCCGCGCCGCTGCGGGCGGAGAGCTGGCCGACGGTGAGCTCGTGAACCTTGAACGGAATCTTGGGCACGCCGCCAACCCTAAAGGGCCTGCCGGCTGGCCCGGCCGGGCACCGGACACCGGCCGGGCACCAGACGCCGGGGCGTTGACAGGGGGCGTCCGCCCTCGCATGCTGAGCAAGCGCTTGGTCAACACGCTTGAGGAGGCGGACGGAGATGGCGGAGCCCCGGGTGTTCGGGTCGGTCGAGGAGCTGCGGGCGGCGGTCGGCGAGGAGCTGGGCCCCAGCGACTGGCTGGAGATCGACCAGCGGCGGATCGACCTGTTCGCGGAGGCCACCGGTGACCACCAGTGGATCCACGTGGACCCGGAGAAGGCGGCGGCCGGGCCGTTCGGCACCACCATCGCGCACGGCTATCTGACGCTGTCGCTGCTGCCGGCCCTGGTGCCGCGGCTGATGCGGGTGGAGAACGTCGCCATGGGCATCAACTACGGCACCAACAAGGTGCGTTTCCCGGCCCCCGTCCCGGTCGGCTCGCGGCTGCGGGCCCGCGCCCGGATCGCGGAGGTGGCCGAGGTCACCGGCGGGGTGCAGCTCACCACGGTGGTCACGGTCGAGCGGGAGGGCGGCGAGAAGCCGGTGTGCGTGGCGGAGTCGGTCAGCCGCTTCCACTGGTAGGCCGCGGGGCCCTAGGGGCGGGCGCCCACCATGCGCAGGACGAGGTCGGCGTAGAGGGTGCCGACCTCGTCGGGGGTGCGCGGGCCCTCGGCGGAGAACCACCGGGCCACGTCCACGCACAGCGAGAGCACGGCCAGCGTCGTACCCGGCACGTCGTCCACGGAGAACTCGCCGCTGTCCGTGCCGTCCTGGATGATCTGGCGCAGCAGCCGGTCGGTGCGGCGGCGCAGGCCGGCGATCTCGGCGTAGTGCTCGGCGCCGAGCGCCTGGAGCTCGTACTGGATGACCCGGGCGGTGGTGTGGTGCTCGGCGTGCCAGCGGGCGAAGGTCCGCACCGCGTCGCGGAGCCGGTCGGTGGGGCTGCCCGCGGCGCCGGCGGCGGCCGCCATGATGCGCAGCGCCTTCTCGTGGCCGATGCCGCTGATGCGGTAGAGCAGCTCTTCCTTGGTCTTGTAGTGGATGTAGAGGGCGGCCGGGCTCATCCCGGCGCGGCCGGCGATATCGCGGGTGGTGGTGGCGTGGTAGCCGCGCTCGGCGAACGCGCCGACGGCGGCGCTGACCAGCCGCCGCGCGGCGTCCGGGGTGACCCCGGCCCATTCGTCGCGCTCCTCCGCCGCCCGCTCGGCCGCACCCATCGCCGCTCCCGCTCTCGCTCCGCCAGGGGCCTTCCGCTGCCGGATCGAACACCATACCGTGCCGCTGAGCAAGCGCTTAGGTGATGTCCGGGAGGCGGACGGGCGGGGGCCGGGGCCCGGGCGGCGGGGGCCCGCCCGGCGGGTCAGAAGGCCGAGACCCCGGTCAGCGCGCGTCCGATGAGCAGCTTCTGGATCTGGCTGGTGCCCTCGTAGAGGGTCATCACCCGGGCGTCCCGGACCAGTTTGCCGACCGGGTACTCGTCGATGTAGCCGTAGCCGCCGAAGACCTGGAGGGCGTTGTTCGCGGCCCGCACCGCGGCCTCGGAGGCGAACAGCTTCGCCTTGGACGCCTCGGTGGCGAACGGCTTCCCGCGGTCGATCAGATCGGCCACCCGCCAGGTGAGCAGCCGGGCCGCGTCCACGTCCACCGCGATATCGCACAGGAGTTCCTGGACGAGCTGGCGCCCGGCGATCGGGGCGCCGAACTGCTCGCGCTGCCCGGCGTAGCCGAGGGCGGCGTCCAGGGCCGCCTGGGCGATGCCGACGCAGCCGGCCGCGACCGACATCCGGCCCTTGGCCAGCGCGGACATGGCGACCGAGAAGCCCTTGCCCTCGGGGCCCAGCAGGGCCGCGGCCGGCACCCGGACGCCCTCCAGGACCAGTTCGGCGGTGGCCTGGCCGCGCAGGCCGAGCTTGCCGTGGACCGGGCGGCGGGTCAGGCCCGGGGCGTCGGCGGGTACCAGGAAGGCGCTGATGCCCTGGTGGCCGGGGGCGCCGCCGGTGCGGGCGAAGAGCAGCACGACATCGGCCCAGGTGCCGTTGGTGATGAACATCTTGCTGCCGTCGATGACCCAGTCCCCGCCGTCGCGGACCGCGCGGGTGGTCAGGGACGCGGCGTCGGAGCCGGTGCCGGGCTCGGTCAGGCCGAAGCAGCCGAGCGCGGCGCCGGAGGCCAGCCGGGGCAGCCAGGTCCGCTTCTGCTCCTCGTCGCCCCAGGCGGCGATGGTCTTGGCGACCAGGCCGAGGGAGACCGAGACGATCCCGCGCACCGCGGAGTCGCCGCGGCCCAGTTCCTCGGTGACCAGGGCGTACGAGAGGTGGTCGCCGCCCGCGCCGCCGTACTCCTCGGGGAGGGTCAGGCCCAGGAAGCCGAGGTCGCCGAGCGCCCGGACGATGCCGGGATCGACCTGCTCGGCGCGGTCCCAGGCGGCGGCGTGCGGGGCGATCTCGCGGTCGGTGAAGTCCGCGGCGAGCCGGCGTACGGCGGTCTGCTCGGGTGTGAGCTCCAGATGCATCTCGGGCCCCTCGTCGGCGGGAACGGCTGCGGGAAGCCGTTAATTAGCGGCGCTAGTTTTCGGTGGGCAGCCCCTACTATGTGCGGCATGGCCCGACCCCGCAAGCCCCTGCTGAGCCGTGAGCGGATCGTCTCCACCGCGCTGGCGCTGATCGACGCGGAGGGGCTGGCGGCGCTCTCCACCCGGCGGCTGGCGGCCGAACTCGGCGTCAGCGGCCCCTCCCTCTACAACCACTTCCGGACCAAGGACGAGATCCTCGACGCGGTCGCCGACACGGTGATAGCGCAGGTGGACGTCTCGGTGCTGGCGGCCGGCAAGGACTGGCGGGCCGGACTGCTGGCCTGGGCCCGCTCCTACCGCGCGGCGCTCGCCGCCCATCCGCACATCGTGCCGTTCCTCGCCCAGGGCCCCGGGCGCCGGCCGGCCGGGCTGAAAATGGCCGATACGGCGTTCGGCGGGATGGTGGGGGCGGGCTGGCCGCCCGCGCTGGCGACCAAGGTGTGCGCGATGGTGCGGTACTTCGTCGCGGGCTCCGCGCTGGGCTCGTTCGCCCGCGGTTTCGTGGACGACCCCAGCGCCTACGATCCGGCGGCCTACCCGCACCTGGGCCAGGCGCACCGGCTGGCCGAGCACCAGCGGCGGGTCGACGAGGGCGCGTTCGAGGACGGACTGCTGGCTCTGGTCGACGGATTGACGCTGCATCACCCGGAACTGGCCCCTCCCGGGAGCGATTTCAGGCCACAGATGTAAAGTGCATCAGTCCCTGGCGGCCAGGGGCCCCTTGCGTCCTGCGGGAGGCGGTATGCACCAGCCGAGCACGGTCCAGGATGGGCCGGCTGCGAAGCGTTTCGATCTGTCGGCCACGGCCACCGGGCGGTTCGCCCTGGCGGTACTGCGCGGCCAGGCGCAGGTCGACTTCCTGCCCAGTGCGCTGGCCGGCCTGGTCTTCACCGCCGCGCTCTGCGCGGCCGGCTGGCAGTACGGCCTCTACGGCCTGATAGGCACGGCCGCCGGCACCGGGACCGCGCGCCTGCTGGGCGTGGACCGCGACCGGGTCACGGCCGGACTCGAGGGCTTCAACGCCTGCCTGGTGGGCGTCGCGTGCGCGGTCTTCCTCGACGCCGGCCACCTCTCCACCCTGCTGATCGCGGTGGCCGCGTCGGCTGCGGTCACGGTCGTGACGGCCGCCACCGCGCGGGTGCTGGGCACCTGGGGCCTGCCCACCTTCACCCTGCCGTTCTGCCTGACGGCCAGCGCGCTGACCGTCGCCGCGCCCAGCTTCCGGCACGTCTGGCACCTGGAGGGCGGCCTGGCGGCGCTGCCGCGGACGCCGTCCGGGCCCACCGCGCTCTCCTTCACCGACCTGTGGCACGCCTTCTTCACCAACGTCGGCGAGATCTTCCTGATGCCGCAGTGGTACGTCGGCCTGATCTTCCTGGTCGGGATCTTCGTCGCCGACCGCCGGCTGGGCGCGCTGGCCTGCGCCGGCAGCGCGGTGGCGATCCTGACGTCCTGGCTGCTGGGCGCCCCCGCCGACCAGGTGCGGCAGGGGCTGATGGGCTACGACGCGGTGCTGGTGGCGATGGCGCTGGGCGGGGTCTTCCTGGTCACCGACGCCTGGAGCGTGGGGTACGCGCTGGCCGGCGCGGTCACCTCCACCGTGCTGAGCCCGGCGCTGGGCGCGCTCTTCGCACCGTCCGGCGGGCATGCCTTCACCTGGCCGTTCGTGCTGGTGTCGCTGGTGTTCCTGGTGGCCGCGCCGGCCTTCCCGCGGCTGCGGCGGGCGGGCTGACGGCAGCGGGGCGGGGGCCGTACTCACCAGCGCCGGCGGCGCCCGGTGCGCGTCAGAAGACCACCAGGGCCCGGCCCCCGCGCCCCGCGAGCATCGCCTCGAACGCCGCCGGGATCCCCTCCAGCCCGATCCGGTCGGTGACCAGCGCGGAGAGGTCCAGCGCGCCGGAGCGGACGTGCCCGGCGATCACCGGCAGGTCGCGGGCCGGGTCGCTGTTGCCGTAGACGCAGCCGGAGAGCGTCCGGCCGAAGTAGAACAACTCCAGTGCGGAGAAGGCCACCTGCTCGTCCTTGCCGCCGATGCCGACCACCGTCGTCCGGCCGCCGCGCCGGGTGGCGGACCAGGCCGCGCGGATGGTCTCCGCCCGGCCCACGCACTCCACCGCGACATCCGCGCCGACGCCCCCGGTGAGCGCCCGGATCCGCTTGGCGCCGTCCTTCTCGAAGAACGCCGGGCCGTCCGCGACCAGGAAGTCGGTGGCGCCGGCCGCCCGGGCCAGCTCCTCCTTCGCCGGGGAGACGTCCACCGCCACGATCGGGCCGGCCCCGGCGATCCGGGCCGCCTGGAGGGTCGCCAGGCCCACCCCGCCGACCCCGAACACCACCACCGACTCCCCCGCCCGCACCCGGGCGCTGTGGTGCACCGCGCCCCAGCCGGTGAGCACCGCGCAGCCGAGCAGCGCCGCGTCGGCCAGCGGTACGCCCTCGGGCAGCGGCAGCGCGGCGCGCGCCGGCACCACGGTCTCCTCGGCGAACGCGGCGGTGCCCAGGCCCGGGTAGAGCGCGCCGCCGCCCGCGCCCAGGGTGGCGTACGGGGCGGCCGCGGCCTGCCCGGCGGCGGCGCACAGCCAGGGTTCGGCCAGGCCGCAGAAGTGGCAATCGCCGCAGGACGGCGCCCAGTTGAGGACCACCGGGTCGCCGGGCGCCACACCGGTCACGTCCGGGCCGATCGCGGTGACGGTGCCGGCGCCCTCGTGCCCGAGCACCGCGGGGGCGGGCTGGCGCAGCGTCCCGTTGGAGAGCGAGAGGTCGGAGTGGCAGACCCCGGCGGCGGCGAGCCGGATCCGGACCTGGCCGGGGCCGGGCTCGGGCAGCTCGATGTCGGTGATCTCCAGCGGGGCGTTGACGGCGGGCAGAACGGCGGCGCGGACCACGGGGGCTCCTCGGGACGGGGGCGGGGACAAAGACGCGATGGGGGCGGGAACGGGCTTCAGAACTGCAGGGATTTGGTCTGGAGGTACTCCGCCAGCCCGTGCGCCCCCAGTTCCCGCCCGACGCCCGACTGCTTCCACCCGCCGAACGGCGCCAGCGGGTTGAAGCGGCCGCCGTTGATGTCCACCTGCCCGGTGTCCAGGCGGCGGGCGAACGCGGCGGCGGTGGCGTCGTCGGCGGCCCAGACGGCGCCGGCCAGGCCGTAGGGGGTGCCGTTGGCGATGCGTACGGCGTCGTCCTCGTCCTCGTAGCGCAGCATCGCCAGGACCGGGCCGAAGATCTCCTCCTGGGCGATGGCCATCTTGGGGGTGACGTCGGCGAAGACGGTGGGGCGGACGTGGAAGCCGGGGCCGGCGGGGAGGTCCGGGCCGCCCGCGACGAGCCGGGCGCCCTCGGCGATCCCGCGCTCGATGTACCCGATCACCCGCTCCCGCTGGCGGGCGCTGACCAGCGGCCCGAGCCGCTCGCCGGGGACGTACTTGGCGGTCGCGGCGGCGGCCAGTTCCACCGCCTCCTCGTACTGGTCGCGGTGCACCAGCATCCGCGTCCAGGCGCTGCAGGTCTGGCCGGAATTGGCCATGACGTTGGCGACGCCGACCGCGACCGCCTTGCCGAGGTCGGCGCCGGGCAGGATGACGTTGGCGGACTTGCCGCCCAGTTCGAGGGCGACGCGTTTGACCGCGCCGCCGGCCAGCGCGCCGATCGTCCGGCCCACCGCGGTGGAGCCGGTGAACGAGACCAGGTCCACGCCGTCGTGCACGGCCAGCGCCCGGCCGGCGACCGGGCCGAGGCCGGTGACGAGGTTGAAGACCCCGGCCGGTATGCCGGCCGCGGCCACGCACTCGGCGAACAGCTGGGCCACCAGCGGGGTGTCCTCGGCGGGCTTGAGGACGACCGTGCAGCCGGCCGCGAGGGCCGGGGCGACCTTGGCGACGATCTGGTGCAGCGGGTAGTTCCAGGGGGTGATCGCGCCGACCACGCCGACCGGTTCGTGCAGCACGGTGGAGTTGCCGACGCGCTCCTCGAAGGCGTACTCGGCGGCCAGTTCCGCGTACGAGCCGCAGACCGCGACCGGGACGGCGGCGTGCACGGCGCGGCTGAAGGCGAGCGGGGCGCCGAGTTCGGCGGTGATGGTGGCGGCGATCTCCTCGGCGCGGGCGGCGAGCTGGTCGCGCAGGGCGGCCAGGCGCTCGGCGCGGGCGGCGGGCGGGGTGACGGCCCAGCCGGGCAGGGCGTCCCGGGCGGCCCGCACCGCGGCGTCCACGTCCTCGGCGGAGCCGGCCGGGACGGTGCCGATGACCTGCTCGCGGGCCGGGTCGACGACCGCGATGGTGCCGCCGCCCAGGGCGGCCCGCCAGCCGCCGCCGATGAACATCGCGTGGTGCTGCGTCACGTCGTGCGGGGTCACGTCGTGCTCCTCCCGGGCCGGGGCTGCGGACAGTGGTCTTGCACCCTAGGGCGCGCACCGGGGCGTTTCCCAGGGCCGCACCCTCCAAACCGGCGCCGGGAGTTTCGTGCCGGGGCGCACCGTCCGGTCAGGGCACCGGCGGCTCCCCGGCCGGGCGCTGGGCGGCCTCCGGTCCGTCCAGGTAGCGGGCCAGGTAGGCCCGGAGCAGTTCCTTGGTCTCGGTGACGATCGCCGGGTCGCCGGCCGGGTCGGTGCGGAAGGCGAGCTGGAGCAGCGCGTCGGCGCTCTCCACGCCGACCAGGAAGGCGGTGCGCAGCCGCGCGTCGGCGGGGTCCAGGCCGAGCCGGTCGGCGAGCAGCCGCAGCAGCCGGTCGGCGACCTGGTAGTTGGCCTGCCGGGTCTCGCGCGGGGCGGGCACGGTGAACTCCACCAGCCCGAAGCCGGGCACGCTGCGCTTCATGGCGAGGTACTCGTCGATCACCACGTCCATCGCGCCGCGCCAGCCCGCCGGGCGGCCGGGGCCGGTGAGCCGGGCGGTGATCCGGTCGGCGTAGGCGTCGAGGTTGCGGCGGGCGAGCGCCTCGGCCAGGGCGCGTTTGTTGGGGAAGAAGCGGTAGACGGAGCCGATCGGGACGCCGGCGCGGAGCGCCACGGCGCGGGTGCTCAGGTCCTCGTAGCCGGTCTCGTCGAGGAGTTCGGCGCAGGCGTCGAGGATCCGGGCCAGCCGCTGGGCGCTGCGGCGCTGGACGGGGGCGCGGCGCAGCAGGGCCGGGGCGGGCGGGACGGCGGGGGTGCCGGGGGCGGGCGGCTGGGCCGGTGGGGGCGTCGAAGGCTGCACAGGGCCATCTTGCCCGGCGCGGGGCGCGGCGATGGCCGGGCGGGACGATCCGGCCATCGCCGCCCGGATCCGACGCGTTTCGGCCGCGCCGGCCCCGGGTGGCGCCCCGGTCATTGACGGCCTCCCACCGGAATCCTAATGTCCTCCATAGGATTCAGCAGATCCTGGGTCCTGTGGTGCCTTGGATTCCGTGGACGTCTTGTTCCGTTGAGCGGCGGGAGCGTGTGATGACAGGTACGGCCGGCGAGCAGGCGAGGAAGGCGGCCGAAGGGCTCGCGTACTCCTCCGGCTTCGGCAACGAGCACAGCTCGGAGGCGGTCCCCGGCGCGCTGCCGGTGGGCCGCAACTCCCCCCAGCGCGCGCCGTACGGGCTGTACGCGGAGCAGCTGAGCGGTTCGGCGTTCACCGAGCCGCGCCACCAGAACCGCCGGTCGTGGCTGTACCGCATCCGGCCGTCCGCCGCGCACCCGCCGTTCGCCCGGGCCAATCGCGGTGAGATCCGCTCGGCGCCGTTCACCGAGTGCCTGCCCGACCCCAACCGCATGCGCTGGGACCCGCTGCCCGAGCCGGCCGACCCGACGGACTTCGTCGACGGCCTGTGGACGCTGGGCGGCAACGGCGACGCCACCCAGCGCACGGGCATGGCGGTGCACCTCTACCACGCCAACGCCTCCATGGAGCGGCGGGTGTTCGGTGACGCGGACGGCGAGCTGCTGATCGTGCCGGAGCGCGGCGGGCTGCTGCTGCGCACCGAGTTCGGGCTGCTGCGGGCCGAGCCGGGGCATATCGCGCTGATCCCGCGCGGGGTGCGCTTCCGCGTCGAGCTGCTGGACGCCACCGCGCGCGGCTATGTCTGCGAGAACTACGGCCGCCCCTTCGAGCTGCCCGCCCTCGGCCCGATCGGCGCCAACGGCCTGGCCAACCCCCGGGACTTCCTCGCCCCGGTGGCCGCCTACGAGGACGTCGAGGAGCCGGTGGAGGTGGTCAGCAAGTTCTGCGGCCACCTGTGGACCGCGACCTACGACCACTCCCCGCTGGACGTCGTCGCCTGGCACGGCACCAACGTCCCGTACGTCTACGACCTGCGGCGCTTCAACGTCATCGGCTCGATCAGCTACGACCACCCGGACCCGTCGCTGTTCACCGTGCTGACCTCGCCGTCGGACACCCCGGGGCTGGCCGGCACCGACTTCGTGGTGTTCGCGCCGCGCTGGCTGGTGGGCGAGGACACCTTCCGGCCGCCGTACTTCCACCGCAATGTGATGACCGAGTACATGGGCCTGATCGAGGGCGCCTACGACGCCAAGGCTGGCGGCGAGGGCGGTTTCGTGCCGGGCGGCGGCTCGCTGCACAACATGATGTCGGCGCACGGCCCGGACCGGGAGACCTTCGACCGGGCCAGCGCCGCCGAGCTGGTCCCGCAGAAGATCGACGACGGGCTGGCGTTCATGTTCGAGACGCGCTGGCCCATCACCCTGACCGAGCAGGCGCGGGACGCCGCCCACCGGCAGCGCGGCTACGACGACGTATGGCAGGGTCTCCAGCGCCACTTCCGCCCGTAGGAGGCGGCGTCCGGGACCAGTCCAGCAGACCGGGGAAACGCCCTTGACCACCTTCGCTCCCGACTCGATCGCCCTGAACCGCAAGCTGCCGCTGTGGTACCAGGTCTCGCAGTCCCTGCGCGCGTCCATACTCGGCCGCGCGCCGGACGCGCCGCTGCGGCTGCCGACCGAGGACGCGCTGGCCGCGCACTACGGCGTCAGCGTGCTGACGATGCGTCAGGCGCTGAAGGAGCTGGAGGAGGAGGGCCTGATCAGCCGGCACCGGCGGCGCGGCACGTTCATCGAGCCGCACGCCCGGCGCGGCGCCCCGGTGCGGCTGCTGGGGTCGGTGGACGCGATCGTGGCCCAGCAGTCCGGGATGCGCACCGCGCTGCTGGAGCACGGCCCGGTGCCGGTCCCCGCGGACCTGTCCGGTTACTTCCCCGACCTGCCGGAAGTGGCCGGTTTCCGGCGGCTGCGCAGCGACGAGGCCACCGGCGAGCCCACCAACCACGCCCGCAACTACGTCCGCCCGGACGCCGCCGCCCGGATCGACCCGGCGGATCTGGAGCGGTGGCCGATGACGAAGGTGCTGCGGGACGCGGTGGGCGTCCGGATCGGCCGGATCACCGACACCGTCGAGGCGCGGCTGGCCGATCCGGAGACCGCCCGGCTGCTGCGGGTGCCGCTGCTCAGCCCGATCCTGCACTACACCGGCGTCACCTACGACGCGGACGGGCAGGTGCTCGACGTGGCGCTGATCCACTACCGCGGCGACCGGTTCTCGTTCACGGTGACGCTGGACGCGCACTGAGCCGCCCGGCCGCGGCGGCCCGGTACGCGCGTGGTCAGATCCGTTCCAGGCTGCGGCCCGTGGTGCGCGGGCCGAGCAGCCCCACGTCCAGGCAGAGCAGCACCATCAGCGCCGCCGAGCCGGTGAACACCGCGGCCGGGCCGAGCGCGTGCAGCGCGGACAGCGCGACGAACGGCAGCACCACCGAGGTGAGCCGGGACAGCGAGTAGGCGATGCCGATCGCGCTGGTGCGCAGGCCGGTGGGGAACAGCTCGGTCTGGTAGACGTGGAAGGCGTTGGAGAAGACGTTGCTGCACACCGTCAGCAGGAAGCCGAAGGCGACGATCGCCCAGGTGGCGGTGGCGAAGCCGAAGGCCAGCCCGCAGCCGGCGATGCCGAGCGCGGACGCGATGATCAGGGTGCGGCGCTCGATCCGGTCGATGAGCGGGACGGAGAGCGCGGAGCCGAGCGGATAGCCGCAGTAGCTCAGCGCCGCGTAGAGCAGCGAGTCGGTGACGGTGTGGCCCTTGGCGGCGAGCACCACCGGCGCCAGCGAGCCGAAGCCGTAGTAGCCGGTGGTCTGGAGGATCTGGAAGACCCACCACATCAGCGTCCGGCGCCGGTACTCGCCGCGGAACATCTCGCCCAGCGGCACCCGCCGCTCCGGGACGTCGCCGGTGTCCGGGACGGACGGCAGGCTGGTGCCGGTCTCGGCCGCCACCCGGTGCTCGATGCCGGAGACGATCCGGTCGGCCTCCGCGGTGCGGCCGCGCACCGCCAGCCAGCGCGGGGACTCCGGCAGCCGGCGGCGCATCAGCTGGATGAACGCGGCGCCGAGCGCGCCCGCGACCAGCAGCCAGCGCCAGCCGTCCACGCCGAGGAACCGCTCCCCGGCCACCAGGCGGGCGCCGAGCAGCGCCGCCGCCGGGACGCCCAGGAAGCCCAGGGTGTAGGCCCCGGCGAGGTAGCGGCCGCGCACCGCCCGCGGCAGGAATTCCGCCAAATAGGTATCCACCAGGACGAGTTCGGCCCCCAGCCCGAGGCCGGCCAGGAAGCGCAGCGCCACCAGCCAGGCCAGGTCCGGCGCGGCCGCGGCGGCCAGCGAGAACAGCGCGTAGCCGCCGAGGTTGACCAGGAACATCCGGCGCCGCCCGAACCGGTCGGCGAGCACCGACAGCACAGTGGCGCCGGCGAACATGCCCAGGAACCCGGCGGCGATCACCCACGCCTTGGCGGTGTGGTCCAGGCCCCACCGCTCGGCCAGGACGGCGGCGAGCACCCCGCCGAGGAAGATCTCGTAGAGGTCGAAGAAGGCGCCGATGCCGACGACGACGGTGATCCGGCGGTGCCAGCGGGACGGCGGCAGCCGGTCCAGCCGGGCGGCGACCCGGGCGGCGGTGGGCGCGTCCCGGAGCGAGCCGGGCGGGGTCGGGGTGTCCGTCATGGGCGGTCCTCCCTCGGCAGGCGTACGGCGAGGACCGTACTCGCCAAGATCACCGCGCGGAAGACGGCGTTCACCGGCCGGCCGGACCGGGCGCGGGCCCGGTGAACGGGGGCCGGACGCGGTGAAGGAGGGCCGGGCCCGCCGCTACCATGCCTGGGCAACCAACGGTCCGGGAGGGGCTGCGCGTGACGGCGAAGCAGGGCGCGCCAGGGTGCGGTGCGCCACGGCTGTCCGATCTGATGCCGTGGTCGGTGCCGCCGCTGCGGCTCGGCCGGTCCTGGGTGATGGCCCCGGACCCGGGCACGCTGCGGGCCCGCTGGCGGGCCCTGGCCGCCGCCGGCGACCCGGCCGACCGCGCCCGGCTGTTCCGCCCCACCCGGGCCCGCACCCTGGATTCCGCGGTCGGCCAGCTGCCCGGGCAGCGGACCGCCACCGCCCGGCTGTCCCGGGAGGCCGGGCCGTGCCCGGAGCCGGTGCGGGTGCTGCACGGCCCGTTCGACCGGCAGTGGCTGCTGCCCGACCACCGGCTGATCGACGCGGCCCGCCCGGAGCTGTGGCGGGTGGCGGACGGACACCAGCTGTTCCTGGTCGAGTTGGGGCAGGTCCCGCAGGTGCCGGGGCCGGCCGTGGTCTGCTCGGCGCTGCTGCCGGACGGCCACTCCCCCGCCGGGCGCCCCGGCCGGATCCGCCCGCTCTACCGGCGGCCCGGCGCCGCCGAACCCAACCTCGCGCCCGGCCTGCTCGCCCACCTCACCGGCCGGCTGGGCCGCCCGGTGGCCCCGGCCGCCCTGCTCGCCTGGATCGCGGCCACCGCCACCCCCTCCCCCGACGGCACCGCCGTCCCGCTCACCGCCGACCCGGCCCTGTGGGAGCGCGGGGTGGCGCTCGGCGCCCGGCTGCTGTGGCTGACCACCTGGGGCGCGTACGAGGGCGCGGAAGGGCCGGGCGGGCGGCCGCGGCTGCCCGGTGGCCGGCGGCCCTACGTACGGGCCGCGCTGCCCGCCCGCGGCCTGCCCCAGACCCTGGAGTACGACCCGGACAGCGAGGCGCTGCTGCTCGGCGGCGGCCGGATCGCGCCGGTGCCGGCCGGTGCCTGGGAGTTCCACGCCGGGGGCGGGCGGGTGCTGGCGGAGTGGTTCGCGCGCCGCGCCGGGGCCGCGGCGGACGGGGACGGGCCGGACGGACTGGCGGCGCTGCGGCCGGACGGCTGGCCGCAGGAGTGGACCTCGGAGCTGCTGGAGCTGGTCACCGTCCTGGCGCTGCTGGCCGAAGTGGAGCCGGAACGGGCGGAGTTGGGCCGCGCGGTGGCGGACGGCCAGCGGATCGGGGCCGCGGAGCTGCGGGCGGCCGGGGTGCTGCCCGTACCGGCCGCGGCGGCCCGTCCGGCGTCCGTGCTGGACCACCAGGAGGAGGGCCCGGAGGGGCAGTTCGCATTGTGGTGAGTGCGCGCCGCGGTGAGGCGGCGGCCTCGCGGCAGCATGGAACCACCCGCCACTCACGGGGGTGGCGGGTGGTGGAGAAGAAGACGCCGGGCGGCTGCGCCGGGCCGGGACGGTGGTCGCCGGAGCCTGTCCGTACTACCGCTGTTCCGGCGGCTAGCCGTGGCCGCCGAAGAGCGACCGGCGCAGCCTGCTCAGCGGCGCGAACAGCGACACCCGGTGGCCGCGGCTCTTCCTCATGCGCGTGTGGTCACGCGCGGTGAGCTCCTGCATCAGCGACGTGGCGCCCTCCGCCTCGCGCTGCGGGATGGCGGGACCGCCGAGCACCGCGAGGTGGCGGTCCAGCCTGGCGCTGGTCGCGCCGCTCCCGCAGGTGATGGCAGGGACCCGCGCCCTGCCGCGCACTGTTATCTGTTCCATGACTCTCCCCACCCGTACGAGGGCACCCGGCCAACGGGCAGGGTAACCCTATCTCTCTCGGCGGACACGCGTGCAGACCGGTCAACGGATTCACCTGCCCTGCTGTGACGTTGACGCACACCATACGGAATGTCACCTACAGCGCGCCCGCCAGGGCGAGTTGGCGGCCCGCGGCGGACGGTCCGGGCGGACCGGGCGGGGAGGCGGAGCGGCCCCCTCCGCGCCCGGTGCGCGGAAGATCACGTAGTGGAGCCGAAGACCGGGAGGTAGCCGGACGCCTGCCCGTCGGCGGTGGGGTGGTACGACTCGTCGACCGGGTAGGTCACGCTGTGCAACCACGGGCTGCCGGAGCACAGCTCGTGGCCGGTGAAGGTGGTGTTGACATCGGCGAAGCGGAAGCCGTGGTCGGCGGCGCGCTTGGCGATGACGCCGTTGATGTCGTCGGCGGCGGCGTTTATGGCCGCCCGGGACTTCTCGCTCAGACCGGCCGAGCAGACGCCGTTGAGCTTGTAGAAGTGCGGATAGCCCAGGGCGACGACCCGGGCGGACGGCGCCTTGTTGGCGATGGCCGTGTACACGGAGTCGAGTTTGCCGGGGAGCGTGTTGTCGATATAGGTGCGGGCCTGGGCGATCCGGGCCAGACAGGCGCTCTCGCCCTGGAGGGCGCAGGTGGTCATGGTGTCGGCGAAGCCGGCGTCGTTGCCGCCGATGGTGATGCTGACCAGGCTCGTGGCGGAGTTCAGCGGGCCGAGCTGGCCGCTGAGCACATCACCCGTACGGGCGCCCGAGCAGGCGGTGAAGGAGAAGGTGGCGGGGTGGTGGGCGGCGGCCCAGAGGGCCGGATACGCCTTGGTGCTGCGCTTGCAGGTGCCGCTGCCGCTGTCGTAGCCGCCGGCGCCGACGCCGGCGGAGTAGGAGTCGCCGAGGGCCACATAGCCGCCGGCGGCGGGGAGTTGGGCGGACGCGGCGGCGCTCGCGCCGGTGAGCGCGAGCGCCGCGGTGACGGAGCAGGCGGATGTCAACGCCGCAAAACGGGACAGTCTCATGGAACCTCCCATAGCAGGATCTCTGCGTGATCCGTCGTACCAAGACATCGGCGTGGCCGGAAGTGTCCATGCCAAAAGTCGTACAGGATTCACGGAGAATCTGCCGGTGTGCCAGGTTCTTCACTGCGGCGCCATTGCCTGGCCATGACGCGGATATGACATCCCGTTGGAACTCTTGATACCTGCGTGCGACTCCTCGAACCTTTGACGACCGGTCACGGAACGTCGGGTGGCCGGACGTTCGCGTACCACCCATACGCCCATCCCGCGCGCGCACCACGGCGCGCCACCGATGAGGAGGAATCCCTCGCGATGGCAGTGATGCGTTCCACCACCCCCGACGCCGCCCGGCGGCGTACCACCACCCTGCGGGCCGCCGCGGCGGTCACCGCGGCCGCGGCCGCCGCCGCCCTCGGCGCCCTGGCGCTGCCCGCCCAGGCGGCACCCGCCCAGGGCACCGTGATCGGCGCCGGCGCCGCCGACGCGGTATCCGGCAGCTACCTCGTCACCCTCAAACCGGCGGCCGGCCTCAAGGCCGCGTCGGCGACCGGCCGCGGGCTGATCGCGGCCTACGGAGGCACCGTCAAGCGCACCTACACCGCCGCGCTCAACGGCTACGCCGTCACGCTGTCCGAGGCGCAGGCCAGACGCCTGGCCGCCGACCCGGCCGTCGACCGCGTCTTCCAGGACCGCACGGTGCACGCCCTGGACACCCAGACCAACCCGCCGTCCTGGGGCCTGGACCGGATCGACCAGGCGAAGCTGCCGCTGGACAAGGCGTACACCTATCCCGCCGCGGCCGGCTCCGGCGCGACGGTGTACGTCATCGACACCGGCGTCCGGATCTCCCACCAGGACTTCGGCGGCCGGGCGGCGAACGGCTACGACGCGATCGACAACGACAACGTCGCCCAGGACGGCCACGGCCACGGCACGCACGTCGCGGCCAATATCGCCGGCAGCTCGTACGGCGTCGCCAAGAAGGCGAAGATCGTCGCCGTGCGGGTGCTGAACAACTCCGGTTCCGGCACCACCGCCCAGGTGGTCGCGGGCATCGACTGGGTCACCAAGAACCACAAGGGCCCCTCGGTGGCCAACGTCTCGCTGGGCGGCGGCCCGGACGCGGCGCTGGACACCGCCGTGCAGAACTCCATCAAGAGCGGCGTGACCTACGCCATCGCGGCGGGCAATTCGGGGGACAACGCGCAGAACTACTCCCCCGCGCGGGTCCCCGAGGCGATCACCGTCGGCGCGACGACCTCGTCCGACGCCCGCGCCTCGTACTCCAACTACGGCTCCCGGGTGGACCTCTTCGCGCCCGGCAGCTCCATCACCAGCGCCTGGAACACCAGCGACACCGCCACCAACACCATCTCCGGGACCTCGATGGCCACCCCGCACGTCGCGGGCGCCGCCGCGGTCTACCTCGCCGGGCACCCCACGGCCACCCCGGCCCAGGTCGCCGCGGCCCTGGTCAACGGCGCCACCTCCGGGGTCGTGACCAGCCCCGGCAGCGGCTCGCCCAACAAGCTGCTGAAGATCGTCCCGTAAGGGACTCCGCGTAGCGGACTCCCCCTAGGGGACACCGCGCACCGGCGGGGGTCGGGCCCGGCCCCCGCCGGTGCTCGGGCCCCGCCGGCGTGCGGCCCCCGGCCGTCACCGCTCGGCGTTCCGCCCGTGGGACAGGCCGGGCACCAGGAAGGCGGTGGCCGCCACCGTCACCGCCGCCAGCAGCACCACCAGCGGCGTACGGGTGCCCAGCCCGATCAGCCAGGCGCCCAGCAGCCCGCCGCCAAGCATCGCGCCGACCGAGCCGATCCGGCGCGGCAGCAGCCCGGCGCCGTACCCCAGCCGCCGGTCGCCGCCCAGCGGGGTGGCGCTCATCAGCGCGGTCATCGCCCGGGTCTCCACCGTCGTGGTCAGGTCGGGGGCGGCCACCCGCAGCGCGGTGACGTTGCGGACGCCCATCGCCACCGCCATCAGCGCGATCACCGCGAACCGCCGGCCCTCCGGCAGGTCCGGGGCCGGTCCGCCGCTCCAGCCCGCCGCGGCCGCGCCCGCCAGCAGCGCCGCCTCGGCCAGCAGCGCGACCGGGAACCACGCCCGCCGCCCGCGCGCCAGGGCCGACTCCATCCGCGCCCCGAGCGCCGCCCCGGCCAGGAACGCGCCCAGCGACACCGCCGGCGCGGCCACCGGCAGCCCGCCCGGCAGGGACGTGCCCGCCGGCGAGTGGGGTTCGAGGGCGGGCGCGAGGCCGAAGCCGAGGAAGAGGAGGTTCCCGGTCTGGGTGGCGGTGAAGACATGACCGAGGGTCAGGAAGCTGGCGGCGTCCAGCACGCCGGTGACCACGGTCAGGCACACCATGATCGCCGTCAGGGCGGCTCCGCTCGGCGGCTCCACGGATCGGCTCCTTCCACCGGGCACCCGGATCGGCGCTCTGCCAGTCTCCGGACGTCCCGCGCCGCGCCGGGCCATTGCGCCGTCTGTGGGCGGCCCGGCCTGACGCCCCGTCAGCCACGACCGGTCGTCCGCCCCGCCCTCACCCTCTCAGCCCGCATATCACCAGCAGCAGCGCCAGCGCCGCCACCCCGATCACCACCGCCACCCCGAAGGCCGTCCCCCGGTGCCCCCGCAGCCACCCGCCGTCCGGGCGCTCCGGCCCGTCCGGCCGTCCCTGCCGTTCGCCACCACCACGTCGCACGGCGGACCACCCTAGGGCGGGCCCGGAGGGCGCGCACAGGGCGCGTTCCGGCGCGCGGAACGGCCGCGGACAACCGGCCCCCGGGGCAGGCCGTCCGGCGCGGCGGACGTAATTCCGTGTACGCGGCCGGGCGGTGTGCCCGATCATGGCGCCATGTGTGCCGACCAGGTCCCGTCCAGCCGCCCCGGGGAATCCCTTCCACTGCGGCTGACCATGGACGACAGCGACTCCCCCGCCGATGTCGTCGACGCCCTCTTCCTGGGCCGGTTCGCCACCGGCGAGCAGCCGTACGCCCGCGGCCGCACGCTGGACCGGGTCAAGTCCGGGCGCTCGCTGCTGCCGTCCGGGGCGACGGTCCTGCGCTCGGCCCGGGACGACGACCGCAGCGCCGTGCTCGCCGAGGGCGACGGCTTCACCCTGCTGGTCTCGCGCTGGAACGGCGGCGCCGACGTGACGGTCACCGCGGTCACCGAGGAGCTGGCCGAGACGGTGCTCGGGCAGGCCGCGGACGGCGCCGAGGACGAGCCGGCCCCGCGGCCGGAGAACGTCCCGATGGGCTTCTGGTACTTCTCCCCGCGCCGCGGACCGCACCGCACCTCCCGGCAGATCACCGCCAAGTCCTGGGAGGAGGTGCGGGGCAACTACACCGCGCCGGTGGCCGGGGCGCTGGACCGGCTGATGAAGGTCTCGCCGGCCGAGATCGCCGGCCGGCTGCTGCTTCTGCACGGCCCGCCCGGTACGGGCAAGACCTCCGCGCTGCGCACCCTGGCCCGGTCCTGGCGCGAGTGGTGCCAGGTGGACTGCGTACTGGACCCCGAGCGGCTCTTCAACGACGTGGGCTATCTGATGGACATCGCCATCGGCGAGGACGACGGCGCGGGCCGGGGCCGCTGGCGGCTGCTGCTCCTGGAGGACTGCGACGAGCTGATCCGCGGCGAGGCCCGGCACACCGCGGGCCAGGCGCTGTCCCGTCTGCTCAACCTCACCGACGGCCTGCTGGGCCAGGGCCGCAACGTCCTGGTCGGCGTCACCACCAACGAGGACCTGGAGCGGATGCACCCGGCGGTGGTCCGCCCCGGCCGCTGCCTGGCCCGGATCGAGGTCGGCCCGCTGACCCGCCCGGAGGCGGTCGCCTGGCTCGGCACCGAGGACGGTGTGGGCCGCGACGGCGCCACCCTGGCCGAGCTGTACGCGCTGCGCCGCGGCACCCGCCCGGCGTCGGTGCCGGCCCAGGAGCCGGGCGCGGCGGCGGCCGGGATGTATCTGTAGGGCCGGTACGGGAGCCGTACGTCAGCCGGCCAGGTCCCGCAGCCGTACGGACAGGCAGGTGACGCAGCCCTCCATCTTCTCGAACTCGCCGATGTCGACGGGGACCGGGCGGTAGCCGAGGCGGGCGAAGAGGTGGGCGGTGCGGGGCGCGGCGGCGGACATCAGCAGGGCGCCGTCGCCGAGCAGGACGACATGGGCGCCGGCCTCCTCCAGGACGGGCCGGAACTGCGGGAAGACCGACAGATCGTCCACCGTCTGCGGGTGGCCGATGACGGTGCCGTCGGGCAGGGCGGTGACCGCGGACTTCAGGTGCAGCACCCGGCTGACCGGTACGGGGACCACCCGGGCGCCCAACGGCTCGAAGGCGGCGCGGAGTTGGCGGACCCCTTCGGCGTTGGTGCGGCCGCCGCGGCCGACGTAGACGGTGTCGCCGATCTTGAGGACGTCGCCGCCGTCGAGCGTGCCGGGGGCGCGGATGGCGTTGACGGAGCAGCCGAGCGCCTCGGCGGCCTCCCGGGCGGCGGGCAGTTCGGCGCGGCGGACCTCGGCGCCGGAGCGGGCCAGCAGGGCGACGTTGCGGAAGACGACCATGGTGTCCTCGACGAAGACCGCGTCGGGGCAGTCGTCGGCGGGGGCCACCTCGGTGGTCCGCCAGCCGTGCGCGCGCAGCGCCGCGACGTACCCCTCCCACTGGCGCAGCGCCAGGGCGGGGTCCACCGGGCGCCGTTCGATATGGGTGACCAGGCCCTCGGCGAGGCGGGGGCCGGGGCGGCGGACCAGGGCGTGCCGGCTGGGCATGGGCTCCTCCGGGGCGGGTGCGGGCGGTGCCGGGTCGGGTGTCAGGCGCCGGGTCCGTAGGCGGCGCGCAGGGCGTCGGTGGCGGCGGCGAGCGCGGCGGCGTGGTCCAGGCCGAGGCGGTGGGCGCGCCGGGCGTAGGCCGCGGCGGCCGCGGCGGCCTCCTTGTCGGCGGCGTCGCCGGCCGCGGCGACGAAGCTGCCGTTGCGGCCGCGGGTCTCGATGACGCCGTCGGTCTCCAGGGCGCGGTACGCCTTGGCGACGGTGTTGGCGGCCAGGCCCAGCTCGCCGGCGAGGCCGCGGACGGTGGGGAGCTTGTGGCCCACCGGCAGCGCGCCGGTCCGGGCCTGGTCGGCGATCTGGGTGCGGACCTGCTCGAACGGGGCCTCGGCCGCCGCCGGGTCGATGGTGATCGAAAGGGTCTGGGGGGAGGACACGGTGGTGCTCCTGGGGCCGGTGCGGTGCGCGGTTTGTCGCATCCATTGTGCGCCAGGAGCGGCCACCGTGCGCGGAGGGCGCCGCGCCCGGGCGCCGCCCCGCCGCTACAGCTCCAGGGTGGTGCCGGTGGTGCGCAGCCAGGCGTCCAGGCCGAGGGCGAGTTCGGCGCCGGGCCGGATGTCGTGCCGGGCGCCCGGCGCGGTGGCCTCCGCCAGCGCCCCGGTGTCCAGCAGCGGGCGGACCGGCGCGGCGCGGTCGGCGGCCAGTTCCCGCAGTTCGGCGCGGAGCGCTTCGGCGTAGCCGGGGTCCTGGGTGCTGGGGTAGGGGCTCTTGACGCGGTCGGCGACGGCGTCCGGCAGCACGTCGCGGACCGCGGCGCGCAGCAGGGACTTCTCCCGGCCGTCGAAGGTCTTCATCGCCCAGGGGGTGTTGAAGACGTACTCGACCAGGCGGTGGTCGCAGAACGGGACCCGGACCTCCAGGCCGACGGCCATGCTGGCGCGGTCCTTGCGGTCCAGCAGGATCTGCACGAAGCGGGTCAGGTGCAGATAGCTGACCTCGCGCATCCGGCGCTGGTGGCCGGTGTCGCCGTCCAGGTACGGGACTTCGGCCAGCGCCTCGCGGTAGCGGCGCCGCTCGTAGCCGGGCAGGTCGAGCTTCTTGAGCAGCGCGCGGTCGAGCAGGGCCTCGCGGACCGCGTCGCCGCCGGAGAAGCGGTTGGAGACGCCGGCGGCGATCCAGGGGAAGGTGTCCGCGTTCACCGCCTGGGGGTCGTGGAACCACCGGTAGCCGCCGAAGATCTCGTCCGCGGACTCGCCGGACAGGGCGACCGTGGACTGCTCCCGGACGGCCTTGAACAGCAGGTAGAGGGAGGTGTCGCCGTCGCCGAAGCCGTTGGGCAGGTCGCGGGCGGTGAGCACCGCGGCGCGGTGCGCGCGGTCCATCAGGGCGGCGGTGTCCAGCACGATGTCGCGGTGGTCGGCGCTGACGTGCTCGGCGAGCGCGTGCGCGTACGGGCCGTCGGGGGTGCCGCGCAGGTCGTCGGGGGTGAAGTTCTCGGTGTAGCCGGTGAAGTCGACGGCGAACGAGCGGACCGGGCCGCGGCCCTCTGCGGCCAGCGCCTTCGCGGCGAGCGCGGTGATGGCCGAGGAGTCCAGGCCGCCGGAGAGCAGGGTGCACAGCGGGACGTCGGCGATCAGCTGGCGGGCGACGATGTCGTCGAGGAGGTCGCGGACGCGGGCGACGGTGGTGTCCAGGTCGTCGGTGTGCTCGCGGGCCTCAAGCGCCCAGTAGCACCGGGTGTGGACGCCGTCGCGGTCGACGCGGACGAGGTGGCCGGGGCGGACCTCGTACAGGCCCTGGTAGACGGCGTGGCCGGGCGTCTTGGTGAAGGTGATCAGCTCGGCCAGGCCCTCGGCGTCGACGGCCGGGCGGACGTCCGGGTGGGCGTGCACCGCCTTGGGTTCGGAGCCGAAGAGGACGCCGTCGCGGGTGGGGCGGTAGAAGAGCGGTTTGATGCCCATCCGGTCGCGGACCAGCAGCAGCTGCTCGGTGCGCGGGTCCCAGAGCGCGAAGGCGTACATGCCGTTGAGCCGTTCGGCGAACGCCTCGCCCCACTGGAGGTAGGCGTGCAGCACCACTTCGGTGTCGCTGCTGGTGCGGAAGGTGTGGCCGAGGCCCTCCAACTCGGCGCGCAGCTCGCGGTAGTTGTAGACCTCGCCGCTGTAGGTGGTGACGACCAGGGTGCGGCCGTCCCGTTCCACGCTCATCGGCTGCTTGCCGCCCTCGAGGTCGATGACGGCGAGCCGGCGGTGGCCGAGCGCGGCGTGCGGGGCGAGCCAGACGCCGCCGGCGTCCGGGCCGCGGCAGGCCATCGTCCCGGTCATCGCCTCGAGCACGGGGCGCTGGGTGGTGAGGTCGTTGTCGTAGGAGATCCATCCGGTGATTCCGCACATGGCGCGGCTCCTCCTTCGGGTACGGCGGGCCGGCCGCGATCCCGGCGGCGGTCCGCGCGGCACACCGTACGCCCGGAATAATTGCAGCGGCCACCTATGCACGGGAGGCACCGTCCGGAATGAGCCACGGCCGGACCGCCCAGCGGAACGGCCGCGCCGGTGGCCGGAAAAACGGGGCGGCGCGGCGGCCCGGCGCGGCGTAGCGTCGGGGGCCATGACGCTCACCGTGCGGGACTTCCGTCCGTCCGACGCCAAGGCCGTCGCCGAACTCCGGCGGGCCGCGCTGCCGTTCCTGATCGCCACGCCGGAGGGCGTCGCCTGGCAGGTTGCCGGGGCGCCCCCGGCCCGCCGGCTGCGGTCCCTGGTGGCGGTCCGGGACGGCCAGGTGATCGGCCAGATCAACGCCGGTCTGCTGCACGACAGCAGCACCCCGGGCCAGGCCCTGGCCACCCCCGTCGTCCACCCCGCGCACCGCCGCCTGGGCGCGGGCGGCGCGCTGCTGGCCGCCGGCGAGGAGCATCTGGCCGCGGCCGGCGCCACCCGCCTGCACGGCTGGACGGTGGACGAGCCGGGCTCGCGGGCGTTCGCCGCCCGGCACGGCTACCGCCCCACCCGGCCGGCCCGCTTCCTCCGCCTCGACCTGGCGCGCACCGCGCTGCCACCGCTGCCGGACCCGCTGCCGCCCGGCGTCCGGCTGCGCACCGGCGCGGACTTCGGCGCCGATCCGCGCCCGCTGTACGAGGCCGACGCGGAGGCCGCCGCCGACGAACCGGCCGAGGTCGCCGCCGACGCCGTGGCCTACGCGGACTGGCTCCGCACCACGTGGGAGAACCCCGATATCGACCTGGGCCTGACCACCGTCGTCACCGTGGACGGCGCGGTCGCCGCGTACACCCTCGCCGCCACCGACGGCCGGGGCCGCTATGTGACCGCGATGACCGGCTGCCGGCGGGCGTTCCGCGGCCGGGGCCTGGCCCGGCTCGCCAAGACCGACGCACTGCGCCGCGCCCGGGACGCCGGCTGCACCGAGGCGTTCACCGGCAATGACGACACCAACGCCCCGATGCTGGCCATCAACCGCGGTTTCGGCTACCGCCCGTGCGCCGGCGAGCTGCGGCACGTACGGGACCTGGGGTAGCGGGCGCCGGGCCGGCGGGGACGCGCCCGGCCGCGGTCCCCGGAGTACCGTGGAAGGCGTCGGCGGCCCGCGGTGGCGGGCCGGTGGCAGGCCCGCCGCCCCGTGCGCGGCCGGCCGCGGACCGGTGATCCATGAACACCTCCCCCAGCAGCCGCCTCCCCGCGGACGGCACCTTCGACCTCACCCGGACCGCCGTCGTGCCGGCCGACCGGGCGGGCGTGATCCGCGGCTGGACGGCCGGCGCCGAGCGGCTGCTTGGCCTGCCGCCGTCCCGGGCGGTGGGCCGGCCGCTGGCCGAGGTCCTGCCGCCGGACGGGCCCGCCGCCGACGCCTGGCCGGCGCGGCTGGCGGCGCCGGACGGCTGGGGCGGTGCGGTGGCGGCCCGCCACCGCGACGGGCACCGCCTCGACCTGGAGGTGCGGGTGCTGCCCGTGCTGGCCGGCCCGGACGGCTCCGACCGGCTGGTGCTGGCCGCCGAGCTGACCCGTACGCCCTGGTCCGGGGCCGGCCGCTCGCTGCTCACCGGCATCCTGGGCATGTCGCCGATCGGTGTGGCGATGCTCGACCGCGAGCTGCGCTACGTCTGGCTGAACGACGCGCTGGAGCGGATGGGCGGCACCCCGCGCGCGGCCCGGCTCGGCAAGCGGATCGGCGAGGTGCTGCCGGGTCTCGCGGTGGAGTCCGTCGAGGCGGAGATGCGGCGGGTGCTGCGGACCGGCGTACCGTCGGTGGGGTACGAGTACCTGGGGCGCCCGGGGTCCGATCCGCGGCAGGAGCACGCCTACTCGACGTCCTTCTTCCGGCTGGAGGACGGGGCCGGCGGCGTACTCGGCGTGTGCTACATGGTGCTGGACGTCACCGAGAGCTACCGCGCCCGGCAGCGGATGGCGCTGCTCAACCGCGCCGGGGAGCGGATCGGCGGCTCCCTGGACGTCTGGCGGACGGCCCAGGAGCTGGCGGAGGTGGCCGTACCGGACCTGGCCGACTTCGTCACCGTCGATCTGCTCGACGCCATGGTCTCCGGCGCGGAACCGGCGGCCGGGCCGGTCCGCCCGGCCGAACTCCTCACCCTCCGCCGGGCCGGGCAGCACTCCGACCGCCCGGGCTGCCCCGAGGCGGTGAGCGCGGTCGGCGACCGGACCGCCTACCCGCCGTCGTCCCCGGTGGTGCTGAGCCTGACCGAGGGCGAGTCGGTGCTGATGCCGGAGCTGGACCTGGACCACGCGGACTGGGCGGCCGACGACCCGGTCCGCGCCCGGCAGTTGCGCGACCTGGGCTTCCACTCGGTGATGGTGGTGCCGCTGCGGGCCCGGGGCAGCTTCCTGGGCGCGGCCGCGTTCGCCCGGCGGCGGCCGGCCGGCCCGTTCCAGCCCGACGACCTGGTGCTGGCCGAGGAGTTCGTCACCCGCGCGGCGATCTCCATCGACAACGCCCGCCGCTACACCCGCGAGCACACCGCGGCGCTCACCCTCCAGCGCAGTCTGCTGCCGCGCGAACTGCCCGAGCAGAGCGCGGTGGAGGCGGCGTACCGCTATCTGCCGGCCGACACGCTGACCGGGGTGGGCGGCGACTGGTTCGACGTCATCCCGCTGTCCGGGGCGCGGGTGGCGCTGGTGGTCGGCGACGTGGTCGGGCACGGGGTGCACGCGGCGGCCACGATGGGCCGGCTGCGCGCCGCGGTGCAGGCGCTGGCCGGCCTGGACCTCGCCCCGGACGAGGTGCTGGCGCATCTGGACGACATGGTCGACCGGGTCGCGCACGACGCGACCGGCGAGGACGGGGTGATCGGGGCGACCTGCCTGTACGCGGTCTACGACCCGGTCGCCTGCTGCTGCACCCTGGCCCGGGCCGGGCACCCGGCGCCGCTGCTGGTCGGCCCGGCGGGCGGCGCCCATCTGCTGGAGCTGCCGACCGGACCGCCCCTGGGGCTGGGTGGTATGCCGTTCGAATCCGCCGACGTCCCGCTGCCGGAGGGCAGCCTCCTCGCCCTCTACACCAACGGGCTGCTGCTGGGGAAGGCCCTCGACCCGGACGGCGGCCTGACCCGGCTGCGGACCGCGCTGTCCGATCCGCAGGCGCCGCTGGAGCAGCTCTGCGAGACGGTGGTGGCCAGCCTGCCCGGCGCCCGGCCGGTGGACGACGTGGCGCTGCTGCTGGCCCGGACCCGCGCGCTGCCGCAGGACCGGCTGGCCACCTGGGAGGTGCCCGCGGACCCCTCGGCGGTCGCCGCGGCCCGCCGCTCCGCCGCCGGCCAACTGGCCCGCTGGGGCCTGCCGGACCTGGAATTCTCCACCGAACTCATCATCAGCGAACTGGTCACCAACGCCCTGCGGCACGCCTCCGGCCCGATCGGCCTGCGGATGATCCGCGCCGAGGCCCTGATCTGCGAGGTCTCCGACGGCAGCAGCACGGCCCCGCACCTCCGCCACGCCCGCACCACCGACGAGGGCGGCCGCGGCCTCTTCCTGATCGCCCGCTACGCGCTGCGCTGGGGCGCCCGCTACACCGCCCACGGCAAAATCATCTGGGCCGAACTCCCCCTGGACACCGCCCCGGACGCCCCGCCCCCGGACGCCTTCGCCGCCCTGGCCGGGGATCTCGGCGACCTGGAGGATCTGAACGGCCTGCCGACGAACCGCTGAACCGCACCGCTGAACCGCTGAGAGCTGCTCACCGCAGAAGTGGCTCAAGCATCGCGTCCGACAGCACGTCGCAGGGCAGTCGCGCGGCACGATGGGTCCGGAGCGCCACGACGCATCGGAGGCCATATGTTCGAGCCCGGAGGGCATTACTCTCTCGACCCCTTTCCCGACCCGGAACTGACGCAAGCCGATATCGAAGCCGGCCGGGAAATGTTCGTTCCCCATCTGATCGCCCTTCTCACCATGGGAGTTGGGTTCGCCTCGACGCGTATCACGGGGTACGACGACCTTTTCCCGTTCCTCATGGTGGCGGGATACATCCTCGCCTTCAGCTTTCTCCCGAAAGACAGCCTGCCCTTGGGATGGCTGGGCTTCTTCGGCATCTCCCTCCTGGCCATCGCTGCCGCCACCACCTTCGTCGTGCACGGGCGGCCCTATGCGGCCCTGATCCTCCTCGCCATCGTCCTGAGCATCCGATTCCTCAGCCGGCCGGCCGTCAGAGGCACCGACGAATTCGCCGACCTCCCCCTGCTGATCCGCTACGAAGTCGCCGCGCACTGGGTCGTTCCGTGGATCCTGTGCGCCGAAGTCCTCATCCCCGTCTGGCATATCGACAGCGGAAGCCTTCCGGTCGCCGGCAAATCCGCCCTGAGCGCGACGCTCGGTCTGGCGGCCATCGCGGCGGGACTCAAAACGGCAGCACGCACACGGAAGGCGTGCACCGCACTCGTCGATCTGATCGACGAATTCCACCACGACCTCAATACCCTGGAATCGGCCAGAGCCCGCCTTGCCGAAAACCGCGCCGCCGCTGACGAACCGGAGAGCGGAAAGGAAGTCCAGGAGCAGATCCTCGCCACCACTGAGCGGATTGAGAAGCTCGACCTCGCCCTGAGGTGCCCCCTCAGCACCCCCTACAAGCACGTCGGCGCGAGCCTGCTCCCCAAGAAGGCCCGGGAAGCACTGCTCACGGAGCTGCGCCACGCGGTCACGGCTCGGCCGGAGGGCAAGGGCTCGGACGAACAGCCCGCTCCCCTCCAAGCGGGCCTGCACAAGCTGCGGGCCGTTCGGGACGCATGCGTCCGCTGGTACGACTTCGCCGGCTGAGCCCCCGGGCACCCAACGGCCCGTTCCTTTGGCGGCACTTAGCGCTTCCTTAAGCGGACCATAAAGATCCGCCGGAACGGCCTCCGCCGGGCGAATCCGCTGTTCAGGGCCGCTAGCGTCAGCTGCGTACGGCGGGTGTGCGGGCCCGCCGGTGCCGTTCACCGGGGGGCGGCACCGGCACCGGACGCCACCCGACCCCCCACCGCCGCCCCCCGTCCGTACGCCCCACGTACCCGACGAAGGAGTCCCCACGATGACCGCTCGCCGCACGGCCGCCGGAATCGCGCTGGCCGGCCTCGCGCCGCTCGCGCTGACCGTGCTCACCGCGGCCCCGGCCGCCGCCCACGGGTCGATGTCGGACCCGGTCAGCCGGGTCGCGGCCTGCTACGCGGAGGGCCCCGAGCACCCCGTCTCGGCGGCGTGCAAGGCCGCCGTCCAGGCCGGCGGCACCCAGGCGCTCTACGACTGGAACGGCGTCCGGGACGGCAACGCGGGCGGCAAGTCGAAGGAACGCATCCCGGACGGCAAGCTGTGCAGCGCCGGCAACGAGGAGTACAAGGGCCTGGACCTGCCGCGCGCCGACTGGCCGTCCACCCCGATGACGGCCGGCAAGCACACCTTCCGCTACCGGGCGACCGCCCCGCACAAGGGGACGTTCGAGCTGTACCTCACCAAGGACGGCTACGACCCCGCCAAGCCGCTGAAGTGGTCCGACCTGGAGGACCGGCCGTTCGCGTCGGTCACCAACCCGGCGCTGGTCAACGGCTCGTACGTCTTCGACGGCACGGTGCCCGCCCGGTCCGGCCGGCACCTCGTCTACAGCGTCTGGCAGCGCTCGGACAGCCCGGAGGCGTTCTACACCTGCTCGGACGTGGTGTTCGGGAAGGGTGGGAAGAGCAGCGGCGGGAGCGGCGGCGCGCCCGCGCCGTCCGCGTCGGCGCCCACGGAGCGTCAGATCGCCGCCGGGGCGGACAAGTCGTCCATGGACATGAGCCACCACGACCACGCGGACGGCGCGGCCGGCAACCACGGCGGGGCCGCCCCGGCCGGCTCCGGAAACGCCGACGCCCCGGCCGGTACGCACCCCGACGGGGCGGCGGCCCCGGCCCCGGCCGCCCCCGCCGGCGGCAAGCACCTGGCCGAGACCGGTACGGACCGCACCACCGCCCCGCTGGCCATCGGCGGCGCGGCCGTACTCGCCGCGGGCGCCGGGGTGCTGTTCGCCACCGCCCGCCGCCGGGCCGCCCGCCACCACGGCTGAGCCGCCGGGCCGCCCCGGGCCCCCATGAGCCGCCGCCGCCCGCCGGACCGTCAGGACCGGCCGGGCGGCAGTGGCTCGATCACGTCGTTGGCGACGTGCTGGTAGATCACCGAGCTGCGGCAGTCCACCACCTCCCGGCGCTTGAAGATCCGGTCCATCAGCAGGGCGTGCAGCCGGTCCACGTCCGGGACGGCGACATGCACCAGGAAGTCGTCGCCGCCCGCGACGACATAGACGCTCAGGACCTCCGGCAGCGAGGTCAGGAACGCCTTGAACCGCTCGATCACCTCGCGGTTCATCGGCCGGATACGGACCGTCAGCAGCGCCTGCACCGGGCGGTTGAGGGCGCGCAGGTCCACCGTGGCGCGGTAGCCGGTGATCACGCCGCGGGCGCGCAGCGCGCGGACCCGCTCCAGGCAGGTGGAGGGGGCGATGTTCAGTTTGCCGGCCAGTTCGCGGTTGGTCTGCCGTGCGTCGCGCTGCAGTTCCCGGACAATCGCCGAATCAATGTCGTCCATGACCCCATGGTGCCGGGCTCCACCGAATTTCGTTCGGCGACAGCGCACTGTGATCAAAGTTCCGGTTAGCGTCATGGGCTGTGTCCGTACAAGAAACATCTCTCGCAGCACCTGTACGTCCGGATGTACGGCGGCTGGGCATCGGCAGCGGTACCGCGCTGTGCGCCGGCGCCGTCCTCGGCCCCGGGGTGCTGACGCTGCCGTCGCTGGCCGCCGCCGCGGCCGGTCCGGCCTCCCTGGTGGCCTGGGTCCTGCTGCTGGCGCTGTGCGTCCCGGTGGCCGCGTCGTTCGCGGCGCTGGGCGCGCGGTATCCGGACGGCGGGGGCGTCGCCACGTATGTGCACCGGGCGATCGGGCCGCGCGCCGCGGCGGTGGTCGGATGGTGGTTCTACGGGGCGGTGCCGCTGGGCGTGGTCTCGGCGGCCTGGATCGGCGGCAATTACGTGGCCGACGCGGCCGGCTGGGGCGACGGCGGGGCGGCCGCGGTCGGCGCGGTGGTGCTCGCCGGATCGCTGGCCTCCAACGCGGTCGGGCTGCGGATGTCGGGCCAGGTGCAATTGCTGCTCGGCGGGCTGCTGGCGGCGGTGCTGCTGTGCGCGGTGCTGGCCGCCGCGCCGCGGGTGTCGGCGGCGAACTTCACGCCGTTCCTGCCCGGCGGCTGGGCGTCGGTGGGGTCGGCGGCGTCGGTGCTCTTCTTCGCGTTCGCCGGGTGGGAGGCGGCCAGCCACCTGTCCGGGGAGTTCGCCGATCCGGCGCGGGACCTGCCGCGGGTGACCCGCCGCACCCTCGCCGTGATCACCGTGCTGTACCTGGGGCTGGCGGTGGCCACCATCGGGGCGCTGGGCCCGGCCGCCGCGCGCACCGACACCCCGCTGACCGCGCTGCTCGCGCAGAGCGCGGGCACCGCCGCCCGCCCGGTGGCGGCCGCGGCGGCGCTGTTCCTGACCTTCGGGGCCGTCAACTCCTATCTGGCCGGGGCGTCCCGGCTGGGCGCGGCGCTCGGCCGGGACGGGGCGGCGCCGCGCTGGCTGGCCAAGGGCGGCGCGCCGGGCGAGGTGCCGCGGCGGTCGCTGGCGGTGCTGGGCGCGGCGGCGGTGGTGCTGGCGGTGCCGGCCGCGGCCGGCGCGGCCGATCTGGACCTGCTGATGCGGGCCACCGCCACCTGCCTGGCCGCGGTGACCCTGGCCGGGCTGGCCGCCGCGCTGGTGCTGCTGCCCCGCCGCACTCCCCTGTGGTGCGGCGCGCTGGCCAGTTCGCTGCTGACGGCCGGGGTGCTGGCGTTCTCCGGGTGGCTGCTGCTGATCCCGGTGGCGCTGGCCGCCGCGTCCACCGCGTTCCTGACCCTGCGCCGGACGGGCCGGGGCACCCGCTGAATCGCGTACGGGCGCACCCGGCCCGGGGCCCGGCCCGCGCGCCGACCGCGGGCCGGGCCGCGGCTCAACTCGCCGCGGAGGCGCAGGTGGTGGGGGTGGCGTGGGCCGGGTCGAGGGCGTTGGCCGTCTCGTGGAAGGCGATCCGGTCGGTGAGCCCGATGGCCAGGTGCTCGGAGAGGTCGGCCGGGCACAGGTCCTGGAGGACGACGTTGCGGACGCCGGGCCCGTTGAGGAAGCCCGAGGTGTACGGGGTGACGACCTCGTCGTAGCGGGTGGCGATGACGGTGTAGCGGACGCCGGGGACGGTGTCGCCGCCGGCGTTGAGGCGGCTCAGCAGCGCGGACCCGGCGGCCTGGTCGGTGAGCCCCGGCGTGAAGTGGTCGAGGTACTTCTTCGCGCCCGGGAAGAGATCCAGCAACCGGGTCAGCCCACTGAGCGTCGTCCCGTGATTGTCCGGCGCCAGCCCTACAAGACTGTGCACCTTGCCCGCCCCACCATGGAACTTCAGATACACCCGCGGCATCATCCCGCCCTGCGAGTGCCCGACGAGGTCGACCTGGGCGGCGCCGGTCGCGGCCCGCACCCGGTCGACATAGCCGGCGAGTTGGCGCGCGGAGTCGTCGACGGCCCCGAGGCCGTGGAAGACCGGGACGCCGGGCACCTGCCCGTAGTCCAGGGAGAAGACGCAGTACCCGCGGTTGACCAGATAGGGCGCCAGGCCGAGCCAGTTGTCGACGGCGTTGCCGAAGGTGCCGTGGACGAGGACGACCGGCCGCGGGTGGGCGGCGGAGGGCTTGCAGGCGTAGTCGTTCCAGCCGCGGCTGACGGTGGGGGACGCCGCCGCGGGGGTTGCCGTGGTGAGACCCAGCGCCAGGACGACCGCCGGGAGGACGGCGCGCAGTCTCGGCCGACGCAGCTTCATACGATGCTCCTTGCGGGGGTGAGGGGACTCCGAGGTGCTCGGTGAGCCGTTCACCTGCGATCCGGATCGCAAGGGCCAACGTGGTGACTGCCAGGTAAGTTACGGCCGGGTAAGCGGGGTGTACCAGTGGCGTGACGGTGAAGGAAACCCCACCGGATCCCCGCGGCACGAACGCGTCCGCAACGGGGGTTGCGTGCGGCGGGGACGGTGGGGGCGGGCACCGCACCCGGCGCAACGCTCCCCTCCCGCACCGGTCGCCTCAGCTGAAGGCGAGTACCCGGAACGCAGTGCGGATATCGGTCAAGGGTCGCCGATCGCGTGTGTAGTAGAGCTTGTTGGTCAGCAGCACCGCCCAGCGTCTTTGCCCGGGTGACACCCACAGAGCGGTGCCGGTGAAGCCGTAGTGGGACCAGATGTCCTCGCCAGGCTCCGTTCCGGCAGCCGGGTGCCAGAAGAAGCCGCGTCCGGGCTGCAAGGGCCCCGTTTGGATCCGCAGGGACTCCGAGGTCCATGCGGGACCGAATCCTGCCTGCCCAGGGGCGGTGGTGGTGTCCAGTGTGTAGCGCAGGAAGGCCACGAGATCGTCCAGGACGGTGAAGGTGCCGGCGATGCCGCAGACGCCGCCGAGGAGTCTGGCGGAGAAGTCGTGGACGATGCCTTTGAGGTGGGTCCCGGTGTCCTCGTCCAGTTCGGTCGGTGCGCAGCGGGCGGCGGCCTGGGCGGGGAGTGGCCCGTAGCGGGTGGAGTCCATGCCCAGGGGCTGCCAGGTCCGTTCCATAGCGAGTTGGTCGAGGGGGAGGCCGGAGAGGTATTCGGCGAGGTAGCCGAGGATGAGGGCAGCGCGGTCGGTGTACTCGACGGCTTCACCCGGTGGGCGGTGCAGGGCCTCGTGCAGGACGCCGTCGCGGACGTCCTGCGGGTCGGTGCCGTACAGACGCTTCAGCTGGGCCCGCAGTGGCAGGCCGGCCGTGTGGGTCAGCAGGTGGCGAGCCGTCACCATTCCGAGCGGGTGTCCCTCGGCCTCGGGCCAGAAGCCGCCGAGAGGCGAGTCCAGGTCGAGTTTTCCGTCCTCCCACAGGGCGCCGATGGAGGACCAGACGGCAAGGATCTTGGTGAGGCTGGCAGCGTCGAAGACCGTGTCCAGCCGCATCGGCATGTCAGGTTCGCTCGGATCGAGGACTCCGGTGGCGCCACGGGTCCAGACGGTACCGGTGTCACCGACGGCCCACACGGCGCCCGGATAGGCCCTGTCACGGGCCCCTCCGGCCAGGAGCTCTTCGATCTTTTCGGTGGCGGGGAGGTGTGTCATGTCTTCCTGTTCACAGTCGGTGCGTTGGCCGGACGCGTAATGTCTGCGAGCCAGGCCCAGAGGACGCGGCAGATCAGTGTCCGGCCCCGGCGCGCTGGATGGGGAGATTCCTGGTGTCCCGGGCGCGTCATGCGGAGTGCTTGCCTACGCGCACTGCGGATGCGAGCCGGCGGCCGAGCGAGGACAAGGCTTGGGCCGTCGCGGAGAGCGGGTAGCGGGTGGCGTTCGCGCGCCCGGCCTGCTGCAGAGTGGCCATCAGGCCAGGGGTGGTCCGAAGCCGACCGAGGTCGCGGGCGAGCGCAGCGGAGTTGGTGAAGTCGGTGGCCAGTCCTGAGGCACCCAACGTCTCCCTGAGGCCAGGGACCGGCTGGTAGACAACGGGAAGGCCGGAGGCTTGCGCTTCGAGGGCGACCAGGCCCATGGCTTCCAAGGTGGTCGACGGCATGACGAGGACGTCATGTTCGGTGAAGGCTTTCCACAGCTGCGGGCGGCGGAGCCAGCCGAGGTAGCGGGCCCGCACGCCCATCCGCTGGAGCAACGGGGCCATTGCGTGGAACTGGGACCGCGGCGCCGCGATGCTCAGTTCTGCCCTTGAGACGCGCGCCAGGCTTTTGATCAGGGTCTCGACGCCCTTCTCGGTGGTGAGCCGCCCCGCGTAGAGCAGTCGAAGGTGGTTGGTGGTGATACGGGGCCGCCTGGGAGGCGGATCGGTGAGCAGGTGGTCGGGGATTCCCCACGGGACGCGGATGATCTTGCGTTCGTCGATCAGTGGAGCGAGCTTACGGAGGTGGGCAGCCATGGCAGTGGTGGGTACCACGATGGCGTTGGCGGTCCTGGCGGTTTCGCGCAGCACGTGGAGCTGATCGGGGTGGGACTCGGCGAAGAGCAGGTCCGTGCCGTGGACCAGGGCGATCCGGGGGTGGGCCGGGAGTGCCCGGACCAGGGCCGGGGTGGCCCCGAAGGTGAGGTGCTGAAGGTGCAGGACGCCGATCCGGGAGGGGTCGACCGCGGTCGTGAGGGCTCTGCGCAGGGCGGCGACGTACTGACCGAAGGCGGGGCCGGCCAGGCACTTCCCGGGGACGTGGAGGAGGTCGAGTCCGGGCGGGACGCTCGGGACACCGTGGCTGGTGGGGGCGAGCATGAAGGCGTGGGCGGGAATGAGGGGGTTGTCGCCGGTGTAGAGGTCGAGGAACAGCTCGACGCTGCCGCCGGGGCTGCCTGCGGGCAGGTCCAGGAAGGTGGCGGCCAGCGGGCCGGGCACGGGGCGGACGACAGGGCTCACAGGCCGGCTCCTTCGATCTCTTCGTAGAGGCGCGAGATGTCGATGCCGTTGGTGGTTGCGTACTTGGCACGCTGGTGCCGGTAGTTGGCCGGCGTTCCCGACGCGGTGAGGAAGACGAGCTTGCCGAACGTCATGCCGGGATAGACGCGCACCGGCTTGGCAGCCCGGATCTCCAGCGTCCAGCGAATGGCGTGGCCTTGGTGGCCGAGCGGAGCGGAGACGTGGACCCAGATGCCCAGGGAGCCGATGGTCCGGTCGCCGTTGAGCAGTTGGGCGTAGGTGTCCGAGCCGGTCCGTTCGTGGGTGATGCCGAGGTAGAGGAGGCCGGGTTCCAGCAGGGCGCCGGTGTCGGGGATGTCCGTCTCGGAGAAGGTGGTGGGGGTGGCCGCGTCGAGGTGGCCGTCGCAGAAGCGGAGCGTGTTGCCCAGGCGCCAGTCGTAGGCGTTCGGGGAGAGGCGGGCCGGGTCGTACGGGTCGATGGTGATTTCGCCGGCCTGAATCGCGGCGGCAATGGCGGGGCCGGTGAGGATCACGAGGCGACCGCCTGGATGCGGGTCACGTCCTGCCAGTAACAGGAGGGTTGCGGGCCGGTCGCGGCCTGGTACTTGCCGCAGTACGGGGCGATGGGGCCGGTGGAGACGAAGAACATGATCTGCCCGATCTTCATCCCCGCGTAGACGCGCAGGGGGCGGATCGGGGAGAGCATCAGTGTCCATTGGCCGTGGAAGCCGATGTCGCCGATCGGTGCGGTGATCTCGACGAAAAGGCCGAGCCGGCCGACGGACGAACGCCCGAACAGCAGCGGGACGAACGAGTCGGAACCGACGCGTTCAAGGGTGTGACCGAGGTAGAGCTCGCCGGGCTGGAGAACGCAACCACCAGGGCCGATCTCGACCTCCTGGGTGGGGTTGGGCCGGTGGGGGTCGATGACGGGGCTGGTGTAGGTGAGCAGGGTGGGGCCGAGGCGGACGTTGTAGCTGTTGGGGTTCACCTGCTCGGGCTCGAACGGGGCAATGGCCAGTCGCCCGTCGTGTGCGGCGGCGGTGATCTCGGGTCCGGTCAGGATCATCGGGCACCTGCTTGCTGCTCGTCGGGCAGTGGAGTGGTGAGGGTGCTGCGGACGGCCTGTCCGAGGGGCAAGCCGGCTTGGTGAGTACGGCCGCCCAGGTAGGTGTCGGCGAGGTAGTGGGTGGTCAGTACGGAGCGGATTCCGGGCGGGAGCGGGTCGGGGGCAATGGCGAGGGGACCGACCCGGTCGGTGAGGTGATCCCGCAACGCATAGAGGTCGGCTGCACCTACGTTGGGAAGGAAGGCGTGGACGAGCTGGTTGTCGAAGGGCTCGATGGCCAGGAGGTCCCCGAGGGTGAGCTGGTCGCCTAGACGGGTGACTCGCAGGGCCGTCTCGTTCAGGATGACGCCGTCGGCGCCGAGTCCGGTGTGCAGCCGGTCGGCGGTCTCCTGGAGAAGGTGGTGCCGGTTGAACTGGCCGCGGTACCGAACCCGCACGGGCCCAAGAGGGGTGGCCAGCATGCCCCTGAAGTGAGCGATCTTCTCGTTGGTGCCGGCGAGTTCGTCCGGGACGGTGCCGCTGTCCGCGTCGGGGAACGTGGCCGTGTGGGCCATCCACGTGGCACCCTCCGCTGGTTCTGCGACGGCGTACCCGGTGCCGAGTTCCCCGCCCTTCACGACGAGGGTGCTGCCGATGCGTACCGGTCCGTTGGAGGCGCTGTGGCAGTGGCCGGAGAAGATCACGTCCGCGAACGGACAAGCGGCGGCCAGCTCCACGTCAGCTGCGAAGCCGGAGTGGGAAAGCACCACCCAGGCGTCGGCGTTGTGACGGTGTTGCAGCATCATCATGCGCAGGGCCTGACCAGGTTCGGTTACCCGGTGGTCGGAGCGCTGGTCAGCGTGGATCGTGGCGAACGCGGCCGGGCTGATCACTGCCGTGATGGCGACCCGGAGATCACCGATGGTCGTGATCCGGAGGCGGTCGAAGAGCGGTTCGCCCTGGGCGTCGGTCGCATTGGCGCACACGGTCATCGCGTGCAGCTGGGGTTCGAAGTAGTGCGGCCAGCCGTGGTTCCCCGGAGCGAGCAGGTCGTACAGGCTCGCGAGGACCTCACGCTCGATCTCGCCCTTGCCGAAACGGTAGTAGCCGGTTCCCTCGAAGAAGTCTCCGCAGTCCACGATCAAGCCGTCCGCCCTGGCGGCGTGGAGGTGCGTGAGGAAGGGAGCGGCCTGGTCGAAGGCGGAGTGGACGTCGGTGGTGGCCGTGATCTTCCGGAGTTGCCGGCTCATGGGATGACCTCGCAGATGTCGGCGCCGAGGACGCGCAGCTTGCCGGGTAGGTCGGCGTGGCCGCGGCGAAGCTGTTCAAGGCCGCCGAGGGTGGTGACGCCGCGCGCGGTGAGCCCGGCGATGAGGAGGGCCGATCCGGTGCGGATGTCCGTGGCCTCCACTCCCGCACCGGTGAGCCGCTGCGGGCCGGTGAAGCGGCAACGGGTGGGCGACAGCTCATGGATGTCGGCGCCGAGTCGGGCGAGTTGGGGCACCAGGTTGCCGTGGCGACCGGAATTGATGGCGTCGGAGAACAGGTGGACGCCGGGGCGGGTCAGCGCCACCGCCATCAGCGGGGGTTCAAAGTCGGCGTCCAGCCCACCGGGGGCGAGCGAAGCGACGGCCCGCAGGGAGTGACTGCTGAGCTTCCCGTCCTGGGGACTGTCGACGATGAGGGTGCTGCCGTCGATGCCTGCGGAGACGCCGAGCCATCGCAGGGCGGTGATCAGCGGGGCGACGGCCTCCTCGCACACACCGGCGATATGGGCGTTGCCACCGGTGGCGGCGACGGCACAGGCCAGGGTCCCTGCCTCGATCTTGTCTCCGGGCACCGTCCACCTGACGGCTTTGTCCGGGGTCGACGACGGCGGAGCCGTCACCAAGCGGCTCTCGCTCACCCGGCAAGCCCAACCGGCCGCCCGCAGTGCATCCACGACACTCAGTACTTCCGGCGAGAGGTTGGGCTGCCCGAGTCTGAGCGGCCGGCCCGCCACAACGGCCCGCAGGAGGGCGGCTATCGTCGCCCCACGGGACCGGAACGGCAAGGCAAGGGACGCCGTTCCAGTCGGCTGTGCCCCGGCCTCCACCTGGTAGCCGTAGTCGTCGACGGTGATGCGATCGCCGAAGCCCTCGTACACCGCGAAGTGCTGTTCCATCCCCCGGTCGCCGATCCGGCAGCCGCCCGGCCATGGCAGCCTCGCCCGCCCGTGAACCCGGAGCAGCGCCGGGACGAGGTAGTACGAAGCCCGAATACGCGCAGCGACCTCCGGGGCCGGAGCCGCCGGGGTCCTCTTCCCCGGCATCATCACCACGCTGCGGGGGTCGGCAGCCACCCGGGCCGTACTCCAGCCGCACTGCTGGAGCAGGACGAGCATCGTCTCGGCGTCCGCGTTCGCCGGCACGTTGGCCAGGTGGACCATGCGTCGCAGGGCAGCGGCCGCGGCCAGCAACGGCAACGCCGCGTTCTTCGAGCCATCGACGGCCACGGAGCCGGCGAGTGGCCCGCTGGGACGGACCGCGACGACTTCTGCGGCAGGTGAGGGAATCCGTACTCCTGACAACGGTCAACTCCTCGCACAGCGTTTACGGAAGGGCCGGCAGCGACGCACCGACCTTGAATTGGGCCCAGCACCGCTTACCGGGTGTCGCCGGTTCGATCCCGTGCCGATCTGCAAGCGCGGCGACCAGGAACAACCCACGGCCGTTCTCCGCCGCCACGCCCGCAAGGCCCACGGCCGGCACCACCGGGCTGGTGTCCATGACCTCGACGAGCAGCCTGTCGTCGCTCAGGCAAGCTCCGGCCACGATCGGTCCGCCGCCCGCGTGCTGCACCGCGTTCGCGAGCAGCTCCGCGACGACCAGCTCCGCGGTGTCCAATACCTCCTGGTCGAGGACGTCAGCCCACGCCCGCATCCCGTCCATCAGCCGCCGACGGGCGGTACTGGCCCCAACAGGCGTACTGACGACGGGGAAACGGATGCGGTACGCGTCCATGCGCTGCCTCCTGGATCGGTGCGGCCGCCCCAGAGAACCGCTCGGCGCAGGGTCCGATCCAGGGGCCGAGCAGGCACCGCATCGGCCATGCACGAGCTGCATAACGGCGCACAGCAGGCCGCTACGCTCGTTCCGGAAGGCAGAATCGGCGACGGCAGAAAGGGCCGTGGCAGATGGCCGAAGCACAGAACGAGGCACGATGGACCGGCGAGGTGATCCGGCAGGCGCGTGTGTTGCAGCGCCGCTCGCAGTCGGACGTCGCAGCCGAACTGGGCTACCACCAGAGCAAGGTGAGCCGCTTGGAGAACGGACGGGGCACGGAGGACGTACGAGTCCTGCGCGAGATCAGCCGCGTGCTGGACATCCCACCGCACCACCTCGGCCTCGCAGCGCTCGCGACACCAGCCATCCCGACCCCGAAGCAGAGGACATGCACCGCCGCACCTTGCTCGCCGCCGGCCTCGCAGCGCTCGCGACACCGGCCACTACCACCGTCACCACGGCTCACCACGACCTGGTCCGTGCCCTCCTACCGGGGGGCACAGCTGCGGCCACGGGCCCTGCGCCGGACTCCGGGCAGCTGAGGAACCGGTTGGCCGACGCCCGCCGCCTCTTCTCCTCCTGCGACTACACCCGGCTCGAACGCATACTCCCCGGCCTGATCGGTCAGCTGCGCGGCGCCATCGGTAGCTCCCCCGGCTCCACCGACCTGTCCGGCCTGCTGGCCACGGCCTACCAGACCTCGGCGAGCCTCCTGCTCAAGCAGAGCGATCCGGGCAACGCCTGGCTGGCGGTCGGGCGGGCGATGGCTGAGGCCGAGCGCTCCGGCGATCCCGTGGTCCTGGCCTCAAGCGTGCGTGTGCATGCCCACGTCCTGGCCCGTGAGAAGCACGCCACCCAAGCCATCACGCTTGTCCGCCACACCGCCGATCAGCTCGCCGGCGCGTACGACCAGCGGTCCCCCAAGTACCTCGCCGCCCTCGGCCTGCTTCTCCTTCGCGGAGCCACTGCCGCGAGCACCAGCGGCGACCGCTCAGCAGCCCAGGACTTCCTCTCCGAAGCCGAAGACGTCGCCCGCCACGTCACACTCGACCGGCCCGACGCCTGGGCCAACTTCAGTCCCACCAACGTTGCCCTCCACACCCTGAGTGCGGCCGTGGCCTTCGGAGACTCCGGCATCGCCCTGAAGACCGCACGCCCTCTCATGCGCCGCCACATCCCCGTCCCCGAACGCCGGGCCGCCCTGTGGATCGAAGCGGCCCGGGCCTACAGCCAACAAGGCCGGCTCCGCGACGGCTACCAGGCCCTGCGCATCGCCGAGAGCTGTGCGGCGCAGGACATCCGACGCCCCGCGGTCCGCGAGCTGGTCGCCGATATGGCCGCCCGCGACCGCCGTCGTACCCTGCCGGAACTGCACCGCTTCAGCCGACAGCTGGGAGTCCCCGCGTGAGCGATCAGCACCCCGTCCCGCACACCGGGAAGAAGCCCTTCCTCTACGTCGTCGTGTGCGCGGCGGGCGTCGCCGGCGATGTCGGCACGCTGATCACGGCCGCCCAGGAGGCCAATTGGGACGTCGGCGTCATCGCCACCCCGCAGGGCCTCGGCTTCCTCGAAACCACCGCCGTCGAGACGCAGACCGGCTACCCGATCCGCTCGGCCTGGCGCACCCCCGGGCAGCCCCGCCCGCTGCCGCCCGCCGATGCCATCGCCGTGGCCCCGGCCACCTTCAACACGATCAACAAGTGGGCCGCCGGAATCTCCGACACCCTGGCCGTCGGCATCCTGTGCGAGGCATACGGCTTCGGTATCCCCACCGCCGTCCTGCCGTACCTGAACTCCGCCCAGGCCGCCCATCCCGCGTACCGCCAAAGCCTGGAGCGGCTGCGGGAGATGGGTGTCCTGATCGGCTCGTACGAACCGCACCAGCCGAAAGCGGGCGGCGGAGCGGACCGGTTCCGCTGGGAAGAGGCCCTGGAGCTGCTGGGCCCGAAGGTGCTCGACCGGGGGTAGCCGACCGGGGACAGGTGAGGCCCTGGCCTTCGGGACCCCCTACGGCCGGGGGTGCCCCGGTAGGTCCGGCCCTGGCACCGCGACCGGCCCCAGGGCCGCTGCCGGGCGGGCCGCTCCCGGCCCGAAGCGGGCGCGGGCGCGGTCGGTGGCGGCTTCGACGCGGTGGGCGCGGTCGTCGGCGGGGTCGAAGGAGAGCTGGCGGGCGGCGTGTTCGGCGGGGCAGAGGTCCTCGGCGCGCAGGGCCAGGGCGCGGACCCGGGCCCGCTGGAGGGCGAGGGCGGTGTGCAGGGCGTAGGCGGCCTCGGTGAGGGCGGGGCCGTGCGCGGTGGGGGCGGCCAGGCGGCGGGTGCGGGTGGTGGTGGAGCGGTCGGCGTAGCGGACGGTGAGGGTGAGGGCGCGGGCCGCCTGGCCGCTCGTGCGCAGGCGGGCGCCGAGTTCGTCGGCGAGGGAGAGCAGGGCGCGGCGGCGGCGGTCGGGGTCCAGTTCGTCGTGGGCGAAGCGGTGTTCGGCGGCGATCGAGCGGGCGGCGGCGTTGGGGGTGACGGGGGTGGGGTCGATACCGCGGGCGCGGTCGGAGACCGCCCGGCCGGCCTTCGCGCCGAGGATCCGCTGGAGGGTGGCGGGCGGTGCGGCGGCGATCCGGCCGACGCTGTCGAGCCCGTACGCGGAGAGCGTGCGGGCGGTCGCGGGCCCGACGCCGTGCAGTGCGGCGGCCGGGCGGCGGTCGAGGAAGGCGGCGGCCGCGCGGGGGTCGGCGGGCACCGCGCGGATGCCGCCGGGCGGGGCGTCCTGGGCCGCGATCCGGGCCAGCTGCGGGTTGGCGCCGACGCCGATGGTGCAGCTCACGCCGTGCCAGGCCAGGGCGCGCAGCCGGATCAGCGCGGCGATGCCGGCCGCGTCCCGGCCGAAGTAGCGCAGCGCGCCGCGGACGTCGGCGAGCGCGGCGTCCGGCGGGAGTGCCTGCACCACCGGGGTGAACTGGGCGAGCAGGCCGAGGAGTTGCTCGTACTGGCGGGCGTCGACGGGCTCGCCGGCGGCGGTGCGGAAGCGGATGTGCAGGGTCGCGGGCGGGCGCCGGGCGCCGGGCGGGGGCGGCGGCGCGGCGGGCGGCTTCGGGGCGGCGCTCATCGTCCGGCGCTCCCGGGGCTGGCGTGCCACAGCTTGCGGCCGGTGGCGGCGGTCTCACCGGCCGGGCGGAGGTCCGCCCAGGGGTGGAGCGCGTAGCCGGTCTCCAGGCGGAGGGTGCGGCCGGCGGTCTCGGTGGTCTCGGCGGGCTCGTCACCGGCGGGGCCGGGGGGCTCCGCCGCGTCCGGGGCGGCGGCGAGCCGGGCGGTGACCGCCTCCAGGCCGCCGTCGGCACGGAGTTCGGCGAGTTCGGCGAGGTTCCAGGCGGCGTCGCCGACGACGCTGAAGCTGCGCGGGCCGCGGCGCTGGACGGTGCCGCGCACCAGCAGCAGCCACGAGTGGAAGACCGTGTGCGCGCACCGCTCGTGGCTGTCGTCGAAGAAGGCGCAGTCCACCAGGCCGGTGGTGTCGTCGAGGGTGGTGAAGATGACCCGGCGGCCGGAGCGGACCGGCGGGGTCTGGGTGGCGGCCTTGGCGCCGGCCACCAGCACCGTCTCGCCGTGCCGTACGGTGCCCAGCAGCCGGGCCGGGACCGCGCCCAGCTCGGTGAGGAACTCCCGGTGGTCGGCCATCAGATGGCGGGAGGCGTCCATGCCGAGGACGCCCAGTTCGGCGCTGAGCCGCTCCACGTCGGTGAGGTCGGGCAGCCCGGCCGGCGCGACCGGTTCGGCCGCCGCCTCACCGTCCGTGTGCAGCGCGAGCTGGCCGGCGGGGGCGGTCCGGCCGCGGTGGTGGAGTTCGGCGAGGTGCAGCAGCAGATCGCGGCGGTTGGCGCCGAAGGCGTCCAGCGCGCCGACCCGGGCCAGGCGTTCGGCCACCGGGCGGCTGGGCCGGGCGCGCTGCCAGAAGTCCTGGAGCGAGCGGTAGGGCTGCCCGTCGGCGATCCGCCGGGCCTCGGCCTTGGCGATGCCGTGCACATCGGCGAGGGCCAGCCGCAGCCCCCAGGTGTCCGGCGCGCCGTCCCTACCGGACACCAGTTCGATCCGGTGGGTGACGCCCGACCGGTTCGCGTCCAGGGGCAGTACCGGCACCCCGCGCCGCCGGGCGTCCGCGAGCAGCAGCCGCTTGGGGTACATCCCGGGGTCGTGGGTGAGCAGCCCGGCGTAGAAGGCCGCCGGATGGTGCGCCTTGAGCCAGGCGGACTGGTAGGTGGGCACCGCGAACGCCACCGCGTGCGCCTTGCAGAAGCCGTACGAGCCGAACGCCTCGACGATCTCCCAGGTGTGCGCGACGACATCGGGGGCGTAGCCGCGCAGCGCGGCCCGCCGGGTGAACCACGCGCGCACCTCCCCCTGGCCCGCCGGGTCGGACAGCGCCCGCCGCTTCTCGTCCGCCTCGTCCCGCCCGCAGTCCGTCATGATCCGCAGAATCTCGATGATCTGCTCGTGGAAGACCACCACGCCGTACGTCTCGCGCAGCACCTCTTCCAGGTCGGGGTGCGGGTAGCGGGGCGCGCGGCGGCCGTGCCGGGCCGCGATGAACGGCCGCACCATATCGGCGGCGACCGGTCCGGGCCGGAAGAGCGAGATGTCCACGACCAGGTCGTGGAAGGTGGCGGGCTGGAGCCGGCCGACCAGGTCGCGCTGGCCGGGCGACTCGATCTGGAAGCAGCCCAGGGTCTCGGTCGAGCGGATCAGCCCGTACGTGGCCGGGTCTCCGGGCGGGACCTGCGCGGGGTCGTCCAGGTCGAGGCGGGTCCCGGTGGCCCGGCCGATCTCGGCGACCGCGTGCGCCATCGCGGACTGCATCCGCACGCCCAGCACGTCGAGTTTGAGCAGTCCCAGGTCCTCCACGTCGTCCTTGTCGAACTGGGACATCGCGAACCCCTCGCCGCTGGTGGGCACGACGGGTGTGCGGTCCAGCAGCGTGGCGTCGGAGAGCAGCACCCCGCACGGGTGCATGGCGGTGCCGCGGGGCAGCGCGTCCAGCGCCTCGACCAGCTCCCAGAGCCGCTCGCCGGCCTCCTCGCGGACGCCGCGCAGCTCCGGCAGCTCGGTCAGCGCGGCGCGCGCGTCGCGGGCCCGGATGTGCGGGAACGCCTTGGCGAGCCGGTCCACCCGCTCCGGGTCCATGCCGAGGGCGGCGCCCACGTCCCGTACGGCGTGCCGGACGCGGTAGGTCTCGGGCATCGCGACGGTCGCCACCCGCTCGGCGCCGAACCGGTCGAAGATCGCGCGGTAGACCTCCAGCCGGCGGGCCGACTCCACGTCGATGTCGATGTCCGGCAGCGCGGCCCGCCGCTCGGACAGGAACCGCTCCATCAGCAGCCCGTGCGCGACCGGGTCGGCGTGCGCGATGCCCAGCAGGTGGTTGACCAGGGAGCCGGCGCCGGAGCCGCGGGCGGCCACCCGGATGCCCATCTCCCGTATGTCGTCCACGACTTGAGCGACCGTCAGGAAGTAGGTGGGGTAGCCGAGCCGTTCGATGGTGCGCAGTTCGTCGTGGAGCCGGACCCAGTAGGCGCGGTCGCGGTCGTAGCCGCGCAGCACCATCGCGGCGGCGCAGCGGGAGCGCAGCACCCGGGCGGCGGTGCGGTACCGGGCGCCGACCAGGTCCGGTTCGGGGAAGTGGACGCGGCCCAGGCCGAGGTCGGCGCGCGGGTCCACCCGGCACCGCCCGGCGGTCTCCTCGGTCATGGTGAGCAGCCGGTGGGCCAGGTCGCGGCGGAAGCCGGCCGCCTCGGCGATCCGCTCGGCGGCGGCGGCCATCGCGGCGCCGTCCTTGAGCCAGCGCTCGCCGCTGTCCCAGGTCTCGGGGCGGTGCCGGTCGACGGGGACCAGGCGGCGGGCGGAGTCCAGGACGTCGGCGACCGGGCCCTGGCCGGGGTCGGCGTAGCGGACGGCGTTGGTCAGGACGGCGCGGACGCCCTGGTCGACGGCGAAGCCGAGGGTGCGGGCGGCCAGCCGCAGGGAGCCGGGGCCGGCGCCGGGGCGGCCGTGGTCGACGGCCTCCAGGCGCAGCGCGTCGCCGTACAGCGCGCGCCAGGGCGCGAGGAGGCGGGCGGCGCGGTCCGGGCGCCCGGCGGCCAGCGCCCGGCCGACGTCGGAGTCGGGGCCGAGGAGGACGGTCAGCCCGCCGGCGGCGGACTCCAGGGCCGCGCGCGGCAGGACCGGCCGGTCGGCGCCGGCGGCGTGGGCGGCCGAGACCAGCCGGCACAGGCCGGCCCACCCGGCCGCGCCGTCCCGGGCGAGGAAGACCGCGCGGGGGGCGGACTCGTCGACGAAGGCGCCACCGCGCGCCGGGGTGCGGGGGCGGGGCGCCGCCCCCCGGGACGCCGCTCCCCCGGCCGGCTCCCGGTCCACGGCGTCCGCGGCATCCGCCACGGCGAGGTCGGCGCCGAACAGCGGGCGGATCCCGGCCGCGAGCGCGGCCTTGGCGAAGCGGACCGTGCCGGCCAGGCCGTCCCGGTCGGTCAGGGCGAGGGCGTCCAGACCGCGCTCGGCGGCGCGCTCGACCAGCCGCTCGGGGTGGGAGGCGCCGTAGCGCGGCGAGAAGCCGGACGCGGTGTGCAGATGCGTGAACCCGGGCATCCGCACCTCCTGCACCTCATACGCCCCCCGGCTCTCTTCGTGACCCTTGTTTCACTTCCTCCACCATAACGCTTTCTTCGAACATCCGTACGAACACACGCCAGGAACCCCCACCGGACCGAATAAAACGTCCTAAAGGGATATAAAGCCCTTGGAATCGATGACGGACCCCCTCACTGCATCCGCTGTGACCCCGGAACGGAGCGGCGCATGGCCACCACCGACGACGGCACCCGGCTGACCTTCGCCGAGGAGGTGCGGAGCGCGGTGACGCCCCGGGCGGCGCTCCTGGTGATCGGGGTGCTGGGCCTGATGGTCGCGTTCATCACGTCGTACACCGGCGCCTTCCACCATCCGAAGCCGGACCGGGTGCCGCTCGATGTGGTCGCCCCCGCGCAGGTCCGCGCCGGGCTGGTGGACCGGCTGGGCCGGCTGCCGGGGGCGCCGCTGGACCCGCGCCCGGCCGCCTCCGAGCAGGAGGCGCGGCGCCGGCTCGCGGACCGGGAGACCGACGCCGCGCTGCTGGTGGACCCGCGCGGCCGGACCGACCGGCTACTGGTCGCCGGCGGTGGCGGCGCCTCTCTGGCGCAGGCGGTCGAACTGGTGGTGACGGCGGCCGAGAAGCAGCAGCAGCGGAGCGTGCGCACCGAGGACGTGGCCCCCGCCGGCCCCGGCGACAGCCGCAGTCTGTCGTCGTTCTACCTGGTGGTGGGGTGGTGCGTGGGCGGCTATCTGTGCGCGGCGATCCTGGCGATCAGCGCCGGGGCGCGGCCGGCCAACGGGCAGCGGGCGGTGATCCGGCTGGCCGCGCTGGCGCTCTACGCGATCGCCGCCGGGCTCGCCGGGGCGATCGTGGTCGGCCCGGTCCTCGGCGCGCTGCCCGGCAGCCTCTTCGGGCTGTGGGGGCTGGGCGCGCTGACCGTCTTCGCGGTGGGCGCGACCACGCTGGCGTTCCAGGGGCTGCTGGGGATCCTCGGCATCGGCCTGGCGATCCTGGTGATCGTGGTGTTCGGGAACCCGAGCGCGGGCGGCGCGTATCCGTATCCGCTGCTGCCGCCGTTCTGGCGGGCGATCGGGCCGGCGCTGCCGCCGGGCGCCGGCACCTGGGCGGCGCGCTCGATCGCGTACTTCCGGGGCCAGGCGCTGACCGGGCCGCTGCTGGTGCTCTCCGCCTGGGCGGTGGGCGGGTCGCTGGTCACCCTCCTGCTGGCGGCGCGCCGCCGGGGCGCGGGCGGGTCGGCGGCCGCCGCGGACCGGCCGGGGGCCGCCTGACACCGCGTCCGCCTGACGGCCCGTACGCCTGACGAGCCGTCAGGTTCGCCCTCGCGGAAACGGCGGCGCCCCGTGCCTGCCGCGCCCCTCCCGGCGCGGCAGGCACGGGGCGCCGCCCGTCCCGGTCGCGGGGCCGGCATCGGCACCGGCCCCGCGCGGCCGGTCACATGTGGGTGCCGCCGTCGATCCGGATCTCGGTGCCGGTGATGAACGCGCCGTCCTCCGAGGCCAGCATCGCGATCACCCCGGCGACGGTCTCCGGGCCCGCGAAGCCCTGGCCGATGGCCGGGGCGAGCTTGGTGAACAGGCTCATATCGGCGTCCTCGGGCAGCCCCGGGCCGCGCCCGGTGGTCATCCCGCTGGAGATCGAGCCCGGCGCCACGCACACCGCGCGCAGCCCCCGCTTGCTGTACTCGGCCGCGATCGCGTGCGTCATCGACTGGATGCCGCCCTTGCTCGCCGCGTACGCCGCCATGTACGGGTGGGCGAACGAGGCGGAGGTGGAGCTGAAGTTGACGATCACCGGCGCCTGGCCCTCCAGCAGCGCCGGCAGCGCCTCGCGGATCATCAGGAAGGTGCCGGTCAGGTTGACCGCGAGGACCTTGTTGAAGAAGTCCAGGGTGGTCTCGTGGGTGTGCGCGGAGCGCAGGATGCCGGCCGCGTTGACCAGCGCGTCCAGCCCGCCCAGGTGCTCGGCGGCGGCGGCCACCCCGGACCGCACCGCGGCCTCGTCGGAGATGTCCAGCCGCGCGGTGCGCAGCCGGCCGGCGGTGCCGTCCTCGGCGGCCCGCGCGGCGGTCGCCGCCAGGCCCGCCTCGTCGACGTCCACCCCGACGACCCGGCCGCCCTCGGCGAGGATCCGGTGGACGGTGGCCTGTCCGATGCCCGAACCGGCGCCGGTGATCAGTACGCGGCGTCCGTCAAAGCGGTTCATATGGTGCTGCTCCTTCGTGAGGTGCCTCTGGGGGCTCTGCCCGCACCGTACGCCTACTTGGCACGTTGTGCCAGATTCGCACGTCATGCCGATGTGCCATCGCGCTCCGTAAGCTGGCCCCATGCCGACCGCACCACGCCCCGCCGCCGCGCCCACCCCCGCGCGGCCGTCCCTGACCGAGCGCCGCAAGGCCGAGACCCAGCTGGAGATCGCGCGCACCGCGGCGGCGCTGTTCGCCGAGCGCGGGCCCGCGGTCACCGCCGAGGAGATCGCCCGCGCCTCGGGCGTCGCGCTGCGGACCTTCTACCGGTACTTCCGCACCAAGGAGGACGCGGTGGCGCCGCTGCTGGCGATGGGCGTCCGGCAGTGGATCGGCGATCTGGCCGCGGCCACCGCCGGGCCGGACGCGCCGCCCGCCCGGGAGGCGCTGGTAGGGGCCGCCCGCCGGGCGCTGACCCCCGCCGACCCGCCGGCCGAGGAGGCGCTGCGCTGGACCCGCGGACTGCTGCGGGCGATGCCCGGCGACCCGGCGCTGCGCGCGGTCTGGCACCGCGTCCACCACGACTCCGAGGAGGCGCTGCGGCCGGTGCTGGCCCGGCTGACCGGCGCGGACGCGCTGGAGGTGCGGCTGGCCGCGGCCGCCGCCAACACCGCGCTGCGGGTCGCGGTCGAGGAGTGGGCGGCGGGCGACGCGGCGCCGGACGGACCGGACGGGCCCGCCGCCCTGGCCGCGCGCGGGATGCGGGCGCTCACGGCGGGGCTCCCCGGGCTGGACGGGCGCCCGGGGGCGTAAGCGGAATCGGGCGGGCGACCGCACCGGCGGCCGGCGCACCCCGCCCCGGAAGCACACCGCCGCCGCCCCGGATCGTCCGGACGCCAACGAGCTCCGCCCTTCGGCCAATCACCGGAGATCGCAGCCCGCCCGAACGACCGGTCGGCGGCCGGAACCACTCCTCAGGGAGGCGCCGCCGCCCCGCCCCGCGCACCGGCATCCGCCCTGGCCGCGCGCCGCGTCCGGGGCGCGGACCCCGCCCCGCCCGGACACATTCGCGCCACTACCCTCAGCTTTCATCTATCGACCGAAAGTGATCGGGCGGTGTGCGTTTGAGATGCGATTGGGTCAGACTCCCGTCCGGTATCTGCACCCACGAGCAAGGGAGTGTTCGTCATGCGGTACATCACTGGGGCGGTCGCGCTCGGTACGGCGCTGGTTCTCGGCTCACTCGCCACCACCGCGCAGGCCGCCGCCGCACCGGCCCAGCCCGCCCGCACCGGCGGCCTCTACGCCCCGACCGAGCTGGTGCTCACGGTCGGCAGCGGCGAGTCCCGGGCGACCGCCACGGTCGAGCGCGCGGTCACGCTCAGCTGTATGCCGGTGCCCTCCGGCAGCCACCCGATGGCCCGCGCGGCCTGCACCCAGCTCCGCGCGGTCTCCGGTGACTTCAACGCGGTCACCGCGGGCGCGGCGGCGAGCGACCGGCTGTGCACCAAGGAGTGGAACCCGGTCCTGGTCACCGCGGACGGTGTCTGGCAGGGCCGCCGGGTCGCGTACACCCACACCTTCGCCAACCCGTGCGAGATGACGGACGGCAAGGGAACGGTCTTCGAGTTCTAGAATCCGAGCTCCAGAAGAAGACCGATCGCCGCCGGTCCGCAAGCTTCTGACGGTACGTCAGGAGCGCGCGCGGGCAGGGCACGGCGCGAACCGGCCCCCGGACGAGGAGAGCGTCCGGGGGCCGGTGCGTGCGGGGCGCCGGGGCCGTGCGGCCCGTCAGCCGATCTGCGCGCCGTACGCCTGGAGGGCGGCCGGCACCGGCTGGAAGAAGGTCTCCCCGCCGCTGGAGCAGTCGCCGCTGCCGCCGGAGGTGAGGCCCAGGGCGCTCTCGCCGTCGAAGAGGGCGCCGCCGCTGTCACCGGGCTCGGCGCAGACGTCGGTCTGGATCAGCCCGTCGACCGTGCCCTCCTGGTAGTTGACGCTGGCGTTCAGCGCCTTGACGGTGCCGTCGTGCACCTGGGTGGTGCTGCCGCTGCGCTGCACCTGCTCGCCGACGGTGGCGTCCGCCGCCTGGGTGATCTTCTGGGTGCTGCCGTTGTAGAGGTCCACCTCACTGGGGTGGTCGGTGTCGCTGGTGTACTTGGAGATCGAGTAGTCGCTGCCGGGGAACGTCGAGTCCTCGGTGGTGGCGATCTCCTGGCCGCCCTGCTGGTCGGACCAGCTCTTGACGGCGTTGCCGCAGTGGCCCGCGGTCAGGAAGTACGGCTGGCCGTCCTTGACGACGTTGAAGCCGAGCGAGCAGCGGGCGCTGCTCCCCCAGATCGCGTCGCCGCCGGCGATCAGGGGCCGGAACTCCCCCTTGGTGCGCCGGACCTCGACGGTGTCGCCGAGGCCCTTGGCGACCTTGGTGAGCCGGTCCAGCTTGGCGCCGGTGACCGTGCGGTCGGCGGTCACCACGACCTTGTTGGCCTTGGGGTCCATCGCCCAGGCGGTGCCGGGGATGGTCGCCTTGGCCTTCAGCGTCCGCCGGGCGGCGTCGAGCTGGGCCATCGAGTGCCGGACGATTCTGGGTTCGGCGCCCTTGGCGCGGACGGTCGCGGCGGACGCCTCGTCGACGACGTTGACGACCAGCTTCCGGGCCGCGGCGTCGTAGTACGCGCCGGCCGTACCGGCCTTGAGCTGGGACGCCAGGGCGGTCGCGGCGGACGGGGTGAGGGCGGCCGGCGCGGGGGCCGGGGCCGCGTGGGCGTTGGCGAGGGTGACGGTCGCGGTGGCGGCCAGCGCGAGGGCGCCGGCGCCGGCCAGCATCGTCCGGCGGCGGGGTATGCGTCGGTGCTTCAACTCAGAGCCTCCCGTGGGGGGTTGGGCCCGGACTGTGGGGAGCCGGAGGGGCCCGAGAGTGCGGTGTGAGAGTACCGAGCACGGACGGCTCCGCCCCGTGGCGGGCGCCTCGGGGAGACGCGTCCATGCCAACGTGCGGAGCCGAGTATTCCCACCGGCTTCACCCGGGCACAAGACCGCGTTCCGGTCTCGGGCCGGGGAGTTCACGTTTTCCTCACACCGTGTTCACACCGATATCCGCGCGTCCGGGTCCTGAGTGCGGACATCAGAGGGCACCCGGCGCCTTCGGCGGCGGGCGAAGTGTGAGGACCGCGGCTGACCGGAAACCGCCCCCACCGGACGGGGGAACGGCCGCCGTACCGGGTGCACCGGGGGGCGCCGCCCGCGCGAAGGCCGCCGCACCCGGGTGCGGCGGCCTTCTGTCAGGCGGTCACAGCGGCGGCTGCGGGTAATCGGCCTCCGGCAGGTCCTCCAGCGTGGGCAGCCCGTCGCCGGACAGGCGTTCCGGGGCGGCGGTGCGCTCGGGGACGGCCGGGTGCCCGGGGGCGGTGACCGGGTGCTCGGCGCGGTCCCGGCCGGCGCCCGCCTCCGCCTCGGCCCCGGCCCGTTCGGTCTGCGCCTGGGCCCGGAGGCCGGAGCGCTCCAGGAAGCGCAGCAGCTCCACCGGGAACGGCAGCACCAGCGTGGAGTTCTTCTCGGCGGCGACCGCCACCACGGTCTGCAGCAGCCGCAGTTGCAGCGCGGCGGGCTGGTCGGACATCACCGCGGCGGCCTCGGCCAGCTTCTTCGACGCCTGCAGCTCGGCGTCGGCGTTGATCACGCGGGCCCGGCGGTCCCGGGTCGCCTCGGCCTGGCGGGCCATCGAGCGCTTCATCGTCTCCGGCAGCGAGACGTCCTTGATCTCCACGCGGTCCACGCTCACGCCCCAGCCGATGGCCGGGCTGTCCATCATCAGCTCCAGGCCCTGGTTGAGCTTCTCGCGGTTGGAGAGCAGATCGTCCAGCTCGCTCTTGCCGATGATCGACCGCAGCGAGGTCTGCGCCATCTGGGACACCGCGAAGCGGTAGTCCTCGACCCGGACCACCGCGTCGGCGGCGTCCACGACCTTGAAGTACACCACCGCGTCGACCCGGACGGTGACGTTGTCGCGGGTGATGCCCTCCTGCGCGGGCACCGGCATCGTCACGATCTGCATATTGACCTTACGCATCCGGTCGACGCCCGGGATGATCATGGTGAAGCCCGGGTCGCGCACCGAGGCGGTCAGCCGGCCGAGCCGGAGCACCACGCCCCGCTCGTACTGCTTGACCACCCGCGCCGCGGCCGCCAGATAGACCATCCCCGCGCAGACCAGGCCGACCACGGCCGCCACCACGTCTCCGACCATCACGGCTCCCTGTGTGTGCCGTGCGGCGCGTGCGGAACGTATCCGGATACGTCGCATTCAGTCGCTTTGTCTTCCATGGTAGGCCCGGGCCGCGGGGCGGTCGAGGCTGGTCGCGGGGCGCGCGAAGGGCCCCCGCCGGCCGGCTCGGCGGGGGCCCTCGGTCATCCGGTCAGCCGGTCGCCACCGGTCAGTAGACGCTCACGCCGTACGCGCTGAGCGCCTCGGTGACGGGCTGGAAGAAGGTGGTGCCGCCGCTGGTGCAGTCGCCGCTGCCGCCCGAGGTCAGGCCCAGCGCCGTGCTGCCCGAGTAGAGCGGTCCGCCGCTGTCGCCGGGCTCGGCGCAGACCGTGGTCTGGATGAGGCCGGAGACGATCTCGCCGTTGCCGTAGTTCACCGTGGCGTTCAGGGCGGTGACCTTGCCGGAGTGCACGCCGGTGGTCGAGCCGCGGCGGGTGACCGACTGGCCGACCGTGGGGTTGCCGGCGCCGGTGATGTCCTGGCTGCCGACCGTACCGGCGTGCGCCACGGAGGTGTTGGTGTACTTCACGATGCCGTAGTCGTTGCCCGGGAAGCTGGTGCCGGTGGTCGGGCCGATGCTGGTGGTGCCCGAGGAGTTGGTGTACCACGGCGGCTTGCCGTCGGTGCAGTGCCCGGCCGTCAGGAAGTAGTAGGTGCTGCCGCTGCGGACGTTGAAGCCGAGCGAGCAGCGCCAGCTGGGGGCGTAGATGGCGTCGCCGCCGGAGATCAGCTTGCGGATCTTCCCCGCGGTGCGCTCGATCCGGACCGCGCCGGCGTTGCTGCCCGCGGCCTGCTGGATCTTGGCGATCTGGGCCTTGGTGACGGTGCTGTCGGCGGTGACGACCAGGGTGCGGGTGGCCGGGTCGACCCGCCAGGCGGTGCCCGCCACGTCGGCGGCGCGGACCGCGTCGCCGGCGGCGGTGAGCTGGGCGGCGCTGAACGTCCGGTCGGGGGCGGGGGTCTGGGCGCCGGCGGCGGTCGGCACCGCGACGGCGCCGGCCGCCACCAGTGCGGACGCCACGGCGATCAGCCGGGTGCGTCTCGCCGCGCCGCTGCGGGGGGTGGTGCGCTCGTTCCTCACTGATTCCTCCGAGGGGGATCGGGGGCCGCCGGACGGGCGGCCCGTGAGGCGCAGCCGGGGACGCGCGGACGCGCACGGGGGTGACCCCGCGCGTCTTTTGCGTGCCCCTGACAAGCGCTCGCTGACCGGGAGTGTCGGGGTCCGCGCCCCCACCGCGCAAGAGGGCCTGCGCCGGCGCGTGCGCCGGGGATCACGTCAACACGCCGTTGGCGCAGGCCAGTTGACCTTCGCCGCGCGCTATCGCGGGGCCGGCCCTGCCTGCACCCCGGACCGCCGGGCGACCACCGCGCACCCGGCCAGCAGGACGATGGCACCCACCGCCACCAGCCGGATGACGCTCCACGTCACCCCGGTGGCCGGCGCCTGCAGCGCGGCCTCGTACCGGAGCCGCATGGTCGTCTCCGCGATCGCCACCAGCGGAACGAGCACCCGGAACGGAAGGCCGCGGAATCCGGCGTTCCGTGCCAGGTTCCCCGCGAGCCCGCACAGCGGGCCGAAGAGGCAGGCGGCCACACACCAGACAGCGATCTTCGACAGGGCGCCCGGCCAGTCGGCGTGCGGCGTCCCGCCGGCGGGGTCGGCCAGGTCGACCGTCACGTAGGCCCCCTGCGCCAGCTTGGTCAGGTAGTAGGCGGTGACCGCCGCCGGCAGGGACAGCCAGGCCAGGACGGCGGACTCGATCCGGGACCGGCGCGCCAGGCCGACGCAGAAGGCCAGTGCCGCCCACGACCATCCGGCGTCCAGGACCAGGTGCGCCGCGTGGCCGGCCGGCCCGGCGAAGCCGTCGAGCAGCGGCGCGAGCGCGCCGATCACGGCGCCGGCGGCCAGGGCGGCCACCGCCGCCCCGACGCGGGAACATAAAGAGACCGTGCTGCGTGCGGAAATCATCATCGGTACGGAGCAGTCCTCACCGGGCGGCGCCACGCGGCCCGGCACCCGCCCGCCGGCGCCGGCCCCCCTTCCGCCCCGAGCCTACGCCGGCGGCGGGGCGGTGGGGCTTCAACTCCCGTTCATAGCAGGCGGGTTGGCGACTGCCGGGCGGTGCGGATCAGCGGACGAGAACGTTCCGTTCGCCCGCCGCCAGGGCGATCGGCAGGGTGTTGCCGGGCGCCGGCAGGGGGCACAGGAAGTGGTCGGAGAAGGCGCAGGGCGGGAGGTGGACGCGGTTGAGGTCGACGGGGACGGTGCCGTCGGCGGCCGGGGCGGGGGTGCGCAGGAAGCGGAAGCGGTACGTGCCGGTGGCGCGGCCGGCGTCGGCGAGCACCGCCCACAGCGAACCGTCCTCCTCGACCGCGACCTGGAGGGTGTACTCGTCCGCGTCGAGCGGGAAGGCCAGCTCGCCGCCGAGGGCGAACCCCCGCTCGCGCCCGTCCGCGTGCGGCAGCCGGACGGTGCGCGGCGCGGCGTACGGGCGGAACAGGCCCGGCCGGAGCCAGCGCGCGTCGTGGTCGTGGACCTCGATCCCGGGGAAGCCGCTGCGGGCCGGCGCCGCGGGGTCGGTGTCCCGGACCGCCCACAGGCCCTCGCGGCGCAGGACCACCAGCCGGCGCGCGCCGTGGGCGACCCGGGCCGCCTCGGGCCCGGCGTCCGCGCCGAGGCGGTACGTGCCCTCGGCCGGGGCGCCGTCCACGGTCAGGCCGTCACCGGGCGCGGCCCGCAGTACGACCCCGCCGCCGTCACCGTCTTCGGCCCCGTCACCGCCGTCGTCGGCCGTCCAGTGGCCCGGCAGGCCCGGGATCCGGCCGCCGGGGTGGTCGGCGAGCCAGTGCGTGCCGGTGACCGCGAGCGGGCCGTACGGTCCGGTGACCGCGGCCAGCCGCGCCGCGCGCCACCGCTCCCACTCCCGGCGCTCGGCGAGCGGGTCCGGTCCGGTGGGCGTGCCGATGCTGGTCATCCGAAGTCCTTCCGTCGGCGGGGCGTACCGGATCCGGCGGCCCCAGTGGCGGGAGCGCGGGGCGGGGCCGGGTTATTCCGCACGGCACCGGGCCCGGGCGCGGCGCGAGGCCCGGCGCGCCACCGGCCCCGGGGCGCGGCGCGAGGCCCGGGCGCGCCACCGGCCGGGGCGCGGCGTATCCCTCGCGCGGGGGACGGGGGCCGTAGGGGACATGCGAACGGATCCCGTAAGGGACCGAAGGCCCCCCTGCGGGGCCCCAACGCGGCAGGGGCGAAAGGTATTCCGCGCCGGCCACCACGCTCACAGCACCTTGGAGAGAAAGGCGCGCGTCCGCTCGTGCCGCGGGTGGTCCAGGACCTGTGCCGGCGGGCCCTGCTCCACGATCCGGCCGCCGTCCATGAAGACGACGGTGTCGGCGACCTCCCGGGCGAAGCCGATCTCATGGGTGACGACGATCATCGTGGTGCCCTGGTGCGCCAGGTCCTTGATGACGTCGAGGACCTCGCCGACCAGCTCCGGGTCGAGCGCCGAGGTCGGCTCGTCGAACAGCAGCAGCTTGGGCGCGAGGGCCAGCGCCCGGGCGATGGCGACCCGCTGCTGCTGCCCGCCGGACAGCTGCCCCGGGTAGGCGCCGGCCTTCTCCGCCAGGCCCACCCGGGCCAGCAGCCGGCGGGCGGCGGCCTCGGCCTCCGCGCGCGGGCGGCGCTCCACCGCGATCGGGGCCTCCACGACGTTCTCCAGCACGGTCAGATGCGGGAAGAGGCGGAAGTCCTGGAAGACGAAACCGATCCCGGCGCGCTGCCGGAGGATCTCCCGCTCCCGCAGCTCGTACAGCTTCTCGCCGGACCGCCGGTAGCCGACCAGCGCGCCGTCCACGCCGATCCAGCCGCGGTCGGCCTTCTCCAGGTGGTTGATGGCGCGCAGCAGCGTCGACTTGCCCGAGCCGGACGGGCCGAGGATCACGACCACTTCCCCGGCCGCCACCTCCAGGTCGATACCGCGCAGCACCTCGGTGGCGCCGAAGCTCTTGTGGACGGAGCGGAGTTCGACCATGGCGCTCATCGCGCGGCCCCCTTGGTGCGGTGGTGTGCCGGGACCGGGGCCGGTGGGGCGGTGCGGTCGCGGAGGAAGGTGAGCAGGGCCCGCGCGGTGGCGTCGTTCTGCCGGAAGGCGGGCGCGTTGGTGCGGGGCCGGGTGAAGGCGCCGCTGCCCCGGGCGTCGGTGTGCGGGCCGAGGGCGAAGCGGCGCGGGTGCGGGCGGCCGGCCCGGTCCAGGATCCGGCCGTCGGCGGGGTCGACGGCCAGCAGTCCGCCGGCGGTGGTCCGGGCGCCGTCCGCGGAGAGGGCGCGCAGCAGCCGGTCCCGGGTGCGGGCCACGGTCGGTTCCGGAAGCCGCGCCTCCACCAGCGCCCGGGCCTCGGTCACCGCCCCCGGCACACTGGTGGATTCCGCGCGGAACACCCCGCGCTCCTCGTCGGCGGTGACGGTCAGCCCGGCGCCCAGGAAGCGCACCACACCGGCCCGGGAGAGCGCCAGGAGCTGCCGCAGCCGGGGGCCGGGCGGCCCGGAGGCGAGGAAGCTGAAGAAGCCGTGCCACCACGGCCCGTGGTCGCCGAGCCGGACCAGCTGGCCGTAGACCGACAGCAGCGCGAGGAAGACCGCCAGGTCCGGGCTGTACGCCGGGTCGTGGCTGCGGACGAGGTCGGCCTCGATGTGGGCGCGCAGCCCGGCCTGGAGCGCCTCGGGGTCCCGGTAGCGGACGCCGTCCAGCGGATGGTCCAGGGCCTCGGTGTCGAACCGGTCGGCGGGGTCGGGGACGGCCGCGGACACCAGCGCGTCGAGCGCGGCGCCGCCCGGCTCGGCCGCGGCGTACTTCTCCTCGAAGTCCGCCCAGGCCATCCGGGTGCGGTCGCCGTGCGCGGTGAACAGCCGGTGGTAGTGGGCGAACCCCAGCTCCTTGTCGATCAGCGGCCGGACGTCCCGCCGGAAGTCGATCCCGCCGGGCCGGGCGAGCAGCGCGTCCACCTCGGCCGGGCCGAGGAACCGCGGCAGCGGCGGCCGCTCCCCGGACGGCGGGTAGCCGATCTTGGAGTGGTACGGGACGCCGCGCCGCGATCCGACGTGCAGCACCGGCTCCCGTCCGGAGGGGCGGTACACCACCTCGCCATCGGGCCCGGTGGTGTACGTACCGCCGCGGCCCTCGGTCAGCAGCACCATCAGGTCGACGAAGGCGAGCCCGAAGCCGCGTACGAGCACGGGTTCGCCGGGCCGCAGCCCGCTCAGATCGCTGTCGGCGGTGAACGCCGGCGGCAGGTACGTCAGTTCGTGGCGAGCCGCGAAGTCCGCCAACTCCCGTTCCGCGTCGGCCGGTTGGGACTCCAGATGACCCAGGGTGAGGACGACCAGGTCGGCCGGGAGCGGGGTGGCGCGGCCCGCCAGCCACACCTGCTGGCGGCCGTCGCGCGGCCCGGAGACCCGCAGCGCGGTCCGCCGGTGCTCGTGGACGGTGACCCGGGGCGGCAGCGCGGCCACCGCCCGCTCGTGGACCCAGCGGAGGTAGGCGCTCTGCACCCGCCGCCCGGCGAAGTCCGCGGGGCCCAGCGCCGCCGCGTCCGCGCGCAGGTCCGGCGGCGCGTCGAACGCCCCGTCCCGCACCCCTTGGGCCCACTCGGCGAGCGAGGGCCCCGGCCGCACCGGACCGGCCATCTCCACGGTGTCGTCGGTGAACAGGGTGACGTCCTCGGCCAGGGAGTTCATCCACAGCAGCGGGGACTGGCTCGCCCGCCAGATCCGGCCGCCGCCGGGCGGATACGGATCGACCAGATGCAGATCGAGCGGCCGGTCGCCGTACAGCTCGGGCGCGTTGGCGGCCATCCGCTCCACGATCCCGGTGCCGCGCGGGCCGGCGCCGACGATCACCACGGACGGCCGGTCCCGGCCCGGCTCGGCGGCGCTCACCGGGCACCGGCCGTGCCGCGGGCGTACCGCCGCTCCAGATAGTGCTGTCCGACGCCGAGGACCGAGGTGACCAGTACGTACCAGAGCGTCGCCACCACCAGCAGCGGGATCACCTGGTAGGTGCGGTGGTAGACCAGCTGGACGGAGTAGAGCAGGTCCTGGACGGCGATGACGCTGACGATCGAGGTGCCCTTGAGGGTGCCGATCAGCATGTTCCCGGCCGGCGGCAGGATCGCCCGCATGGCCTGCGGCAGCACGATCCGGCGCAGCCGCCGGCCGGCCCCGATGCCGAGCGCCTGCGCGGCCTCCAGCTGCCCCGGGCCGACCGAGAGGATCCCGGCCCGGACGACCTCCGCGGCGTACGCGGCCTCGTGCAGGGTGAGCCCGATGACCGCGACCGCCGCCGGGGAGAGGAGGTTGACCGTCTTCACGCCGAGGACGACCGGGTACAGCGCCCCGATGTTGAACCAGAACAGCAGCTGCACCAGGATCGGCACCGACCGGAACAGCCAGACGTAACCGCGGGCGACCGCGCGCAGCACGGGGTTGCCGGAGAGCCGCAGCACGGCGAGCAGGGTGCCGAGCGCGAAGCCGAGGACCATCACGACGGCCGTCAGCCAGAGGGTCAGGACGAGGCCGCGCAGGACGGCGGGGGTGAGGAAGTAGGCGGCGACCACGTCCCATTGGAAGGCGGGGTTGCGGACGACCGAGGTCAGGGCGAGGCCCAGCAGGGCGAGGAGGACGGCGGCGGCCGCCCACTGGCCGGTGCGGCGGCGCGGCACGATGCGCGGGGCGGCGGGGTCCGGGCCGCCGGGCGGCGCGGTGGGCGCGGCCGGGGCGTCGAGGGTGCGGGAAGGCATGCGAAAGGCTCCGTGGCGTCGTTCGAGCACGGGAGCCGGGCGCCTTCACACCCGGTGGAACGGGCCGCGCCCCTCAGCACGGCCGGTCTTGAGGCTATGGGGTGGATACGGCGTCTTGTCAAGGGCGGCCGGGCGGCGGGGAGTTGGGTGTGCGGGGGATCACTCGCGGTTGACGCGGAAACGGATGCCTGTTCCACTTGGTCGTATGCATCCATGGCAGCGGCTGGTCACCCGCGACCACATCGACTTCGGTCGCGTGTGGTCCTCCTCCTGTTGAGCTGACCCCCTGCCCTGCCGGGCCCGCCGTCCGCCGGCCGGCCCGCTCCCGCGGTTCTTCCCCCTTCCCCGCCGCGCGCCTTCACCCCGCGCCGCCGTCCGGCGCACTCCCCTCGCCTTCCCTTCCCTTGCCTCGCCTTTTCGTCCGCCCGGCCCGCTCGTCCGGCATGCCCGTACGCCGCCGAGCGCCGCCCCCGGCACCTGGAGAACCCGCGCCCATGACCGCCACCCGCACCCCACCCACCGGGCCGCGCCGCAGAGCGCGCCGCGCCGCCGCGCTGCTGGCCACCGCGGCCCTGGCGCTCACCGCCTGCGGTACCGGCGGCGCCGGCGCCCGTACCGCGGCCGCCGGACCGGCCCCCGGCGGCCGGATCCCCACCACCGACGTGGTCTCGGCCGTACGGAAGGACCCGGCCGCCGCCGCGCTGCTGCCGGCCGCCGTCCGGGCCCGCGGCACCCTCGCCCTGGCCAGCAGCGTCGGCACCCCGCCCGGCGCCACGTACCTGCCGGACGGCACGACCCTGGCCGGCCAGGACATCGACGTGGCGGACGCGGTCGGCAAGGTCCTCGGCGTCAAACTCGTGCGCGAGGTGGCCAGTTTCGAGGCGATCCTGCCGGCCCTGGGCAGCGGCAAGTACGACGTGGGCACCGGCAACTTCGGTGTCACCGACGCCCGCCGGAAAACGCTCGACTTCGTCACCTACGTCAACGACGGCCAGGGCTTCGCGGCCCGTAGCGACAGCCCGCTGAAGAAGGTCACCGCGCTGACGCAACTGTGCGGGCTGACCGTGGCCACCGGCGCCGGCACCACCTTCGAGACGACCTTGGAGGAGAACCGCCACCTGTGCCGGGACGCCGGCAAGCGGCCGTACGAGATCGCCACCTACGCCGACCAGGGCGCCCTGTGGATCTCGCTCCAGCAGGGCCGCAGCGATGTGGTGATGAGCACCATCAACGGGCTGCGGTACGCGGTGAAGCAGCAGCCGGGCCTGCGCTTCCTCAATGAATTCAAGCGCCTGGACGTGGGCTTCGCGTTCAAGAAGGGCACACCGCTGGCGCCGGCCTTCCAGGCGGCCGTCAACCGGCTGATGAAGGACGGGACGTACGCCCGCATCCTGGCGAAGTGGGGCACCGGGCCCTCGGCACTCGCCGCCTCCCGGATCAGCCCGCCGGAGCGCCGCTGAGCAAGGCCGCCGCTGACCCGGGCCGCTTGCGCGACGGGGCGGGCGGCCCGGTCCCGGCCCGTGCCGGTATCCGGTGCCCGCCCGCCCCGCCCGCGGCCGTCCGGCCCGGTCAGCGCGCCAGTGCCCCGGCCCGCCGTACGCCGCCGGCCGCGTGGCGCGATACGACCTGGTCCATCAGCGCCGCCAGCACATCGCGCACCGACGCCCGCCGCCGCGCGTCGCAGGCGATCACCGGCACCGCGCCGTCGATGCCCAGCGCCTCGCGGATCTCCTCCACCTCGAACTCCTGGGCCCCGGCGAAGTGGTTGACCGCCAGCACGAACGGCGTCCCGCGCTCCTCGAAGAAGTCCAGCGCGGGGAAGGAGTCCTCGATGCGCCGGGTGTCGACCAGCACGATCGAGCCCAGCGCGCCCTCCACCAGGTCGTCCCAGAGGAACGAGAAGCGGTCCTGGCCCGGTGTGCCGAAGAGATACAGCACGATCGACGGATCGAGGCTGATCCGGCCGAAGTCCAGGGCCACCGTGGTGGTGGTCTTGTTCTCCACGCCGACGAGGGAGTCCACCCCCACCGAGACCTGGGTGATGGCGGCCTCGGTGTCCAGCGGCTCGATCTCGGAGATGGCGCCGATGAACGTGGTCTTGCCGACGCCCAGCCCGCCGCTGATGACGATCTTCACGGCGAGCGGTGCGGCCTTCTCAGAGCGCCCTGACATGATCCCTGATCCTCTCCAGGACATGGAGCGGCAGCTCCTTGGGTTGTTGACAGACCAGCAGTCCGCCGACGACGAGGTCGGCGATGAGCACCTTGGCGACGCCCAGCGGCACCCCGATCCCGGCGGCCACCTCGGCCACCGTCGTCGGCCGGCCGCACAGCGCCACGATCCGCCGGCGCTCGAACTCCAGCGCCTCGGTCGGCGCCTCGGGCACCGCCACGACCAGCGTCTCCAGCCGCAGGCCGTCGTGCATCGGCTCGGCCCGGCCGCCGGTCATGATGAACGGCCGGACGAACAGCGCGTCCTCCTCGGCTTCCTCGCTCATCGCGGCAGTACCTGCCGCAGATCCGCGATCAGCGCCGGGGTGAGCAGATCACCGGCCCGCTCGGCGAGCACCGCCATCTCGTAGCCGACCAGGCCCAGTTCGCCGGTGGAGTCGGCGAGCACGCCCAGGCAGCTGCCGTCCCGGATCGCCGAGACCAGCAGGAAGCCGCGGCCCATCTCGATCATGATGAGCTTGACGCCGTCGAACTCGTAGCGCCGGGACGCGCTGCGGGCCAGGCTGGACAGCCCGGAGACCACCGCGGCCAGATGGTCCGCGTCGGTGCGGTTCAGCCCCTCCGAGACGGCGATCAGCAGGCCGTCCGAGGAGACCGCCACCGCGTCCCGCACCCCGTCCGTCTTGCGGACGAAGCTGGCCAGCAGCCAGTTGAAGGTGTGCGAATCGTTGTGCGTCTCGACGCTCACTTCTGGTCCCCCTTCGCCGCGGCCCGGTCCGTCCGCTCCGCCCGCTCGTCCTGCCCGCCGCCCGGTACGTCCGGGCCGCCGCTGCCCCGGTCCTTGCCCTGGGCCCGTTCGCGCTCCTTCTCCACGCTGATCCCGCCGCGCATATGGGCGCTGCGGAGGGTGGCGAGCATCCCGGAGACCTCGTCGGGGGTGCGGTCCGGGGTCGGGGCGGCCTGCTGCTGCCAGCGCGGTTCGGCCGCCTCGTTGACCGCCGTCTGGATGGCGCTGCGCTTGGCCCGTTTGACCAGGCCGTTGCGGGTGCGGGCCGCGGAGGACCCGCGCGGGCCGGCCGGGGTGGCCGGGGCCGCCGCCGGGGGCTCCGCGTCCGCGCCGGTGTCACCGTCCGGCCGGGGCCGGGGCAGCGGCTCGGAGCGCCCGCCGCCGGACGCGCTCCGGGCCTGCTCCGGCCGTCCGGCCGCCGGGCCGTCCGCCGCCGCGGCGTGCTCCTCCGCCACCGCACTCCCCTTCTTCTCCGCCGGTGCGTTCCGCTTGTCCGGGGCGGGTGCGCCCGGTGCCGCGACCGCGGCCGGCGCGGGCGCCGGCGCGCTGCCCGGCTCGGCGAGGTGCGCGGCCGGGATGAGCACCCGGGCGACCGTGCCGGCCGCCGGCGCCTCCCCGAGCCGGACCTCGATCCCGCACTTGCGGGCCAGCGCGCCGACCACGAAGTGCCCCAGGAACCGGGTGGGTTCGGCCATGAAGCTGGCGGCCCCGGAGAGCCGGACGTTGGCCTCGGCCATCGCCGCGGCGTCCATGCCGGTGCCGTGGTCGACGATCGCGACGAGGTAGCCGGCGCTGGTGCGGCGGCCCTCGACCTCCACATCGGTGTCCGGCGGCGAGAAGCTCAGCGCGTTCTCGATCAGCTCGGCGAGCAGGTGGGAGATCTCCGAGACCACCGTGCCGCTGAGGAACGCGGCGTCCACCCGGCGCAGTTTGACCCGGCGGTACTCCTCGACCTCGGAGAGCGCCGCCCGGATCACATCGGTGACCGACAGCGGGGTGGCCCAGGTGCGCGGGCTGGCCTCGCCGGCCAGGACCAGCAGGCTCTCGGCGTTGCGCCGCATACGGGTGGCGAGGTGGTCCAGCTCGAAGAGGTTGGCCAGGGTCGCCGGGTCGGCGTCCTCGTGCTCCAGCTTGTTGATGAAGCTGATCTGCCGGCGGACGAGATTCTGGTTGCGGCGGCCGAGGTTGACCAGCGACTCGGTGGCGTTGCGGCGCAGGACGGCCTGCTCGGTGGCCAGGTCGTAGGCGGCCTGCTGCACCTGGTCGAAGGCGTCGGCCAGCTGCCGGACCTCGCTGCCGGCGCCGCGCGGTACGGACAACGGGGCGGGCGGCTCGGGCTTGCCGGACTCGTTCTGGACCCGGGCGACGGCGGCCGGCAGCCGCTCCCCGGCGACCTCGCGGGCCTGCCGGGTCAGCGAGCCGAGCGGTCCGGAGACGGACCGGGCGGCGCCGACGGCGAGCGCGCCGAGGGCGAGCACGGAGCCGGCCGCGAGCGCCGCGAACAGTGCCAGGGTGCGGGCCGCGTCCTGCTCCAGCTCGGTCGCGCGGTGCTTGATGTCCGCGCCGAGCGCCTTCTGCACGGTGCGCAGTCCGTCGATGGTGGCGGTGGCGGAGTTGTACCAGGCGCCGGGCGGGACGGTGCCGGCGCCGGGCAGCGTGCCGCGGCCGGCGACGATCCGCTTCTCGTAGCCGAGGAGTTCCTTGGCGGCCGGGGTCGCCAGCGCGTCGCGGACCAGCCGCTGCTGGCGGGGGGTGGCCCACTCGGGATACTCGTCCAGTGACGCGAGGCGGCCGGAGCGGGTGGTCATGAAGCGGGTGTAGTCGTCGCCGAGGAACCGCCCGGTGTGCAGCGAGCCGAGCACGATGGCGCGCTCCTGGCCGGTGAACTCCTTGGCGGTGCCGAGGACTTGGAGGGCTTGGTAGTCGGCGCGGAGCTGGGCGTCGCGGACCTCGACGAGGCCGGTGCCGATGCGGTTGAGCGCGACGTTGGTGCCGGTGAAGTAGTCGTAGGTGGGCGCGACGCGGGCGGTGCCGCGGTCCGCGGCGGCCCGGACGCCGGGCAGCGCGCCGACCTTGCGCAGGCCCTGCCGCACGGCGTCGGCGGCGCTGTCCTCGCGGTCGGCCAGCTCCCGGCGGACGGCGGCCAGCGCGGTGTCGGTGAGCTTGCGCTGGGCCAGCATCCGGTCGTGGAACTCGGTGATCCCGCCGACGTAGCCGGTGGTCAGGCCGCGTTCCTTCTGGTGTTCGTGGATGAAGCCCTGGAGCGCCTCGGAGAGCTGGGCGTCGGCGGCGGTGGTGGCGGCGTTGCCGTAGTCGTCCATCTGCCGGGCGGCGGAGAGGCCGAGCAGGGCCAGGAGTATCGCCAGCGCGACCGCGAGGATGCGGATGAGCTTGGCGCGGATGGTGCGCGGCGCCACGACCGTCGCCGTGAACGCCCTGCGGAGGCGCGGGACGCGGGCCTCCGTGATCGGTGTAGTCACGTGCTGAACTTTCAGCTTTCAGAGTGGTTATGTCCGGAAGCAGAGCGGTTTCTGCTTCCGTGTCAACGACACTCCGCCGGGTCAGTCACCCGATCATCGGCCCATATCTCCGGCACATGCCAAGCGCTTCGACATATGCCCTGGTCCCGGTACCGAACCTTCTCGCCAGTCGTTTCCGCCCGGCGCCGTCAACTTGTCGACATCACCGGATCGGGTACCGACCGTGACGTCTTTCGCACGGTCAGTTGACGCAGGGGGCACGGGAGCTGACGGCGCACCACCCTCTTTGCACCAGATATGTCACGAACCCCCGTGCGGCGGGTATCCGCTTGGCACTCCCTCGCCCTCATGGACGACGATAGGGCGAACGGAAATCACAGACACCGCGGGTGGGAGGAGGCGTCAATGGGATCGGTACGCAAGGCGAGCGCCTGGCTTGGCCTCGTCGACGACAACGATGACGAGCGCTACTACGACGACGACTACGCCGAGGGACCCGAGTCCGCCGCCCCGGGCGCCGGCCCGTGGGCGACCGACCCCCGGGTCCGGGTGGCCGACGAGGCCGCCGCGCACCAGGGGACCCGGATCGCCACGGTCACCCCGGCCTCCTTCCGGGACGCCCGCGGCATCGGCGAGCTCTTCCGGGACGGCGTCCCGGTGATCGTGAACCTCACGGCCATGGAATCCGCCGACGCCAAGCGGGTGGTGGACTTCGCGGCCGGCCTGACCTTCGGCCTGCGCGGCTCCATCGAGCGCGTGGCCACCCGGGTCTTCCTGCTGACCCCGGCCGACTACCGCGTCGTCACGGGCGAGACCCGCGGCGCCCGCAACGGCGGCTTCTTCAACCAGAGTTGAGACGGCCGGGCGCGGCCCGGGCCGGCCGGATCCCCGGTCCCGCCCCGGGGACCGCGGCGGCCGGCGCCCCCGCTCACCGGAAGGCGTCGAGCCCGGTGAGCGCCTTGCCCAGCACGAGCTGGTGCATCTCCGCGGTGCCCTCGTAGGTGAGCACCGATTCGAGGTTGGTGGCGTGCCGCATGACGGGGTACTCCAGCGAGATCCCGTTCGCGCCGAGGATCGTGCGCGCGGTGCGGCAGATCCCGATGGCCTCCCGCACGTTGTTGAGCTTGCCGAAGCTCACCTGCTCCGGCCGCAGCCGCCCGGCGTCGAAGCGCCGCCCGAGGTGGTGGGCGAGCAGCACGCCCTTGTGGAGTTCGACGGCCATGTCGGCGAGCTTGGCCTGGGTGAGCTGGAAGGCGCCGATCGGCTTGCCGAACTGCTCGCGGGTGCGGGCGTAGTCCAGGGCGGTCTCGAAGCAGCTGCGGGCCGCGCCCATGGCGCCCCAGACGATGCCGTAGCGGGCCTGGCCCAGGCACTCCAGCGGCGCGCGCAGCCCCGTCGCCTCCGGCAGCACCGCGTCGGCGGGCAGCCGCACCTCGTCCAGGACCAGTTCGCTGGTGACGGAGGCGCGCAGGGACCACTTCTGCTTGATGTCGGTGGCGGTGAAGCCGGGGGTGTCGGTGGGGACGGCGAAGCCGCGGACGCCCTCGTCGGTACGGGCCCAGACCACCGCGACGCCGGACACCGAGCCGTTGGTGATCCACATCTTGCGGCCGGTCAGCACCCAGTCGGAGCCGTCGCGCCGGGCGCGGGTGCGCATACTCGCCGGGTCGGAGCCGTGGTCCGGTTCGGTCAGCCCGAAGCAGCCGATGACCTCGCCGGCGGCCATCGCCGGCAGCCACCGCTGCTTCTGCTCCTCCGAACCGAAGCGCCACAGCGCGTACATCGCCAGCGAGCCCTGCACCGAGACCAGGGACCGGATACCGGAGTCGGCGGCCTCCAGCTCCAGGCAGGCCAGGCCGTACTGGACGTGCGAGGCGCCGGCGCAGCCGTAGCCGGTCAGGGACATGCCCAGGGCGCCGAGCGCGCCCAGCTCGCGGGCCAGTTCGCGGACGCCGGGCAGTTCGCCGCGCTCGTACCAGCCGGCGATGTGCGGCAGCACGCGGTCGGCGGCCCAGCGGCGGACGGTGTCGCGGACCGCGCGGTCCTCGTCGGTGAGCAGGTCGTCCAGGCCCAGGGGGTCCTGGGGGTCGAACGGCGGAAGCGAGGACGGCGTGGGCGACATGGCGGGCCTCCGGCGGTTTCAGCGCTCGCGCGAAAAACTAGCAGTGGTAGTTACGCGCGTCCGACGGTACGGCCCCCGGCGCCGTACGGGCAAGGGCCACCCGCCGCGCGCCGCCCGCCCGGCGGCTCTCAGCGGCCGGTGCGCGCCGGGGCCGGCGCCCCCTCGCGCCCCGCGGCCGGCACGTTCGCGGCGGCGGCTCCTCCGGCCCCCTCCTCGGCCGGCGCCCCGGCCTCGGCGCGCTCGCCGGACTCCGCGGCCCGGCGCGGCAGCCGCAGCGCGATCGCGGCCCCGACCAGCAGCAGCACGCCGCTGGCGACGAGCGTGACCCGCAGGCCGTGCACGAACGCGTCCCGGGCGGCCAGCCGGAGCGCCTGGCGGGCGTGCTCGCCCAGCCCGGCGGCGACCTTGTACGCCTCGCCGAGCGAGTGCGACGCCGAGCGGGAGGCCCCCGCCGAGACCCCGTCGACCCGGGACAGACCCGGCGCGTACGCCGCGTTCATCACGCTGCCGAGCAGCGCCACGCCGATACCGGCGCCGAGCTGGTAGGCGGTCTCGCCGAGCGCCGCGGCGCCGCCGGACTGGGCGGCCGGCGCCTCGCTGAGCATCGACTCGTACGCCCCGAAGAGCGTGGACTGGAAGCCGAAGCCGAGCAGGACGAAGCCGAGGGAGAGCTGCCAGAAGCGGTCGTGGGTGCCCATCGCGGTCAGCGACAGCACCGCGATCGCGGTCAGCGTGAAGCCGGCCGAGACCATCACCCGCGGGCCGAGCGCCTGGAGCACCTTGGAGCCGGTGAGCCCGGCGGCCATCGCGGCGAAGACCAGCGGCAGCATCCGCAGGCCGGTCTCCAGCGGGCTCAGCCCCAGCACCAGCTGGAGGTACTGCACGGCGATCAGCTGGAGCCCGACCAGGGCCAGCATGGCCAGCACGATGCAGCCGATGGAGGTGCCGAACGCCGGGCGGGCGAACAGCCGCATATCGATCAGCGGATGGGCCCGGCGGCGCTGCCGCCGCACGAAGAGGACCAGCAGCACCGTGCCCACCGCGATCGGCAGCAGCGTCGTCACCCCGACCACCGGGGCGCCGCTGCCCAGCCGCTTCACCCCGAAGACGATGCCCAGCACGCCGAACGCCGCGATCACCGCGCCGAGCAGGTCCCAGGGGCCGTTGCGCTCCCCGCGCGACTCCGGCAGCAGCCAGCGCCCTATCAGGAACATCGCCGCCATCATCGGGATGTTGATCAGGAAGACCGAGCCCCACCAGAAGTTCTCGACCAGGAAGCCGCCGAGCACCGGGCCGACCGCGGCGCCCACCGCGGCCACCGCGCTCCACATCCCGATCGCCACCGCGCGCTCCCGCCGGTCGGGGAAGACCTGGCGCAGGATCGACAGCGTGGCCGGCATGATCATGGCGCCGCCGATGCCGAGCAGCGCCCGGGCGGCCATGAGGATCTGCGGATTGGGCGCGAGCGCCGCGGCGGCCGAGGCCAGCGCGAAGAGCCCGTAGCCGAGCAGCAGGACCCGGCGGCGGCCGACCCGGTCGCCGAGCGTGCCGAAGAGGATCAGCAGCGAGGCGGCGATCAGCGGGTAGATGTCGACGATCCATAGCAGCTCGACCGGGCCGGGCCGCAGGTCCTCGGTGACCGAGGGCACCGCGACGTAGAGGATCGTGGTGTCCAGCGCGACGAAGAGCAGACTGACGCAGAGCACCGTCAGCACCGTCCAGCGGTTCACACCGCCGCCTGTGTGCCCGGGAACACCAGCCGTCCGCCCCCTGCCGGACGCGGTCGTCCCTGACATCCAGTACCTCCTGTCATGCGCTCGCCGGTCCTGCTCCCGCGGGCCGCGGACCGCGGCGCGGCGGCGCTCCGGCGGAACCGGCGGCACGGGCGAGTGGAGACGTCAGACTACGCGAGTCCCTCCAGGGCCCGCGTGGCCCACCTCACGGTGAGACGCTCATCGCAGCCCGGACGTTCCCCGCGCCGGACCGCCCCGGCCGGACCGCCGCCACCTGGATAATCGTCCGGATGAACGACCTCGCCTCGACCGCCGCGCCCGGCCGGACCCTCTGCCCGCCCGCCGTCCGCGCCGCCCTGCGCCGCGCCGTCCCCGGCCTCGCGGCGTTCGCGGCGGTCCGGCTGCTCGGGCTGGTGGTGCTGATGGCCTGGTCGGCGGCGGCCGGCAAGGACTGGCACACCCTGCTCACCGCGCGCTGGGACTCCCTCTGGTACACCCGCGTCGCCGAGCACGGCTACGGCTACACCCTCCATCTGGCGAACGGCGCGGTCCACTCCGACCTCGCGTTCTTCCCGCTGCTGCCCTGGCTGGAGCGCGGCCTGTCGGCGCTCACCCCGCTCACCGCGGCGGACGCCGGGATGGCGGTGGCCTGGCTGTCGTCGCTGGCCGCCGCCTGGGCGCTGTACGCCACCGGCGAGCGGCTGCACGGGCCGCGGGCCGGGGTGGCGCTGGCCGCGCTGTGGGCCGCGCTGCCGGTCGGCGTCGTGCAGTCGATGGCGTACTCCGAATCGCTGTTCACCGCGCTCGCCGCCTGGGGCTGCTACGCCGTGCTGACCGGGCGCTGGGTGTGGGCGGGCGCGCTGGCGTCGCTGGCCGGGCTGACCCGGCCGGTGGGCGCCGCGGTGGTCGCCGCGGTCTGGATCACCGCCGCGGTGACGGTGGCGAACGAACGGGCCGGCGGGGTGCGGTGGCGCGCCCTCCTCGGCGGCCGGCACCGGCGGATGCTGCTCGGCGCCGCGCTGGCGCCGCTCGGCTGGTGCGGCTACGTGCTGTGGGTCGGCGCCCGGCAGGGCTCGCCGACCGCTTATCTGGACGTCCAGGGCGGCTGGGGCAACGGCTTCGACGGCGGGCTCGCCTTCGCCCGCTTCATCGGCCACCAGCTGGCCGGCCCGGCCCTCCCCGCCGGCCTGGGCCTGCTGGCCGGGGTCGCCCTGGTGATCTGGCTGTACGTGCGCGGCGTACGGAAGGGCCAGCCGCTGCCGCTGGCCGTCTACGGCGGCACGGTCCTCTTCCTCGCGCTCACCGCCAAGGGCTATTTCGGCTCGAAGCCGCGGCTGATGATGCCGGCCTTCCCGCTGCTGCTGCCGCTCGCGGCGGGGCTGGCCCGGTGGCGTCCGGCGCGGTCCTGGCTCGTGATCGCGCTGGTGGCGGCCGGCTCGGCGGTCTACGGAGCGTTCTGGCTCAACGGCTCCGGCCCGCCGTGACCGGAAGATCCCGCTCCGTAATGCCCGCCCGGAGGAAAACCCTCCGGGCCGCCCGCGGGTATCCCCGATAAACTCCCCACCGAAAAACAGATAAGCGCCTATCGGCCCGGCGCGCGGCCGGTCGGAAGGGAATCCGGAGGGCGGGAAATTCTCGTCGATATCCCCGGAAGCGACACCGGATTGAGACCCATTCCACATCACATCGTCATTACAAAGCGCATGGTTTGACCAAGCGCATACATCACACGCGGTAACGTCGTTTGAGTGCGTACCGATGACAAGCTCGACCAGATGGAGGAGCGCCTCCCGACCGATCGCGTCAGACCGCCGCGCATGACCCGGACCCGGCTGTGGCTGTTCTGGGGCACGCTGGCGGTCTACGCCGCGATCGTCGCCGGGGTGCTCGCCAACACCTCCCTGGTCACCATCGACTGGCAGCTGATGCTCTTCCGGCCGTACAAGCAGTGGCCGGCGATCCACGCGTTCCTGGACTACTTCGTCGTCCTGGGGCAGCGCGGCCCGACCGCGGTGGCGGTGGCGGCCTGGCTGGGCTGGCGCTGCTGGCGGCAGCGCAACCTCCACCCGCTGCTGGTGCTCGGCGCCTCGCTGCTGCTGCTGAACATCACCGTCGGTGCCGCCAAGCTCGGCATGGGCCGCCTGGGCCCGCACTACGCCACGACGGTCGGGTCGAACGAGATGTGGCTGGGCGGCGACATATTCCCCTCGGGCCACACCGCCAACGCCGTGGTCACCTGGGGCGTACTGGCCTATCTGGCGACCACCCCGCTGCGCCGCCGCACCCTGTCGGTGATCGCCGCGCTGGGCGCGCTGGGCGTCGGGATGACCACCGTCTACCTCGGTACGCACTGGGTCAGCGACGTCCTGCTGGGCTGGGCCGCGGGCCTGCTGGTGCTGCTGGCGATGCCGTGGGTCGAGCCCGGCATCACCTGGGTCGAGGACCGGCTGATGGGCATCCTGCTGCGGCTCTGGCTGCGGCTGCGCCCGAATTCCCTGCGCGGCCCGCTGCCGGCCGGCGCGCCGGCCCCGGACGCCTCCCGGCCGCGTCCGGCCGCGGACGGCGAGGTGCTGGTGCGGGAGGCGGTCGGCGCCACCGCCGGGAGCCGCGCCGCCCGGGGCGCGGAGGGCCGGCCGCACCACCCGCCGCGCCCGCACACCACCCGCGCCGAGCGCGCCCCGGTCACCCCGGCGGGCAGCCGCCGGCCGCCGCACGCGGACCGCGTCCCGCTCGGCCCGGCCGCCGGCCGCCCCCGCAACGGCACCGGCTGACCGCCCGGCCACCGGGCCCGGTACGCACACCCCGCCCGCACGAAGGCCCCGGCCGCTCCCCTCGGAGCGCCGGGGCCTTCGCCGTGTCCGCCCGGCGGCGGGCGGTCAGCCCTGCCAGCCGCGCCGCACCACCCCGTCCTCGACCTCGAAGTTGATCCGGCCGATCGCGTACTCCATGGTGATCATGGCGCCAGGCGGCAGCGAGCGGACGGTGGTCCAGCCGCGGGAACGGGCCCGCGCCTCGGCGTCCTCCTGGCCGAGGCCGACATACGCCTCGGGGTCGTCCTGGATGCCGGGGGTCTCACCGGGAAGGGTCGGTTCGTCGGGTGCCATACCGGCCACCGTAGGCGTCCGCGGCGGCCCGGGGGAAGGCCCGCCGGACCGCCCCGCGCCGTCCCGCCGTCCCGCCACGGGTCACACTTCTGTCACAGCGAACGCTCCTGCGATTGCCGGAACCGCCCTCACCCTTACGCGCCGAACGCCACCGCGACCGGGTGGAAAACACCGCGGCCGGAATTCCCCCTTGATCGGATACCGAAGCGTGTGCCGCCGCATCGGACATCGCCGGGCAACTCCCGGAAATCAATCCCCGGGCGGCCCGGTAATCCCCTTTTCGAACGCCCTTTTCCAGCCGCCCGGAAATAGCCCGGCGGGACACTTCCCCCACACATTTCCCGCACACCGGCGCCGCCGTCCCCGCGGCCCGCCCACCCGGCACGGGCCGCCCCGCCGGGCGCCGCTACGCGTCGCCGAGCGGCCCGGTGACCCGTACCGCCAGGTCGTTGTCGAGCGTGTAGTACGGGCCGACGCGCAGTTCGCCGGCGGCCGAGGGCACCGGCACGGCCGGGTAGCTGAACACCTGCTCCTTGTCCGGGACGTCGTCCAGGAGGCGGGCGATACGGACCGGCGGGGCGCCCGCGGCGGGCCGCAGCCACAGGTCCCACGGCTCGCTGCCGCGCCGCCAGCGGGCGGCCAGCTCCGCGCACGGCAGCGTGAAGCGGAAGTCCGGGCCGTCGGCGTCCAGCGGCACCGCCACCGGCTCCGCCCCGTCGCGGCGGGGACGCGCCTCGGCCTGCGCGCCGGCCGCCGGACCCGCCCCGTAGAGCCGGCCGGTGACGGTGATGCCGCCGGGCGCCACCAGGATGTCGCCGGCCTCCGCGTGCGGACCGCGCAGCCAGCTGCGCAGCGCCAGATTGCCGCGCTGGGTGGCGTACGGGATGCGCACGCCGAGCCGGCCGATACCGGCCAGCGGCCGGCGGTCCACCAGGGAGCGCAGGTCGTGGACGCCGGGCAGCAGCCGGCGCGGGTCGGCGCCGTCGCCGAGATCGGCGTAGGCGTGCCAGCGGCCCTCGGCGAGCGCGACGGTGCTGGGCAGCACGGCGCGCAGCCGGCCGGGGCCGTTCGGGCCGAGCGGCAGCCGCACCTCGTCGTCGGCCGGGCCGGCCGCCGCGGGCTCCCCCGCGCCGGCGCGCAGCCGCAGCACCAGCGCCGCGCTCCAGGTGGTGCCGTGCCCGCGCGGCACGTCCAGGTCGAAGGTGAGACCGCCCGCGGAGTCCGCGATGCAGTCGGCCTTGAGGTCCACGGGCACCGGCGTCCCTCCTTGCGTCACCACGGTCCGCCGCGGGCGCGCGGCCGCTCCGGGACCCGCCGGCGGCGGCTGCGTCGAGGCGTTCATACCGTCCGTACCCCTCTCACCGCGGCGCGGACCGCGTGCCCGGTGGCGTACTTGGTGGCGTATCCGCCGCCGATCAGGGCTCCCCTGGCGTGGTGCAGGGAGCCGCGCAGACCGCCGCGCCGCCGCGCGAGCAGGTCGGCGAAGAGGTCCGCGTGGCGCCCGGCCACCGCGGCCGGGTCGAAGCGGGCGGCGGCCGCGGCGCGCGCGGCGGCGCCCAGCCGCGCCCGGGCGGCGCCGTCGCCGGCCAGCGCCAGCAGCGCCGCGCCGAGCGCCGCGGGGTCGCCCGGCGGCACCAGCCGGCCGGTGACCCCGTCCTCGACCATCTCGCCGGCCGCGTACGGGCAGTCGGTGGCGACGGCCGGCAGACCGCAGCGCATCGCCTCGGCGAGGGACGTGCCGGTGGCCTCCGGGCCCGCCGGGTCCACGGCGAGGGCGCCCTTGGCCCACTCCGCCTCCATGGGCCGGGCCCGGCCCATCAGGAACACGTGGTTGTAGAGCCCCAGTTGCCCGATCAGGTCGCGCAGCGCGGGGCGTTCGGGGCCGCCGCCGTAGATCCGCAGCCGCCAGTCGGGGCGTTCGGCGGCCACCGCGGCGAACGCCCTGATCAGCACGTCGAACCGCCGCTCGCGGACCAGCCGGCCGGCCGCGACCGTCCACCGGCCGCTGCCGTCGGCGGGCGCCAGCCGCGGCGCGGGCACCGCCGGCGGCACCGCCGCGATCCGCACACCGGGCAGCCGCATCCCGCGCCGGTACGCCCGGGCGTCCGCCTCGGTGCCGGTGATCAGGGCGTCCAGCCGCGGGTAGGCGCCGCGCAGCGCCAGCCGCAACTCCCGGCCGTGCGCGGCCAGGCAGAGCGGCTCCTGCCCGATCCGGAGCGGGCCGCGGCGGGTCTGCCGGGCGATGTGCACGGTGAGGCCGGGCCGGGTGCCGACCACCGCGTCGGCGGCGGTCCGGCGCAGGTACTGGGCGATCCGCCGGTCGGTCAGCGCGCTGTACGGGCCGGAGCCGGGCTCGGCGGCCGGGAAGACCCGGGACGGCCGGGTGTGCGCGGGGTCCGCGCGGTCGGCGGCGTGCTCCCGCAGGTCCACCAGGTGGCGCAGCGCGACCCGGGGCGCGAGATCGTGGGCGGGGGCGTCGCGGTGGCGCAGGACGGAGACGATCTCGACGTCGTGCCGTTCGGCGAGCGCGCCGGCCAGGGCGAAGGCCGCCCGGACCGGCTCCCCGGTGCCGTAGGCGTGGTGCATCAGGAATGAGATGTGCATCCGTCCCCGCGTCCCTGGTCCTCGCTGTCCTCGATCCCCCGCGGCCCGCACCGGCCGCCCGGCGGCGCCCGGCGGCAGGCTGGTGAAAGGTAAGACCGCGAAACGGCCTTCATGGTTGGGGGTATTCGCCAAGTCGTGCCGAAAAAGTTAGGGCATCGGAATGGCGGGACGGGAACTTTTCCGGAAGCGAGGGCCGGGCGCGCGCCGGGCGGACGGCCCGCGCGCCCGGCGCGCACCGGAGTGCCAGCGGGTCAGCCCGTCAGCGGAGCCTGAGCCGGGTGCCGACCTGCAGCCGGTCCGGACGCTCCCCCACGGCCTCGCGGTTGGCGTCGTACAGCGCCTGCCAGCCGCCCTTGACGCGGTGCCGGCGGGCGATCCCGGACAGCGTCTCCCCGGGCCGGACGAGATGGCGGCGGCCGCCGTGGTCGCCGCCGTCTCCGTCACCGCGGTCGCGGTCCCGGTCCCGGTCCCGGTCGCCGAGCAGACCGTACCGCCGGGCGCACTCGGGCCAGGCGCCCCACCCCTGGGCGGCCTGGACCCGCTTGGCCACCTCGATCTGCTCGTCCCGGGTGGCCAGGTCCGCGCGCCGGGCGTACTTCAGCCCGCCGTACGCCTCCCAGGTGGGCTGCCAGAACTGGAGGCCGCCGTAGTAGCTGTTGCCGGTGTTGATGTGCCAGTCGCCGCTGCTCTCGCACTCGGCGAGGCAGCCCCAGGGCCACTGGTCGTCGGCGCAGGCGTACGGGGGCCGGCCGCCGTCGCCGCCCCCTCCGCCGCCGTCGCCCCCCGGCGCCCCGTCGGCGGCCGCGCCGCCGGCCAGGCAGAGGACCAGGGCTGCGGCCGCCGCGGTGAGCAGCCCGACGGATTCCACGCGGCGCCGCGGCGCCGAAGAGTTGTCCGACATAGCCGGTGACGGTAGGCAGCGGGCCGCCGGGCCCCGGGGCGCCGCGCCCTCCCCGGGGACGACCGCACCCCGTCCGGCGGACAAAACACGGCCGACTGCGCCAAGTTCTGGTCAGGAATTGAACGGAGCGTGACCGGTCGGCCGACCGTTTCCCACCGCTTCCCCGCCACCCGGCGCGTGGTTCGATTCTGTTCGCGTCCGCGCGTGACTCTGCCGGGGGTCGCCCGTTGTCCTTGTACGAGCCGGGAGACCGCCCGGCAGCCGCTCATGAAGATCGAGGAGCCCCCCGTGCCGCGCATGCTCGACGTCAGCGACGACGTTCGCGCCGAGATCGGCGACGAAGAAGCCGACCGGCTGCTGGCCGGAGACGACGCCCCCGGCAGCTACGACTGCACCTCCTGCCGGACGCCCGGCGACAGCGAGCGGGAGCGCACCAGCACCGTCCTGTTCGTGGGCGAGGAGACCGCGGTGCTCGCGTTCGCCCACGCCACGTGCATCCCCTCCCAGGTCGTGCCGGTGTCCGAGGAGCAGCTCCGCGGGGCCGTCCGCTCCATCACCGGCGAGGACGCCGCCGGCACCACCGGCGCCCCGCCGATCCCCACCGGTGACCGCCAGGCCACCCTCGGCATCACCTGCGGCCTGGTGCTGGTCAGGGACGAGCTGCACCCGGCCCTCGTGGTGGAGCCCAACGGCCCGATCGCCCGGCCCGGTTCGACGGGCCCGCAGGACGACTTCCTCCCGCTGCTCATCGAGCACGGCTTCGCGCCGGTGGCGGATCTGAACGTTCTCCCCGGTCCGATCGAGGGCTGGTCCGCGCTGCTGGCCATGGGCAAGCTGCACGCCGTCCTCCAGTCCGGCGCGGGCGGCAGCCAGTCCGCGTGGTGGCAGGCCCACCAGCCGCTGGCCGTCTCGGACGGCTGGCGCGCCGCGGCCAACAGGGAGAAGACCGTGCTGATGTATGCCGCGCCCGCGGGCACCATCGGCCATCAGCCGCGCGAGGACCTGATGCGCCAGGCGCTGGAGCAGGCGGCCGCCAAGGGCCTGCTGGTCGCCGCGTCGATGCCGCTGGCCGGCACCTGACCGCCCGGCGTCCCGATCGCGGGCGCATGACCGCCACAGGGCGGGATTGCGTCCGCGATCAGCCATTTCCGCCCGAAAGCCGCATCCCGCGGGCACCGGGGTCGTTGGCACCTACGTGCACGCATACGACCCGCCCTCCCGCGCCCAGTACCCCCACACCGTCCCCGGGATGCGCCCGGCCCGCGACCACGGCGCGCCGCGCCCCGCCGAGCGCGGTTCGGCCACGCCGATCTACGACGCGCTGTACGCCGAGTACCGCCGCGCCTTCCGGGCGCTGCCCGGGGACCGTACGGACGAGCCGGAGGTGCCGGAGGCGCTGCGCCGCGCGCACTGGAGCCGGCCGCCGGCGCCGGCGCAGTGGGAGGTGGTGGGCCGGCAGCCGTTCCGGCCCCGGGGGCCGCTGCCGGCCGCGCTGCCGCCGGCCCGCCGGGACGCGTCCCGGCCGCCCGGCGGCCGCTGACCCGGGGCCCGGCGGGGCTCGCCGGGCCCGGAGCGGCTACTTCTTCTTGGTCTTGGTGCCGCGCTTCTCGCGGACCCGGACCGAGATGTGGATCGGGGTGCCCTCGAAACCGAACTCCTCGCGCAGCCGCCGCTCGATGAAGCGGCGGTAGCCGGCCTCCAGGAAGCCGGAGGCGAAGAGCACGAACCGCGGCGGCTTGGTGCCGGCCTGGGTGCCGAAGAGGATCCGGGGCTGCTTGCCGCCGCGGATCGGGTGCGGGTGGGAGGCCACGATCTCGCCGAGGAAGGCGTTCAGCCGCCCGGTGGGGATCCGGGTCTCCCAGCCCGCCAGCGCGGTCTCGATCGCCGGGACCAGCTTCTCCATGTGGCGGCCGGTGCGCGCGGAGACGTTGACCCGCATCGCCCACGGGACCTGGACGAGGTCCCGCTCGATCTCCCGCTCCAGATAGAAGCGGCGCTCCTCGTCGAGGGTGTCCCACTTGTTGTACGCGATGACCAGGGCGCGCCCGGCCTCCACGGCCATCGTGATGATCCGCTGGTCCTGGACGCTGATGGACTCGCCGGCGTCGATCAGGACGACCGCGACCTCGGCCTTCTCCACGGCGGCGGCGGTGCGCAGCGAGGCGTAGTAGTCGGCGCCCTCCTGGAGGTGGACGCGGCGGCGGATGCCGGCGGTGTCGACGAACTTCCAGGTCTTGCCGCCCAGTTCGATCAGTTCGTCGACCGGGTCGCGGGTGGTGCCGGCGAGTTCGTTGACGACCACCCGCTCCTCGCGGGCGAGCTTGTTCAGCAGCGAGGACTTGCCGACGTTCGGGCGGCCGATGAGGGCGATCCGGCGGGGGCCGCCGACGGTGGCGCCGAAGGTCTGCGCGGGCGCCTCGGGGAGCGCCTCCAGGGCGGCGTCGAGCATGTCGCCGGTGCCGCGGCCGTGCAGCGCGGAGACCGGGTACGGCTCGCCGAGGCCCAGCGACCACAGCATCGCCGCGTCGGCCTCGCCGGAGGGGCCGTCGACCTTGTTGGCGACCAGCACCACCGGCTTGCCGGCCCGGCGCAGCAGCTTGACCACGGCCTCGTCGGTGTCGGTGGCGCCGACCTTGGCGTCCACCACGAAGACCACCGCGTCGGCGGCCTCGATGGCGAACTCGGCCTGCATCGCCACGGACGCGTCGATGCCGAGGACGTCCTGCTCCCAGCCGCCGGTGTCGACGACCTTGAAGCGGCGGCCGTTCCAGTCGGCCTCGTAGGTGACGCGGTCGCGGGTGACGCCCGGCCGGTCCTCCACGACCGCCTCGCGGCGGCCGATGATGCGGTTGACCAGTGTCGACTTGCCGACATTGGGGCGGCCGATGACGGCGAGGACCGGGAGCGGGCCGTGGCCGGCCGCGGCGATGTCGCCCTCGACCTCCTCCAGGTCGAAGCCCTCTTCCGCGGCGAGCTCCATGAACTCCGCGTACTCGGCGTCGCCAAGCGCACCGTGCTCGTCGCCGGTGGGGATCTGCTCGTTCATGAAGTCCGTTCCTCGTTCATCCATGTGGTCGGTGGGCCGCGCAAGGGTGGGCCCACTGCTCAAGTGTCGGTCAGCGCCCGGTAAGGCGCCGGGCCTGTGCCAGGTGGGCGGTCAGCCGCTCCTGGATCCGTACGGTCGCCTCGTCCAGCGCCTTACGGGTGCGCCGCCCGCTTCCGTCGCCCGCCTCGAAGGCGTCGCCGAAGACGACGTCGACGCGGCCGCGCAGCCGCGGCACGGCCGGGGTGAGCCGGCTGGGGCGGTCGGTGCTGCCGAGCACCGCCACCGGGACGACGGGCGCGCCGGAGCGCACCGCGAAGTAGGCGAGCCCGGCCCGCAGGGACGCGAAGTCGCCCTCGCCGCGGGTGCCCTCCGGGAAGATGCCCAGCACACCGCCGCCGGCCAGTACGCCGAGCGCGTCGGTGATCGCCTTGCGGTCGGTGGTCTGGCGGTCCACCTTCAGCTGCCCGATGCCCCGCAGGAACGGGTCCAGCGGGCCGACGAATGCTTCCTTCTTGATCAGGAAGTGCACCGGGCGGGGCGCGGTGCCCATCAGCATCGGGCCGTCCAGGCCGTGGGAGTGGTTGACGGCCAGGATCACCGGGCCGGCCGGCGGCACCCGCCAGGCGCCCAGCACCCGGGGCTTCCACAGGCCGTACATCAGCCCGATGCCGATCCGCCGGCCGATCGCGGCGCCGCGGGGGCTGGGCGCCATACCGCCGTCGGTCACCGGATGTCCCGCCCCGCCTTCTCGGCCCGGACGCCCTCGATGAGGGTGACCACGCACTCGATGACCTGATCCAGCGTCAGGTCGGTGGTGTCGACCTCGACGGCGTCGTCGGCCTTGGCCAGCGGCGAGGTCTTGCGGGAGGAGTCGGCGGCGTCCCGCTTGATCAGCGCCTCGCGGGTGGCGGCCAGGTCGGCGGCGCGCTGGGGGTCGGTGCTCTTCAGCTCGCCGTTGCGGCGGGCCGCCCGGGCCTCCGGGGAGGCGGTCAGGAAGACCTTGAGGTCGGCGTCGGGCAGGACCGTTATGCCGATGTCCCGGCCCTCGACGACGATGCCGTGCGCGGCCTCGGCGGCGATGGTGCGCTGGAGGTCGGTGATCAGCGCGCGCACCTCGGGGACCGCGCTGACCGCGCTGACCGCGGCGGTGACCTCGGCGCTGCGGATCGGCCCGGACGCGTCCACCCCGTCGACGGTGATGGCCGGCGCGGCCGGGTCCGTACCGGAGACGATCACCGGCTTGGCGCTGGCGTCGGCCACCGCGACCGGGTCGTTCACATCGATGCCGTTGGTCAGCATCCACCACGTGATCGCGCGGTACTGGGCGCCGGTGTCGAGGTAGCCGAGGCCGAGCTTGCCGGCGACGGCCTTGGACGTGCTGGACTTGCCCGTGCCTGCGGGGCCGTCGATGGCGACAATCACTGCTGCCGGGGCGGTCCGGTCGGCGGTTTCCACGGTGATGAACACCTTTCTTGATACGCGGGCGCGTCCAGGGGCGCGAAGAGCGCCTCGGACAAGGTTACTGGCTCACCCGCGGCGGGCCGTCCGCGGTGTCACTGCCGGATCGACCACCCCCGCTCGCGCAGCTCGGCGGTCAGCCCCGGCACCGCCTTGGGCTCGACCATGAGCTGGATGAAGCCGGCCTGCTGGCCGGTGGCGTGCTCGATCCGGACGTCCTCGATGTTGACCCCGGCGCGGTCCGCGTCGGCGAAGATCCGGGCCAGCTCGCCTGGCTGGTCGCCGATGTAGACCGCGACGATCTCGTACGCGGCCGGGGCTGCGCCGTGCTTGCCGGGGACCCGCTCGCGGCCGGCGTTGCCGCGGCGGAGGACGTCCTCGATGCCGTCGGCGCCGGAGCCGCGCTTGTCCTCGTCGGCGGACTCCAGGGCGCGCAGCGCGCGGACCGTGGCGTCGAGGTCGGCGGCGACCTCGGTGAGCACGTCGGCGACCGGGCCGGGGTTGGCGGAGAGGATGTCGATCCACATCGCGGGATCGGAGGCGGCGATCCGGGTGACGTCCCGTATGCCCTGGCCGCACAGGCGCACCGCGGTCTCGTCGGCGCCTTTGAGGCGGGCCGCGACCAGGCTGGAGACCAGCTGCGGGGTGTGCGAGACCAGGGCGACGGCGCGGTCGTGGGCGTCGGCGTCCATCACCACCGGGACGGCCCGGCACAGCGCGACCAGCTCCAGGGCGAGATTGAGCACCTCGGTGTCGCCGTCGCGGCCCGGGGTGAGGACCCAGGGGCGGCCCTCGAAGAGGTCGGCGGTCGCGGCCAGCGGGCCGGAGCGCTCCTTGCCGGCCATCGGGTGGGTGCCGAGGTAGCGGGAGAGGTCGCAGCCGAGCGCCTCCAGCTGGCGGCGCGGGCCGCCCTTGACGCTGGCGACGTCGATGTACGCCCGGGCGGCGCCGCGCCGGATGGCGCCGGCCAGCGCGGCCGCGACGTGCGCCGGGGGGACCGCGACGACGGCGAGGTCGACCGGGCCGTCCGGCGGCTCGGCGGTGCCGGCGCCGAGCGCGGCGGCGGTCAGCGCCTGGGCGTGGTCGTGGTCCTCCAGGAAGACCTGGACGCCGCGGGCGCTGAGGGCCAGCGCGGCGGAGGTGCCGATCAGGCCCGTTCCGATGACGAGGGCGGTTCTCACTGGGCGATGTCCTTCCGGAGGGCCGCGGCGGCGCCGAGGTACACATGGGCGAGCGCGGACCTGGGCCGCTCGGTCTCGACGTGGGCCAGCACCCGCACGACCCGGGCCATGGCGCCGGCCACGTCCAGCTCCTGGGCGCAGATCAGCGGGACGTCCGTGATGCCCAGGGCGCGGGCGGCGGCGGCCGGGAAGTCGCTGCGCAGATCGGGCGTGGCGGTGAACCACACGCTGATCAGGTCGTCCGGCACCAGGCCGTTGCGCTCCAACAAGGCGGTGAGCAGCGCGCCGACCTGCTCCCGCATGTGCTCCGCGTCGTCCCGCTCCAGCTGGACGGCCCCGCGCACGGCCCGTACCGCCACGTCCCGGCTCCCCTGCGTCGTGATCGTACGCACCCGTCCGGGTACGCACTGATCAGCCTAACCAGCGCCACTGACAACCGTTCCCCGCACCGGGAATCCGGTGGCCGGCGGCGCGGCCGCCCGGCGAGAATCACCGCCATGCCGACCGCCTCCGCCCCCGGGCCCGCGCCGCTGAGCGCGCCGCCGCCGCTCTCCGGCCACGACCTCGTCACCGGGCACACCGTCTACGCCTGCGTGATGGGCTCGCGCGCCTTCGGGCTGGCCACCGGGGCCAGCGACACCGACCGGCGGGGGGTCTACCTCGCGCCGACCGCGCTCTTCTGGCGCTTCGGGAAGCCGCCCGCCCATGTGGACGGACCGGGGGCCGAGCAGTTCTCGTGGGAGCTGGAGCGGTTCTGCGAGCTGGCGCTGCGCGCCAACCCCACCGCCCTGGAGTGCCTGCACTCCCCGCTCGTGGAGTACGCCGACGCCACCGGCCGGGAGCTGCTGGCGCTGCGCGGCGCGTTCCTCTCCCGTGAGGCGCAGGGCGTCTACGTACGCTTCGCGGCCAGGCGGCTCAAGCAGCTGCGGGCCGAGGTGGCCCGGGGCGGCGCGCCCCACTGGAAGCAGGCGATGCACCTGCTGCGCGCCCTGGCCTGCGCCCGCGACCTGGTCCGTACGGGCACGCTGACGCTGGAGGTCGGCGCGGCCCGCGAGGAGCTGCTGGCGGTGCGGCGCGGCGAGGTGGCCTGGGAGGCCGTGGAGCGCCGGGTGGCGGCGCTGGCCGAGGAGGCCGAGGCGGCGCTTCCCGGCTCGCCGCTGCCGGCGGAGCCGGACCGGGCCCGTACGACGAGGTCGTGCAGCGCGTCCCGGCCGGACGGGGCGTCCGGGAGGGCGGTGGCGGCCTGGGCGGCGTCCAGCCGGGCGTGCAGGGCGGCTATGTCGGCCCGCAGCCGCTCGGGGTCCACCAGGGCGCCGGCCGCGCCGTGCTCGGCCGCCTCCTTGGCCGCGATCAGCTCGGGGAGGTACGCGGGCGCGCCCGGCTCGCCGGCCAGGGTGGGCAGATGGGCCTCCAGGCGGCCGGTGGCCATGAGGTGGATCCCGGTCAGCAGCACCCGCAGCGTGTAGAGCAGCGGTTTCAGCTCGCCGGTCCTCTCGAAGAGCCGCCACTGGGGGCCGGCGAAGCCCCGGTAGTGGTGGGCGTGGTGCGAGGTCACGAACCCCGGGGCGAGCGCGATCAGCTCCTGGTGGACAGGGGTGGTGTGGACGACCAGCGGGGAGAGCAGCTGCTCCAGTACGTAGCCGTTGCGGCGCAGCAGCAGGCGGGCGAACTTCCGCAGATCGTGCGTGACCAGGTCGGTCTCGACGCCGTCCCGCTCCCCCATCAGCGTCCGGGTCTCCTCCGGCTCGCGCAGCCCGACCAGGGCGGCCACCGGCAGCAGGTGGGCGCCGCGCAGGTCCACGTCGGAGTCGCGGGAGGGGAAGCCGTAGAGGTGGGCGCCGGAGACGGTGGCGAAGAGCAGCGGGTCGCGCTGGTCGGCCACCAGGGCGGTGAGGTCGATGGGGGGCACTCCGGCCGCCTGGAGGACGGCGACCGAGGGCCCGGTGGCCGCAGCCCCACCGCTCCCAGCAGTCACAGATAACTCAGACATCCCACGCCTCCCCCAGCGCCAGCAGGTCCGCGCGGTACTCGATCCGGTCCGCCCACTCCCGGGGCCAGGCGCCGGCACCGAGGTGGGCCCCGGCGAAGGCGCCGGTCAGGCAGGCGATCGAGTCGGAGTCGCCGGAGCTGCAGGCGGCCCGGCGGAGCGCGGTGAGCGGTTCGTCCGGGAAGAGCAGGAAGCAGAGCAGCCCGGTGGCCAGCGCCTCCTCGGCGATCCAGCCGAGGCCGGTGGCCGCGCAGGGGTCGGCCTCCCGGTCGGGTGCGGCCAGCGCCGCGTCCAGGCGGTCCAGGACGCCCAGGCACTCGTCCCAGCCGCGGGCGATGAAGGCGGCCGGCGACGCGGCCGGGGAGCGCCGCCACAGGTCGCCCAGCCAGTCCTCGCGATAGGTGGTGCGCTGGGTGCGGGCGTACCCGCGCAGCAGGCCCGGCAGCCCGGCGGGCGGCTCGCCGGCGGCCAGGACGCGTACGGCGTACGCGGTGAGGTCGGCGGCCGCGAGCCCGGTGGGGTGCCCGTGGGTCAGCGCGGCCTGGAATTGCGCGGCGCCGGCCCGCTGCCCCGGGGTGAGCCCGGGGACGAGGCCCACCGGGGCGACGCGCATGTTGGCGCCGCACCCCTTGGACCCGATCTGGCTGGCCTCGGTCCACGGCCGCCCCGGCTCGTCGAGCAGGGCGCAGGCCCGCAGGCAGGTGCCGCCCGGGGCGCGGTTGTTCTCGGGCGAGCGCCACCAGGCCACGTACGCCTGCCGGAGCGGCGGTTCGAGCGCGGCGGCGGTCAGCCCGGCGCCGCCCGGCGCGGCGCGCAGCGCGTGCCCCAGGGCCAGCGTCATCTGGGTGTCGTCGCTGACCAGGGCGGGTTCGGGCAGCGCCAGCTCCCGCCAGGGTCCGTACCGCGCCAGGATCTCCGGTACGTCGTGGAACTCGGTCGGATATCCGAGCGCGTCACCGAGCGCCAGCCCGATGAGCGAGCCGGTCGCGGCCCCCGCCACTGCCCCCATCGCTTCCCCCATGAGAAAACCACCCCTTAATCGTCAACGTGACATTAAGGGGTGGTGGGCGGCCTCCGCAAGCGCCGCCGGCCCCGGAGGGCCGGCCGGCCGTCAGAGATCGACCTCCCGCATCAGCATCCCGACCTCGGTGTTGGTCATCCGGCGCAGCCAGCCGGACTTCTGGTCGCCCAGGGCGATCGGGCCGAAGTGCGTGCGGACCAGCTTGTCCACGGGGAAGCCGGCCTCGGCCAGCATCCGGCGCACGATGTGCTTGCGGCCCTCGTGCAGGGTGACCTCGACGAGGTAGTTCTTGCCGGTGTTCTCCACGACCCGGAAGTGGTCGGCGCGGGCGTAGCCGTCCTCCAGCGGGACGCCGTCCTTGAGCCGCTTGCCCAGGTCGCGCGGGAGCGGGCCCTGGATGGCCGCCAGGTAGGTCTTGGTGACGCCGTAGCGCGGGTGGGTCAGCCGGTGGGCCAGCTCGCCGTGGTTGGTGAGCAGGATGATGCCCTCGGTCTCGGTGTCCAGCCGCCCGACGTGGAAGAGCCGGGTCTCGCGGTTGGTCACGTAGTCGCCCAGGCACTGCCGCCCGTCCGGGTCCTCCATCGTGGAGACCACGCCCGCGGGCTTGTTCAGGGCGAAGAAGAGGTACGACTGGGTGGCGACCGTCAGGCCGTCCACCTTGATCTCGTCCTTCTCCGGGTCGACCCGGACGCCCTGCTCCATGACGATCCGGCCGTTGACCTCGACCCGCCCCTGGTCGATCAGCTCCTCGCAGGCGCGCCGGGAGCCCATACCGGCCCTGGCCAGCACCTTCTGCAGCCGCTCGCCCTCCTGCTCGCCGAACGTCTTGGGGGTCTGCACCCGCGGCTTGTCGTGCCGGGCGCGGTTGCGCTCCTCGATCCGGGCGTCGTACTCGCGGGGGCGGGCGGGCGCCTGGCCGCGGCCGGTGCCCTTGCCCCCGGGGCGGCCGCCCTGGGCGCCGGCACCGGTACGCGGACCGCCCTTGGCGCCGGCACCCGTGCGCGGGCCGCCCTTGGCGCCGCCGCGGGCCGCCGCGCCCCGGGCGCCGGTCTTGCCCCGGCCCCCGCCGCGCTCGTCGCCGCCGGCGGATCCGCCCACGTCGTAGCGGCGCTCCTCGGGACGGGGGCGGCCCGCCCGCTGCTGCTTCTCGTCCCGCTTGTTGCCCGCCCCGCGGTAGTTGTTGCCCCTACCGCCGCCGCTGCTGTTCCTGCCGCTGCTTCGCATCAATGATCCGTCTGAGAGTCGCCGCTGTCGTCTACGTCGAACGACGGGATACCTTCCGGGGAGTCGCCCTCGACCGCGTCCGCCTCCGGGAGGAAGGGTGCCAGCTCAGGGAGCTCGTCCAGGCCGCGCAGGCCCATCCGCTCCAGAAAGTAATTCGTCGTCCTGTACAGGATCGCACCTGTTTCAGGTTCCGTCCCCGCCTCCTCCACCAGGCCGCGCTGGAGGAGCGTGCGCATCACGCCGTCGCAGTTGACCCCGCGTACGGCGGAGATCCGGGAACGGCTGACCGGCTGACGGTACGCGACCACGGCCAGAGTCTCCAATGCGGCCTGGGTCAGCCGGGCCTGCCGGCCGTCCAGGACGAAGCCCTCGACGGCGTCCGCGTAGGCCGCGCGGGAGTAGAAGCGCCAGCCGCCGGCGACCAGCCGCAGGTCGAAACCGCGGCCCTCGCGGGTGTAGTCGCCGGACAGCTCGCGCAGCGCCAGCGCCACCGCCCGGCGCGGCCGCTGGAGGACCCGGGCCAGGTGCTCCTCGGTGGCCGGTTCGTCGACGACCATCAGGACGGCCTCCAGCGCGGGCTTCAGCGGCAGCTCCGCCACCGCCGGGGCGCCGGCCGGCCGCGCCGCCTCCGGCCGCTCCCCGGGCCCCTGCTCGGTGATCTCGTATCCCGCGCCGCTCACGCCGGCTCCTCCCGCTCCTCGGTCCGCGTACGGCTATCCGGGGCCGCACCCCGCTCCCCCTGCCCGGCGGCGGGCCCGTCGCCCGCCGCCCGGTCGAACTCGTCGGTGACCCGCGGGGCGGCCCCCTCCGCGCCCGTCCAGCGCACCGTCAGCGCCCCCAGCGCCTCGGCCTGGTCCAGGGCCACCACCCGCTCGCGGTAGAGCTCCAGGAGGGCCAGGAAGCGCGCGACGACGGTGAGGGTGTCCGGGGCGTCGGCGACCAGCTCCTGGAAGTCCGCCGCGCCGGCCGCGCGCAGCCGGGCCACCACCACCTCGGCCTGCTCCCGGACGCTGACCAGCGGCGCGTGGATGTGGTCCACGTAGACCCGCGGTTCGGCCTTGGGCTGCATGGCCTTCACCGCGAGCCTGGCGAACCCCTCGGCGCCGATGCCGAGCACCACCTCGGGCAGCAGCTCGGCGTGGTGCGGCTCCAGCCCGACGGTACGGGGGTGGCGGCGCGCCTCCTCGGCCAGCCGGCCGCTGAAGATGTCCGCGATCTTCTTGTACGCGCGGTACTGCAGCAGCCGGGCGAAGAGCAGGTCCCGGGCCTCCAGGAGGGCGAGGTCGGCCTCGTCCTCCACGTCGGCGGCGGGCAGCAGCCGGGCCGTCTTGAGGTCGAGCAGGGTGGCCGCGACCACCAGGAACTCGGTGGTCTGGTCGAGGTCCCAGTCCGGCCCCATGGCCCGGATGTGGGCCATGAACTCATCGGTCACCCGGGACAGCGCGACCTCGGTCACATCCAGCTTGTGCCGGGAGATCAGCTGGAGCAGCAGGTCGAAGGGGCCCTCGAAGTTGTCGAGGCGGAGGGTGAAGCGGCCGTCGCCGGCCGCGCTCTCCGGGGCGGTGGCGTCGGCGTCGGTCGTCGGCATGGCGGTCCAGGGTGCTGCGGTCCCGCGCCGGGGCGGCGGGCTGGTCACGGGCGGGACACCCCGCCGGAAGGGGCAGGCTATCCCGCCGCGCGCCGCCGGCCGGCCCCCGGGGCGTGTCGGACACCCTCCGGGCCGGACCGGGCGGGGCAGCGGCCCGGCGCGCGCCCGGTCTACCGGCCGCGGAGCCGGCGCACCAGGATGCTGGCCTCGCCCCGGGACTCCAGGTCGGCCAGGACCACGGCCACCGCCTCGCGGACGATCCGGCCGCGGTCGACGGCCAGGCCGTGCTCGCCGCGCAGCACCAGGCGGGCGTGTTCGAGGTCCATGAGCTCCTCGGCGGAGACATAGACGGTGATCTTCTCGTCGTGCCGTTCCCGTCCGCTGGGGCGGCGGTTGGCGCCGCGGGTGCGGCGGCGGGCCGGTGCCGCGGCCGGCGCGGCCTCCCGCTCGGCGCGGGCCGCCCGCCCGGCCGGCGTGCGGTGCCCCTGGGCGGTCTCCGGCTCCGGCTCCCGGCCGCTGTGCCCGTCGGGTGCCGCCGCGGGCGCCGTACGGGCCGCGGCGGGGGCGTCGCCGGCCTCCGGGACGTCCGCGTCCGCGCCGTGCGCGGCCCGGCCGCGGGGGGCGGGGGCGGGCGCGTCCGCCGCGGGGTCCCGTTCGCCGGCCGGCGCGGGCACCCGCGCGTCCTCGCCGCCGGGGGCCGCGCCGCCGGCCGTACGCCGGGGGCTGGACGGCTGGAGGCCCACTCCCCCGGTGGTGCGGAACAGTTCGTCGGCGCCGGGCAGACTCACTCGGCGTGACACCGGGCGAGCACCTCCCTGGCGAGCTGGCGATAGGCGGCGGCCCCCACGGAGTTGGAGGCGTAGGTGGTGATCGGCTCACCGGCGACGGTGGTCTCCGGGAAGCGGACCGTACGGCCGATGACGGTGTGGTAGACGTGGTCGTCGAAGGCTTCGACGACGCGCGCCAGGACCTCGCGGCTGTGCACCGTCCGGGAGTCGTACATGGTCGCCAGGATGCCGTCCAGCTGGAGTTCGGGGTTGAGCCGCTCCTGGACCTTCTCGATGGTCTCGGTGAGCAGCGCGACCCCGCGCAGCGCGAAGAACTCGCACTCCAGCGGCACGATGACCTTGTGAGCGGCCGTCAGGGCGTTGACGGTCAGCAGGCCGAGCGAGGGCTGGCAGTCGATGACGATGTAGTCGTAGTCGGGCAGCAGGGGCTTCAGCGCCCGCTGCAGGGTCGACTCGCGGGCGACCTCGCTGACGAGCTGGACCTCGGCCGCTGACAAATCGATATTGCTGGGCAGCAGGTCCATGTTCGGGACCGCGGTCTTCAGCAGGACCTCGTCGGCGGACATGCCCCGCTCCATGAGCAGGTTGTAGACCGTCAGGTCCAGTTCCATCGGGTTGACGCCGAGGCCGACCGAGAGGGCGCCCTGCGGGTCGAAGTCGACGAGCAGCACCCGGCGGCCGTACTCGGCGAGCGCGGCGCCCAGATTGATGGTCGAGGTGGTCTTGCCGACCCCGCCCTTCTGGTTGCACATCGCGATGATCTTCGCCGGGCCGTGGTCCGACAGCGGTCCGGGGATGGGGAAGTACGGGAGCGGGCGCCCGGTCGGGCCGACCCGCTCGCGGCGCTGGCGCGCGGCGTCCGGCGCGAGCGTGGCCGCGTATTCCGGATCCGGCTCGTACTCCGCGTCCGGGTCGTAGAAGTGCCCCTCGGGCAGGTCGTCGTAGTCGGCGAGACGGGCGGGTTCTCCACTGCCCCGGTCGCCGGCCATGGCGTTCACGTGTTGGCCGTCCATGCTCTGGTGGGCTGTCGTGGAAGTGCTCTGGTGGGCTGCGAAGGTGTGGACCGCTACGGAGCCGACAGCCTCGCGCCCCGAGGGACCCTGGCCCCGTGCAACCGCTCCTGGCCGACCACCTCCGGGAGTAAATGTCGACTCATTCACAAGTCGTCTTACCTCCTTGGATGTGACCAGGAAACTTATCGATAGGTCAGCGTGGCACCATGCCGACGGTTGGCGACTCTATGGCGTGTCGGGCGTCCGCAGCAACACAATCCGCCGGACCCGGCCCGATGTGTCGGTAACGGAACCCCCCGATGTCAAGAGCGCACAGCGACCGAGACGGAAGTTTCGGGGGGACGCGAATCGGTTAAAGGGCTACGTTCGCGGCGAGTTGGGAGCGGACCGCCGGAGGGCACGCCCGGGGCGTGTCGCACATGCGACCGGCCGGGCCCTGTCGCCAAGGCCCGGCCGGTGGTGCGTGTTTGACGCGCGCGGTTGACGCCTCAGCCGAGGAGGGTGCGCAGCTCGACGTACTCCAGGCCGTGGGCCTGGGCGACCTCGGGGTACACGACCTTGCCGTCGTGGGTGTTCAGGCCCTTGGCCAGCGCGGGGTCGCGGCGCAGCGCCTCGACCCAGCCGCGGTTCGCCAGCTCCACGATGTAGGGCAGCGTGGCGTTGGTCAGGGCGTAGGTGGAGGTGTTGGGCACCGCGCCGGGCATGTTGGCGACGCAGTAGAAGACCGAGTTGTGGACCTGGAAGGTCGGCTCGGCGTGGGTGGTCGGCTTGGAGTCCTCGAAGCAGCCGCCCTGGTCGATCGCGATGTCGACAAGGACACTCCCGGGCTTCATCTTGGCGACGAGCTCGTTGGTGACCAGCTTCGGGGCCTTGGCGCCCGGGATCAGGACCGCGCCGACGACGAGGTCGGCCTCGACGACGGCCTTCTCCAGCTCGAAGGCGTTGGAGACGATCGTCTGCACCTTGGTGCCGAAGATCTTGTCGGCCTCGCGGAGCTTGTTGATGTCCTTGTCGAGCAGGGTGACGTGGAAGCCGAGGCCCACGGCGATCTGCACGGCGTTCCAGCCGGAGACGCCGCCGCCGATGACGACGGCCTTGCCGGCCTGGACGCCGGGGACGCCGCCGGGCAGCACACCGCGGCCGCCGGCCTGGCGCATCAGGTGGTAGGCGCCGACCTGCGGGGCGATCCGGCCCGCGACCTCGGACATCGGGGCCAGCAGCGGCAGCGCGCGGTTGGCGGTCTCGACGGTCTCGTAGGCGATGGCGGTGGTGCCGGACTCCAGCAGGGCGTCCGTGCACTCCTTGGACGCGGCCAGGTGCAGGTAGGTGAAGAGCGTCTGGTCCTTGCGGAGGCGGTGGTACTCCTCGGCGATCGGCTCCTTGACCTTCAGCAGCAGGTCGGCGGTGGCCCAGACCTCGTCGGCGGTGCCGAGGATGGTGGCGCCGGCGGCGACGTACTCCTCGTTGGTGATGGACGAACCGAGACCGGCGTCCTTCTCGATGACGACCTGGTGGCCGTTGCGGACGAGCTCGTGCACACCGGCGGGCGTGATGGCCACGCGGAACTCGTTGTTCTTGACCTCGCGGGGGATGCCGACCTTCACGTCGATCACGGTCCTTGAATGAGAGCTTGCGATAGGAATTATCCCTCATGCGCTGCATGACGGAACTGACCGCGCCGAACGCGGCTCTGCCAGTCTATTGAAGGACCTCACGTTGTCTAGCCTTGCAAAGGTCTAATTTTCCGGAAGGCCACTACCGATTTCGTAGGTCAGTCGGCGGCCTCCTGAGGGATTCGGTCCGCCGCCGCCCGGTGGAGCCGTGCGGCGGCTGGATCGCCGAGCCGGTCGAGGATCTCCGCAATCCGCAGCTGGAGGCCCGCTTCGAGGGACGTGTCCTTCGCCGCACGGGCGAATTCCAGCGCCGTAAGACGCTCGCCCAGCGCCGCCGCGAGGTCCCCGGCGTGCTCGCGGACACCCGCCGCCGCCTCAGCGGCCCGCGCCTGACCTGCGGGATCACCGAGCCTGCGGTACGCGCGGGCGGCCGCCCGGCACTCCTTGAGCGCCTGTTCGTACCGGCCGGCCCGGCCGTGCGCGGCGCCGATCCTGGCGTGCAGCCGGGCCGCGTCGGACCACTCGCCCCGGGCCAGCCGCAGCTCCAGCGCCCGCCCGTACCAGTCGGCGGAGCGGATCGGGTCGCCCAGCGCGCCGTAGGTGTCGCCGAGCGATTCCAGCGCCCGGCCGGTGGCCACCGGGTCCCGGACCGAGCGGGCCGCCTCCAGGGCGCCGCGGTAGCGGGCCAGCGCCTGCCCGGTCCGGCCGGCCCCGGCGTCGAGATCGCCGAGGTTGAGCAGCGCGGCCGCCCGCTCGCGCGGCAGCGCCCGCCGTTCGGCGACGGCGAGCAGCAGCTCGTGCAGGGTGTAGAGGTCGGGGGCGGCGGCCTCGGGGCCGTGGTGGGCGAGCAGGGCGCGGGTCAGCGCGGCGATCAACCGCCGGTCCAGGGTGTCGAGTTGGGCGTCCGCGGCGGCCATCGCGGCGGCGTCGAGCAGCGCGCCGCGGCGGGTGCGCAGCCAGTGCGCGGCGGCGGCGCGGGTGGGGAAGCGCAGCGGGCGCGGGAGTTCGGCGGCCCGCCGGCGGGCGGGCGAACCGTCCGGTTCGGCGGCGGCCCGGCAGGACCGCACCAGCCGCACCGTCCGCTCCAGCATCCGGGCGCGGGCGAGCTGCACATCGGCCGGCCGCTCGTACTCCTGGAGCAGGGCGCGGGAGAGCGGGACGAGGCAGCCGGGGAGGCGGTACCGCGGGCCGGGGCCGCCGTCCGCGGCCGGGTCGGGCTCGCCGGGGACCGGCCGCAGCAGGCCGAGCGCGGTGAAGTCGTGCAGCACCGCGGCGGCCGCGGGGACCGCGCAACCGCCCAGCGCGGCGGCGGTGTGCGCGTCGACCAGGCCGTCCGGGGCGAGCGTGGCCAGCCGCAGTATCCGGGCGGCGGTCTGCGGCAGCGCCGCGTAGGTGAGGCGGAAGGCGCGGTGCAGGGGGCGGTCGCCGGCCGGGAGGTCGGGCGGTACGGGGACGGCGAGCAGCGCCTGCCGGAGATCGGCGACGGAGAGTTTGGGGCGGGCGGCGAGCCAGGCGCCGGCCAGTATCAGCGCGGCGGGGTGGCCGCCGCACTCCTCGGCGACGGCCTCGGCGGTGCGCGGGTCGACGGTGATGCGGGTGGGCCCGGCGTAGTGGCCCAGCACCTCGACGGCGGCGGCGGTGTCCAGGCCGCCCAGCGCGCACGGCCGGACGTCGGAGATGCCGGTCAGCGGCCCCTGGGAGACCACCACGACCAGGCAGTCCGGGGCGTCCGGGACGAGCGGTTCGACGTGCTCGGCGCCCGGCGCGTCGTCCAGCAGGAGCACCGTGCGGGTGCCGGCCAGGGCCCGGCGCACCGCCTCGGCCAGTTCGTCCTCGCCGGCGCCGGGCGGGGCGGTGGTGCCCAGCGCGGTGAGCAGGTCGCGGGCGGTGCGGGCCAGGCCCAGCGGGGCGCCGTCGCGGCCGGTGAGGACGGCGCGCAGGACGCCGTCGGGGTAGTCGGCGGCGGTCTCGCGCAGCAGCGCCTCGGCGAGCGTGGTGCGGCCGGAGCCGGGGCGGCCGGCGATCAGCAGGACGCGGCTGCGGGCGCCGCGGCGGCCGGTGAGGGTGTCGAGTCCGGCCCGGCCGATGTCGGCGCGGAGCGCCTTGAGTTCGTGGCGGCGGCCGGCGAATCCGGGGAGGCCGCGGTGGGCGGCGGCACCGTCCTGGCGGGGCAGTGCGGACCGCCGGTCCCGTGCCGCCGCCCCGGGCCCGCGCGCCGCCTCCGGCGCGAGGTGCCCCCCGCCCACCACCTGGTCCGCCACCGGTCACGCTCCCGTCCGCCTGCGCGTTCGCGTTCCCGCCGCGGCGCGCAGGGGAACCCTGCCGAGCGTAGTTCACGGCCCGTCACGTTCCGTGCCGGGCAGGGCCGTTGGGTCACTCGATCGGATCGGCCGATCATCCGACCGGGAGGCGGTGGGTGGCCCGGCGGGGGCGCGGGGTCAGGCGGTGAAGGGGCGGGCCGGCCAGGGCGCCTCGGCGGGGCGGAGCGCGTCCAGGCCCTGGCCGGCGCGCGCCGCGATGACCGATAGCACGCCCACCACGAGGCAGTTGTTGTGCAGGTCGCCGGCGAGGACGGCGCGCACCAGCTCGTCCAGCGGGACCCGGGCCAGCTCCATGTCGGCCTCCTCCTCGGAGACCTCGAACCGCTCGCCGTCGGCCTCGGACAGCCCGCGGGCGAGGAAGATCCGCACCGCCTCGTCGCAGCCGCCGGGGGTGGTGTAGACGTCGGTCAGCACCCGCCAGTCGTCCGCCTTGACGTGCGCCTCCTCGTAGAGCTCGCGGCGGGCGGCGTGGAGGGGGTTCTCGCCGGGGACGTCGAGCAGTCCGGCGGGGATCTCCCACAGCTTGTGGCGGACCGGGTGGCGGTACTGGCGCAGCACCAGCACCCGGTCGGCGTCGTCCAGGGCGAGCACCGCGACCGAGCCGGGGTGGACCTGGTAGTCGCGGGTGGCGGTGGAGCCGTCCGGCATGACGACCCGGTCGGTGCGCACGCCGGTCTTGGCCCCCTTGAACGGCATGCTGGTGCCGGTGACCGTCCACTCCTCCGGGGTGTCCTTGATCGCCATGCGTCCTCCTGTGTGTCGCTGCAAAAACGCCGAACCGGGGTGCGGCCCCATGAAAGGGGGACCGCACCCCGGCAACGGTAACGCCGGTGCGCCGCTTGCCCGCCGGCGCCCGGCTGCTACTTCCCGGCGCCCGGCTTCGCCGCGCCCTGCTGCCGCTCGACGGCGGCCTTCACCAGGCCGGCGAAGAGCGGGTGCGGGCGGGTCGGGCGGGACCGCAGCTCCGGGTGCGCCTGGGTGGCGACGAGGTAGGGGTGGACCTCGCGCGGGTACTCGACGTACTCGACCAGCTTGTTGTCCGGGGAGGTGCCGGAGAAGACCAGGCCGGCCTTCTTCTCCAGCTCGCCGCGGTAGGCGTTGTTGACCTCGTAGCGGTGGCGGTGGCGCTCCTCGACGTAGGGCTCGCCGCCGTAGACCTCGCGGACGATGGAGCCCTCGGCGAGCTTGGCGGGGTACATGCCCAGCCGCATCGTGCCGCCCATGTCGCCCTCGCCGGCGACGATGTCCATCTGCTCGGCCATCGTGGAGATCACCGGGTCGGCCGCGGCCGGGTCGAACTCGGTGGAGTTGGCGCCGTCGATACCGGCGAGGTTGCGGGCCGCCTCGATGACCACGCACTGCAGGCCCAGGCAGAGGCCGAGCAGCGGGAGCTTGTTCTCCCGGGCGTAGGTGATCGCGCCGACCTTGCCGTCCACACCGCGGTCGCCGAAGCCGCCGGGGATGCAGACCGCGTCGCAGTCGGCGAGCTGGTCGCGGGCGCCGGCCGGCGTCTTGCAGTCGTCGGAGGTGACCCACTTGATCTTGACGCGGGCCTTGTTGGCGAAGCCGCCGGCGCGCAGCGCCTCGGTGACCGAGAGGTAGGCGTCGGGCAGGTCGATGTACTTGCCGACCAGCGCGACCTTGACCTCGTGCGCGGGGTTGTGGACCCGGTCGAGCAGGTCCGCCCACTGGGTCCAGTCCACGTCGCGGAACGGCAGGTCCAGCTTGCGGACGACGTAGGCGTCCAGGCCCTCGGCGTGCACGACCTTGGGGATGTCGTAGATCGAGGGGGCGTCCGGGCAGGCGATGACCGCGGCCTCGTCCACATCGCACATCAGCGAGATCTTCCGCTTGATGGCGGTGGGCACCTCGCGGTCGGCGCGCAGCACGATCGCGTCGGGCTGGATGCCGATGTTGCGCAGGGCCGCGACCGAGTGCTGGGTGGGCTTGGTCTTCAGCTCGCCGGACGGGCCGATGTACGGGAGCAGCGAGATGTGCACGACGAAGACGTTGTCCCGGCCGACCTCGTGGCGGACCTGGCGGACGGTCTCCAGGAACGGCAGCGACTCGATGTCGCCGACCGTGCCGCCGACCTCGGTGATGACGACATCGACGTCCTCGGTGGCCAGCCGGCGGATGCGGTGCTTGATCTCGTTGGTGATGTGCGGGATCACCTGCACGGTGTCGCCGAGGTACTCGCCGCGCCGCTCCTTGGCGATCACGGTGTTGTAGACCTGGCCGGTGGTGACGTTCGCCGAGCCGTCGAGGTCGACGTCGAGGAAGCGCTCGTAGTGGCCGATGTCCAGGTCGGTCTCGGCGCCGTCGTTGGTGACGAACACCTCACCGTGCTGGAAGGGGTTCATCGTGCCGGGGTCGACGTTCAGGTACGGGTCGAGCTTCTGCATCGTGACCCGCAGGCCGCGCGCCTTGAGGAGCGCACCCAGGCTGGAGGCGGTGAGCCCCTTGCCGAGCGAGGAGGCGACGCCCCCGGTGACGAAGAGGTGCTTGGTCGTCGAGGCTGCGTTCTTTCGAGAAGCAGAGGGCGGCATGGCCAAGAGGGGGCTCCCGTGGTCGCGAGGTGGAGAGGTGCGAGGCGGCGTCCGCCTGGATCAGGGGTGCCGGTCGCTGCGGTTCGGGGGTGCCGCATTTCTGCTGGGTCCCACCGGTCCACGGGGTACCAGGCTATCAGCGACCGGGCACGGCCGCGTCCGGCCGGGCACCCGGGAGCGTGCCGCGGCCAGGCCACCCGTTCGGACCATCCCCACTCGACGTGAGCGCCGCGCGCCGCACCCCCCTGCGTCGTATCCTGCTCGGACACTCGCGACGAGCCGTCCGGGAAGGCACCGCCCGCCCGATTTCCGGTCCCGCTGCTCGGCGACGTTTCATGGGCAGGACGGACAGCACACAACGTCCCATGGGGGGCGTGACTCCAGTTCGACGGGAGACGCACGTGGCCGGGCGCATCGAGGACTACGCACTGATCGGTGATATGCAGACCGCCGCCCTGGTGTGCCGGGACGGCACGGTCGACTGGCTGTGCCTCCCCCGCTTCGACTCACCGGCGGTCTTCGCCGGGCTGCTGGGCACCGAGGAGCACGGCTACTGGTGGATCGGCCCGGCCGGGGAGGGCCCGCGGGCCGCGGACCGGCGGCGCTACCGCGGCGACTCCCTCGTCCTGGAGTCCGAGTGGGACACCCCGCGCGGCACGGTCCGGGTGATCGACTTCATGCCGCCCCGCGACGGCGCGCCGCAGGTCATCCGGATCGTGGAGGGCGTCAGCGGCCGGGTGCCGATGCGCTCGGAGCTGCGGATGCGGTTCGCCTACGGCTGGGTGGTGCCCTGGGTCCACAAGGTCGACGGCCGCACGGTGGCGGTGGCCGGGCCGGACTCGGTGTGGCTGGACACCTCCGTGGACACCTACGGCAAGGACCTGACGACGCTGTCCGATTTCACGGTCTCGCCGGGCGAGCGGATCGCGTTCACGATCAGCTGGCAGCCCTCCCACCACCAGCAGCCGGCCCTGGCCGAGCCGGAGGCGTCGCTGGAGGCGACCGAGGACTTCTGGCGGGAGTGGGTCGAGCACTGCACGTACCACGGGCCCTACCGCGATGCGGTGGTGCGTTCGCTGATCACGCTGAAGGCGCTGACGTACGCGCCGACCGGCGGGATCGTGGCGGCGCCGACGACGTCGCTGCCGGAGTGCATCGGCGGGATCCGGAATTGGGACTACCGCTTCACCTGGCTGCGGGACGCCGCGATCACCCTGTCGTCGCTGCTGCGCACCGGCTACCGCGAGGAGGCGCGGGCCTGGCGCGAGTGGCTGCTGCGGGCGGTGGCCGGCGATCCGGAGAACCTCCAGATCATGTACGGCATCGCCGGTGAACGGGAGCTGGGCGAGAACGAGCTGAACTGGCTGCCCGGCTACGAGGACTCCCGCCCGGTCCGGGTCGGCAACGGCGCCGCCGGCCAGCTCCAGCTGGATGTCTACGGCGAGGTCACCGAGGCCCTGC
>NZ_LLZI01000288.1 GCF_001509485.1 Streptomyces sp. NRRL F-4489
CACCGGCCCCACCCCCGCCTACCCCTCCGGCTTCTCCGAGTCCACCCCCGGCCGCGCCTTCCGCCACATCCCCCGGGTGAAGTCCGGGATCTCCTGCGGTGCGCCCTTCGCCTTGATCGAGCGGTCGCTCAGCGGAACCGGCGCGGACCAGGTCGCCGCGTCGTAGACGTCGAAGTCCGGTACCAGGCCCAGGCGCAGGCACTGGGTCAGCCGGAAGACCAGCATGTAGTCCATCCCGCCGTGGCCGCCGGGCGGGTTGGCGTGCTCCTTCCACAGCCAGTGGTCCCACTCGGCGTACTTCCCGAAGTCGCCCCACTCGTCGTTGTTCTGGTCCGGCTCCAGGTAGATCCGCTCCGGGTAGTCCTCGAAGAGGCCCTTGGTGCCGCCGAGGCTGTTGATCCGGCTGTACGGGTGCGGGGTCGAGACGTCGTGCTCCAGCCGGATCACCCGGCCCTTGGCGGTCTGCACCAGGCTGATCGTCCGGTCGCTCTCGATGTACGACTCCTTCCAGCTGGGGTCGCCGGCCGGCATGTGCTGCGCGCGGTACGCGGCCAGGCCCAGTGCCGGTGTGCCGAAGCTGGAGATCCGCACCACCCGGTCGCCGCGGTTGACGTCCATGTAGTTGGCGACCGGCCCGAAGCCGTGGTTGGGGTAGAGGTCGCCGCGCAGCCGGGTGTGCCACAGCCGCCGCCACGGCCCCTCGTAATACGCCGGGTCGAACATCAGGCCCCGCAGGTCGTGGATGTACGCCCCGGCGCCGTGCAGCAGTTCGCCGAAGAGGCCGGCGTGCGCCATCCGCAGCACCCGCATCTCGTTTCTGCCGTAGCAGCAGTTCTCCAGCTGGAGGCAGTGTCTGCGGGTCCGCTCCGAGAGGTCGACCAGCTCCCACAGCTGCTCCAGGCGCAGCGCCAGCGGGCATTCGGTGCCGACGTGCTTGCCGTTGAGCATGGCGGTCTTCGCCATCTCGTAGTGCCAGTCCCACGGCGTCGCCGCGTAGACGAAGTCGATGTCGGTGCGCTTGCAGAGGTTTTCGAAGTCGTGGTCGCCGTTGGTGTAGACGGCGGGCGCGGGCTGCCCGGCCTTGGTGACCTTCGCCGCCGCCTTCGCGGTCTTCTCCTTGACCGGGTCGCACAGCGCCACCACCCGTACCTGCGGCATCGCCAGGAACAGGTCGATCATGCTGCCGCCGCGGTTGCCGAGGCCGATGATGCCGACGCGGACGGTGGAGCGCGGCTCGAACGGCACCCCGATCATGGTTTTGCCCTTGCGCTCGGGGGCCGCGGCGCCGGCCGCCGCGGCGTCCCCGGCCGTTCCGGGGCCGGCCGCGGCGGCCCGGCCGGTGCCGAGCCCGGTGAGTCCCAGCCCGGCGCCCGCCGCGCCGGCGGTCCACAGGACCGAACGGCGGCTCGGGCCCTCGCCGTTGCCGTCGGTCTCCTCGTGCTGCGGAAGTGCCTCGTGCATCGGTCCTCCAAGGGGAGCGGATCGTACGCGGGACAGTCGTGAACCTCGGTGAGGACCCTGACGGTTGGGAGGCCCGGGGCACAAGAGGGCGCCTGGGGCGCGTTGTCACGGACGCTTGGACTCCCGGTGCGCGTACGTGGACTCTTCGTACACCGCCGGACGTGCCGGGCGGCGGTGCCGCGCGCGGACCCGCCAGCGGCTTTCGCAAGAACCTGAAAACCCTTGCGGAAAGCCTTGACGTGTTCACGTACGAAACGGCAGGCTCCGGAGCGGACACCCCCCATGGCGGCCTGGCGCGTGGCTGCTCCCGTGGGCGCGGTCCCCGTGCCCCATGACGAAGGAGCCGCAACAATGCAGCGACGAAGGAGCCGTTCGGCGCGCCGCCGCCCCCGTGTGCCGGGCAGGAAGCTCGCCGGAATCCTGGCCGCGGCCGGCCTCGCCGTGTGCGCCCCCTGGCCCGCGCACGCCGCCCCGCCCGGCGAACGGACCGTCACCGCCACCCTCTTCGAGTGGCGCTACGCCGATGTCGCCCGGGCCTGCACCGACCAGCTCGGCCCGGCCGGCTACGGCTACGTGGAGGTCTCGCCCGCCTCCGAGCACATCCAGGGCGACCAGTGGTGGACCTCGTACCAGCCGGTCAGCTACAAGATCGCCGGGCGGCTGGGCGACCGGGACGCGTTCGCCGCGATGGCCCGCGCCTGCCACGCGGCCGGTGTCAAGGTCATCGCCGACGCCGTCGTCAACCACATGTCCGCAGGGTCCGGTACGGGCACCGGCGGCACCCGGTACACCAAGTACACCTACCCCGGCACGTACCAGGACTGGGACTTCCACGGCTGCCGCCGGACCATCGCCGACTACACCAACCGCGACGAGGTGCAGAACTGCGAGCTGGTCGGCCTCGCGGACCTCGACACCGGCAGCGACTACGTCCGCACCACGCTCGCCCGCTACCTCGACGACCTGCGGTCGCTGGGCGCGGACGGCTTCCGGATCGACGCGGCCAAGCACATCGCCGCGGCCGATCTCGCCGCGATCAAGGGCAAGATGAAGGACCCCGGCTACTGGGTGCAGGAAGTCATCCACGGCGCCGGCGAGGCGGTGCAGCCGGAGGAGTACACCGGCATCGGCGACGTGGACGAGTTCCGGTACGGCACGCAGCTCAAGAGCGCGTTCACCGGCGGCGGCCTGGCCCAGCTGAAGTCCGTCGCGGACGGCAAGCTTCCGGGCGGCCAGGCCCGGACGTTCGTCGACAACTGGGACACCGAGCGCAACGGTTCGACGCTCAGCTACAAGGACGGCGCGGCCTACACCCTCGCCAACGTCTTCATGCTCGCCTCGCCGTACGGGTCGCCGAACGTGTACTCCGGCTACGCGTGGACCGACAAGGACGCCGGGCCGCCGCCGTCCGGGGGCTCCGGCTGGACCGGGGAGCACGCGAAGCGGGAGATCACCGGGATGGTGGGGTTCCGCAACGCGGTGGGTTCGGCGGAGCTGAACCACTGGTGGGACGACGGGGGGTCGGTGATCGCGTTCGGGCGCGGGTCCGCCGGGTTCGTGGCGATCAACGCGGGGGGTGCGCCGGTGAGCCGGACGTTCGCCACGCCGCTGCCCCCGGGGACGTACTGCGATGTGATCGCGGGCCGGCCGGGGGCGTGCGGGGGGCACGAGGTGGTGGTCGGCGCGGACGGTACGGCGCGGATCACGGTGCCGGCCCGTAGCGCGGTCGCGCTGCATATCGCTCGCTGACGCTCGCTCGTCCTCAAACGCCGGACGGGCTGGGATTGCCGAGGCGCGCCCGCTCTCATGGACCGGACGGGCTGGGAATTGCCGGCCCGTCCGGCGCACCTGGCCCCTCCGGTCAATGCGCCCCCGTTCCCCCCGCCCCGTCCACCAGCGTGGACAGCAAGCCGCCCAGCTGGGCGCGCTGGGCGGGGGTGAGGGGGGACAGGATCTCCTCGGCGGCGGCTCGGCGGGCGCCGCGGAGGGCGCGGAGGGCCGAGCGGCCGGTGTCGGTGAGTTCGATGCGGACCACGCGGCGGTTGGCCGGGTCGGGTACCCGGCGCACCGTGCCGTTCGCCTCCAGGGCGTCCACCAGCGTCGTCACCGCGCGGGGCACCACCTCCAGCCGCTCGGCGAGGTCGGCCATCCGGGGCGCGGTGCCGCGGCAGTGGCCGACGATCCGCAGCAGCCGGGACTGGGCGGGGGTGACGGCGAGGTCGAGGCGGTCCATATGGCGCTTCTGGGCGCGCTGCATGCGGCGGGTCAGCCGTACCAGCTGCTCGGCGACGTTGGCGTCCGCGGCGCCGGCCGGCGGCTCGGGGGAGGGCATGGCCCCACGATACAGGACAAGATTCATTGTGAGTCTAGGTAACTATGAGCTAGGCTCGGAAAAGTTTTCCCGGCAGAGTTGCCGGCCGCCGGGCCGGGGGCGCGCGGGCCGCACCGCACGCCCCCCGCCCCGGCCCGCGCCCCGTACCGCCCTCCCCGAAGGAGCCCATGCGTCCCGACGAACCGAACTGGACCCCGCCGCCCAAGGACCCCGACGCCCCCGTCCAGCTGCGGCGGATCCTCGCGCTGTTCCGCCCGTACCGCGGCCGGCTGGCCCTGGTCGGCCTGCTCGTCGCCGCCTCCTCGCTGGTCTCGGTGGCCTCCCCGTTCCTGCTCCGCGAGATCCTCGACGTCGCCATCCCCGGCCGCCGGACCGGACTGCTGTCGCTGCTCGCGCTGGGCATGATCGCCACCGCCGTCACGACCAGCGTCTTCGGCGTGCTGCAGACCCTGATCTCCACCACCGTCGGACAGCGCGTGATGCACGATCTGCGCACCGCCGTCTACGCCAAGCTCCAGCGGATGCCGCTGGCGTTCTTCACCCGCACCCGCACCGGCGAGGTCCAGTCCCGGATCGCCAACGACATCGGCGGTATGCAGGCGACCGTCACCTCCACCGCCACCTCCCTGGTCTCCAACCTCACCTCGGTCGTCGCCACCGTCGTCGCCATGATCGCCCTCGACTGGCGGCTGACCGCGGTCTCGCTGCTGCTGCTCCCGCTCTTCGTCTGGATCAGCCGCCGGGTCGGCAACGAACGCAAGAAGATCACCACCAAGCGGCAGAAGCAGATGGCCGCGATGTCCGCGATGGTCACCGAATCCCTCTCGGTCAGCGGCGTCCTGCTCGGCCGCACCATGGGCCGCGCCGACTCGCTGACCAAGCGGTTCGCCGCGGAGTCCGAGCAGCTGGTCGGCCTGGAGGTGCGCGCCAACATGGCCGGCCGCTGGCGGATGGCCACCATCGGCATCGTCATGGCCGCCATGCCCGCGCTGATCTACTGGGCGGCCGGCCTGGTGCTCCGGCTCGGCGGCCCGGCGTTCTCGCTGGGCACCCTGGTCGCGTTCGTCACCCTCCAGCAGGGCCTGCTCCGCCCGACCGTCTCGCTGCTGACCACCGGCGTGCAGATGCAGACGTCGCTGGCGCTCTTCCAGCGCATCTTCGAATACCTGGATTTGCCGGTGGGCCTCACCGAACCCGCCGCCCCCGTCCGGCTGCCCGCTCCGCGCGGCGAGATCCGCTTCGAGAACGTCTCGTTCCGCTACGACCCGGACGCCGCGCCCACCCTCGACGGCATCGACCTGACCGTCCCGGCCGGCAGCAGCCTCGCCGTCGTCGGCGCGACCGGCAGCGGCAAGACCACCCTGAGCTACCTCGTCCCGCGCCTGTACGACGTGACCGGCGGCCGGGTCACCCTCGATGGCACCGACGTCCGCGACCTGGACTTCGACACCCTCGCCCGCGCGGTCGGCGTGGTCTCCCAGGAGACCTACCTCTTCCACGCCTCGGTCGCCGAGAACCTCCGCTTCGCCAAGCCCGACGCCACCGGCGAGGAGATCGAACGGGCCGCCCGGATCGCCCAGATACACGACCACATCGCGGCCCTCCCGGACGGCTACGACACCCTCGTCGGCGAACGCGGCTACCGCTTCTCCGGCGGGGAGAAGCAGCGCCTGGCGATCGCCCGGACGATTCTGCGCGACCCGCCGGTGCTGGTCCTCGACGAGGCCACCAGCGCCCTGGACACCCGTACCGAACACGCCGTCCAGCGGGCCATCGACGCGCTCTCCGCGGGCCGCACCACGATCACCATCGCGCACCGCCTCTCCACCGTCCGCGACGCCGACCAGATCGTCGTCCTCGACGGCGGCCGGATCGCCGAACGCGGCACCCACCGCGAACTCCTCGCCGCCGGCGGCCGCTACGCCGCCCTGGTCCGCCGCGACGCCCGGCGCACCCCGGACGGGCTGGGCGATCTGGACGCCCCGGAGGGACCGGGCGCCCCGGACGCCGAGGACGACGATGCCGTGGGCGACGGCCGCCCGCCCGGCGTCCTGGTATGAGCCGGCGGGGCCCTGGCGAATCTCCCCAGGACCCCGCACCGGCCACCGGCCGAACCCGAGCGGCCCCAACGGCCCCATCGGGACCGCCGCCTCGCGCCCGCCGCTCGGAGATCGGCCGCCTCAGATCTGCCGCAGCGCTCCGCCGTCCACCGCCCACTCGGCCCCGGTGACCTGCCCGGACAGCGGCGACAGCAGATAGGCCACGATCCGGGCGACGTCCTCCGGCGCGCCGATCCGGCCGCTGGGCAGCTTGCGCTCCTCCTTGACGAACCGCTCCACGGCCTCCTCCGTGCCCACCCCGTACTGCTCCGCCAGCTGCTCCGCGAAGCCGCCCGGCGCGTCCCACAGCGCGGTCCGGGTCGGCCCGGGGGAGACGACGTTGGACCGCACCCCGCGCGGACCGAACTCCGCGGCCAGGGTCTTGCTGACCGACAGCATCGCCGTCTTGGACGCCGCGTAGTCCACCAGCGGCACGTCCGGGAACCGCGCCGCCTCACTGGCGATGTGGACAAGCGAGCCCGCCCCGCGCTCCAGCAGCGCCGGCAGCGCCGCCCGGGTCATCCGCACCAGGGAGTGGAAGTTGAGGTCGAAGGTGGCCTTCCACTCCGCGTCCGACACGTCCAGGAAGCCGGTCCGCGAGGTCAGCGCGCCGACGTTGTTGACCAGCCCGTCCAGCCGCCCGTGCCGTTCCAGCGCGGCCGCCACCACCCGGTCCGGCGCGTCCGGGTCGGTCAGATCGGCGGCCACCGCCCCGACCCGCGGCCCCAGTTCCTCCACCGCGTCCGCCTTCCGCGCCACCCCGACCACGGTGGCGCCCTCCTCGGCCAGCAGCCGGGCGGTGGCGGCGCCGATGCCCGCCGACGCGCCGGTGACGATGAAGACCTTGCCGTGCAGTTCCAGATCCATGGGAACTCCTTGTCTGGTGGGTTCGTTGACGTCTCGTCGGTTCTTTGACGTCTCGTCGGCTCGTTGAAGGATGCGGGAGGGGGCGGAGCGCGGTGGGGTCAGAGCGCGGCCGGGTCGATCGCCCGGGCCATCACGCGGTAGCCCTCGTCGCCGGGGTGCTTGCGGTCGCCGCTGTCGTACGCGGGCGCCAGCGCGTCCGGGTCCTCCGGGTCGGCCATCGCGGCGGCGAAGTCGGCCACCGCGTCGAAGGCGCCCGAGGTCCGGATCCAGGCGTTGACCGCCCGGCGCTTCGCCTCCGCCGCCGGGGTGTGGTATTCCGACCCCTTGAACGGCAGGACCGTCCCGCCGATGATCCGCACCCCGGCCGCGTGCGCCCGGGCGATCAGCTCCTGGTAGCCCGCGATGAGGGCGTCCGCCGCGTTGTCCGGGTTGGGCTTGTAGGTGGGCAGGTCCACCTCGCTGAAGCCGATGTCGTTCAGCCCCACCAGCACCACCACCGACCGCACCCCCGGTACGTCCAGCACGTCCCGCTGGAAGCGCGCCCCGGCCCGCTCGCCGAACCACTCCGAGTCGTTCAGCAGCAGATTGCCGCCGATACCGGAGTTCAGGACCCGCAGTGGGCGGCCCTCGCTGGCCAGGATCCCGGCCAGCGCGTCCGAGTAGCGCCCGTTGGCGTCCACGGTCGAGCCGAAGCCGTCGGTGATCGAGTCGCCGAAGAGCACCACCGCGTCCCGCTCCACCGGTCCGCCGTCCGCCAGTTCGACCGCGGCAAGGTAGTACCACGACACCGTGGTCTCCCCGAAGACCGCCGGGTCCACCTCGCCCAGCTGCTCGCCGGCCGCCCGGTACGCGGTGGCCCACGCCTGGGCGTGGAAGGTCGCCGGACCGGTCGGCCGGGCGAAGTACAGCGACACGGTCAGCGTGTCGAACGCGGCGGCGGTCAGCTCGGCGGCGTCGCTGTAGACCTCGCCGCCCGCCGGGATCCGCACCGACTCCGCCCCGCCGAAGGTCAGCCGCCGGAGCGAACCGGCGGCCACCGCCGCGCCCTCGCCGGCCCGGGCGATGCTCGCGCCGGACACCTCCAGCGGCGCGCTGCCGTAGCGGTTCGACAGCTTGATCCGCGCCAGGGTGCCAGAGCCGGCGACCCGTACGCGCTGCCGGACGGTCTGGCCGCCGAAGCCCTCCTCGGCCCAGTTCTTGTGGAAGCCCACGCTCGGCCGCTGCACGGAGGTGATCCAACCGGCCTGCCAGGAAACGGAGTTGGTGTTGCTGCTCATGGGGTGTGCCTGCCTCTCGGTCATCTGCTCGGTGGCGATGACCACGAGTCTGCCGAGCCGCGCGAGGGGTACCCAGACACCTGTGAGTGGTACCAACCGGGTGCCTACCAACGCCAGGGTCACCCTCCGCGGCCCACCCCGCATCGGCTCACCCCACCGCGTCCCCGTCCCCGTGCCCGTCCTCGTCCCCGTCGTCCGTCAGGAGGACGACCTCCAGCGTCCGCGGCCCGTGCACCCCCTCCACCCGGTCCAGCTCGATATCACTGGTCGCGGACGGCCCGGAGATCCAGGTCAGCGGGCGCTCCGGCGCGAGCCGGGGGAGTGCCTCGGGGACCGACCCGACGACCTGCGCCGGCACCCGCACCACGCAGATGTGGTGGTCCGGAACGAGGGTGATCCGGCGCCGCCCCTGGTCCGGACCGCCGTCCAGCACCAGGGTGCCGGTCTCCGCGATCGCCAGCGCGCACCCCGTCACCACGCTGTCCACCGCGTCCAGTTCGCGCGCGGTGTCCGCGGCCCGGTCCGGGCGGACGGTGACCTCGGCCGCGGCCAGCCACCGCGGGTCCAGCCCCGGCGGCGCCACCACCGTCCGCGCCCCGCGTGCCGCCAGCAGCCGGGCGAGCAGCGCCGGCAGCTCACCGGGCGCGCAGCGGTGCACCACCGCGCGGTAGTCCGCGAGGTTCTCCGCCAGCAGCGCCACGGTCTCGCCGGGCGTCCGGGAGCCGTGCACCCGGCGGTAGTCCCGGGGGACCGGCGGATCGTACGGACCCTCCCCGCGCGGCACATCGGCCAGCGCCCGGCGCACCCGCGCCAGGACCACATCCCTGCTGCTCATCCCACGTCTCCCTTACCGGAGTTACCGGAGCCGTCGAAGTCGCTGGAGCTGCCGGAGTCGCCACTGCCCCCGGGGCCCCCGGCCGCCTGCCCGGCCCCGCCCCGGGTGCGCTGCCACCAGTCGCGGAACGACTCGGCCGGCACCGCCGGCAGCGCCCGGGTGTCGGACCAGGCGCGCCCCGGCCCCGGCAGCCGCCGCGGATGCAGCCGCCGGGTCCGCGCGGCCAGCCGCATCCCGCCGCGCAGTGCGCCGGGATGGTCGAACGCCCAGGCAGCGGCGCGCAGCGCGGCCCGCTCCGCCGCGTGCCCCTTCGCCGGTTTGAGCACCACCCGGGCCCCGCGCCGGGTGACCGGCCCGCCCTCCACCACCCGCTCCCGCAGATGCACCAGCACCTCGGGGATGTCGATGGCCACCGGGCACACCTCGTAGCACGCCCCGCACAGCGACGACGCGTACGGCAGCGACTCCTCCAACGGGCCTGCCAAGCCCCGGAGTTGAGGGGTGAGGATGGCGCCGATCGGCCCCGGGTAGGGCGAGCCGTACGCGTGCCCGCCGGCCCGCTCGTAGACCGGGCAGACGTTCAGACACGCCGAGCAGCGGATGCAGCGCAGCGCCTGCCGGCCCACGGTGTCCGCCAGGGTGTCGCTCCGCCCGTTGTCGAGCAGCACCAGATGGAAGGTCCGCGGCCCGTCGCCGTCGGCCGTCCCCGTCCAGGTGGTGGTGTACGGGTTCATCCGCTCGGCGGTGGAGGAGCGCGGCAGCAGCTGGAGGAAGACCTCCAGATCCTGCCAGCTCGGCACGACCTTCTCGATGCCGACGACGGAGATCAGGGTCTCCGGCAGGGTCAGGCACATCCGGCCGTTGCCCTCCGACTCCACGACCACCAGGGTGCCGGTGTCGGCGACCATGAAGTTGGCGCCGGAGATCCCGACCTTCGCGGACAGGAACTTCTCCCGCAGATGGCGCCGGGCCGCCTCGGCCAGCTCGGCGGGGGAGTCCGACAGCCCCTCGGGCGCCGGGCGGCCCCACTTGCCCATCTCCCGCCGGAAGATGTCGCGGATCTCGCCCCGGTTGCGGTGGATCGCCGGCACCAGGATGTGCGACGGAAGGTCGTCACCGAGCTGCACGATCAGCTCCGCGAGATCCGTCTCGTACGCCCGGATACCGGCCCGCTCCAGCGCCTCGTTCAGCCCGGTCTCCTGCGTCGCCATCGACTTGACCTTGACGACCTCGCGCTCGCCGGTCTCCCGCACCAGCCGGGTCACGATGCGGTTGGCCTCGTCCGCGTCCGCCGCCCAGTGGACCCGGCCGCCCGCGGCGGTCACCGACGCCTCCAGCCGCTCCAGATAGTGGTCGAGGTGGCGCAGCGTCCGGTCCTTGATCGCGGCGCCCGCGGCGCGCAGCTCCGCCCAGTCGTCGAGTTCGGCCACCGCACGGGCCCGCTTGTCGCGGATGGTGTGGGTGGCGTGGGTGAGGTTGGCGCGCAGCCGGGTGTCGCGGGTGGTGACCGCCGCGGCCCGGGGGAACGCCGGCATCCCGAGGAAACTGCGGCTCATCGCCCGCCCCCTTCCGCCCCGGCGCCCGTACTGCCGCCCGCAGCCGTATCCGCTTGCGCTTGAGCCTCGGCGTCCGCCTCCGTCGCGGCCAGGATCTCCGCGAGGTGCACCGCCCGGACCCGCGAGCCCTGCCGTACGAGCATGCCGCCGATGTGCAGCAGACAGGAGTTGTCCACCGCGCACACCGCCGCCGCGCCGGTCCCGTTCACCGCGCGCACCTTGTCGGCGCCCATCGCGGCCGACACCGCCGGGTTCTTCACCGCGAACGTCCCGCCGAAGCCGCAGCACTCCTCGGCCCCCGGCAGCTCCCGCAGCGTCAGCCCCCGCACCCGCTCCAGCAGCCGCCGCGGCCGGTCGCCCAGCCCCAGCATCCGCAGCCCGTGGCAGGTCGGGTGGTATGTGACGGTGTGCGGGTAGTACGCGCCGACATCCGTCACCCCCAGCACGTCCACCAGGAACTCCGTCAGCTCGTACGTCTTGGGCACCGCCCGCGCCGCGGCCTCCGCCAGCTCCCGGCCGCGCCCCTCGGCCTGCGCCTTCGCACCGATCCGCGGGAAGTTGTCGCGCACCATCGCGGCGCACGAGCCGGACGGGGTGACCACGTAGTCGTACTCCCGGAACGCCCGGTCGAAGCGGCGGACCAGCGGCTCGGCGGCGTGCCGGTAGCCGGTGTTGAACTGCGGCTGCCCGCAGCAGCTCTGCGCCATCGGGAACCCGACCTCGACGCCCAGCCGCTCCAGCAGCGCCACCACCGCCTGCCCGGTCCGCGGCCGGAGCGCGTCATTGATACAGGTGACGAACAGTCCTACCCGCACGAATCCCCTCACCTCGCTCTCTCCCGGGCCCGTACGCCCGGGGGCTGCCGCCGGCGTTGCCACCGCATTGCCGCCGTGTTTCCGCCGCCTTTCGGCCGCTTGGCGGCGGCGATCCGGCCACGCCGACCCCTGGTGGCCACCCGCCTCGCCGGTACATGATCACTTGTCGGGCCATCCTGCCCCAGCGGCAGGCCGAGGAGAAGGACCGGGAGCTTCCAGACCAATGTCGAGCGCACAGCCCATAACCGAGGACCGGACACCCGGTGGTGACCGTCCGCCGTCCCAGCTGCGGCAACTGGCCGCCGCCTCCGTCGGCAACGCCGTCGAGTGGTACGACTGGTACGCCTATTCCTTCCTGGCGGTCTACTTCGCCGACCAGGTCTTCCCCAAGGGCGCCGGCAACTCCCTCGTGCCGCTGCTCTCCACCTTCGCGGTCTTCGCGGTCGGCTTCTTCATGCGCCCGGTCGGCGGACTGCTGATGGGCGCGGTCGCCGACCGGCGCGGCCGGCGCGCCGCGCTCACCCTCACCATCCTGCTGATGGGCGGCGGCAGCCTGCTGGTCGCGCTCACGCCGACGTACGCGGCCACCGGCGTCCTCGCCCCCCTCGTGCTGGTCCTCGCCCGCCTGGTGCAGGGCCTGTCGGTGGGCGGCGAATTCGCCGCGTCCACCACCTTCCTGGTCGAGTCCGCCGGGGAGGGCCGCCGCGGCCTGTTCTCCAGCTTCCAGTACGTCTCCACCACCCTCGGCCAGCTGCTCGCCTCCGGTACGGGGGCGCTGCTCGCCGGGCTGCTCACCGAGACGCAGATGGGCCAGTGGGGCTGGCGGGTGGCGTTCCTCGTCGGCGCGCTGCTGAGCCTGCTCGGACTGTGGATCCGCAGCGGCGCCCGGGAGACCCTGCCCGAGGCGGCGGACGGGGACGGGCGGGCCGACCGCCCCGGCCTGTTCGAGGCGCTGCGGCGCTACCCCCGCCAGTCGCTGCTGATCTGCGGCATCACCGCCGGCGGCACCATCGCCTACTACACCTGGACCACGTACCTCCCCACCTACGCCCAGGTCAACGCCGGTTTCGACAAGGGCGACGCGCTCACCGTCGGCACCCTCTCGCTGGCCTTCTTCGCCCTGCTCCAGCCGCTGGGCGGTCTGCTCTCCGACCGCGTCGGACGCAAACCGCTGCTGATCACCTTCGCGCTCGGCTTCGCCGTCCTGGCCGTCCCGCTGCTCCACCTCGTCACCGACGCGTTCCTCTCACTGCTGCTGGTGCAGTGCGCCGGGATGGTGCTGCTCACCGGCTACACCTCCGTCGCCGCCGCGGTGAACGCCGAGATCTTCCCGGCCCGGGTCCGCGCCGCCGGGATCGGCTTCCCGTACTCCCTGACCGTCGCCCTCTTCGGCGGCACCGCCCCGTACGTCGGGACGTGGTTCAAGCAGGCCGGGCACCCGGACCTCTTCCCGTGGTACGTCGCGGTGCTCTGCCTGATCTCCTTCGTCGTCTACCTGACGCTGCCGGAAACCGCGCGGCGGCCGTTGGAGAAATAACTCCAACTGGCCGTGCTCATAGGGTCGTTGTGTGAGCCAAACAGAAGGCGCCGCTCCTCCTGGGACGGGAGGAGCGGCGCCCTGTGGTGCTGCGAGTCCGTCAGACGAGCCAGCCCACGAGGTGGACGATGCCGGCAAGCAGGCTGGTGAGGATGTTCATCTGGCTCTGTCTCCTAGCAAGTTGCGTTGTGGGACCAACTCTCCGGCCCAGCAAGGGATGTCGACCGGAGGCGCTGTGACGGTCTGCAGCCCGTCGCTTGCGCCCCGTAAGCATCACCCGTCGCGGGTCGCGCAGGGAAGCGATTCCGGGATCGATCACGCTTTCCGGCGAACATTCGCTTGTGCGTTCGTTTGTTCCCATAGGGGTCCTGCGGAGAGGCGTGTTCCCGTACGAGGTGTGTCCCCGTCGAGGGGGCGGGCTGTCGGACAAGTGACAGCGGGCCGGGCGCGCTCGCCGGGCGGGCGGATGGCAGGAACCCGTACGCCCGCGCGCGGGGACCACCCCATTCCGCCCCCGCTGATGGGAAACTGGCCGTACGCGCCCACCCCGGGCGCCCGCGTACGCGGTCGGACCACACACGCCCGGAGACGGAGATGGCTGGCAGACAACAGGACCGGGCCGCGCCGCCCGGCCGGCCGCAGCGGCGGCCCGTCGTCGCGCTGTACGAACGGATGGTGGAGGCCATCCGCGCCGGCACCTACCCGCCCGGCTCCACCCTGCCCACCGAGCCCCGGCTCGCCGCCGAACTGGGCGTCAGCCGCCCGGCCCTGCGCGAGGCGCTGATCCTCCTCCAGGAGGACGGCGTGATCAACGTCCGGCGCGGGGTGGGGCGCACGGTCAGCCACCACCCGCCGCCGCGCGGCTTCGAATTCCTCAAACCGCTGGAAGTGCTGCTGGGCGAGGGCCGCCAGGTGGTGACCGTACCGGTGGCCCGTACGCGCGAGGAGCCCACCGACTTCTCCACCCAGCACCTGGTCCTGCCGGCCGGCGGCGAGGTCCGCTTCTGGGAGAGCGTGATAGAGGTCGGCGGCCTCCCGGCCTGCCTCACCCAGGAGTGGGCCGCCGACGAGACGCTGGCGGAGCTGCTGCCGGAGGCCGCCGAGGCGTTCGACGGGCCCGCCGCCCGGACGTCGTCCATGCTGCGGCTGCTGCTGGACGCCGGGCGCGGACTGCCGCTCACCGGCAGCAGCACCATCGTGGCCACCACCCTCGGCCGCCAGCGCGGCGCCCAGCTCGGCCGCCCCGCCGAGACCCCCGGCGTCCTGGTCACCCAGGTGATCCGGCTCGACCGGACCCCGCTGCTCGCCGCCAAGCACATGCTGCCGCCCGGCGCCCCGGCCCTGCCGGTGTGGCAGGCGCGGTGAGCGGGAGGCGCACGTCACAACGGCTCGTTCCGGGCTTCGGGAACCACTGTCCCGCGTGAGACCGTCTTGTGGGATCACGGGGGTGGTGAGGGTCCTACGGGTCCCGAAGTTCTACGGGCGGGGGCGTCTTACGCGTGGGTGTGGTACTGCCGGGCTGGGCAGACGAGATACTCGATCTCATCGGTGTGTCATGGCCCAACGTCGACGAGGACGACTACCGCGAAATGGCGAACGCCATGCGGGAGTTCGCCGATGACATCGAGGACGGCGCCAATGAGGCCCATACCGCGATTCAGGGGCTGGTGGGCTCGGCGGGCGGTTCGCTCGCCGTGGAGGCGCTGAACTCCCACTGGGGAAAAATCAACGGCAAGCATCTCAAGGGCCTTGCCGAATGCGGGCGATTAGCGGGCACGGCGTTGGACGGGGTGGCCACCCTCATCGAGGGGGCCAAAATCGCCGCCCTGGTCCAACTGGGCATTCTCGCGGCCGAGGTGATCGCCGCACAGGCCGCCGCGCCCTTCACCTTCGGACTGTCCGAGGTCGGCGCGCTGGCCGCGACCCAGGCGACCCGGGCCATTGTGAAAAGGGCGTTCAAGGAGGTCTGCGAACAGATCGTCCAGCAGGTCGTCAGCATCGCCCTCACGCCCGTCGAGGAAGCGCTCGGGGCGATGGTCGGGGATCTGGTGGTGCAGCTCGGCGCCAACGCCCTCGGCACCCAGAAGGGCATCGACCTCGGGCACGCGGCCCAGGCCGGCAAGGACGGCCTCGACCAGGGCGTCCAGGACGCGAAGGCCGCGGCCGGCGGGCAGATGCAACTCCTCAGCACCGGCGGCGGCCACGGCGGTGGGGGAGGGCGCGGCGGGTCCCCCGGGGGCGGCAGCGGGTCCGGCGGGAGCGGTTCCGGGGGGAGCGGGTCCGGCGGGAGCGGCGGCTTCACCCACGATCCGGAGGCGCACGAGCACGTCGCCACGAGCCTTCAGAGCGCCGGCAGCACCTTCCGCAACGGCGCCGGCGGCAAGATCCGCCGCGCGAAGAGCCACCACGGCCGCACTCGCGGCAAGGACGCCATCGCGGACGCCGCCAATCCCCTGCTCGACAAGGTCATCGACGGTATCGAGGAAGGCACCAAGAAAGCCGCCAAGCACCTCGACGAGGACATGACCCGCGGTGTCAAGCAGATGTCCAAGAACCATGAGGAGAACGACAAGGGGCTGTCCGACCGCTTCAAAGGGCTCGGCCTGGACAAGGACTCCGGCGGCTCGCTCAAGCGCAAGGCCAGTTCCTCGCCCGGTGGTTCCGACACCGAGGAGAAGAAGCCGAAGCGGCAGAAGAAGAACAGCAAGTTCCCGCTGCCGGCCAACGCCAAGCGCAATCCCAAACAGGACGCCACGAAGGTCGATCCGCGCACCCACGACCTGGCGGTCAAGGTCAATGATCGGCGGAAGGCACAGGGCGACAAATCCAAAAGGAACTACGCGGCCTTCGAGTTCGAGGACGAACGCGGGGAAAAGCATGTGGAGATCGGCCGCAGCAAAGGGGTCCACTCCGAGCGCGTCGTCGGCGTCCCCCTGCTGGAGAAGCAGCAGCGCCTGGACGAGGAACGGGAAAAGGCCAGGGCGGAGGGCCGCGATCCCGGTCCCGAGCGGAAAATAAAAGTCACCCGCATCTATTCGGAACGCGACTACTGCAACCAGCAGGTCCCCAACTGCAATGACTGGACCCGGCATTACTTCAACGGCGCCGACCGGTCCTACGCGTTCGAATACGATCACCACACGCCGGGCTCCAAGAAGCAGGGAAATCGGGAGATGGAAGACCACCTACGATGGGTCTTCGGGGAACCGCCCATCAAGCGGCGAAGTTGACGCGCGGCAGCGGAGGAACACGTTAAATGGCCATGCACGATTCCTGGGGGCCGACCGGGCCCACCGGGCCGCCGGTACGCCGCTGGCACCCGAGCCTCCTGGCGGAGCTGGGGGTCCCCGGCCCGCTCGGCGACGTACTGGCGGCGGCCGGGGTCCCGGAAGAGGTCGGCCCCTACTTCCGGGCCGCCGACGCGCCGGCGCCGCTCATGCGCTACGCGGAGGAGTCCGGGCTCTCCCAGCCCGTAGGCGAGGCGACCGCGTTCTGGCGGCTCGGTGACGACGCCGGATCGCAGATCTGCTGGGCACCGACCGGCGGCATCCACGCGGCCTCCTGCGGGGCGGTGTTCCCCACCCGCCTGGTCAACAGCTCCGCCCAGACATGGCTGACCGCCCTGGCCGGGCTCCGTACGCTGCTCCAGCGGCTGTCGGACGACCCCATCGGCCCGGACGCGGTGGCCGCCGTCACGGCCTTCCGGGACGGGCTCGCCGCCCTCGACCCCGAGGCGATGGCCGACGAGGACAACTGGTGGCCGCTGGTCACGGACGATCTCCGCCTCACCGCGTCGGTCGACGCCTCCGGGATCATCGAATTCCGCACCGCCACCGGGGCGACCCGCACGGTCTCCGGATACAGCCTTCCCGGGCAGGGGCACGTCGCGCGCCGCCTGGGGACGGAACTCCTCAAGCGCGATATCGAAGCCGACCGGGTCACCCGTATCCACACGGATCTCGAACCCTGCGAGCTGCCCGGCTGCTATTGCGCCGCGTGGCTGGCCGCCACCTTCCCCGAGGCCGAGGTCACCTACAGCTTCGACTACGGCCCCGGCGCCGCCGAACGCGCGGCCGGAATCGCCGAACTGACCGCGTTTATCGAGGAATCCGGTGAATCCGAGGAGTCCGAGGAATCGGCGGAGTCCGAGAGGTCAAAGGGATCGGGGGAATCAGCCGAGTGACCGATAGCGAAGCGGAAGGACGCGCCGCGGGCCTGGAATTCCCGTGCGGGCGCCAGGCCGTCGCGGACGCCCTCCAGGAATTCCTCACGGCGACATCGGACACCGGCGGCACGTTCTACGTGACGGGGGCCGCCGGCACCGGCCGCAGTACCGTCCTCACCTGGCTCTTCCTCCGCAGTCAGGCGGAGGGGGAGGGGGAGGAGAGCGGGGCGGGCACGGACTCGGCGCGTCCGGTCTTCCACGCGGCGCTCGGTGCCCGCGGCCGGGGCGCCGACGACTTGGCGACCGCCCTCGGACAGCAACTCGGCTACGAGACCGCCACGGCCGGCGAACTGCTCTCGGTCCTCGCCGCCGACGCACGTCCGGTCTGCGTGGCCCTCGGCGAACTGGACGAGGCGGGCCCGGTCCCGAACGACCGGCACACCAGGCACCTCATCGAGACGCTGCTCGCCCCCATGGCGAAGCTGCCCACCGTACGCCTGGTCACCGAGGGGGCGCCGGAGTGGGCCCCCTTCTTCGAGGGCTGCGAGATCGTGGACCTGGACCAGCCTCGCTGGACCGGCCGGGCGGCCTTCGACGGGTACGTGGCGGCGCTGTGCGGCATCGGCCTGGGAGGCGAGGGCGGTCTCGACGACCGGGGCGAGCAGCCGCTCCCGTTGCCCGCCGATGAGATCTCCCGAGCCGCGTATCCCAACTTCCTGTTAGCCCAACTCCTCGTACTGGAACGGCTGTTGGCCGATCCGGCGGAGCCGGGGCGTGCACAGCCTGCCGACCCACACCCCGCCACAACCCACGACACCGTCGCCCGGCTCCTGCACACCCTGTCGGCCGACGTCCCGCTCGCTGCGGACGCCCTCTACGCGCTGGCGCTCGCCGGGCCCGCCGGGATCGACCGCCGCCTGTGGCGCCTGGCGACCGCCGCCGTGGCGGGGCGGCAGGTCAGGTCGGGGGAGTTCGGCGCGGCTCTCGACGCGTCCCGGGCGCTGCTCGCCCCGCACCGGCCTGACCCGGCCGGCGACGGTGACGGTGACGACGAGACCCCGTACCGGCTGCGGCACCCCGCCATCGGCACCGCACTGCTCGCCCTGCGGCCCCCGGAGGCGGAACGTGCGGGCCGCACGGCCGTCATCCACTCCCTCGCCGGCCGGGTGCCCGTCGACCCGGCGGCCGAAGGGGCTCCGCACCCCCTCTGGTCGCAGGCGCCCCCCGGGCTGCTGTCGGCGCTGATCAAGCAGGCCGCCGCCGTTCCCGGCGCTCTCGGCCCCCTGCTCGACTACCCCGGCGTACTGCTGCACGCGGACCTCGACGGACTTCGTGCCGCCGCTGCCGCCTCCGCCGACGCTTCCGCGGTCGCGCTGCGCCCGGTGCTGGACCTGCTGCACCCGCCCTCGGCCCACCAGGCCGCCCGGCTCCAGGTGGCGGCCTTCCAACACGGCCTGACGCGCCTGGCGTCGGCCGTCGAGTCGGCCCAGGGCGGCGCGTTGCCGTTCCGTGCGCTCCGGCTCGTACCGCAGCAAGGAGGGCCCCGGGCCGACGAGGGCTCGGAGGCAACCGGGGAGGACGCCTCCCGCGACGCGGTCGTCCTCACCGAGACGGGCACCCTGGAGGCCGGCCAAGGAGCCGGGGCCGGCCAGGGCACCGGGGCAGGGGCCGGTGAGCAGGCGCTCCGGTGGACGCTGCACGGCACGCCGTTCACCGCCGCCCGGACCACCCAGCTCGACACCGTCCCCGTGGTCCTGCTGGCCGACCGGGAGGGACTGCTCCAGGTCCGGAGCCACGGCGACGGCCGGTTGCTGCGCCCCACCGTCCGAACGGACGAAGTGGCGGAGCACGTCTGTCTGCTCACCGCCACTCCGGACCCGCTGAGCGCCTGTGCGGCGGCCGACCGGCTGTGGCTGGCGCGCCTGCACGACGGATCGACGCTGGCGGAACTCCGCTTCGGTTCCGACATCACCGCGCTCACCACCACCGCCGAGGGCCAGCTCGACGTCGACTTCGGCGGTTCCCGCATCCGCCTGGCGTTCGCCCCCGAGCACCTGTATACGAGCGCGGGGGCCGCGCCGTCCGGACGTACCGCCGACCACTAGTCTGCGGAGGACCACGACAGTCGGCTCGGCTTGGAGAGCGCATGACCCCGCCGTACACCCCCCTCTGGGCCCGGTCGCGGCCTGCCGAAGACGCCGCTGGGCAGGCGTGGACCGGCTGGCCGGGCCCCGTGGCCACGGCACAGCTCGCCGCCTGGAAGGGGGGCACCGCGTACGCGAGCGTCAGCTTCACCACCCCGCACCGGCTGACGCTGCTGGACGCCACCACGGGGCAGCGGCTGGCGCCCACCATGCTCTGCGATGCCGAAGAGGGCACGTTCGCCCTGGTCGCCGCCGGCCCCACCGCGCTGATCGGCGTGGGCCCGCACGACCTCGTCGAACCCCTCGACGGCACCCGCCACCCCTACGGAGACGAGGACACTCACCGGGACGAGGACTCCTCCGGCCCCGCGCTCATCGCCGCCGTAACGGGCTCCGCCGACCCCCGGTTCGTGACCGCCCATCCCTACGAAGGACTCAAGGTCTGGGACGCGGCCGCCCGTACGTGCCTGGCCGAACTGCCCTTGCCGGACCTGCGGAGCCCGGACTGCCTGTGCGCGGGCCTCGTCTCCGGCACGACGCACATCGCGGTGAGCGAGGGCGGACAGGTATCCGTCCACGAGGCCGAAACCGGCCGACTGGTGGGGAGTTGGACCGCCGCGCAGACCGATACCGACATCGCGCGGATGGTCTGGGTGCCTGGTACGGCCGGCGGTCCGGATGCCGTCCTCACCGCCGACACCGCGTCCCACCTGCGTGTCTGGGACCCGCGCACCGGCGAACCGCGCGGCCAGGCATGGCCGCTCCCCGGCCGCCCGCTGCACCTCAGCGCCGCTGCCCGGGAGGCGGGGGAGGGGGACACCGGACTCCTGGTCGCCTGCGCTTACGGCGACGGCGTGTACGTACTCCGCACAGACACCGGCCAGGCACTTCTCGACCTCCGGCTGAGCACCTGGACGCGCACCGCCCACCTCACCGCCGGCGGACTGCTGCTGCTCGGGACCTCGGCAGGCCCGCTCGCCCTCCGCCTCGACGCCGAACGCCTGGCATCCGGTACGGGCGAACCCACCGACCTGGACCTGTCTGCGTTTCCCCCGGACATGTCTGCGTGTCCCGCACCGGAAGCACCCGAAGAAAGCGGCGAGGCGGCCGGGCAGCAGGAGGCGGCGACGCTGCCCTCGCACGCCGACCTCGTAGCCCTCTGGGGCGCCGACCAGCTCCTCGTCCTCGATGACGACCTGGCGGCGGACCCCCAACTCCCTCCCCAGGACCGCGACGTGCTGTGCGCCATCGGCCTGCCCCGCTCGCCCGTCCCCGGCATCTCCCTGGACCCGGAGCTGGCCACGGACGGCCTGGCCCCCCTGGACGAGGTCGGCGTGGGCCCGGAAGATCCCGACGACCCCGATGCCGTATACGTCCCCGAAGGGCTGGACGGATACCACTGGTTGGGGACGTGGCACGACGACGACCTGGTACTCGGTCCGGCCGGAACGGTGGAGATCGTCGGCGCGGAGACCGACTACGAGCAGGCGGCACTCCTCAACAGCAGCCTCGCCGCCTTCCTCACCTTCGCCCATGAGTTCGCGCTGGCCGCCCTGCGGCAGGAGCCGGAGTACGGCGGCGAGGCCCAGGAGGCGCGCGCCGAACGCCTGGAGCGGCGCCTCCGGGCCGTGGACCCGGAGGCGTTCGCCCCGGACAGCGCCGGTCACTGGGCCGACGCGCTGAGCGACCTCGCGGCGGGGATGCTGTAAGGCGCGTGGTGGAGGGTGGAGCCGGGATCGACCGGCCCCACCGCCCTCCGAACGCCAGGCACCCGCTCAGCGCCCGCCCGCCACCAGCAGCGGTGCGCCACCGGGGGCCGACGCCGGCCGCCCGTTCGCCGCCGGGACCCCGGCCAGCGGCGGCCGCCCGGCGTCCAGCAGTCCGCGCGCGGCCAGCTCCGGCCGGACGCCCTCACCGAACCAGTACGCCTCCTCCAGATGCGGATAGCCGGACAGCACGAAGTGCTCGACGCCCAGCGCGTGGTACTCCTCGATCCGGTCCGCGACCTCCGCGTGGCTGCCGACCAGCGCGGTCCCGGCGCCGCCGCGCACCAGCCCCACCCCCGCCCACAGATTCGGCGCGATCTCCAGCTTGTCGCGCGAGCCGCCGTGCAGCGCCAGCATCCGCTGCTGCCCCACCGACTCGCTCTTGCCCAGCGCCTGCTGGGCGGCGGCCACGGTGTCCGGATCGAGGTCGGCCAGCAGCCGGTCCGCCGTCGCCCACGCTTCCTTGGACGAGTCCCGGGAGATGGTGTGCAGCCGGATCCCGAAGCGGACCGTCCGCCCCTCCCGCTCGGCCAGCCCTCGGATCCAGTCGATCTTCTGCCGGACCTGCTCGGGCGGTTCGCCCCAGGTCAGGTAGACATCGACGTTCCGGGCCGCCACCGGGCCGGCCGCCGCCGACGACCCGCCGAAGAAGATCTCCGGCAGCGGATCCGGCGGCAGCGCCGTCAGCCCGCCCTCGACCTCGTAGTGCTCACCCCGGAAGTCGAACGGCTGCCCGCTCCACACCCCCCGCACGATCCGCAGGAACTCATCCGTCCGCGCATACCGCTGATCGTGGCCCAGGTGGTCCCCGAAGCGTTTCTGCTCGGTCGAGTCGCCGCCGGTCACCACGTTCAGCAGCAGCCGCCCGCGCGAGATCCGCTGGTACGTGGCCGCCATCTGCGCGGCCAGCACCGGCGAGATCACGCCGGGCCGGAACGCCACCAGGAACTTCAGCCGCTCGGTGACCTGCGTCAGCGCCATCGTCGTCAGCCAGGCGTCCTCGCACCACGTCCCGGTCGGCGTGAGCACCGCCTCGAACCCCAGCTGCTCGGCCGCCTTGGCGATCTGCGCCAGATACTCCACGTCCGGGGCGCGCACCCCGCTCACCGGGGTGATCCGGTCCCGGCGGATTCCGCCGTCGGTGTACGCGTGCCGGTCGACGAGCGTCCGGCCGTCCCCGCCGGTCGGCAGGAACCAATGCAGGTGTACGGACATGTCACGAGCCCTTTCCATAGCTGCGCGGCGCCGTCCCCGAGGGCGGCAGACCGCCGTTGAACCGGGGATCGACCAAGTCCCCGAAGTCGAACGACCGCGGAATCAGCTTCAGCGCGGCGAAGGCGTCCACGATCCGCTGCTCGGACGCGATGGCGTCCTTGTCCACCGCGACCGGCACCGCCGTCCCCCGGGTGCGCCGCACGGCGTCGAGCGCCACCTTCTCCGGCAGCCCGGTCGCCTCGGCCCACGCCTTCGCCCAGGCGTCCGGGTGCCGGAACACCCAGTCCTGGGCCCGCCGCAGCCGGTCCGTGTAGTCCTTCAGCGCGGTGGACTTCTGCTTGTCGGACAGCGCGGCGGGCGCGGCGACCTGGAAGCTCAGCCCGTTCACCAGCCCCTGGCCGGTCGTCAGCACCCGGGCGTCCGCCTGGTCCAGTGCCTGCGAGGTGTACGGGTCCCACACCGCCCAGGCATCGACCTTGCCCCGGGTGAACGCGGCCAGCGCGTCCGCCGGCTGGAGATAGCTGAGCGTGACGTCGGACGGCGACAGGCCCGCCGCCTTGAGCGACGCGAGCAGCTGGTAGTTGGCCGAACTGCCCTGCGCCACCGCGATCGACTTCCCCTTCAGCTGAGCCGGGGAGGTCAGCGGCGAGTCCTTCTTCACCAGGATCGCCTCCCCGTCCGACCGGCTGTGGGAGGCCGCGATCACCTTGATCTTCGAGTGCGCGGCGCCCGCGAAGACCGGCGGCGTGTTGCCGACCGCCCCCACGTCCACCGCCCCGGCGTTGACCGCCTCCAGCAGCGGCGGCCCCGACGTGAACGTCGACCACCGGATCCGGTACGGCAGGCTCTTCAACTCACCCGCCGCCCGCAGCATCGCCTCCGAACCGCCCTTCTGGTCCCCGACGTTGAGCGTCACCGCGCCCTTCCCGTCGGTGTGCCCACCGCTCCCGCCGAGCCCGCCGCCCCCGTCCCCGCCGGCCCGCGCCGCACCGCCACAGGCACTCAGCAGCATCAGCGCGAGCGGCAAGGCGAGCGGAACCAGGGCCCGGCGGGCGGAACGGCGTGCTGGACTGCCGTAACGCTGTGGTGTTGGTGTCATGGGGTGTCCGTTCTCGGGTCTTGGGGGTCGAGGTGGAGGGTGGTATGGGGGGCTGGGGCGCGGGGCGGCGCGTCCGGCGCGTGGGGCTTGGCGTCACCGAGGCCGCCCCCGGGGCCGTCCCCGACCACCCCGAGCTGGTCGAGCAACCGGGCACGCAGATCCACCCACCGCGGATCCCCGACATCCCGTGGCCGGGGCAGCTCCACCGCCGTCTCGTACGCGATCCGGCCGCCCTCCATCACCAGCACGCGGTCGGCCAGCAGCAGCGCCTCGTCCACATCGTGGGTGACCAGCAGCACCGCGCAGCCGCGCTCCTGCCACAACCGGGCCACCAGCCGCTGCGCGGTGATCCGGGTCAGCGCGTCGAGGGCGCCGAACGGTTCGTCGAGCAGCAGCAGTTCCGGATCGCGCACCAGGGCCCGCGCCAGCGAGGCCCGCTGCGCCTCGCCGCCGGAGAGCGTCTTCGGCCAGGCACCCGCACGGTGCCCGAGGCCCACCTCCTCCAAGGCCCGCTCCGCGACGGCACGTTGCGGACGACCAGGCAGTCCCAGCAGCACATTGCGCCAGACCCGCTTCCACGGCATCAGCCGAGGAGCCTGGAACGCCACCGCCTTCCGCCGGGGCACCAGTACCTCGCCCGCGATCTCCCGGTCGAGCCCGGCCAGTACCCGCAGCAACGTGGACTTCCCACACCCACTACGCCCCAACAGTGCCACGAACTCCCCGGCGGCGATGTCGAGTTGCAGCTCATCGATCACCCGCCGCCCCTCGAACTCCCGCACCAGCCCGTCAACCCGCACCGCGAGCCCACCGGAGCGCAGCTCCTCGCTCGCGGTGTCCGGGCGCACGGAGGAGCCGGCGAGGCTCACTGCCCCATGAACGTCGGTCGCCACTGCAACAACAGCCTTTCGAGGGTTCGGACAAGGAAATCGGCGAGCAGCCCGAGCAGCGCGTAGACCACCAGGCACACGACGATCACATCGGTACGGAAGAACTCCCGTGCCTGGTTCATCAGGAACCCGAGCCCGTCATCCGCGTTCACCTGCTCACCGAAGACGAGCGCGAGCCAGGCGGTCGCCAGCGCGTACCGCAGCCCGGTCATGGCACCCGGCAGCGCGCCAGGCAGCACCACGTGCCGGATCAGCCCCCAGCGGCCCAGCCCCAACGCGTCCCCGGCCTCCACCAACTGCGCGTCCACGCCCCGGATCCCCGCGTACACATTCAGATACACATGGAAGGCCACCCCGACGCCGATCAGCGCGATCTTCGGCGCCTCACCGATCCCCAGCCAGATGATGAAGAGCGGGATCACCCCCACCCACGGCACGGACCGCAACATCTGCACCGTCGCGTCGACCAGATCCTCACCCAGCCGCGACAGCCCCGACACCAGCGCCAACGCGATCCCGGCGGCCCCGCCCAGCACCAGCCCCACCACGACCCGCTGCAACGACACCCCCATCGCCGACGGCAGCGTCCCGTCCGCGACCAGCCCCCAGCCCGTGGCCGCGATACTCACCGGCGACGCCAGCAGATCCGCCGGCAGCACCCCGCCGCCGCTCAACACCTGCCAGACAACAACCAGCCCGACCGGCGCCACCGCCCGCCGCACCCACCGCGGCACCACCCCCCGCCGCCCCGACACCGGCACCACCCGCACCAGCTCCACGCCACCACCCGCCGTCACCACAACCCGCTCCCACTCACCACGCACCGACCCCAACCCACGCCTACGCCCACACCCACACCGGGAACCCAGGCGAACGAACCGAAACAACCCGCAACAAAACCCGAAAAAAGCCGCGCCCAACGCCGGCCAATTACCGAACCGACCCCGCTATCGAAAGCAGGCCCCAACCGACCTCAATAAGCCCTGAGACGGGCCAGGGGCCAGGGGCCGGGGACCGGGCATCGGAGGCCGAGGACAAGGACCGGGGCCATGACTGGAACGTGGGACCGCAGCCGCCCCTCAGCGAAAGCGAAGGCCGCCCGCCACACCCGAAGAAACGAACGTCAGCAACAGCCGCGGCTGCGGTGGCAGCAACACGCGGCAGACGCCACCCGCAGCAGGTCGATATGACCGCGCGTGGTGAGCAAGGCTGACGTAGACATGCCGCCGAACGTAACCCCGCCCACCGACCCGGTCAAACCCCCGTCTCGGCTGCTGGACCTTTGTTTCCACAGCATTGACCAGCCATAACAGCCCATGGCCGCCCGCCACGCCACCCAGTCCAGGACCCGCCACTCCCACCCACCCGGCACCTTCCCCCGCCCCCCCCCCCCCCACTCCCCCAATTCCCCCCAACCGTACCCCCCTTTACCCCCCCGGGGCCTCACCTTACCC
>NZ_LLZI01000289.1 GCF_001509485.1 Streptomyces sp. NRRL F-4489
AGTACAGCGGCGCCCCGGCGGCGGTCGCCAGCAGTCCGGCGTCCTCGCTGCCGGTCGCCGGCTCGTACGCGAACACCCGGTCCTCACCGAAGAGGCGGGTGAAGCCCTCGTTGACGTCCCGCAGCAGGTCCGCGTCGTTGACCGTCACCGGGAACGAGTCGAGCACCTCCGTCTCCGGTTCGCGGTCCGCGCCGGACGCGGTGGCCTCGGCGCGGGCGATGCGGTCGATGGCGGCCAGGACGGCGGTCCGCACGGTCGGGTCGAAGCTGCGGACGCTGAGCCGGACGACGGCCCGGTCGGGGATCACGTTGGCACTGTCGCCGGCCTGGAACGAGCCGACCGTGACCACCGCCTGGTCCTTCGCCGCGATCTCCCGCGACACCACCGACTGCACCCGCTGCACGAACGCCGCCGCCATCAGGATCGGGTCCACGGTCGACTCCGGCCGCGAACCGTGGCCGCCCGTCCCGTGGAAGGTGATCTTCAGGCTGTCCGCGGCGGCCATGCAGGCGCCGGGGCAGTACGCGATCAGCCCGGCGCCGAACGGGGCGACGTGCTGGGCCAGTACCGCGTCGGGCTTGGGCACCAGCCCCTTGCTGTAGAGGCCGTCGTCGAGCATCCGCCGGGCGCCGCTGCCGGCCTCCTCGGCGGGCTGGAAGAGGACCACCAGCGTGCCGGACCAGTGGGCGCGGCCGGCCGCGAGCAGGTCCGCGGCGCCCAGCAGGCAGGTGACGTGCACGTCGTGGCCGCAGGCGTGCATCCGGCCGGGGACGGTGGAGGCGTACGGCAGGCCGGAGTTCTCGGTGACCGGCAGTGCGTCCATGTCGGCGCGCAGCAGCACCACCGGGCCGGGGCCGTTGCGCAGTACGCCGGTCACGCCGGTGGTGCCGATGCCGGTGGTGACGTCGTAGCCGTGCGCGGTCAGCCGGCGGGCCACCTCGGCGGCGGTCCGGGTTTCCTCGAAGGCGAGTTCGGGGTGGCGGTGCAGGTCTTCGTAGAGCGCCACGAGGTCCGCGAGGCGGGCGTCGAGCGGTTCCAGGACGGATACGGGGAAGGTGTGGTCACGGTCGCTCATAGGCGCATTCGACCATGTGCCGCCGCCCCCGTCCGCCCCCTGGCACGCCCCCGGCCACACCCCGCCGCAGGGGGCCCGCCCCCTGGCCGGTACGCGACGGGTCGGCCCCGCTCCCCCGTGACACCGCCGCGCCCGCCTGCGACCGTGGATCACCGACCCCGTACGTGTGGATCCCCCTGCCCGCGACCGAGGACCACCTGCCCGCGCCAGGCCCGCCACGTGGCGCGGCGGCAGGCCCGAGCCGACGACCGGAGGCTGACGTTGGCCCCTACCCCCACCCGACCGGCGGACGAGCCCGGCGACCTGGCGACCTGGCTCATGGACCAGGCCATGGGGCACCTCTTCTCCGCCGCCCTGCGCACCGCCGCCCACTACCGCGTCGCCGACCACCTCTCGGCCGGTCCGCGCACCCCCGAGCAGCTCGCCGCCGCCACCGGCACGCACGCCCCGCACCTGGGCCGGGTGCTGCGCTACCTCGCCGCGCGCGGCATCTTCCGCGAGGACACCGCGGGCGCGTACCAGCTCACACCGGCCGCCCGCCGGCTCCGCAGCGACGTGCCGGACTCCCTGCACCCGGCCGTCATGATGATCACCGACGAGCTGTTCCTGCGGACGTCCGCCGGCCTGACCGAGGCGGTGCGGTACGGCGGCGCGGCCTTCGAACGGCTCTTCGGCGCCCCGCTCTTCGCCCACCTGGAGTCGGATCCGGCCAAGCGGGAACTCTTCGACGCCGGGATGTCCTCCCTGGCCGCCCCGGTGGACGACGCGGTGGCCGCCGCCTACCCCTTCCCCGAGACCGGGACCGTCGTCGACGTCGGCGGCGGCCGCGGCGGTCTGCTGCGCGCCGTGCTCCTTTGCCGCCCGCGGCTGACCGGCGTCCTCTTCGACCTGGCGCCGCCGCTGGCCCGCCACCTGCTGGACACCGACGACCTCAAGGGCCGCTGGCGCACCCAGGAGGGCGACTTCTTCGCCGCGGTCCCGGAGGGCGGCGACGTCTACGTCCTCAAACACGTGCTGCATGATTGGCCGGATGACGCCTGCCGCCGCCTGCTGCGCACCTGCCGTACGGCGATGGCGCCCGGCAGCCGCCTGCTGGTCGTGGACTGCGTCCTGCCGCCCGGGAACGCGCCGCACTTCGGCAAGACCATGGACGTCGCCATGCTGGCCGTCCTCGACGGGCGGGAGCGCAACGCCGACGAGTTCGCCGCGCTGCTGGCCACCACCGGCTTCCGCCTCACCCGGGTCCTGCCGACCGCGAGCTACTCCTCCATCGTCGAAGCCGTCGCCGACTGACCCGCGGCCCACCACGTACCGCCGACGCCCGCCACCCGCCGCCCGCACCGCGCCCCGGCACCGCCCGCCCCGAGGACACGCCGCGCCCCTTTCCTCCCCCGGCCCCGCCCCCGCGCTCTACTAGGACCACTGCCCGCCGCGGAGAGAGGGGCGTGGGCCACCGTGACCGTGTCGATGCGGGCGCGCAGCCGCGCCGAGGCGCACCGGGCCGCCACCCCGCTGGAGCTGTTCTTCGACCTGTGCTTCGTGGTGGCGGTCTCCCAGACCGGCCGCCAACTGGTGCACGCCCTCGCCGAGGGCCATCCGGGCCACGGTGTCGCCGGCTATCTGATGCTGTTCTTCGCGGTGTGGCTGGCGTGGCTGAACTTCAGCTGGTTCTCGTCGGCGTACGACACCGACGACGTGCTGTACCGGGTGGTGACCCTGGTGCAGATCGCCGGGGTGCTGATCCTGGCGGCCGGGGTGCCCCGGGCCTTCACGGCCGGCGACTTCCGGATCGTGTGGTTCGGCTATCTGGTGATGCGGCTGGCCCTGGTGAGCCAGTGGCTGCGCGCCGCCCATGGGGCGCGGGGGGCCGAACGGCGTACCGCGCTGCGCTACGCCGCCGGTGTGACCGCCTGCCAGATCGGCTGGCTGGCGCTGCTGTTCCTGCCGCCGGGCGACGCCCCCTGGGTGTTCCTGGTGATGGGCGCCCTGGAGCTGTCGGTGCCCGCGCTGGCCGAACGGGAGCGGGAGACCAGCTGGCATCCGCACCACATCGCCGAACGCTACGGCCTGTTCACCCTGATCGTGCTGGGTGAGACGGTCTCCGCGGCGACCGTCGCCGTCCAGTCGGCGCTGGACGAGCACCACGCCCTCGGCGCCCTGCTGCCGATCGCGGCCGGCGGGCTGCTGCTGGTCTTCGCCGCGTACTGGATCTACTTCGCGGTCCCCATCCACCTGCATCTGCGCTCCAACCGCCAGGCGTTCCTGTGGGGCTACGGGCACTACCTGGTCTTCGCGTCGGCCGCGGCGGTCGGCGCGGGCATCGAGATCGCCGTGGAGCAGTCGGCCGGCCGGACGCACCTGACGGCCTACGGGGCGGCGGCCTGCGCCACGGTGCCGGCGGCGCTGTACCTGTTCACCGTGTGGCTGATCCACTCCCGCCACCAGAAGCGCGGCGCGGCCCAGCAGCTGGTGCTGCCGGTGGCCGCGCTGCTGGTGCTGGCGTGCACGTTCGCGGGCCCGCTGGCGGTGCCGGCGGCGGGCGGCGTGGCGGCGGTGGCGGTCGCGGTGGGCGTCACCCTGACGGCTCGCCAGGGCACCGCTCTGGAGGAGGAGTAGCCACCGCCGGTCGGCCCATCCCGGTGGTGGGTGTGAGGGACCCTGGGGCCGCACCCCGTCCCCCGTAAGCGTGCCGAACGGCCGTACGCGCACCGGACCGCCCCACTCCCCCGGCTCCCCTGGGGCGGCCTGGGACCCGGCCGCCCCGGTGCGCCCAACTCCACGTAGTACACAGCTACTTGGAGTGGATTCCGGCCATCTTTGCGCGGGGGGCGCGGCGGGCCGCGGGCGGTGCGGTGCCGGGCGGCGGCGCCCCTGCCTCCGCTTTCCCCTACCAAAGGTCACCCCGGCGCGCGGCACCACCCGCGTCCCCTCTACCGTTCAGCAAGGCCCGCGGAAGCGGCATCGCCGGAACGCGGTAGGGTGCAGATTGCCCTTTTTATGCCTGGGGGCCCTGCCGATCCGCAGCGGCTCACGGGCCGTCCACCCGTCCGTACCTGAGGAGACGCCAGACATGGCAGCCCGCCACGCTCAGTCCCGTGCGCGCAGGAGACTGTCCCGGCGCAGCAAGGCCGTCAGCGGTCTCGCCCTCTCCACGCTGGTCGGCACCGCCCTGTGGGCCTGGCCGGCCTCGGGCGACGACCACAGCGGCCGGCCGGACGCCAAGAGCGGTACGCCCCGGACGGTGTCCAGCCCGAACACCCCCGCCCCGCACCAGGCCCCGCCGGACGCCGCGCGCGGCCTGCGCGCCATCCCGGACCTCGGCGACGCCGCCCGCAAGCGCATACCGGCCGACTCCCGCCAGGTCCTGGTCGTCACCGGCAAGGGCCCCGACTCGTACGAGTCCCGGGTCGTCCTGTACACCCGCGAGGAGGGCTCGGACCTCTGGCAGGCCGGCCCGTCCTGGGCCGCGCACAACGCCGCCCACGGATGGACCACCCACCACCACTACGGCGACCTGCGCTCCCCCGAGGGCGTCTACACCCTCACCGACGCCGGCGGCCGGCTGCCCGCCCCCGAGGGCACCAAGCTGCCCTACGACCACAACAGCAACTTCGTCGCGCACGGCACCGGTGTCGAGGGCGAGCCGCTGGCCGGGGCGTTCGACTACGTCATCGCCATCAACTACAACCGCGTCCCGGGCTCCTCCCCCCTGGACGGCCGGCGGCCCCTGGGCGACGAGAAGGGCGGCGGCGTCTGGCTGCACGTCGACCACGACGGGCCCACCCAGGGCTGCGTCAGCCTCAAGCCCGAGGTGATGCGCGAACTGCTGCGCACCCTCGACCCTGAGCTGCACCCGGTCATCGTGATGGGGCCGGCCGGCCACTGACCCGGCCCCGGGCCCGCGTGGTACGCATGGCCCATGAGTGACGCGCGGCAGCACCAGCGGCCCCCGGGGGACGAGGACGCCCCGCTCCCCCCGGGTCCGCTCGACGCCCTGACCGACGTGCCCGGCCTGCGGGTCGGGCACGCCCAGCGCACCGGTGGCGGCTGGCTCACCGGCACCACCGTCGTCCTGGCCCCCGAGGGCGGCGCCGTCGCGGCCGCCGACGTACGGGGCGGCGGCCCCGGCACCCGGGAGACCGACGCCCTCGACCCGGGCAACCTGGTCCAGCACGTCGACGCGGTGGTGCTCACCGGCGGTTCGGCGTACGGACTTGACGCCGCGTCCGGGGTGATGGCCTGGCTGGAGGAGCGGGGCCGCGGCTTCCGGGTGGGGCCCGATCCGGCGCAGGTCGTCCCGGTGGTGCCCGCCGCCGCCCTGTTCGACCTGGGGCGCGGCGGCGCCTGGCGGAACCGCCCGGACGCCGCGCTGGGCCGCGCCGCCGCCGAGGCCGCCGCCCGTACGGCGTCCGGCGCGCCCGTCGCCCAGGGGAACACCGGCGCCGGCACCGGCGCGGTCTCCGGGGGCCTCAAGGGCGCCATCGGGACAGCCAGCGCGGTGCTGCCCTCCGGGGCGACCGTGGCGGCGCTGGCCGCCGTCAACGCGGCGGGGTCGTTCGCCGACCCGCGCACCGGCGCCCTCCACGGCGCCCCGGGACCGCTCCCCGACCCGGACGTGCACGCCGCCGCCCGGCGCCGCCTCGCCGAGGCCCGGGCGGCCTCCGCGGCGCGCTCCGCCGCGTCCGTCCGCCCTCCGCTGAACACCACCCTCGCCGTGGTCGCCACCGACGCCGCGCTGACCCGCTCCCAGGCCCGCAAACTGGCCGTCACCGCCCACGACGGCCTGGCCCGGGCCCTGCGCCCGGTCCACCTCCTCAACGACGGCGACACGGTCTTCGCACTGGCCACCGGCGCCCGCCCGCTGGCCTCCCCGGAGGCCCTGGCCGCCGCCGACCCGGCCTTCGGCGTGCACCTGCGGGCGGGCGCCCTGAACGCCGTCCTGGCCGCCGGCGCGGACGTCCTGGCCCGCGCCGTCGTCAAGGCCGCCCTCTCCGCCACCACGGTGGACGGGCCGGGCGGGGTCTTCCCCTCGTACACGGAGCTGTACGGGACGGAGTTGTACGGGACCGAGTTGTATGGGGTGGGGCTGTAGCTGCATGGGCCAGCCCGTAGGGGAACGGCCGTAGGGGACTACCCGTAGGGGCAGCGCGGCCGGCCCGTCCCCCTACGCCCCCGCCGCCCCCAGCAGCGCCCCCGCCGCGTACGTGACGGCCATCGCCAGGGCGCCGCCCGCGACGTTGCGGAGGACGGCCGGGGCGGCCGGGGCGGTGCCCAGGCGGGCGCTGCTCCAGCCGCACAGGGCGAGCGCGGCCAGCACCGCGGCGACGGTGATCCACAGCCGCTGGTCCGCGCCGGGCAGCACGATGGCCAGGAGGGGCAGCAGCGCGCCCGCGGTGAAGGCGAGGAAGCTGGCGCCGGCCGCGTGCCAGGGGTTGGTGAGTTCGTCGGGGTCGATGCCGAGTTCGACCTCGGCGTGCGCGCGCAGGGCGTCGTGGGCGGTCAGCTCCTGGGCGACCTCGCGGGCCAGTTCGCGGCGCAGGCCCTTGCCCTCCAGCAGCTCGGTCAGCTCGGCGAGTTCGGCCTGCGGCTCGGTGGCCAGTTCGCGTTTCTCCAGGGCCAGGGCGGCCCTCTCGGAGTCGCGCTGGGTGGAGACCGAGACGTATTCGCCGGCCGCCATGGACATCGATCCGGCCAGCAGCCCGGCGAGCCCGGCGGTCAGCAGGGCGCTGCGGGAGTCGGTGGCGCCGGCCACGCCGACGACCAGTCCGGCGGTGGAGACGATGCCGTCGTTGGCGCCGAGGACCGCGGCCCGCAGCCAGTTGAGGCGGCTGCCGAGCCCGCCGCCGTGTGCCTCGTCGTGCCCGGGTGTCTGAAGCGTCACCGGCCGAGCGTCTCATCCCGGGGGCCGCCGGTGGTGGCCTGCCCCGCCCGGTGCCCGCGCGTCGTGCCGCTTCGGCCGGTGGTAGAAACGGCCGTATGTCCGCATCGCCGCCCCCCCATCCGCCTCCGTCCCGCCGCGGCCGGCGCTCCGCGCCGCCGGCGGGCGCGGAGCCTTTGCCTCCGCCGCCCACGCTGGTGCAGCCGCCGCCCCCCGCGCCGGCCCGCCAAGAGCCCGTACGCCGCCGCCGGTTGTGGTGGCACCGGCTGATATTCGGGCTGTGGTACCGGCCGGTGGACGTCTTCGACGAGGCGCGGGACCGCAGCGCGTGGAGCGCGGCGGTGCTGCTGTGCCTGATCAGCGGCGGTATCGGGATCGTGTCGGTGGAAGCGTTCCGGGCGCAGTGGACGGCGAACCGCACCGCCGCGCTGCAACTGGCCGGGATGGCCGAGGCGGGCGTGCTGCTGGCCAGTCTCGGGCTGGGGGCGGTGACCCACGCGATAGCGCGGACGCTCGGCGGCAACGGGCGGTTCGCACCGACCGCGAGCCTGTTCGTGGTGCTGTTCTGGGTGACGGATCTGCCGCGGCTGGCGATCGCGGCCTGGCTTCCGGCCAGTTCGACGTTCGTCCAGGCCGCTACGTGGACGACGTGGGGCTTCGGGTACTTCCTCGCCGTCCTGCTGATACGCGGTCAGCACCACCTGCCGACCCGGAAGTCGGCGGCGTCGGTGTCGGTCCAGATGCTGGCGTCGCTGGCGCTGCTGAAGCTGGGGCCGGTGCACTGAGCGGCCGCTCCGGGGCCGCCGCCGGCGCGCCGGGCGGCCGCCACCGGGTCAGCCGGGGCTGGTGAGCTGCCGTACGAGGTCGTCGAAGGCGGCGCGTTCGGCGGGGGTGAGCTCGACGTTCTCGGACGGGGGGCCGCCGGGGCCGGTCTGCCGGGGCACCGCGCCGATCCGCCGGTGCGCGCGGCGGGGGCGGGCGGGGTGGTGGCCGCGCCGGGTGAGTCTGAGGAGACCGACGGCCCAGAGGACGACGACGACCAGCAGTACGCCGAGACCGATCTGCTGGAGAATCGAAACGGAGGGGAGCATGGGGTTCCTCCCGGACAAGTGGGCGCTGGGCAGGGCCTGTCCCAGTAGACACCACACTTCAGGGCTTCCAACAGGGGATCTTGAGCCGCAAATCCTGAAGTGACACTTCTCCTATGACATTTCCCCGCATTTCCGGCATCACACCTGTTTGGGCTGGTCATTCGGGGGGTGAGGGCAAGTGCGGGGTGAGCCCGTCCGCCACCGGCCGCACCGGCGCACTGCCCGGCCCGCCGTTGGACACCCCGGCACCTTCCGTCCGCCGGGCGCCGTCCCGAACGATGGCGGTGCCCCGTCCGCGACGTGAGGAGTCGCCACCGTGCCCCTGCCGCCCGACCGGACCGCCGCACCGCACGACCGGGGCGCCGCGCCGCACCCCCGCCCCACCGCCCGCGCCCTCGACGGCGTCCTGGTGGCCGACTTCAGCCGGGTGCTGGCCGGGCCGCTGGCCGCCGTGACGCTCGCCGACCTCGGTGCCGAGGTCATCAAGGTCGAGCGTCCGGGCACCGGGGACGACACGCGCTCCTGGGGGCCGCCGTTCGCCGGCGGTCCCGCCACCGGGGACGCGGGGCGGGGCCCGGAGGACGGGCCGCGCACCGCCGCGTACTTCCACGCCGCGAACCGTTCCAAGCGCGGCCTGGCGCTGGACCTCGCGGACCCGGGCGACGCGGCGGCGGCCCGGGAACTGGCCCGCCGGGCCGACGTCCTGATCGAGAACTTCCGCCCCGGCACCCTCGACAAGTACGGGCTGGACCCCGCCGCCACCCTGGCCGCCAACCCCCGCCTGGTGCACTGCACCATCACCGGCTTCGGTTCCGGCGCGGGCGCCGCGCTGCCCGGCTACGACTTCGTGGTGCAGGCGGTGGGCGGCCTGATGAGCCTCACCGGGGAGCCCGGCGGGCCGCCGCTGAAGGCCGGGGTGGCGCTGGTGGACGTACTGACCGCCAAGGACGCGGCCACCGGGATCCTGGCCGCGCTGCGCCACCGGGACCGCACCGGGCAGGGCCAGCGGGTGGAGGTCAATCTGCTGTCCTCGCTCCTGGGGTCGCTGGTCAACCAGGCGTCCGGCTATCTGGCCACGGGTCGCGACCCGGGGCCGATGGGCAACCGCCACCCGAGCATCGCCCCGTACGAGACGCTGGCCTGCCGGGGCGGGCTGCTGGCCGTGGCGGCGGGGAACGACCGTCAGTTCCGGGCGCTCGCGGGGGCGCTGGGCGCGCCCGAGCTGGCGGACGACCCGCGCTTCCGGCGCAACGAGGACCGGGTACGGAACCGCACGGACCTCGTCACAGCGCTGGAGGACCGGCTGGCGTCCGACACCCCCGCGGGATGGACGGAGCGGCTGGCGGCGGTGTCGGTGCCGTGCGGGCCGGTCAACACCCTCTCCGAGGCCCTGGCGCTGGCGGAGCGGCTGGGGCTGGACCCCGTCGCCCCGGTAGGCGAGGGGGCCGTCCCCCAAGTCCGCAGTCCGCTGCGGCTGTCGGCGACGCCGGTGGCCCAACCGGCGGCGCCACCCCGCCTGGACGAAGACGGCACGGCACTGCGAACCTGGCTGTCAGGGCCGGGCGACCGACCCCTGCCACCGCGAATGTGACCTTCGTCACAGCTTGGTGACACCCGCAACCAAATCCGCCCGTAGGTGCTGTTTACCAGCACGGAATCACAACACCCCTGTATGGAGCAGCTCGTGACATCGCCGGACAACCCCGCATCCCCCTCGTCCCGCACCCCCCACCAGCCGCTTCACACCGAGCCGCGGGATTCCGCCGCCGCCCCGCGCCGCAGCCGCCGGGTGCGCCGGGCCCTGGCCGTGACCGCGCTGTTCGCCGCGGGCGCCCTGTCGCTGTCGGCCTGCGGCGGGGACGCCGAGGCGGGCGGCCACGACGGCAAGAACGGCCAGGCCGGAGCGGACGCGGCGGCCGCCAAGGACGCCTCGGACGCCAAGATCCAGGTGTCGTCGAAGGACGGCGCCACGGACGCCAGCATCAACGACACCGGAGTGAAGGTCACCGGCGGCAAGTTGACGGACGTCAAGCTGACCGCCGTCGACACCGGCAAGGACGTCGCCGGCGCCATATCGCCGGACGGCGCCTCCTGGAAGCCGTCCGAGCAGCTGGACCGCGGCACCAAGTACAAGCTCGTGGCGAACGCCAAGGACGCCAAGGGCCGCCCCGCGACCGAGAACGCCACCTTCACCACGGTCTCCTCGGCGCACAGCTTCATCGGCTCGTTCACGCCCGACAACGGCAAGACCGTCGGCGTCGGCATGCCGGTGTCGTTCAACTTCGACAAGTCGATCACCAACCGCAAGGACGTCCAGTCCCACATCACGGTGACGTCCAGCAGCGGCCAGCAGGTCGTCGGCCACTGGTTCGGCGACCGGCGGCTGGACTTCCGGCCGCAGGACTACTGGAAGGCCGGCTCCAAGGTCACCATGAAGATCGACCTGGACGGTGTGAACGGCGGCCCGGGCATCACCGGTGTGCAGTCCAAGACGGTGACCTTCACCATCGGGCGCTCGCAGGTCTCCACGGTGGACATGGACACCCAGACCATGACCGTCAAGCGGGACGGCCAGGTGATCAAGACCATCCCGATCTCCGGCGGCAGCCCGCAGCACCCGACGTACAACGGCCAGATGGTCATCTCGGAGAAGTTCGAGCAGACCCGGATGGACGGCTCGACGGTCGGCTTCGGCGGCGAGTACGACATCAAGGACGTCCCGCACGCCATGCGGCTGTCGTCCTCCGGCACGTTCATACACGGCAACTACTGGGGCGACTCGTCGGTCTTCGGCCGCACCGGCACCAGCCACGGCTGCGTCGGCCTGGAGGACAACAAGGGCGGCGGTGGCGACACCCCGGCCAAGTGGTTCTACACCAACTCGCTGATCGGCGACGTGGTCATCGTCAAGAACTCCAAGGACAAGACCATCCAGCCGGACAACGGCCTCAACGGCTGGAACCTGTCCTGGTCGCAGTGGGTGGCGGGGAGCGCGTCCTGACGCGGGACGGGCTGACCGGCTGACCGGCTGACCGAGCCGGCGAGGCGGTGGCCGATCCTCCTGTGGGGAGGGTGGTCACCGCCTCGTGGTTTACGGGGGCGGGGGTCGGCTCGTTGCGTACGGGCGCGGGGCCGGGGCTCGGTCCCTACGGGCGCGGGCCCGGCCTCACCGCCCCCGGGGGTGGACGAGTTCCAGGACGCCCGCGAAGCTCTCCTCTCCGTGGCCGTCGGCCACCCGGCGCTCCATCAGGGCCCACAGGGGCGCGAAGAGTTCGTTCGAGACGCCCTGGGCCCGGCTCACCGCGCCGATGGCGTCGTGCGACACCTGCATGGCGAGGTTGGAGCCGGTCGCGCCGTAGTCCCCGCTGTCCGCCTGCTCCGCCATCGCCGGCAGCTGGTTCCCGGCCATCGCCAGCAGCCACGGAACCAGCAGCTCCCGGGTGAATTCCGTGACCTTTCCACCCGCCGAACGCACCAGTGCGGCCGCGTGCAGAAAACCCCCGAACATGCCGTACATTCCGCTCAGCAACGCGAGATCGTTGAGCGGCGCCAGCCCCGGATCCGCACCCAGATAGACGCTGCGGGCACAAGCGTCCAGCACGCCGCGGGACGCCTCGAAAGCGTTCTCCGGGCCGCTGTAGAGCACAAAAGCGTGCGGAGTTCCGATAAGGCCCGGAACGGCCATGATCCCGCCGTCGAGGTAATCCGCCCCGAGACCGGAAACGCGCTCCGCCAGCTCCCGCGCCTCCGCCGGCGAACCGTTGGTCAGATTGACCACGATCCGGCCCCTCAGCGCCTCGCCCGCCCCGCCGTCCGCCAGCAGCGGGCCGACGTCCGCGTAATCCAGGATGCAGACCAGCACGATCTCGCTCGCGCCGATCGCCTCGGCCGGCGATTCCGCGCGCCGGGCGCCCTTTTCCACCAGTCCCTCGGCTTTACGGGCCGTACGGTTCCACACCGTCACGGTGTGCCCGGCGGACAGCAGCGCCGCCGCCAGTGCCGTCCCCATAGCGCCGATCCCCAGCACGGCGACATTCTTCACTGCCGCCGCCTTCGGAACCGCTTTCTCCTCCGCCATGACGGAATTCCCCTCCCATTTTCTTTCCCTCGGAAAGACGACCGGACTCGGTCGACGTCGAATGACCTCGATCGGTCTTGATCAGTCTTGGCGGGAGGGGAGTTCCGGACAAGTACGCACTCTTTAGTGCGTGGTTACCTGGGGGTGAGTATCGGCGGCGTGGGCCGGGGCCGTATCCGTATCCGTAGCCGGGGCCGCCTCGCCCCGGGCGGACCGGAAGCGCTTGAGGACGATCACCAGGGCGGTGGCGACGAGCGTGCCGGCGGCGACGGCGAGCAGGTAGAGCAGCGGCCGGCCGATCAGCGGGACGACGAACACGCCGCCGTGCGGGGCGCGCAGCGTGCAGCCGAACGCCATCGACAGACCGCCGGTGACCGCGCCCCCGGCCATCGCGGAGGGGATCACCCGCAGCGGATCGGCGGCCGCGAACGGGATCGCGCCCTCGGTGATGAACGACGCCCCCAGCACCCAGGCGGCCTTGCCGTTCTCCCGCTCGGCGCGGGTGAACAGGCCGCCGCGCACGGTCGTGGCCAGCGCCATCGCCAGCGGCGGGACCATCCCGGCCGCCATCACCGCGGCCATCACCTTCAGGCTGCCCGGATTGGGGTTGGCCAGGCCGCCGACCGCGAAGGCGTAGGCGACCTTGTTGAGCGGGCCGCCGAGGTCGAAGCACATCATCAGGCCCAGCAGGACGCCGAGGATCACCGCGTTCGCGCCGGACAGGCCCGTGAGCCAGCCGGTGAGGGCCTTCTGGAGCGCGGCGACCGGCTTGCCGATCACCAGGAACATCAGGAACCCCACCAGCGCCGAGGACACCAGCGGGATGACCACGACCGGCATGATGCCGCGCAGCACCGCCGGCACCCGGGCCCGCTGGATCGTCCGCACCACCGCGCCCGCCAGCAGACCGGCGATCAGCCCGCCCAGGAAGCCGGCGTTGACGGTGAGCGCGACGGCGCCGCCGACGAAGCCGGGGACGAGCCCGGGCCGGTCCGCCATGCCGTACGCGATGAATCCGGCCAGGACCGGGACGAGGAAGCCGAAGGCGGTGCTGCCGATCTGGAAGAGCAGCGCGGCCCAGCTCGCCGCCTCGGACCACAGGAAGTGGTCGGCCACGGACGGCGCCTTGTTGACCTGGTAGCCGCCGATCGCGAAGGCCAGGGCGATCAGCAGCCCGCCCGCGGCGACGAACGGGACCATGTAACTGACGCCGGTCATCAGCCACTTGCGGAGGCGGGTGGCGTAGCCGTCGGCGGATTCGGCGGCGTGGTCCATGGGGGCGGTGGCCCCGGCGGGCTCAGACGCGGCGGTCGGCCCACCCCGGGCGGCCTTCTCGCGTATCTCGGCGATGAGGGCGGCGGGGCGGTTGATACCGGCCTTCACGCCGACATCGACGACCGGTTTGCCGGCGAACCGCTCCCGTTCGCGCACCTCGACGTCGTGCGCGAGGATCACCCCGTCCGCGGCCGCGACCACCTCCGGAGCGAGCCGCCGGAACCCGGCCGAGCCCTGCGTCTCCACGGCCAGCTCCACCCCGGCCTCCCGCGCCGCCTTCGCCAGCGCCTCGGCGGCCATGTAGGTGTGGGCGATACCGGTGGGGCAGGAGGTGACGGCGATGAGGCGGAGGGGGGTGGGGGGTTCGTCGGGGTCCGGCTCGGGGGTCGGGGTCGGGGTCGGCTCCGGCTCGGGGGTCGGGGTCGGCTCCGGCTCCGGATTCTGCTTCGGCTCCGGTTCCGGGGCCGGGTTCGCCTCGTCCGCGGGCGGCTGCTCGCCGCGGATGAGGGCCGCCGCCCGTGCCGGGCCGGTCTCCGTCCGCAGGGCGCCGGTGAACTCCTCGTCCATCAGCCGGCGGGCGAGCGACGACAGGATGGACAGGTGGTCGGCGTCACCGCCCGCCGGGGCCGCGATCAGGAAGATCAGGTCGGCCGGGCCGTCCGGCGCGCCGAAGTCGATCCCGGCCGCGCTGCGCCCGAACGCCAGCGTCGGTTCGGTGACATGGGCGCTGCGGCAGTGCGGGATCCCGATCCCGCCCTCCAACCCGGTCGGCATCTGGGCCTCGCGCGCGGCCACGTCCGCGAGGAAGCCCTCCAGATCGGTGACCCGCCCGGTGGCGGCCATCCGCTCCGCCAGCGCACGCGCGGCGGCGTCCTTCGTAGCGGCGGACAGGTCGAGATCGACCAGATCCGCGGTGATCAGCTCACTCATCGCGGGCTCCCTTGCACGCGGTACCGCCCGGGGCGGGCGACGGGGACGGAGGGGGAGGAACGAGGGTCAGGAACGACGGTCAGGGGGGTAGGGGGTGGGTCGGCTGCGGGCCCAGGATCGGCGGACTGGCGGATCGGCGGACTGGCGGATCGGCTACGGCTCGGGCTCGGCTGCCGGCCCCGGCACCGGTTCCGTCAGCGCCCGGTCGAGCGGTACGTCACCGGTGACCGTGACCCGTTCCGGCGCCAGGTCGGACGGCTTCGGCAGCTGGCTGCCGGGCAGCTGCACCGCCGCCGCGCCGTGCGCCACCGCCGCCGCCAGCGCCCGTACGCCGTGCCCGCCCGCCGCCAGGAAGCCGGCGAGCGAGGCGTCCCCCGCGCCGACGTTGCTGCGGACCGCGGCGACCGGCGCGCTGCCGAAGTACGCGCCGTCCGCGTCCACGAGCAGCTGCCCATCGGCCCCCAGTGACGCCAGTACGGCGCGGGCGCCCCGGGAACGCAGCTCCCCGGCCGCCCGGACCGCGTCGCCGAGCGTGGCCAGGGGGCGGCCGACGGCCTGGGCCAGTTCCTCGGCGTTCGGTTTGACGACGTCGGGGTGGGCGCGGAGCGCGGCGGCCAGCGCGGGGCCGGAGGTGTCCAGCGCGATCCGGGCGCCCGCGCGGTGCGCCCGGGCGACCAGTTCGGCATACCACTCGGGGGCCAGACCGCGCGGCAGGCTGCCGCAGCAGGCGATCCAGTCGGCGCCCGCGGACCGTTCGGCGGCCGTGGCCAGCAGCGCCTCGGACTCCTGGGCGGTCAGCTCGGGGCCGGCCGCGTTGATCTTGGTGAGGGTGCCATCGGGCTCGGCGACGGCGATGTTGGCGCGCGTCTGCCCGGCCACCGGGACGCCCGCCACCTCGATGCCCTCGTCCCGCAGCAGCCCGGCCAGCGCCGCGCCCGCGGGTCCGCCCAGTGGCAGTACGGCCAGCGTGCGGTGGCCGGCGGCGGCGACCGCCCGCGAGACGTTGACGCCTTTGCCGCCCGGGTCGATCCGCTCGGCGCCGGCCCGCAGCACGGCCCCGCGCTCCAGCACCGGCACCTCGTAGGTGCGGTCCAGGCTGGGGTTGGGCGTCACGGTCAGCACGGTCATGCGCGCGGTCATACCCGGACCACCTCCGTGCCGGCCCGTTCGATGGCCAGGGCGTCCTGCGGGCTCAGGCCGGTGTCGGTGATCAGCACGTCCACGTCGGTGAGTTCGCCGAAGCGCGCGAAGTGCCGCTGCCCGGACTTCGCGGAGTCGGCGAGCAGCACCACCCGGCGGGCGGCGGCGATCATGGCCCGCTTGACCGCGGCCTCGGCGAGGTCGGGCGTGGTCAGCCCGCCGTCGAGGGAGAAGCCGTTGGCCGCGAGGAAGAGCACATCGGCGTTGATCTCGCGGTAGGCGCGCAGCGCCCAGTCGTCGACCGCGGCCCGCGTCCGGTGCCGGATCCGGCCGCCCACGAGGTGGAGGGTCAGGCCCGGGTGGTCGGCCAGCCGCGCCGCGACCGGCAGGCCGTGGGTGACGACGGTCAGCTCGGCCTCCAGCGGGATCTCGGCGGCGAGCCGGGCGGCGGTGGTGCCGGCGTCGAGGATGACGCTGCCCGGGCCCTCGCCGCCGGGGAGTTCGGCGAGCGCGGCCCGCGCGATCCGCCGCTTCTCGTCGGCGGCCACGGCGTCCCGTTCGGCGAGGTCCGGTTCGAAGTCCAGGCGTCCTGCGGGGATGGCGCCACCGTGCACCCGGCGGACCAGGCCGGCGCGGTCCAGCGCCTTCAGATCGCGCCGTACGGTCTCGGCGGTGACCTGGAACTCCTCGGCGAGCGAGAGCACATCGACCCGCCCGCTCTCACGGGCGAGCCGCAGGATCTCCTGCTGGCGCTCGGGTGCGTACATGCGCGTCGGTGTCCGTTCCATGCCCGGATTTGTGGTTTCAGGGGCAGGTTACGCGTACGCTCGGCGCTAAGTAAACAGATACGGGCAAGCAATCGGGCACGAACGGGCACAGGCGCACGCTGGGCGTGCCATGCCCGGGCCCGTGTCCGGCCCAGGCACACAAAGGAGCCCCGACGCCGTTCCCCACGGCACCGGGGCTCGCCCCAACAACGCGCACGCACACCAGGCCCGCGTGCGGCCGACGCTGCACGCGACGCTGCACGCGCACGCACACCCCACCCGCGTGCGGCCGACGCTGCGACCACACGCCTACCGGGCCCGCGGCCCCATCAGGCCGCCGCGTCGAACCCGGTGTCGCGCGCCATCCGCTTCAGCTCCAGCAGTGCGTGCTTCTCGATCTGCCGGATCCGCTCACGGGTCAGGCCGTGCTGCTTGCCGACCTCGGTCAGCGTGCGCTCGCGGCCGTCCTCGATGCCGTAGCGCGCCTTGATGATCGACGCGGTGCGCTGATCCAGGCGGTCTATCAGATCCTCCAGCTCCTCACTGCGCAGCAGCGTGAGCACCGACTGCTCGGGGGAGGCGGCGGAGGTGTCCTCCAGGAGATCGCCGAACTGGGTGTCGCCGTCGTCGTCCACGGACATGTTCAGGCTGACCGGGTCGCGGGCCCAGTCCAGGACGTCGGTGACCCGGGACGCCGTGGAACCCAGCTCGCCGGCCACCTCCTCCGGCTCGGGATCGCGGCCGTTCTCGCGGTTGAACTCGCGCTGCACCCGGCGGATGCGGCCCAGCTCCTCCACGAGGTGGACGGGCAGCCGGATCGTGCGCGACTGATCGGCGATGGAACGGGTGATGGCCTGGCGGATCCACCACGTCGCGTACGTGGAGAACTTGAAGCCCTTGGCGTAGTCGAACTTCTCGACGGCGCGGACGAGACCGGCGTTGCCCTCCTGGATCAGATCCAGCAGGGGCAGGCCGGAGCGCGGATACCGGCGGGCCACGGCGACGACGAGGCGGAGATTGGACCGGATGAAGACGTCCTTGGCCCGCTCCCCCTCGGCGGCCAGCGCTTCGAGCTCCTCGCGGCTCGCGCCGGCGGCGTTGCCATCGGTGATCTCGCCGTCCAGGATCTGCTGGGCGTAGACGCCCGCTTCGATGGTCTGGGACAGCTCCACCTCCTTTGCGGCGTCCAGCAGCGGCGTGCGCGCGATCTCGTCGAGGTACATGCCGACCAGATCGCGGTCGGCGATGTCCCCGCCTGCTGCGCGAACGCTGTTGGCCTCGCCAGAACCGGCGGTGCTGGTCTGACGACGGGCGACGGCACGGGTTGCCATGCGGGTGCTCCCTTTGCGCTGAGTCGGTCGCGGGACGGTGGGTCGAGCCCTCCGGTCTGCGGTGCGGTGGCGGCGACCGGCTGACCCGTCCGAAGGAAACAACGGCTGGAATCCGGACAGAATTCCCATGCGGCGCCCCAATTTTTCTGATCATGCAGTACCCTGCGCCGCCACCAAGGGAGGGAAGATGCTGTCCGGACACGGGGACGTGCAGGTCAGGGCGGGCGGGGAGACGGACCTCGCGGCCCTCACGGAGCTCTACAACCACTACGTCCGTGAGACTCCCGTCACATTCGACACGGAACCCTTCAGCGCGGCCCGGCGTCGCCCGTGGTTGCTCTCCCATCCCGTAGACGGCCCTCATAGGCTTCTGGTTGCCCAGGACGCCGCGGGCATGCTTCTCGGCTACGCGACCAGCGGCCCTTTCCGCGCCAAGCCGGCGTACGCGACGTCCGTGGAGACCAGCGTCTACTGCGCCCCGCACGCCGCCGGCCGGGGCGTCGGCACGCTCCTGTACGCGGCGCTCTTCGAGGCGCTGGCGGACGAGGACGTGCACCGCGCCTACGCCGGGATCGCCCAGCCCAACGAGGCGTCCGTCCGCCTGCACACCCGCTTCGGCTTCCGGCACATCGGCACGTTCACGGAGGTGGGCCGGAAGTTCGGCCGCTACTGGGACGTCGCCTGGTACCAGAAGGACCTGGACGCGGCGCGGCCCGCGGGGCCTCCGGGAGCCGGGGAGCCGTAGCGGCAGGGGCCGGGGGCCGTGGGCGCGGGCATCGGCCGGTGATCCAGTTGACGGCGCAGAGGGCCGGGTGTCGCCTGGACAGGAAGACCCGGGAGGCGAGGCGAAACCAGGCGACGAGCCAAGAACAGGCGAGGGGCGGACGAGCCCAGGACGAGCCGCGACCAGCCAGCCAGGGGGCCAACGAGGCAACGAAAGGAGCCCGTCATGGATCAGCACGCCCACGGCGACCAGCACCCCCGCGGTGACGGACCGCGCGGTGACGGACTGCCCGAAGCCCGGGCCGCCCGCTCCCACGGCAGCGTCGAACCGGAGCACGGCGCGACCGCCCCGCTCCCCGCGGAACGCTCCGGCGCCGGCCCGGACACCGATACGACCGGACGCCGCCGCTTCCCGCCGTCCGTCGTCCTCCCGGTCATCGCGGCGCTCTGCTTCGGCGCGTACACGATCTGGATGGACCACACCAACGGGGCGAAGGGCGGCCAGGCGGCCCTCACCGGGCTGATCGCGGCGGTGGTCAGCGGGGTCCTGGGCGTGACGCTGGTGCGCTTCCAGTCGACCATGCTGACCGAGACCCGCGCGCTCGCCTACGGCGCCCTCTTCGGCGCGGCGATGGGCTGGCTCTACTCCCTCGCCGGCTCCGCCCCCTCGGTGCTCGCGTCGACGCTCTGGGGTCTGGGGATGTTCGCGGTGATGTTCATCGTCTCCCTCTACGTCTTCCGCACCCACCGCGTACGCGAACCGCACGGCCCGCACCGCCGCCGGCGCAGCACCGGCCCGGCCGGACGCCACCACCTGCACACGGCCCACTGACCGCCGGCCGGTAACGGGCGACCGGCGACCGGGCTGGGTCCGGGGCGTACTCATCACCCCGGGGGTCTCGCTCACCCCGGGGCGACCTCACTCACCCCGGGGCCGACCTCACCCCTCCCCCTCCCCCTCCACCAGCCCGGGGTCCTCCGACGTCCGGCGTATGGTGCGCAGCGGCCGGCCCGGCCGCCAGCTCTCCACCTTCATGAACGGCGGCTCGACGGACGTCCGCACCACCTCCGTCAGCTCGGCCCGATAGAGGTGGAACGGCTCCGGCGGCTTCACCGCCGCCGCGTACCGCGCCTTCAGCCCCGGGTCGGTCACCTCGACCGCCCGCCCGGAGAGCCGTACATCGCCCTCGGCCAGGTCCGTCCCGCCGCCGGGATTGGCGTGCAGCGCGAACCGGGGGTCGCGCCGCAGGTCCAGCGCCTTGCGCGAGCCGATCATCATGCCCAGCCACAGCTCGCCGTAGCGGAAGTCCGCCTCCAGCCCGCTCAGCCGCGGCGAACCGTCCTTCCGCAGCGTGGCCAGCACATGATGCCGATACGCGCCGAACCGCTCCCGCACCGCCGCGGCGAACTCCGGCTCCACCGCCTCCGAAGCCGCCCATCCCCGCCCGTGCGTCCTCTGCGCCCTCTGGGCCCCCTCCCTCCTCCGCTGTCCGCTCTCCGCCCGCTGCTCGTACTCACTCGTCATGGCGGACACGTTCCCGCCCATACCCGACACCCCCTGTCCGGTTTCCGTTTCCGATTCGAGCCGCATGCACTCCGCACGCTCCGCACGAAGGACCGGCCCGCCGACCGCCACAACGGCCGCCGCGCACCCACGACTTCAGCATCGCACCCACCACTGACAACGCCCCGCGATCGCCGCCCCGGCCCGGCGCCGTACGACCCGCCGCCCGCCCCGCCGTACGACCACCGCCGTAGTCCCGCAGGCCCGTCCGGGATCGGCCCGCGGCCCGTTACCCGGCGCCGGGCGCCGCCCTAGCCTCGGGCCATGGATACGACGAGCGGCACACTCGACGAAGCCCTGGAACGTCTCCACACCACTGGCCCCGAGTTCAACGGGTACCTCAGCAATCACGGCCCGATGGCCGTGGAGGCCCTGGTCCGGCACGGCCAGAGCGCCACCGTCCACCGCTGGCTGGACGACTACGCCGCCCGGCTGGAGGACGTCCCCGGCGCCCGCACCCCGATCACCGACGCCAACTGGCGGGAGGCGCTGGGCGATCCGCGCCGGGTCACCGACTGGACCGCGTACCTGACCCGCCAGGTTGCCGAACGCCCCTGGCGCGAGGTGCTCGCCGAGTGGTGGCCCCGGCTGCTGCCCGGCCTCGCGGGCGCCGCCACCCACCCGGTCATCCGCGTCGGCCACGCCGTCCGCACCCTGCTGGAACAGGGCGAAGAGGCGCCGCGCATCGCGGAGTTGGGGCACGCCCTCGGCTACTGGGCGGCCCGGCACACCACCTTGCCGGTGACCGCGGAACCCGGTGGCACGCTCTCCCCCGACGAGGCGCTGGCCGCCCTCCCGCACGTCGCCGACCAGCGGACCTCGGTCGTCAACGGGCTGGCCCAGCTGCCCGATACGGAGGGCTGGCCGGCCGCCGCCGCGGCCCTGCGCGCTCCGCGGACCCCCGACGACGCACGCGACCAGCTGGCCGCACTGGTGCGCGCGGCGACCCACCGCTACCTGGGCTACGGCCACGGCGACGCGGTCCTGCTGGTCCACGCGGCCACCGCCCCGAACGCCATCCTGCGCACGCTCCCGGCACTGCCCCGCACCCTCTGGGCGGCGTCGTTCGCCGCGGCCTGGACGGCGAGCGCCGCGCTCACCTCCGTCTACAGCCCCGACGCACCGCTGCCGGAGCCGTCAACCGGGCAGCTCACCCCCGAGGAGGTCTTCGCGCGGGCCGCGGCGCACGGCGACGCGCACGCGATCAAGCTGACCGACACCGCCCTGGACGTGGCCTCCTGGACGCCGGACGGCGACGACCGCGCCCTGAAGGCGGCCCTCCGCTCCCTGGAGCTGATCACCCCCGGGGAGGACTGAATCGGGGAGGGCCGACCGGGGAGGGCTGAATCGGGCCGGGTGCGGCCGGGGGCGGAGCGGGCGCGTACGCCCGCCCCGCCCCCGGCGAAGAAAAATCCCCAACATTGCCGACATAACGCACCTATGGGGCCACACTGGCGTTACGCACCGGCGCCCCCGCACGGGTCACCGCACCCGCCGCGCCCGGCGATTACCGGCCACGCATGCATTGTTAAAACTTAAATAACTCTCCGAGCGGTGAGAGAGTGGATGGCATGAGCAACGAACCCGCGACCGAGCCGCGCTGGCTCGACGACGAGGAGCAGCACGCCTGGCAGGCGTACCTCCACGCCACCACGCTCCTGGAGGACCACCTCGACCGCCAGCTCCAGCGCGACGCCGGGATGCCGCACGTCTACTACGGCCTGCTCGTCCAGCTCTCCCGCGCGCCGCGGCGCCGGATGCGGATGACCGAGCTGGCGCAGAACGCCAAGATCACCCGGTCCCGCCTCTCGCACGCCATCGCCCGGCTGGAGAAGGACGGCTGGGTCCGGCGCGAGGACTGCCCGTCCGACAAGCGGGGCCAGAACGCCTACCTCACCGACGAGGGGCTGCGCGTCCTGGAGAAGGCCGCGCCCGGCCACGTCGCCGCCGTCCGGGCCGCGATCTTCGACCGGCTCACACGGGAACAGATCAGCCAACTCGACGCGATCTGCTGCGTGATCGCGGACGGGCTCCAGCCCCAGGGCGCCGACCTTCCCTGGCTCCGCTGACCCTCAGCGGGACGACGGCAGCGGACGGCGGACGACCGACCGCCGAACGCGACGGCGCCGCGCCCCAGGGTCCCGCTGGCCCCACCGGGTTCCCGGCCGTACCGCCACCCGGCAACCCAGAGCGCACGGAACCGGCCGGCCCCCGGGAGCGCACCCGCGCGCCCCAGGGAACCGGCCGACCCGCGCCGCACCTCTCCCGTCAGTGCACCATCACCGGAACCGGCGCCGCCTCTTCCGAGCCCGCGCCCGCGCTCGTACCGCCGTCCGACGACGAGGCCGCCGGTGAACCGGCACCCGGCCGCCCGGTGGTGATGAGCGTGAAGGCGATCACCGCCGCCAGGGCGAGGATGCCCACCGCCCACCAGATGGCGGACGAGTAGCCGTGCACCATCGACTGGAGCTTGAGCACGTCCGCGGAGCGCGCGCCGGCCGCGTGCGCCGTCGCGTACGCCGTGGTGGCGCTGGCCGCGATGGTGTTCAGCAGCGCGGTGCCGATCGCGCCGCCGACCTGCTGCGAGGTGTTGACCATCGCCGAGGCCACCCCGGCGTCCCGCGGCTGGACCCCGTACGTGGCCAGCGACATGGCCGGCATGAACGCCGTACCCATCCCCAGGCCCATCAGGACGAAGCCGGGCAGGATCAGCGCCGGGTAGGAGGTGTCCAGGTCGATCTGGCTCAGCACGACCATGCCCAGCGCGGCGACCGTGAAGCCCGGCGCCATCAGCAGCCGCGGCCGCACCCGGGTCATCAGCCGGGCACCGATCTGCGTCGAGCCGGTGATCATGCCCGCGACCATCGGGAGGAAGGCCAGACCGGTCATGACCGGCGTGTAACCCTTCACGATCTGAAGGTAGTAGGTCAGGAACAGGAACAGACCGAACATCCCGATCACGGCCAGACCCAGCGACGCGTAGACACCCGCGCGGTTCCGGTCGGCGACCACCCGCAGCGGCAGCAGCGGCGCCGCCACCTTCGACTCGACCACGACGAACGCCGCCAGCAGGACGGCCGCCGCGGCGAACAGCCCCAGCGTCACACCGGCCAGCCAGCCGTCGGACTCGGCCCGGGTGAACGCGTAGACCAGCGAGACCAGGCCGAGCGACGCCAGCACGACACCGGGGACGTCCAGCCGGGAGGGGTTGCGGCCCTGGGCGGGCTCGCGGATGACCAGGACGGCACCGGCCGCGGCGATCACCGCGATCGGGATGTTGACGTAGAACGTCCAGCGCCAGTCCAGGTACTCGGTCAGCACGCCGCCGAGGAGCAGCCCGAGGGCGGCGCCGCCACCGGCGATCGCGCCGAAGATGCCGAACGCCTTGGCCCGCTCCCGCGCCTCGGTGAACATCACCGCCAGCAGCGACAGCGCGGACGGCGCCAGCAGCGCGCCGAAGACGCCCTGGAGCGCCCGCGCGCCCAGCAGCATCCCCTCGCCGGCCGCGGCCCCGCCGAGCGCGGAGGCCACCGCGAAGCCGGTCAGGCCGATGAGGAAGGTCCGCCGCCGCCCCCAGAGGTCGGCGAGCCGGCCGCCGAAGAGCAGCAGACCGCCGAAGGCCAGCGCGTAGGCCGTGATGACCCACTGCCGGTTGGCGTCGCTGATGCCCAGGTCCTTCTGGGCGGAGGGCAGCGCGATGTTCACGATCGTCGAGTCGAGGACGACCATCAGCTGGGCGAGGGCGATGAATATCAGCGCTTTCCAGCGCCGCGGATCGACCTGCGGAACGGTGTCGGGCATGGCGAGGTCCACCTAGGGGTGCGTAACGGAACGTGACAAAACTTCTGAACGGGTACGGCGAGCGCTGGGGCCGGGCGCGGCCTCACCGGAAGGGGTCCGGAGGCAGCGACGACGGAAGGCAGTGGAAGGCGACGGAAGGGGAGGGAAGGCGACGGACGGCAGTGGAAGGCGACGGAAGAAGGGACGGGCAGGTCAGGGACGTGGAACGGGCCGGCCGGTCAGCGGACCCCGCCCCTCCGCCCCCGCTCCGGATCACGAGCCGCGGCGGCTCCTCAGATCCTCCAACGTGGCGGCGCAACCGGGGAGTTCGGACCGGGCGGGAGCCTGCAGCCCGTCCAGGAACAGCTGCAGATGCCGGTGCACGAACTTGTCGAATTCGCTACAGCCGCTGCCCGGCAACGGGCGGGTGAGCTGCGTCAGCGCGACCATCAGATCACCGGCGGCGATGTCGGGGCGCAGCCGGCCGCTGTCGCGCGCGGCGCCCATGAGGGCGGCCACCGCCGCGTCCAGGCGGTCGCGCGCCGCGAGCAGATCGGGGTGCGCCACGTCGACCCCGTCGGAGAGCAGCGGGCACAGGGCGCCGATCCGCTCCTCGACGGCGTCGTGGGCGAAGCGCCGCAGCGCCTCGAAGGCATCCGGCTCCGCCACGAGGGCGCGCTCGGCGCGGTCCGCCATACGGGACATGACCGAGAGCGTGACGTGGTGGATCAACTCCCGGCGGTCCGCGAAGTGACGGTAGAGCGTCGCGTTGCCGACACCCGCGCGCCGGGCGATCTCGTCGAACGGGACGTCGGCCCCGTGCTCGACCATCGTCTCCCGCGCCGCCGCGATGATCCGCTCGCGGTTGCGCACCGCGTCGGCCCGCAGCCTCGGCTGGACAGCCACCACGCCGACACCCCCCTTCACCCGGAGACCGGATCCACATCCACATCCGCAGAACCGGGGACCAGCTCCCCGCTTCACTCAACACCCCTGCAAACGGGGACTGGCTCCCCGGATATTTCCGCCGCGCGGTGTGACCTGCGCCACCCCTCCTCGGGCCGATCCCGGCCCGGCCCATCCCGCTGACGCCCCATCAGCCTCCGTACGCCGACGAGCCCCCTCCCCCGCCGCCACCCGAAGGACCGCCCCCCTCCATTTGACGCAGCCCCACGCGCGAGCGACCATCCCCCGCCGCAGGCTGATCACCATGACGCAGAAGGCACCCGCCGTATGAGGCGATAGGCATGGGTACGGCCCCGCGCACACACTCCCCCGCACCGGACGGCCGCCTGCGCACCCTGGCGCACAGGGTCCGCGCCACCGTCGCCGCGACCGCCACCTGCGCGGCCGCGGCCGTCGTCCTGACGGCACCCCACGACGCCCACGCCGCACCGCCACCC
>NZ_LLZI01000290.1 GCF_001509485.1 Streptomyces sp. NRRL F-4489
CCACTTGACCGCGGAGGTCGGGGAGGGAGGGGTGGGGGGCGGGACGGGCGGCAGGCTCGGCGGGCTCCTCACCGGGCCGGGAGCCGGGGTGCGCGGCGGGCGCGGTGCCCTCCCGGCCGGCGGATCCCACCGGGCCGCCGGTCCGCTCCCGGCCACCGGCCCCCTCGGGGGCGCTCGTCCCCTCCCGGCCACCGGGGACCCCCGGCCCCCCACCCGCCCCAAGGGGACCGCCGGTCTGGCTCAATTCGCCCTGCCCGGCGCCCCGTTCGGGACTACCCGCCCCTTCCCCGCCGTTCGGCTCACGAGGGATCCGCATCCCTGTCATGCCCGGCTCAGCTCCCCGATCCGCCCCGCCTCCCGCGGAAACCGCACGGCCAGCCGCCCCGCGTCCCCGTGCTCGTAGTCCGCGAACGTGAAGCCGGGCGCCATCGTGCAGCCGAAGAGCGTCCAGGCGCCCCCGCCGGCGACCTCGGCCGCCATCCACGTACCGGCCGGGACCGTGAACTGCACGTGCTGGCCGCCCAGGACGTCCGGCCCGAGCACGACCGTACGGGCCGCGCGGCCCCCGCCGCCCTCCGCGTCCCCGTCCCCCTTACCGCCACCGCCCCCGTCCCCGTCTCCCGGCAGCAGGAACAGGCTGAGCGGGTCCCCCAGGTAGAAGTGCCAGACCTCGTCGGCCGGCAGCCGGTGCAGCGCCGCGTACACGCCCGGCTCGGCGGTCAGCAGCATCACGATCGCGGAGCCCTCGGGCCGCCCGTCCGGCCGCTCCGGCCCGGCCCAGGTCCGCCGGTACCAGCCGCCCTCGCGCGGCAGCCGGGTCAGCCCGCAGCGGGCCACCAGCTCCCGCGCGAACGGGTCCCGGGGCACCGCGGGGTGCTCGTCCATCCGCCGGCCCGCCTTCCGCTCGTCCGCCGTACCACCACCGCCCACCGGCCCGGCCGCGCCGCCGGCCCCGGCCGTGGGCTCACCCTAGGGGCGGAGGGGTCACGGGACGCGGAACGAGCGGAAGAATCGGGCCATGTCTGACTACGAGTCCACCCCCGCGTCCCCGTATACCGCGTCCGCCCCGGCCTCTCCCCAGGAGACCGCACCCGCCGCGGTCCGTCCCCAGGCCACCGCCGACCACCCGGCGGGCCCCTGGGCCACCGTCGACGGGCTGCGGCAGTGGCTCGACCGGGAGAGCGCGCTGCCGGCGGAGCAGGAGCGGCTGCTGCGGTTCCTCAAGCTCGCGGAGGAGGCCGGCGAGGTGGCCCAGGCCGTCATCGGGGCCACCGGCCAGAACCCGCGCAAGGGCCGCAGCCACACCTGGGACGACGTCCAGGCCGAACTGTGCGATGTGATCGTGACGGCGATGGTGGCGCTGCGGACGCTGACGCCCGAGGCGCGGCAGGTCTTCGAGGGGCATCTGCGGCGCATCGCGGACCGGGTGCCGGGGGCCGCCGTACGCTGAGGCCCATGTTCCTCGCGCGTTCCGCAGTCCTGTTCGCCGTCGCGGCGCTGTTCGAGATCGGCGGGGCGTGGCTGGTGTGGCAGGGGGTGCGGGAGCACCGGGGCTGGGCGTGGATCGGCGCCGGGGTGATCGCCCTGGGGGTGTACGGCTTCGTGGCCACGCTCCAGCCGGACGCCCACTTCGGCCGGATCCTCGCGGCGTACGGCGGGGTGTTCGTCGCCGGGTCGCTGGTCTGGGGAATGGTCGCGGACGGCTACCGCCCGGACCGGTGGGACGTCCTGGGCGCGCTGATCTGCCTGGCCGGTATGGCCGTGATCATGTACGCCCCGCGCGGCCGCTGAGCGGCGCCCTACGCGCGCCACGCACCGCCACCCCCCACCCGCGCCTGCATATCCTGATCACCCGAACCGCCCGCATCACCGGCACCGCCCGCACCGCCCGCATCACCGGCACCACCCACGCCACGCACCACCGGCGCCACCGGCACCCCCGACCCCACCCGCACCGCACCGCGCAGAGGGAGAGCACCATGACCGCCGACACGGCTGACACCGCCGCCACCGCCGGCACCCCCGGCCTCCGTACCGCCGTCGTCACCGGAGCCAGCAGCGGCATCGGCGCCGCGACCGCGCGGGCGCTGGCCGCGGCCGGCTACCGCGTCGTGCTCACCGCCCGCCGCAAGGACCGGATCGAGGCGCTCGCCGCGGAGCTGCCGCACGCGGAGGCGTACCCGCTCGACGTCACCGACCGCGCCGCCGTCGACGCCTTCGCCCGCCACCTGGACCGCTTCCCGTCCGTGGACGTGCTGGTCAACAACGCCGGCGGCGCGCTCGGCGCCGAGCCGGTCGCCACCGGGGACCCGGCCGACTGGCGCGCGATGTACGAGGTCAACGTGCTCGGCGTACTGCACATGACCCAGGCGCTGCTGCCCGCGCTGACCGCCTCCGGCGACGGCACGGTCGTCGTGCTCTCCTCCACCGCCGGGCACGGCACGTACGAGGGCGGCGGCGGGTACGTCGCGGCCAAGCACGGCGCGCACGTCCTCGCCGAGACGCTCCGCCTGGAGCTGTGCGGCCAGCCCGTACGCGTCATCGAGGTGGCGCCGGGGATGGTCCGCACCGAGGAGTTCGCGACCACCCGCTTCCGCGGCGACGCCGACCGGGCCGCCAAGGTCTACGAGGGCGTGGACGCCCCGCTCTCCGCCGAGGACGTCGCCGACACCGTGGCCTGGGCCGTCACCCGCCCCCCGCACGTCAACATCGACCTCCTCGTCGTCCGCCCCCGCGCCCAGGCGTCCAACACCAAGGTGCACCGCACAAGTTGACGAGCCGAGGGCCGGACACCCGGGGCACCCACCCCGGAAGCCCGGCCCCAGGGCACCACCCCGAAAGCCGCCCCCGAGGCAGCCGTCACCCCTTCACACACACCACCTGCTTCAGCTTCGCCACGACCTCCACCAGATCGCGCTGCTGGTCCATGACCTGTTCGATCGGCTTGTAGGCGGCGGGGATCTCGTCGACGACGCCGGAGTCCTTGCGGCACTCCACGCCCCGGGTCTGCTCCTCCAGGTCGCGGGCGGTGAAGCGCTTCTTCGCGGCGTTCCGGCTCATCCTCCGGCCGGCGCCGTGCGAGGCGGAGTTGAAGGACGCGGCGTTCCCCAGGCCCCGGACGATGTACGAGCCGGTGCCCATCGAGCCGGGGATGATGCCGTGGTCGCCGCTGCCGGCCCGGATCGCGCCCTTGCGGGTGACCAGGAGGTCCATGCCCTCGTAGGTCTCCTCGGCGACGTAGTTGTGGTGGCAGGAGATGACCGGCTCGAAGACCGGCTTGGCCTTGCGGAACTCCTTGCGGACGACGTCCTGGAAGAGGGCCATCATCAGCGCGCGGTTGTGCCGCGCGTACTCCTGCGCCCAGAAGAGGTCGTTGCGGTACGCGGCCATCTGCGGGGTGCCGGCGATGAAGACGGCGAGGTCGCGGTCGACGAGTCCCTGGTTGTGCGGCAGCGCGCGGGCCTGCTCGATGTGGTACTCGGCCAGCTCCTTGCCGATGTTGCGGGAGCCGGAGTGCAGCATCAGCCACACCGACCCGGCCTCGTCGAGGCAGAACTCGATGAAGTGGTTGCCGGAGCCGAGCGACCCCATCTGCTTGCGGGCCCGGTCCTCGCGGAACCGCACCGCCTCGGCCACCCCGCCGAAGCGCGCCCAGAAGTCGTCCCAGCCGGCGGTGGGGACGCCGTGCAGCCGGCCCGGGTCGACCGGCTCGCCGTGCATGCCCCGGCCCACCGGGATCGCCTGCTCGATGCGGGAGCGCAGCCGGGAGAGGTCGCCGGGCAGGTCGTTGGCGGTGAGCGAGGTCTTGACGGCGCTCATCCCGCAGCCGATGTCCACGCCGACGGCGGCCGGGCAGACCGCGCCGTGCAGGGCGATCACCGAGCCGACGGTGGCGCCCTTGCCGTAGTGGACGTCCGGCATGACGGCCAGGCCCTTGATCCACGGGAGGGTGGCGACGTTGCGCAGCTGCTGCATCGCGACGCCCTCGACGGTGGCCGGGTCGGTCCACATCCGGATCGGTACGTTGGCGCCGGGTATTTCGGTGTACGGCATGGCTGGAACTCGATTCCCCCGGAGATACGAAAAAGTAAAAGGCGGACAATGCGCCTGATTCTGGGCAGCGAACCGGCGTTCACCGCGCGGCGTGCGGTAGACATTGTGTCCACCGGCCGCCGCTCGGCGGCAACCGCATTTCCGCAGGGAAGGAGTCGCGAACGATGCCGCGCAGATCGTTCGTACCCGGTGCCGCGCTGCTGGTCACCGCGGCACTGGCCGCCGGCCTGTCCGGCTGCGGCGGCGGCTCCGCCACCGGCACCGGCGGGGGCGACGGCAAGACCGGCGACGCCACCGCCGCCACCCAGGCCGCCGAGCCCGGCCGCTACCAGTACCTCCCGGAGCCCTGCGGCCTCCCGGCCCGCTCCAGCCTGCGCGCCATGCTGCCCGGCGACGGCCAGCCGCTGGCGCCCGCCGACGCCGAGAAGATCTACGCCGGCCGGTCCGACATCACCTACGACACCGACCGCCGCGTCGGCTGCCAGTGGACGCGGGAGACCGCCGAGGGCACCCGCCACCTCACCCTGGACATCCAGCGGGTCGTCTCGTACAGCCCCGCGGTGAGCGACGACGACCGGGCGGCGGAGCTCTACCGCGGCAAGGAGCAGGCCGCCGGGATCCCGTCCGGCGGCGGCCCGACGGCCACCCCGAAGGACAAGCCGGGCGACAAGCCGTCAGGCGGGCCGTCGAGCCCGTCCGCCACCCCCGGCGGCACGGACCCCGGCGGCAAGAAGGCCGACGGCGCCGCGCAGGCCACCCCGACGCCGACCCCGACGCCCTCGGACCCCTCCGTCGGCCCCGGCGGCCCGCTCGCCCCGCGCGAGCTGGACGGCCTCGGCGACGCGGCGTTCCTCAACGACCGGCTCTCCACCACGGACTCGGGTGTGCACCGCGACGTCACTGTGGTCTTCCGCACGTCGAACGTCATCGTGACGATCACCTACGACCAGTGGTCCGCGGACAAGACGAAGCTGCCGGAAAGCCAGGAACTGCAGGACAAGGCGCGTTCCCTGGCCGGCGAACTGGTCGACAGCCTGAGCGAATAGTCCGGTAGGGGCGGTTCACCCGGTACGTCAATTTCGTTCCTGTTTCGTCCGGTTCGCCCCTCTTCTCGGGTGCCGGGAAGCGGCCGCCCCCCTCGCTCCGCCGCGTACCGTGCTCTGGTGCCCGCCCCGCCCCGGGGCCGGCCCACCCGCTCCCCCGGGTGCGCACCGACCCGACGACGACGAACAGCGAAGGAACCATGCACCGATCAGCCAAGCGACTCGCCGGCCTCCTCACCTGCGCGGCAGTACCGGTACTGCTCGTCGCGGGGTGCTCCGGCTCGGACGGCAAGAGCTCCGGTGGCAGCACTCCCTCCGGCTCGTCCAGCGCCGCCGGCGCCCCGTCGCCGACCGTCGCCGCCGCGAAGTACAAGAAGCTGCCGAACGCGTGCGAGGCGTTCTCCAAGGACACCGTCAACACGATGCTGCCCAAGGTGAAGGACGCCGCCGGCAGCCCCGGCAAGACCTCCGACCCGGCCACCCGCGGCTCCTGCACCTGGAGCAGCTCGGACGAGCAGGGCGTGGACGGCACCCAGTTCCGCTGGCTGGACGTCGCCTACCAGCGCTACGACTCCGACCCGGCCCTCGGCTCGGGCGAGAAGCGCGCCACCGACTTCTTCACCCAGCAGGTCAACGACGCCAAGGGCACCCCCGGCGCCAAGAAGACCGCCGTGGTGGAGACCGCCGGCACCGGTGACACGGCGACCTCGATCACGTACGACATCAAGAAGGACGGCAACGACTTCAAGAACACGACGGTCGTGGCGCGCGCCGCCAACATCGTCGTGACGGTCGACTACAACGGCGCGGGCCTGGCCGGCGCCGACACCCCCAACGGCAACGACCTCCTCAAGGCCGCCCAGGCCGCCGCCAAGGAGGCCGTCGCCACCGCGGCCAAGGCCAACGGCGCCCCGCCCGCCAAGAGCTGACCGGAGGGCGGGCGGCGGGCGGCCGCCGGGCCGGTCAGCCCGCGCCGCCCGCCCCCTCCGGCTTCTTCCGGCCGCGGTCGTGCTCGCCCCACGCCATCAGGGCCAGCCCCGCGGCGAAGACGCCCAGGTAGGCCGGCCACGGCAGATCGAACCAGTGCCGCAGCACGCCCCACGGGCCGTCGAAGAAGAACAGGCCGATCAGGCCCAGCGCGCCCTGGAGCATGACGAAAAAACCCACGATTCCCCGCATGCCCCCAGCGTGACGGATCCGGCCCCGGGAAACCTCCTCCCCGGGGCCGAACCCGTTCTCGCCCATGAGGAGGAGAGCGGCGGACCGCCCTCCTCCCGCCGTCAGCCGCCCAGCAGCGTGCGGACCCGGTCCGCGCCGACGGCCAGCAGCAGCGTGGGCAGCCGGGGACCGGTGTCCCGGCCGACCAGGAGGTTGTAGAGGAGCGCGAAGAAGGCGCGCTGGGCCACCTTCAGCTCCGGCGTCGGCTTCGCCTCCGGGCTCAGCCCCGCCTGGATCTTCGGCACGCCGTAGACCAGCGTCGTCAGGCCGTCCAGCGACCAGTGGTCGTCCAGTCCGTCGAGCAGCAGCCGCAGCGCGCCGCGGGACTGCTCGTCGAGGGAGGCCAGCAGCTCCGCGTCCGGCTCGGCGCGGACGACGGTGCGCTGGTCGGCGGGGACCTGGGTGGTGATCCAGTGCTCGGCCTTGTCCAGCCGCGGCCGGGTCTCGTCCAGCGAGGTGACCGGCTTCTCCGGGTCCAGTTCGCTCAGGATGCGCAGGGTCTGCTCGTCGTGCCCGGCGGTGATGTCCACGACCGAGGCCAGCGTGCGGTAGGGCAGCGGGCGCGGGGTGCGCGGGAGTTCACCGGCGGCGGTGCCCACGGCCCGGGCGTACGCCGCGGCGTCCGCGGGCTGCGCGGTGCCGTCGGCGACCTTGGCGGCGAGCTTGTCCCACTCGTCGTAGAGCCGCTGGATCTCCTGGTCGAAGGCGATCTTGAAGGACTGGTTGGGCTTGCGGCGGGCGTACAGCCAGCGCAGCAGCGGCGCCTCCATGATCTTCAGCGCGTCGCCCGGGGTGGGCACCCCGCCCTTGGACGACGACATCTTCGCCATCCCGCTGATGCCGACGAAGGCGTACATCGGGCCGATCGGCTGCTCCGCGCCGAACACCTCGCGGACGATCTGCCCGCCGACCACGAACGACGAGCCCGGCGAGGAGTGGTCCACGCCCGAGGGCTCGAAGACCACACCCTCGTACGCCCAGCGCATCGGCCAGTCGACCTTCCACACCAGCTTGCCGTGGTCGAACTCGCTCAGCGCCACCGTCTCGGAGTGCGCGCAGGCCACGCACTCGTACGTCAGCTCGGTGGTCGCGTCGTCGTAGCCGATGACCTTGGTGAAGTCCTTGTTGCAGGCCGTGCAGTACGGCTTGTACGGGAAGTAGCCCGCACCGCCCGCGCTGCCGTCGTCCTCACTGGCCGCGCCGGAGCCCTCCGCCGCCTCCAGCTCCGCCTCGTCGACCGGCTTCTGCTGCTGCTTCTTCGGCTTGCCGGTCGCCTTGTCCTTGGTGCGGTAGCGGTCCAGGACCGCGTCGATCTCCTTGCGGTGCCGCATCGCGTGCAGGATCTGCTCGCGGTACGCGCCGGAGGTGTACTGGGCGGTCTGGCTGATGCCGCGGTACTCGATGCCCAGCTCCGCCAGCGCCTCCTCCATGGCCGCCTTGAAGTGCTCGGCCCAGTTCGGGTACGCGCTGCCGGGCGGGGCGGGCACGGCCGTCAGCGGCTTGCCGATGTGCTCCTCCCAGGACGGGTCGATGCCCGCCGGGACCTTGCGGAACCGGTCGTAGTCGTCCCAGCTCAGGATGTGCGTGCACGGGATGCCGCGGCGGCGGATCTCGTCCGCGACCAGATGCGGGGTCATCACCTCGCGCAGATTGCCGAGGTGGATCGGGCCGGACGGGCTCAGGCCCGAGGCGACGACGACCTCCGGTGCGGAAGCGCCTGATGTCACTTTGCCGGGGGCGCGGCGCTCCGCCTCGGCAATGACCTCGTCCGCGAACCTGGAGACCCAGTCGGTCTCGGTGCTCTGCTGAGCCACGATCGGCCCTTCCTCTTCCTGGTGTCCAAAGTGCCCCGGGGGCCCGGTCTGCCCGCCGGGTTCCCCGCGCCCTCCGGCGCCGCGCCGGCGTCGTGCGCCTGCGGGGGCGGAACGGTCCGGCCGGGCGACAAGCCCGACACCGGCCATTGTCCCAGACGCCCGCCGGACAGAAATTCAGTGGTGGCGCCATGGGATACTCGGGGCAAACCCTTTCCACCCCAACGGAACGGCAGCCCATGGCCTCGGTCACCTCCCTCGCAGCTACGGTCAACCAGCGCGTCGCGGACGCCCTCTCGGCAGCCCTGCCGGAGGCCGGCGCCGCGGACCCGCTGCTGCGACGCAGTGACCGCGCGGACTTCCAGGCCAACGGCCTGCTGGCGCTCGCCAAGAAGCTCAAGGGCAACCCCCGCGAGCTGGCCGGGGCCGTCGCCGACGCGCTCGGCGGCGACGCCGTGCTCTCCGGCGTCGAGGTCTCCGGCCCCGGCTTCCTCAACCTCACCGTCGCCGACCGCGCGATCACCGAGACGCTGGCCGCCCGCGCCGCCGACGACCGGCTCGGCGTGCCGTACGCCGAGAAGACCGGCACCACCGTCATCGACTACGCGCAGCCCAACGTCGCCAAGGAGATGCACGTCGGCCACCTGCGCTCGGCCGTCATCGGCGACGCCCTGCGCAACCTCCTCGACTTCACGGGCGAGAAGACCATCGGCCGCCACCACATCGGCGACTGGGGCACCCAGTTCGGCATGCTCATCCAGTACCTCATCGAGCACCCCGACCAGCTCGCCCCGGCCGCCGACACCGACGGCGAGCAGGCGATGAGCAACCTCAACCGCGTCTACAAGGCGTCCCGCGCGGTCTTCGACGCCGACGAGGACTTCAAGGAGCGCGCCCGCAAGCGGGTCGTCGCCCTGCAGTCCGGCGACCGCGAGACGCTGGAGCTGTGGCAGCGGTTCGTCGACGAGTCGAAGGTCTACTTCTACTCGGTCTTCGAGAAGCTGGACATGGAGATCCGCGACGAGGAGATCGTCGGCGAGTCGGCGTACAACGACATGATGGCCGAGACGGCGCGGCTCCTGGAGGAGTCCGGCGTCGCGGTCCGCTCCGAGGGCGCGCTCGTGGTGTTCTTCGACGACATCAAGGGCAAGGACGACAAGCCCGTCCCGCTGATCGTCCAGAAGGCCGACGGCGGCTTCGGCTACGCCGCCAGCGACCTCTCCGCCATCCGCGACCGCGTCACCGGCCTGCACGCCACGACGCTGCTCTACGTCGTCGACGTCCGCCAGTCGCTGCACTTCCGGATGGTCTTCGAGACCGCCCGCCGGGCCGGCTGGCTCAACGATCAGGTCACCGCCCACAACATGGGCTACGGCACGGTCCTCGGCGCGGACGGCAAGCCGTTCAAGACCCGGGCCGGCGAGACGGTGCGGCTGGAGGACCTCCTCGACGAGGCGGTGCAGCGGGCCGCCGAGGTGGTCCGCGAGAAGGCCCAGGACCTCACCGAGGACGAGATCCAGGAGCGGGCCGCGCAGGTCGGCATCGGCGCGGTGAAGTACGCCGACCTCTCCACCTCCCCCAGCCGGGACTACAAGTTCGACCTGGACCAGATGGTGTCCCTCAACGGCGACACCTCCGTCTACCTCCAGTACGCCTACGCCCGGATCCAGTCGATCCTGCGCAAGGCCGGCGACACCGGCCCGGCCGCGCACCCGGAGCTGGCGCTGGCCCCGGCCGAGCGCGCCCTGGGGCTGCACCTCGACGCGTTCGGCGCCACCACCGCCGAGGCCGCCGCGGAGTACGCGCCGCACAAGCTCGCCGCGTACCTCTACCAGCTCGCCTCGCTGTACACGACGTTCTACGACCAGTGCCCGGTGCTGAAGGCGGAGAGCCCCGCCCAGGTGGAGAACCGCCTCTTCCTGTGCGACCTGACCGCCCGCACCCTCCACAAGGGCATGGCGCTGCTCGGCATCCGCACCCCCGAGCGGCTCTGACCCCCGGCCGTACGCGGAAGGGCCCGCCCCGGACATCCGGTGGCGGGCCCTTCCGCGTACGCGGGTCCGGCGCCTCACAGGGCGCGCGCGGCCTCCGTCGCCCAGTAGGTGAGGATCATGTCCGCACCGGCCCGCTTGATGCCGGTCAGGCTCTCCAGGATCGCCTTCTCCCGGTCGATCCAGCCCTTCTCCGCGGCCGCCTCGACCATCGCGTACTCGCCCGAGACCTGGTACGCGGCGACCGGCACGTCCGCCTCGTCCGCGATCCTCGCCAGCACGTCCAGGTAGGGCAGCGCCGGCTTGACCATCACCATGTCGGCGCCCTCGGCGAGGTCGAGCGCCAGCTCGCGCAGCGACTCCCGGAGGTTGGCCGGGTCCTGCTGGTAGGTCTTGCGGTCGCCGCGCAGCGACGAGCCGACGGCCTCCCGGAACGGCCCGAAGAACGCCGAGGAGTACTTCGCGGTGTACGCCAGGATCGCCACGTCCCCGTGGCCGGCCGCGTCCAGCGCCTCCCGGACGACGCCGACCTGGCCGTCCATCATCCCGCTGGGGCCCACGACGTGGACGCCGGCGTCGGCCTGCACGCGCGCCATCTCGGCGTAGCGCTCCAGCGTCGCGTCGTTGTCCACCCGGCCCGCGGCGTCCAGGACCCCGCAGTGGCCGTGGTCGGTGAACTCGTCCAGGCACAGGTCCGACATGATCACCAGGTCGTCGCCGACCTCGGCCTTCACGTCCCGGATCGCGACCTGGAGGATGCCGTCGGGGTCGGTGCCGGCGGTGCCCGCGGCGTCCTTCTTCGCGTCCTCCGGCACCCCGAACAGCATGATCCCGGCGACCCCGGCCGCCAGCGCCTCCACGGCGGCCTTGCGCAGCGTGTCGCGGGTGTGCTGGACGACGCCCGGCATCGCGGTGATCGGGACCGGCTCGCTGATGCCCTCGCGGACGAACGCGGGCAGGATCAGATCGGCCGGGTGCAGCCGGTGCTCGGCGACCATCCGCCGCAGGGCGGGCGAGGTCCGCAGCCGCCGCGGCCGCGCGCCAGGGAAGCTTCCGTACTTGGTCATGCCCTCCACGCTACGCCCGCCCGGCCCCCGCCTTTGCCGACGCCGCGTCGGCCCCGCCGGGCCGCGGCGCCGCCCCCGGACACGCCGAAAGGCGCCCCGGGAACGGGACGCCCTTCCGGCACGGCGCGCACGCGAGCGGGTCAGCTGCGGGCCCGCCGGCGCGAACCGGGCCGCCGCTCGCTGGGCCGGGTGACCGGATCCCCGGCCTCCAGCGCGGCATCCCGCCGCGCCGCCCCGAAGTCCGCCAGCGCCTCGGCCAGCTTGTGCACCGACGGCTCCGGCGACATCACATCGACCCGCAGCCCGTGCTCCTCGGCGGTCTTCGCGGTGGCCGGGCCGATACAGGCGATCACCGTGACGTTGTGCGGCTTGCCGGCGATGCCGACGAGGTTCCGCACGGTCGAGGACGAGGTGAACAGCACCGCGTCGAAACCGCCGCCCTTGATCGCCTCCCGGGTCTCGGCCGGCGGCGGCGACGCCCGCACCGTCCGGTAGGCGGTGACGTCGTCGACCTCCCAGCCCAGCTCGATCAGCCCGGCGACCAGGGTCTCGGTGGCGATGTCGGCGCGCGGCAGGAAGACCCGGTCGATCGGGTCGAAGACCGGGTCGTAGGGCGGCCAGTCCTCCAGCAGCCCGGCCGCGGACTGCTCACCGGACGGCACCAGGTCCGGCTTCACACCGAAGGCGACCAGCGCCTTGGCGGTCTGCTCGCCGACCGCCGCGACCTTGATCCCGGCGAACGCCCGGGCGTCCAGGCCGTACTCCTCGAACTTCTCCCGGACCGCGCGGACGGCGTTGACCGAGGTGAACGCGATCCACTCGTAGCGTCCGGTGACCAGGCCCTTGACCGCGCGCTCCATCTGCTGCGGGGTGCGCGGCGGCTCGACGGCGATGGTCGGGACCTCGTGCGGCACCGCGCCGTACGAGACGAGCTGGTCGGAGAGCGACGCGGCCTGCTCCTTGGTCCGCGGCACCAGCACCCGCCAGCCGAACAGCGGCTTGTTCTCGAACCAGGAGAGCTGGTCGCGCTGCGCCGCGGCGCTGCGCTCGCCGACCACGGCTATGACCGGCTGGCCCCCGTCCGGCGACGGCAGCACCTTGGCGGCCTTGAGCACCTGCGCGACGCTGCCGAGGGTGGCGGTCCAGGTGCGCTGCCGGGTGGTGGTGCCGGCGACCGTGACGGTCATCGGGGTGTCCGGCTTGCGGCCGGCCGCCACCAGCTCCCCGGCGGCCGCGGCCACCGAGTCCAGGCTGGTGGAGACCACCGCGGTGGCGTCGCTGCCGCCCAGCTCCGCCCAGCAGCGGTCGTCGGCGGTGCGCGCGTCGATGAAGCGCACGTCGGTGCCCGCGGCGTCGCGCAGCGGCACACCGGCGTACGCGGGCACGCCGACCGCGGCCGCGACACCGGGCACCACCTCGAAGACGATGCCCTCGGCCGCGCAGGCCAGCATCTCCTCCGCGACATTGCCGTCGAGACCGGGATCGCCGGGCACCGCACGGACGACCCGCTTGCCCGCGCGCGCGGCCGTCATGACAAGATTGGCGGTGTCCCTGAGGGCGGAAACGCCAGGGGGACTGCCGGGGATTGACGCCTCGTCAGCTGACGCCTGCAGCGGTGTGTCCACCTGCGCGCGTGCGTGCACACGCACGACGTCCAGGACCTGCGGGTCGGCGATGAGGACGTCCGCGGAGGCCAGCGCCTCCACGGCACGCAACGTCAGCAGGCCCGGGTCTCCCGGCCCGGCACCCAGGAAGGTGACCTGACCGGAGGCGGAATGGTTCGGGGCGGTGGGGTTCAATGTGCTCGCTCCCCCATAAGACCGGCCGCACCCTTTGCGAGCATCTCGGCGGCGAGTTCCCGGCCCATGGTGCGGGGAACCGACTCGTCGCCAAGAGAGGCAGGTACGTGCCCGGTGGTGGACAGCTGCACCAGCGTGCTGCCGTCGGTCGTGCCGACGACACCGCGCAGATGCATTTCGGTGACAGGCTGCTCGCCGGCCTGGAGGTCCGCCGGAAGTGGGGGAACGTCGGCCAGCGCCGCCACAGGGGCGGAGCAGCCGGCCTCCAGGGCGGCGAGCAGGGAACGCTCCGCCGTCACGGCGGCCCGGGTGACCGGGTCGTCGAGCGCGGCGAGCGCGGCGGCGAGGTCGGCGTCGGACGCCGCGCACTCGATCGCCAGTGCCCCCTGGCCGGGGGCGGGCAAAACCACGTCGGGCGACAGCAGCTGCGTCGCCTCGCCGATGCGGCCGATCCGGGTCAGGCCGGCGGCGGCCAGCACGACCGCGTCCAGCTCGCCCTTCGCGACGAAACCGATCCGGGTGTCGACGTTGCCGCGGACCGGGACGGTCTCGATGCGCTTCCCCAGCGACCTGGCCCAGGCGTTGAGCTGGGCCATCCGCCGGGGCGCGCCGGTGCCGATGCGGGCACCGTCGGGCAGGTCCGTAAAGCGCAGGCCGCCGCGGGCGATCAGCGCGTCGCGGGGGTCCTCGCGGCGCGGTACGGCCGCCAGCACCAGGTCGTCGGGCTGCGCGGTCGGCAGGTCCTTGAGCGAGTGGACGGCGAAGTCGATCGCGCCGGCCAGCAGCGCGTCGCGCAGCGCCGAGACGAACACACCGCTGCCGCCGATGCGGGCCAGCTGCTCCCGGGAGGTGTCACCGTAGGTGGTGATCTCCACCAGCTCGACGGGGCGGCCGGTGAGCTCCCGCACCGCCTCCGCCACCTGCCCGGACTGGGCCATCGCCAGGGTGCTGCGCCGGGTGCCCAGGCGCAGGGCTCTGCTCGTGCTGTCGGTCATGACCGCTCCCGTGCTGCGTCGTTCCGGCCCGCCCGGGTGTCGGCCGTGCTGACCGCGGCGACGGTCTGCGGGTCGAGGTCGAACAGCTCCCGCAGCGCGTCCGCGTACCCGGCGCCGCCGGGCTCGCTGGCGAGCTGCTTGACCCGCACCGTCGGCGCGTGCAGGAGCTTGTCGACGACCCGGCGGACCGTCTGGGTGATCTCCGCCCGCTGCTTGTCGTCCAGGCCGGGCAGCCGGCCCTCCAGCCGGGCGATCTCGCCGCTGACCACGTCCGCCGCCATGGTGCGCAGGGCGACCACGGTGGGGGTGATGTGCGCGGCCCGCTGGGCGGCGCCGAAGGCGGCGACCTCGTCGGCGACGATGCGGCGCACGGCGTCCACGTCGGCCGCCACCGCGCCCGCCGAACCGGCCGGCCGGTCGGTCCCGTCCGCCGCCGCGGCGGCGTCGGCCAGCGACTCGATGTCCACCAGGCGGGCGCCGTCGATCCGGTGCACCGCCGCGTCGATGTCGCGCGGCATGGCGAGGTCCAGCAGCCACATCCGGTCGGTGCGGCCGGCCAGCGCCGCGGCGATCTGCTCACCGGTCAGCAGCAGCCCGGCCGCGCCCGTGCAGGACACCACGATCTCGGCCCGGGCCAGCTCGGCGGCGACCGCGTCCATGGCCACCGCGCGGGCGGTCAGGCCGGTGGCCGCGCCGGGCCCGCCCGGCTCGGTCAGGATCTGCACGAGCCGCTCGGCGCGCGCCGGCGTGCGGTTGGCGACGGCCAGTTCGCCGACGCCGCTGCGGACGAGGGTGGTGGCGGCCAGCGACGACATCGAGCCGGCGCCGATCACCAGCGCCCGCTTGCCGCGCGCCCAGGCCGCGACGTCCGCGTCCCGCGCCAGCTGCTCCAGGCCGAACGTGACCAGCGACTGGCCGGCCTTGTCGATCCCGGTCTCGCTGTGCGCGCGCTTGCCGACCCGCAGCGCCTGCTGGAACAGGTCGTTCAGCAGCCGCCCGGCGGTGTGCTGCTCCTGGGCGACGGCCAGCGCGTCCTTGATCTGGCCGAGGATCTGGCCCTCGCCGACCACCATGGAGTCCAGGCCGCAGGCCACCGAGAAGAGGTGGTGGACGGCGCGGTCCTCGTAGTGGACGTAGAGATAAGGGGTCAGCTCCTCCAGGCCGGCGCCGCTGTGGCGGGCCAGGAGGGTGGACAGCTCGGCGACGCCGGCGTGGAACTTGTCCACGTCCGCGTACAGCTCGATGCGGTTGCAGGTGGCCAGCACCGCGGCCTCGGTGGCCGGCTCGGCCGACACCACGTCCTGGAGCAGCTTGCCGCGGCCCTCCGGGGCGAGCGCGGCCCGCTCCAGCACACTGACCGGCGCGCTGCGATGGCTCAGTCCGACGACGAGGAGGCTCATGCCGGCATCACGGCGGGCACGTCCCCGTCCGGTCCCTTGCGTTCGGTGGCGACGCCCGCGGAACGGGCCGGCGGCGCCGGCGGCGCGCTCCCCGGACCGGGCCGCCCGGTCTCCTCGCCCGCCTTGCGCTGCTCGTGGAAGGCGAGGATCTGCAGCTCTATGGACAGGTCGACCTTGCGCACGTCCACGCCGTCCGGGACGGTCAGCACGGTCGGCGCGAAGTTCAGGATCGAGGTGACACCGGCGGCGACCAGGCGGTCGCAGACCTGCTGCGCGGCGCCCGCGGGCGTGGCGATCACGCCGATCGACACCCCGTTGTCCCGGATGATCGACTCCAGCTCGTCGGTGTGCTGGACGGGGATCCCGGCGACCGGCTTGCCCGCCATGGCCGGATCCGCGTCGATCAGCGCGGCGACCCGGAAGCCGCGGGAGGCGAAGCCCCCGTAGTTGGCGAGGGCGGCGCCGAGGTTGCCGATACCGACGATGACAACCGGCCAGTCCTGGGTGAGGCCGAGCTCCCGCGAGATCTGGTAGACGAGGTACTCCACGTCGTAGCCGACACCCCGGGTCCCGTAGGAGCCGAGGTAGGAGAAGTCCTTGCGCAGCTTCGCGGAGTTGACTCCCGCCGCGGCCGCGAGCTCCTCGGAGGAGACCGTGGGGACCGAGCGCTCGGAGAGCGCGGTCAGCGCACGCAGATACAGCGGAAGCCGGGCGACGGTGGCCTCGGGGATGCCTCGGCTTCGGGTCGCCGGTCGGTGAGTTCGGCCAGTTGCCACGGTGCTCCTGCGGGTAGAGCGGGGCTGCGGGCGGCCGTGAGGAACCCGACCGCCCCGTCCCTTGCAGGCTATGTCTTTGTGAACGCGTGCACAAAGATGGTGTCCGTTTTGCCCGGCCAAAGTGATAGGGCTCACGCGTCTTTTACGGGTGCCGGCGGAACCAACTCCCCCGCCGCACCGTTCCCGCGCGTCACGGGTGATCCGCGGCAGCACTGACGGGAGCACGCGCTCTCACTCCTCACCGCTATGCCCCCGGACACCTGCACATCGACCATCGATGGTAAGCGAAAACCGGCCACCTCCGGCGCCGCGCGCGAACCGGCACAATGGCCCCATGGCCCCCTTGTTCAGCCGCACCCCCCGCAAGCGCCCCGCCGACCGGCTGGTCACCCTGATCAGGAAGCCGGGCTGCCACCTCTGCGACGACGCCCAGGCGGTGATCGAGAAGGTGTGCGCCGAGACCGGCGCGTCCTGGGAGCAGAAGGACATCACCGAGGACGCCGAACTCCACCGCCTGTACTGGGAGCAGATCCCGGTCGTCCTCGTCGACGGCGCCCAGCACGACTTCTGGCGCGTCGACCCCCGGCGCCTGCGGGCCGCCCTGGGCGCCTGAGCCCTCCGGACGGTACGGGCCACCGCCGCCGCACCCCGCCGCGGACGGCCGTAACGCGCCCTTCGCCGGCCCCGCCGCGTCCGGACACGCGCCCGTAACCAGCCGCACCGAACAAACTGGCTACGCTAGCCGCATGGCCCGCCCGTCGCCCGCCCCCCGCCCGGACCGGAGCCCCGCCGGGGCGCTCTTCCCCACGGGGTGGTTCACCCGCCGCAGACGCCCCGCCACCGCGCGCAGCGTGCTGGCCGGCGAGGCCGCGGCCGAGGCCGCCCGGAAGTCCTCGCAGGAGGCGGCGCCCGCCGAGGCCCCGGCCGAACCGGAGTTCCCGGTCGCCGGGGACACCTCCGCCGCCGCCTTCTTCGACCTCGACAACACGATCATGCAGGGCGCCGCCCTCTTCCACTTCGGCCGCGGCCTGTACAAGCGCCACTTCTTCCACAAGCGCGACCTGGCCCGCTTCGCCTGGCAGCAGGTCTACTTCCGGCTGGCCGGCTCGGAGAACCCCGAGCACATGGCCGACGTCCGCAACAGCGCGCTCTCCATCGTCCAGGGCCACCGGGTCGCCGAACTCATGGCCATCGGCGAGGAGATCTACGACGAGTACATGGCCGAGCGGGTCTGGCCCGGCACCCGGGCGCTCGCCCAGGCCCACCTCGACGCCGGCCAGAAGGTCTGGCTGGTGACCGCCGCCCCCGTGGAGACCGCGACGATCATCGCCCGCCGGCTGGGCCTGACCGGCGCCCTCGGCACGGTCGCCGAGTCCGTCGGCGGCGTCTACACGGGCAAGCTGGTCGGCGAGCCGCTGCACGGCCCGGCCAAGGCCGAGGCGGTCCGCGCGCTGGCCGCCGCCGAGGAGCTGGACCTCTCCCACTGCGCCGCCTACAGCGATTCGGCCAACGACATCCCGATGCTCTCGCTCGTCGGCCACCCCTACGCCATCAACCCCGACTCCCGCCTCCTCAAGCACGCCCGGGAGCACGGCTGGCGGGTGCGCGACTACCGCACCGGCCGCAAGGCGGTCCGGATCGGCATCCCGGCGGCCGCCGGGGTGGGCGCGCTGGCCGGCGGGGCCGCGGCCGCCGCCGCCCTCCAGCGCCGCCGCCGCTGACCATCCTTGATCACGGCGCCCGGCCGCGGGCCATCCGCACTCCCTACCCCCGCGGCCGCGCGGTCAGTCCGTTTCCTGCCGCTCAACCACAACACGCCCTCCAACCAGGCAGATTGCGCTCCCTTCCGATCAATAGTTGCTCAGTATTCGATACTTGATCCGCCACCAACCGGACACGGACCGTAAGTAATCGATGATTTGAGCAACTGGGTGTAGCGCTGCCTGTACGAAGCGTTATTCTCCTCAGACGCAATCCGGAACCCACACGTCCCTACGACGGGTGAATGGTCCCGCACTGCACGTGATGGAAGCTCTGCCTCTGGGAGTCCCGTGTACCCACACGTCGGGGTTGACGCCTCGGGCCTGGCTACGCTGCGTACGACACTCGTCGACCACCTGCGCAGTTTCGTCCCCACCGCGTACGCCGTCCCCGCCTTCGCCACAGCCGTCCCCACCGGCCCCTGCTACGCGCTGGCCGACGGGAGCGCTGCGGTCGGCAAGGCCGCCACCGCCGGCCGAAGCCGCCGCGCCGGTGCCGGCACCACCACCGCGCGGCGCCCCGCGGACAGCGACAGCCGGCGCATGATGGACCTCGTCGAGCGCGCCCAGGCCGGCGAGGCCGACGCCTTCGGCCGCCTCTACGACCAGTACGCCGACACGGTCTACCGCTACATCTACTACCGCGTGGGCGGCCGCGCCACGGCCGAGGACCTCACCAGCGAGACCTTCCTCCGGGCGCTGCGCCGCATCGGCACGTTCACCTGGCAGGGGCGGGACTTCGGCGCCTGGCTGGTGACCATCGCCCGCAACCTCGTCGCCGACCACTTCAAGTCCTCCCGCTTCCGCCTGGAAGTCACCACCGGGGAGATGCTCGACGCCAACGAGGTCGAGCGCAGCCCCGAGGACTCGGTCCTCGAATCCCTCTCCAACGCCGCCCTGCTGGAGGCGGTCCGCAAGCTCAACCCCCAGCAGCAGGAATGCGTCACCCTCCGCTTCCTCCAGGGCCTCTCGGTCGCCGAGACCGCCCGCGTCATGGGCAAGAACGAGGGCGCCATCAAGACCCTCCAGTACCGGGCCGTCCGCACCCTGGCGCGGCTCCTCCCCGACGACGCCCGCTGACGCCCGCCCCGTCCGCCACCCCCAACACCCCGCCGTCCGCTCACCGTTGGTGACCGGCCATGCCCTGACGGTCAGATCATCGTGAGTGCGTAACCCGAGTGCCGCGCCGCTCGTTGTGCGGGATGCAGGCTCCATGCGGTCACGCCATGCCCGCCGTCACTCACCCGATCGGGTGATACGGATCATGGCGTGCAACCATCCGGCCCGTCTGGACAGTCCGAGCCAGTCCGGGGAGCCGAGCGGGATGACGAGAGGAGGTGCCGCCCGTGATCGCGAATGTCTCCGTGCACCGGCGGGCCAACGCCTTCGCCCAGGCCCTGGAGGAGCAGGAGCTCAGGGGCGCGGCGGCCGAGGACCAGGTCGACAGTCCGGCGCGGACGCCGGCGGAAGCACGGCTGTTGGCGGTCGCCGACGGCCTCGGGGAGCTCCCGAAGCCGGAGATGGCCGCCGAGGTCAAGACTGTCCAGCGCGCCCAGCTCATCGCCGCGATGGAGGCCGCCTTCGCCGAAGGCGCCCCGTCCGGCGACACCCGGGTGCCCGAGCAGCGCGACGCCGGGGGCGCGCACCGCGCCGCGAAATCCCTCGGCCGGCTGCGCCCGCGCTCCCGCCTGTCCAAGGGGCTGGCGGCCGGCGGGCTGACCGTCGGCGTGGCCGCCGGCGCCTTCAGCGGCGTCGCCGCGGCCAGCACCGACGCCCTCCCCGGCGACTCCCTCTACGGCCTCAAGCGCGGTATGGAGGACCTCCGGCTCACCATGGCCGACGACGACTCCGACCGCGGCCGGCTCTACCTCGACCAGGCGTCCACCCGCATGCTGGAGGCCCGCCGCCTGATGGAGCGCGGCCGCGTCGCCCAGCTCGACCACGAGGCGCTCGCTGAGGTCCGCCGCGCTCTGGCCGGCGTCCGCCACGACGCCGGCGAGGGCCACCGCCTGCTGCACGCCGCGTACGAGCGCGACGGCTCGCTCGCCCCCATCCAGGCGCTGAACTCCTTCACCAGGTCCCACCGCGAGACCTGGACGCGGCTGCGCGACAAGCTCCCGGTGCAGCTCACCGACGTCCGCGACGAGGTCAGTTCGGTCTTCGACGCCATAGACGACGAGGTCGGTCCGCTGCGCTCGCTCCTCCCGCCGGACCCGGGCAGCCGGGGCCGCCACCGCACCCCGCCCGCCGGCGGCGGCAGCGGCACGGGGGGCGACAGCCGCCCGTCCCCGGCCGGCCGCGGGTCCGGCTCCGGCTCCCCCGGCACGCCCGAGCGCGCCCCGCGCCCGTCCGCCTCGCCGTCCCAGGAGCAGGAGGGCCTGCTCGGCGGCGGTACGGGCGGGCTGCTCGACCCGGGCTCCAAGGACGGCGCGACCCCGCACGACGGCGGTCACGGCAGCCACGGCAAGGACGGCGCGGGCCGGCCCGATGTCACGCTCCCGCCGCTGCTGCCCGGACTGCTGCCGGACCTCGGCATCGACGGCGACAGCCTCCCCAAGTAGCCCCGCCGGCCCGGCAGTCGGCCCGCGGCGCGCCCCGGCGCTCGGTGTTCTCCCCGGTCAGAAGAACACCGAGCGCCGCTGCACGAGCAGCTTGTAGAGGGTGTGCTGGATGGTCTCCCGCACCTGGTCGGTGAGGTTGAACATCAGCATCGGATCGTCCGCCGCCTCGGCCGGATAGCCGTCCGTGGGGATCGGCTCGCCGAACTGGATCGTCCACTTCGTCGGCAGCGGCACCGCGCCGAGCGGCCCGAGCCACGGGAAGGTCGGCGTCACCGGGAAGTACGGCAGCCCCAGCACCCGCGCCAGGGTCTTCGCGTTCCCGATCATCGGGTAGATCTCCTCGGCGCCCACGATCGAGCACGGCACGATCGGCACCCCGGCCTTCAGCGCGGTGGAGACGAACCCGCCGCGGCCGAACCGCTGGAGCTTGTAGCGGTCCGCGAACGGCTTCCCGATGCCCTTGAAGCCCTCCGGCATCACCCCGACGATCTCACCGCGCTCCAGCAGCCGCTGGGCGTCCTCCGCGCAGGCCAGGGTGTGCCCGGCCTTGCGGGCCAGCTCGTTCATCACCGGCAGCACGAACACCAAGTCGGCGGCCAGCAGCCGCAGATGGCGCCGCGCCGGGTGGTGGTCGTGCACCGCGACCTGGAGCATCAGCCCGTCCAGCGGGAGCGTCCCGGAGTGGTTGGCGACGATCAGCGCGCCGCCCTCGTCGGGGATGTTCGCCATCCCCTTCACCTCGACCCGGAAGTACTTCTCGTACAGCGGCCGCAGCAGCGACATCAGGACCTGGTCGGTCAGCTCGCGGTCGTAGCCGAAGTCGTCGACCTCGTAGTCGCCGGTGATGCGGCGGCGCAGGAAGGCCAGGCCGCCGGCGATCCGCTCGTCCAGGGTGCGGCCGCCGGCCGGGCGGGGCGCGGGCGCCGGCCGGGGCCCGGTGCGGGCCTCGGGGACGGGCGCGAGGGCGCCGCCGTGCCCGGGCCGGCCGGTGCGGCGGGCCTTGCGGCGGGCCCGGGGTTCCTCGCCGAAGGGGATGACCTTGGCGTCCGCCATCGTGGGTGAACTCCTCACTGGCTCGGGCCGCGGCGCGCGGGCAGCGCGCCGGCGAGCCGGTCGACGGTGCGGGCCAGGGACTCGGGCGGCAGCAGCCCGGGTCCGCGGCCGCGGGCGAATTCCGCGAAGGTCTCCGCCGTGGTGTACGCGGGGTGGAAGCCGAGGGTCTCGCGCATCTGCGTGGTCTCCACGACCCGGCCGTGGGTCAGCATCCGGATCTGCTCGGGCGAGAAGTCGGTGATGCCCAGCGACCGCAGGACCGTTCCGGCCCAGGTGACGGTCGGCAGGAACAGCGGCAGGGTGGGGCGGCCCAGCCGCCGGGAGACCTGCGAGAGCAGCAGCACGCCGTCCCCGGCGATGTTGAACGTGCCGCTGTTGAGGGTGCCGCGGCGCGGCGCGGAGGCGGCGATCCGCAGCACCTCGATCGCGTCGTCCTCGTGGACGAACTGCAGCCGCGGGTCGTAGCCGAGGACGGTGGGCAGGACGGGCAGCGAGAAGTACTCGGCGAGCGGGGAGTCCGCGGACGGCCCGAGGATGTTGGCGAACCGCAGTACGCACACCGCCACGTCGGGGCGGCGCCGGGCGAAGCCGCGGACGTACCCCTCGACCTCGACGGTGTCCTTGGCGAAGCCGCCGCTGGGCAGCGATTTGGGCGGGGTGTTCTCGGTGAAGACGGCCGGATCGCGGGGCGCGGAGCCGTAGACACTCGTACTGGACTTGACGACCACGCGCTGGACGGCGGGGGCCTTCTGGCAGGCGCCGAGCAGCTGCATGGTGCCGATGACGTTGGTCTCCTTGACGGAGGCCCTCCCGCCGCGGCTGTGCAGGGGCGTGCCGTTGATGTCCATGTGGACGACGGTGTCCGCGCCGGTCTCGGCCAGGACGCGGGCGATCGCCGGGTGCCGGATGTCGGCCTTGAGGAATTCCGCGCCGCCGAGGTGGTGCTCCGGCTCGACGGCGTCGACGCCGATCACCCGGTCGACGTCGGGATCGCGCTGGATGCGTCGGACGAACCGGCCCCCCAGCTGCCGTGCGACGCCTGTGACGAGCACGGTGTTGCCCAAGATCGGCCCTCCTTCCCGCAGCGGCCTCAGCCGCGCCGAGCTGTGCGGCTCACGCTATCGGGTCGGTGTTGCGCCGCGGTGACCGCACGATGCCCCCGGCGGCATTTGGCCACCACCACCGTCCGTACGGCCCACAGACGCACCGCGGCCCCCCACCGCACGAGGGGCGGTGAGGGGCCGCGACATCGCGGTCAGCGTCGCTTACTTCTTGTTGCGACGCTGCACACGGGTGCGCTTGAGCAGCTTGCGGTGCTTCTTCTTGGCCATCCGCTTGCGCCGCTTCTTGATAACAGAGCCCACGACTACCCTCGCTCACTTCGTCTCACTCGGTGCGGGGCGTCCGAGCCCACACTACCTACATCGGGTCAGGGTACCCGGCGCCGGCCGTACCGCGTAATCCGAGGGTCGCCGAACGGCCCGTCAGGCGGATTCCACCCCCACATACGACTCGCGGAGGTAGTCGTGGACGGCCTGCTCCGGCACCCGGAAGGACCGCCCCACGCGGATCGCGGGCAGATGACCGCTGTGCACCAGGCGGTACACGGTCATCTTCGACACTCGCATCACCGCGGCGACCTCCGCCACGGTCAGGAACACAACCTCGTTCAACGGCCTCTGGTCCGCAGCCATCACACACCTGCACCTTCCGCATAAGACGGGCACCGGCTTCCCCTCCGGTGACTCTTCGTCGCCATGCGTTCACTCCCCAGATTAGGGGCGGGTGATGCGAGTGGGGAAGAGGAGCAGCGAACAGCCGCCTATCGGTACAGAGATGCTTTCTTCAGGACATACCGGGCCAGGGGGCGGTAGTGCACCGACCGCACCGTGTCGTCCACCGGCACCACCGCGGACAGCCGCCCCTCGGCCGCCCCGACGAACGGCGCGGGGTCGTCGGAGTCCGCCAGCCCGACCGCCTCGACCCCCAGCTGACCTGCCCCGCAGACCCATCCGTGGTCCCCGATGACCAGCTCGGGGAGCGGCCCGCCGGCGGCCGCCGCGGCCCCCAGCGCGGTCCGCACCGGCAGCGGGGAATGGGTGTGCACGCCCCCCTCGTCCGGTGCGCCCCGCACGCCGGTCTCTCGCATCAGCGCGACTCCCCGTACGTACGCCAGGACGCGGGTGCGTACCCCGAACCGGGTCGCCATGTCGATACGGCGGCCATACGCGGGGGTGAGGACGGGGCAGCCCGCCGCCGAGAGGGCGTCTGCGAGGGCGGCGTAGAACCCCAGCAGCCGGTGCGGATGGCCGGTGCCGAGCAGGACCGGCGCCCGGCGCGCGGCCGCCGCGGCGAGCCGGCCGGCGAAGGCGTCCAGCGCCGCGACCGTCCGGTCCGGGTCGATCGCGTCCCGGCCGGACGTACGCGCCGGATCGTCCGAAACCCCGCAGGTCCGCCCCATCAGCCGCAGCACCTCGCCGAACGTCCAGTCGCCGTCCGGCTCCAGCCCCAGCAGCACCCGCGGATCCCGCGCCGCGAACAGCCGGTACCGCCGCAGGCTCTGCTCCCGCGCCGTCCCGATCCGCCCCGCCAGCCCCGCCTCCACGAGATGCGCCCGCAACGCCCTGCTCCCGACCACGGCCCCATGCTCACGCCCCGACCGCGCACCGGATGCCCTAACCGGCGGGTAGTCACACATGTGGGTTGGCTTCGGCGCCGCGGGGCCTCCGGCGCCCGTGGGGACTGCGGGAGCCGTACGGGCCCTCGCCCGCGGCACCGCCCCCGGGAATACCCGCCCGCCCCCGCCTCGTTGTGGCCCCGCAGGGGGCCTTCACGACCCCTACGGGATCCGTTCGGCGCCCCCCTAAGG
>NZ_LLZI01000291.1 GCF_001509485.1 Streptomyces sp. NRRL F-4489
TCCCGGGGCGGCGGTCCGTGGGGGCGGGCGGGGTCAGCATGCCGCGCCCGGTATGCCGTGGGAGTCGTGCGAGTTGTGGGAGTTGTGGGAGTTGCGGGAGTCGTGGGAGGGGGCCGGGGCCGTGGGCCGGGCCATTGGGCAACGGGGCGGCGGCGCGGGGTCCGTCCCGTAGGCCACCGGCAAGTGGTTCACTCCCCGGGTCAGCACCGCCGGGATCCACTGGAGCTCGTCCTCCGGGACGGCCAGGTGGAGACCGGGCAGCCGCCGCACCAGGGTGCCCAGCGCGATCTGGAGTTCGATACGGGCCAGCGCCGCCCCCGGGCAGAAGTGGATGCCCTGGCCGAACGCGAGATGCGGGTTGGGGGAGCGGTCGAAGTCGAGCGCGTCGGGGTCGGCGAACCGCCGCGGATCGCGGTTGGCGGCGCACAGCGACACGATCACCGAGTCGCCGGCCGGGATCCGGGTCCCGTGCAGATCGCTGTCCTCGGCGAAGAACCGCCACGTCGTCAGCTCGAACGCCGCGTCGTGGCGCAGCAGTTCCTCCACCGCGCGCGGCAGCAGCTCCGGGCGGGCCGCCAGCTCGGCGAGCCGGTCCGGGTGGCGCAGCAGGGTGATCGCCGCCGTGGTGATCTGGTTGGTGACCGGCTCCTGCCCGGCGACCAGCAGCTGGAAGATCATCGAATCCAGCTCCTCCGGCGTCAGCTCGCCGGCGTCCCGGGCGGCCACCAGACGGGACAGCAGGTCCTCGCCCGGTAGCCGGCGTTTGTGGACGACCAGGTCGGCGATGTACTGCTGGAGCCCGCGCAGCCGCGCCTCGTACGCCGGACGGCCCGGGTCCTCGGGCCCGACCGGCTGCACCACCTTCCCCCAGTCCCGGTCGAAGCGCACCGCGAACTCCGCGGGCAGCCCGATCACTTCGGCCAGCACCCGGAACGGGAAGTGGGCGGCGAAGTCCGCCACGAGATCGGCCCGGCCGGCGCCCGGGAAGCGGTCCACCAGCGCGTCGGCCATCTCCTGGAAGCGCGGGCGCAGCGCCTCGACGCGCTGTGGCGCGAAGGCATCGGTGATCATCCGGCGCATCGCGGTGTGCCGGGGCGGATCCTGGTGCAGCAGATGGACCTGGAGCTGGGAGTGCTGCGGCTCCGGCATGATCGACGCCCGCGCCCGCCAGGCCGCGTTACCGCGCGAATGGTGCTTCCCGAGGCGCGGGTCGGTCAGCGCCTGCTGCGCCGCGTCGTACCCGGTGACGAGCCAGGCCCGTACACCACTGGGGAAGCGGACGCGGTGAACGGGCCCGCGTTCCCGCAGCTCGGCATACAGGGGGTAGGGGTCGCGCTTGTACTCCGGCCCGTACAGCTCCACCAGGGGAACTGGGTCCTCGCTGTCTATCGGGTCCGCGACGGCTATCGGGTCATCGATGTCTATCGGGTCGTCGAGTTCTCTCGGGTCGTCGGAGTTTCTCAGGCCATGGGGGGCTTTCGGTGCGTCCGGGACTCTCGGGTCCACGGTGGCGGCGTCGTGATCTCCAAGGTGTTTCCGGTCAGTTGAGGCCGGGGCGTGCGTCCGGACGGCGGTGTCCGGTGAACCGTTGGGCTTCACGTCGTCTCCTTCAGGAGGGATGGGCGGTGTGGTGTGGCGTGGTGTGGAGGTGAGGTGTGGGTAGTTGAGGGCAGGGGGAGCGAGGGCCGGTTCGCGGGCCGGTTCGCGGGCTGGCTCATGGACCGACTGACGGGTCGGCTCATGGGGGCCGGTTCACGGGCCGGTTCATGGACCGGGCTCACACCGTGATCTCCGGCCGGTACCGTTCGAGCCACAGCGCGAGGTCCACCACCCGTTCCAGCCGCAGCCGGTGCCCCCACTCCAGCCGCTCCGGCTCGGTCTTCAGGACGGACCCGATGACCCGCGCGTCGACCAGATCCCGCACCCGCCCGCCGGCCGCGTCCAGCGCCTCCCGCGCGAGTTTCTGCAACCCGCGGTTGTAGTCGGGGTGGTGGGTGGCCGGATAGTGGTTCTTCGCCCGCCACAGCACGGACCGCGGCGCGAGCCCGGTGCCCACGGCCCGCAGCAGGCTCTTCTCCCGGCCGTCGTGGCACTGCAGCTCCCACGGCGCGTTGAACGCGTACTCGACCAGACGGTGATCGCAGTACGGCACCCGCACCTCAAGGCCCTGCGCCATGCTGAGCCGGTCCTTGCGGTGCAGCAGCTGCCGCAGCCACCGGGTCAGCGACAGATGCTGCATCTCCCGCTGCCGGCGCCGCGCCGGGCCCTCGCCGTCCAGGTGCGGTACGGCGGCCAGCGCCGTGCGGTAGGTGTCGCGCTGGAACTCGCCGATGCGCAGCGTCCCGGCCACGTCCGGATGGAGCGGTACGGCCGCCTCGTCGCTGGTCACCAGCAGCCAGGGGAAGGCCGGCGCGGCCAGCGCCGCGGGGCTGTGGAACCACGGATAGCCCCCGAACACCTCGTCCGCGGCCTCCCCCGACACCGCCACCGTCGAATGCTCCTTGATCCGGCCGAACAGCAGGTAGAGCGAGGTGTCCATATCGCCGACGCCGATCGGCGAGTCCCGGGCGGCGACCACCGCCGCGCGGTGCCCGGGGTCCAGCAGCGCCTGCGGATCCAGGACGACGGTCCGGTGCTCGGTGCCGATGTGCGCGCCCGCCTCCACCGCGTACGGCGCGTCGTGCCCGGTACGCAGCACATCGCCGGTGAAACGCTCCGCCTGGTCGCTGTAGTCCACCGCGTACGACCGCAGCCGCGCCCCGGCCCCGTCCCGCGCCCGGAGTTCGTCCGCGAGCAACGCCGTGACGACGGTGGAATCGAGGCCACCGGAGAGCAGGCTGCACAGCGGAACATCGGCCTCCAGCTGGGAGCGGACGGCGTACTCCAGGCGGTGGCGGACCTCCTCGGTGGCCGCCGCGAAGTCGTCGTCGCCGTGCGGGCGGGCCGTCAGCTGCCAGTAGCAGCGCTCGGTCAGCCCGTCGCGGTCGAACTCCAGCAGCCCGCCCGGCGGCACCTCCCGTACGCCCGCCCACAGCGTCGCCCCCGTCCCGAACACCAGGCCGTACGCCTCCCGCAACCCCTGCGCGTCCACCCGCGGCGCGCAATCGGGGTGCGCGAACAGGGCCTTGGGCTCCGAGCCGAAGACCAGCCCGCCGTCCGGCGTCCGCGCGTAGTACAGCGGTTTGACGCCCATCCGGTCGCGTACGAGCAGCAGCCGCCGGGCATCCGCGTCCCACACGGCGAACGCGTACATGCCGGTCAGCCGCCCGGCCAGCCCGGCGCCCCACTCCTGGTAGGCGCGCAGTACCACCTCGGTGTCGCTCCGGGTACGGAACTCGTGGCCGCGGCCGCGCAGTTCGGCACGCAGCTCGTGGTGGTTGTAGACCTCGCCGCTGTAGGTGAGGACGATCTGGCCGGGGGTGTTGGTGCTGGTGGTGCTGGTGGGGCTGTGGTCGTGGGCGAGGGTGGAGGTGGCGGAGGCTTGGGGGCGCCCCAGGGGCACGGGTACCGGTCTGCCGTCCCTTATTCCTCCTGCGGACGCCGTCATGGGCTGCGCCCCGCCGTCCGGATCGATGACGGCCAGCCGCCGGTGCCCGATCGCCGCGTGCGGGCCGAGCCAGATGCCCGAGGCGTCGGGCCCGCGAGCGGCCAGCGCGTCGGTCATCCGCTCAATGACGCGGGGCCGCTGCCCCGGTTCCTCGCCGAACGAGATCCATCCGGTGATACCGCACATCTACGGCCTGCCTTTCGGGCGGAGGGGTGGGGTTGGGTGGTGGGGGGGTTCGCGTTACGCGAATGAGGCGGCGAGCGAGGCGAGTTGGAGGAACGAGCGGGGCAGGGACGGTGCGGGCATCGGCTTCGGGCTTCGGGGGCCTGTGGTCCTGGTCCGTGCAACTTGGGGTCTCGTCGGGGACCAGGTCGAGGCCCAACTCCTGGGCGGCGAGCGGTACCTGGCCGAGTCCGGGAACGGAAACCTGATCAGGACCGGGGCCGGGGCGCCGAGCCCGGGGGAGTGGCCAGGAACAGGACCGTGATCCGTACCTTGCGCCGACCGCCGGCCGGACGCTGCCCAAGCCATTACGGTGGCCCATGCCGCCCCCGGCCGTGGCCGAGGGCCGCTCCGGTGGCCGAGGCCAAGCCGTGCCCGGGCCCGCTTGGGCGCCCGAGACCGAGACCGAGACCGAGCCGCGCCCGTCGCTCAAGGCGCAGCTCGCGGCGGCGGTGACGTCGGCGGCGGAGAGGCTATGACCTCCGACGACTCCGGCCCCGGCTCAGGCTCTGGCGCCGATGCCGATGCCGATGCCGCAGCCGAACCAGGAGCCGTAGCCGTAGCCGAACCAGGCGTCGGAGCGGGCGCGGAAGCAGGGGGTTCCGGTACAGCAGGCACGGAAACAGGTACCGGAACCGGTACCTCCGTCCTCGCCGCCCCGGGGGCTCCCGCCCCCCGCCGCCCCCCTGGCCACCGGCCCAGCAGCAAGAGCGCCCCCAGCAACGCCGCCCCGGCCGCCAGTGCCTGTCCCGTACGCAGTCCGGCCAGACTCCCCAAGGCACTGCCCGCCGCCGGGCCCAGGGTGAACCCGGCACTCCGCGCGAGCTGCACCGTCGAACCGGCGGTGGCCATCCGTTCCGGCCCCGCCGCATTCATCACCATCAGCTGGACGGGCCCGCCGTACAGGCCCATCCCGAGCCCCGCCACCGCCAGCCGCCAGCTCACCTGGAGCGGTGGCCAGGCACCCGCGGCGGCGAGCAGGCCGAAGCCGACCGTGACCAGCGCCGCGCCGGTCACGGCTATCGGCCTGGCACCGAAGCGGTCGGCGAGCCGGCCGCCGACCGGACCGGCCACGGCCATGGCGGCGGGGAAGGCGAGCAGGGCCAGCCCGGTGGCCGACGCCGAGACGCCCTCCGCGCGCTGGAGGTGGATCGCCAGCAGGAAGTGGACCGCGGCGAACGCGGCGGCCAGGAGGAGCACCGCACCATGGGCCCCGCCCGTACCCGCCTCCCGCAACGCCGCACGGACCCGCCGCCCGCCCGCGCCCCGCGCCCACCACACGCCCGGTATCAGCGCGAGCCCGCACAGCACCGGGGCGGCACCGCCGGCCCAGCCGCCCTCCGCGAACGTCAGGCCGAGCAGCAGGGCCGCCACCGCCGTACCGACCAGCGCCGCGTCCCGGAACTCCGCCCGGCCGGGCGCCGGCAGCCGGCCGCCGGGAGCCAGCCCGCGCCGGGCCAGCCACCACGCGACCGCACACAGCGGCAGCTTCACCAGCAGGACCGCGCGCCAGCCCCAGTGGTCCAGCAGCACGCCGCCCAGCGCCGGCCCGGTGACGGCCCCGAGCGGTCCCAGCGTGGCCGGCACGCTCATCGCCCGCCCGCGCCGTTCCGGGCGTACGGAACGCGCCGCCAGCATCGGCATCAGTACGAACAGCGCCGCCGCGCACGCTCCTTGGCACAGCCGCGCCGTGATCAGCACGGCGGCGGCCGGGGCAGCGGCGGCGGCCGCCCCGCACAAACCGAATCCGGCCAGTGCGCCGAGCACCACCGGCCGCAGCGGCGCCCGGTCGAGCCACCGCCCGGCCGGCAGCAGCAGGGCGACCACCGGCAACTGGTAGCCCAGCACCGCCCATTGCGCGACGGATACGGGGACGCCGAACCCGGACGCGATGCCGGGCACCGCCACCGTCACCACGCTCATATCGAACATGGCCAGGAACGAGCAGATCCCGGCGACGGCCACCAGGTCCCACCGCTCCTCGTGCGCCCGCGCCAGGTCCCGTGGCATCAGCCATTCCTCTCCTCGGCACACCGCACCCGTCCGGCACGGTGTCTCAGAGGTCGGGCGAACCACGGCCGCAGTTCCCGCCGAGCCGCGAGATTTTTCCGCACGGCAGGCGCACACGGCGCCGAAGTAGGCCCCGGGCAAACCCAGTTAGTCGGCCCGCGACCGCACCCGGTTCCACCGGACGGACAGGACAAACCTCACGCGCCGAACGGCCCCCGATCGGCCTTTCACCCCCTTTCCCACCTGCCACGATGACGCGATGACCACCCCCGCGATCTCCGCTTCCCCGCCCGAACGCGCAGCGCGCCCCCGGACCTCGGTCCCCCTCCTCCCACTCCGGCGACTGCTGCCGGCCCGCCCGGTCCTCGGCTTCGTCGCACTCCTGGCCGTGCTGTTCGCCCTCTCGTACGCGGTGGGCCGCGCGGCCGGCCCGGTCGCCCCCGGTCTCCACCCCGCCGACCGCCCCCACCCCGGCACCGGCGAACGCCCCACCACCGGCGACACCGGCGACATGCCCGGCACGAACGAGATGGACGGCATGGGCCCGATGGGCGGCATGGAAGTGGTGAACAGCAAGGAAGTGCTGAGCAGCAAGGAAGTGCTGAGCGGCAAGGAAGCGGTGAGCAGCAAGGAAGCGGTGAGCAGCAAGGAGCTGACGGACGGCATGCATGCGTCGAGCGGCATGCGTGTGATGGACGGGACGAACGGGCCGTCCGGCACCGACGCCTTGGGCGCCCCGCGAACCCCCACCCCCACCACCGACACACCACGCGCCGCGGCCTCGCCCTCGGTCCTCTCCGCCCTGGCCCCAGCTCCGGCCCAGGCCCAGGCCCCGGCCCAGGGCTCCGCGACACAAGGAGTACGGCGTTGACAGCCCACCACCCCCGGCCCCGCCCGACCACGGCCCCTCCGGCCGACACCACCGCCCCCACCACCGAAACCGGCCGTACCGCCGAAACCGGCCCCAGCACCGAGACGGTGCCGACCACCGAGACGGTGCCAACCATCGAGACGGTTCCGACCACCGAGGCAGGCCCAACCACCGAGGCGGGTCCCACCGACACCGATCACCCCACCGACACCGGTCGCCTGACCTCCACCAGTTTCACCACCACCACTCTCACCACCACCCTCACCATCGGCGGAATGACCTGTGCCGCCTGCGTGGGCCGGGTCGAGCGGAAGCTCGGCCGGCTGGACGGCGTGACCGCCTCGGTGAACCTCGCCACCGAACGGGCCCGGATCACCCACCCCCTCTCTGTCTCCGTCGCCGACCTCATCGCCACCGTCGAGGCCGCCGGCTTCACCGCCCGCCTCCCCGAACCCGCCGTCCCAACCGAACCCGCACGCCAGGCGACGGCCGAACCCCACGCCCCGGCCGAACACCCCCAGCCCTCCGCTACGGGGGCCGCCCCCGAGCGCCGGCCCACCGATCCCGCCGATGGGGAGCCGTTCCCCGTCGCGGGCGGCGCCGGTGGCTCCCGCGGTGACGACGGGGCCCGCGCCGAGTGGCACCGCTTGCTCGTGACCGCTCTGCTCTCCCTTCCTGTCCTGGCCCTGTCGATGGTCCCCGGCTGGCAGTTCCGCAACTGGCAGTGGTTCTGCTTCATGCTGGCCGCCCCGGTCGCGGTATGGGGCGCGGCTCCCTTCCACCTCCGTGCGCTGCGCGGTCTGCGGCACGGCACCGCGACCATGGACACCTTGGTATCGCTGGGTGTCGCCGCCTCCTTCAGTTGGTCCACTTACGCGTTGTTCCTCGGCGGGGCCGGAGCGCCCGGTATGACCATGCCGTTCAGCCTGCTGCCCACGGCCGGTGACGGCTCCGCGCATCTCTACCTGGAAGCCGCCGTCGGCGTACCGCTGTTCGTGCTGGCCGGGCGGCGGATGGAGGCCCGGGCCCGCTACGGCACCGGTGCCGCCCTCCGCTCCCTGGCGGAACTGGCCGCCAAGGAGGTATCGGTACGCGGGCCGGACGGCACCGAACGCCGTATCCCCATCGGCGGACTCCGGGTCGGCGACCGCTTCCTCGTCCGCCCCGGCGAACGCGTCGCCACCGACGGCACCGTCCTCACCGGCAATTCGGCCCTGGATCTCTCTCTGATCAGCGGCGAGAGCCACCCGGTCGAGGTCGGTCCGGGCTCGGAAGTCACCGGTGGCGCGGTCAACTCCGGTGGCCTGCTGGAGGTCAGGGCCGATGCCGTGGGCGCGGAGACCCAACTCGCCCGGATCACCCGGCTCGTCGAGGACGCCCAGACCGGCAAGACCCAGGTACAGCGCCTCGCGGACGCGGTGGCCGCGGTCTTCGTCCCCGCCGTCCTGACCATCGCGGTGTCCGTACTGGGCTTCTGGCTCGGTGCCGGGGCCGACCCGCAAGCCGGGGTCACCGCGGCGGTCGCCGTACTCGTCGTCGCCTGCCCGTGCGCCCTGGGGCTGGCCACCCCGACCGCGTTGCTGGCCGCCACCGGCCGCGGCGCCCAGCTCGGCATCCTGGTCAGCGGCCCCCGGGCGCTGGAACGCCTGCGCCGGATCGACACCGTCGTCCTGGACAAGACCGGGACTCTGACCAGCGGGCGGATGGCCGTCAGCGATCTGACCGTACGGGACCACGGCCGCGACGCGGACGACGTGCTGCGGCTCGCCGGCACCGTCGAGCAGGGCTCGGAACATCCCGTGGCCCGCGCCATCACCGCGTACGCCCGCGACCGCGCGCCCAGCCGGCCCCTCGCCCCGGCCGCCGCCGTCCGCGACTTCACCGCCACGCCCGGCTTCGGCGTCCGCGGCACCATCGACGGGCAGACGGTGACCGTCGTCCGGCCGCCCGACGATCTCGCCGGCCTCCCGGAACCGCTCCCGGACGCCGTCCGCGCCGCCGAATCCGCAGGCCGCACGTCGGTCCTCGTCACGGTCGGCGGCACCCCGGAAGCCGTCATCGCCATCGGCGACGCCCTCCGGCCCGATGGATACCGTGCCGTCGACCATCTGCGCCGACTGGGCCTGCGGCCCGTACTGGCCACCGGCGACCGTGCGACCACCGCCCGGACGGTCGCCCGGCAACTGGCGATCACCGAAGTCCACGCCCAGGCCAGTCCGCAGGACAAGGCCGCGCTGGTGACGACCTTGAAGGAGCAGGGCGGCCGGGTGGCCGTCGTCGGCGACGGGGTCAACGACGCGGCGGCTCTCGCCCTCGCCGATCTCGGCATCGCCATGGGCAGCGGAACCGACGCGGCGATCGGCGCCGCCGATGTCACTCTCGTCCGCGAGGACCTCCAGGCCATCGCCGATGCCGTACGCCTGGCTCGTCGCACACTCGGCACCATCCGTATCAACCTCCTCTGGGCTTTCGGCTACAACCTCGTCACCGTGCCGCTCGCCGCCGTCGGACTGCTCAATCCGATGCTTGCGGCGGCCGCCATGTCCGCCAGCTCCCTTCTCGTCGTCGGCAACAGCCTGCGACTGCGTGCCTGGCAGCCGCCCGCCGCCACTCACGCCGGCCGCCGACGCGCCAACTCACCGCGTCATAACGTCACTTGGGAAAGCGCATGAACAACCGCAGCCGCTCACGCCTGGTCGCCGTCGCCGTGCCGGTCCTCACCTGCCTGGTGACCCTGGGCACTCTCACCGCCTGGAGCACCACCGGCAACGCCGGCACCCCCGCCCGGCTGACCGCGGCCGAGGGGCGCGTGCTGATCCCCGCCGGGAACGACGCGACCGCGGCCTTCTTCACGATCCGCAACACCGGCACCGCGGACGACGTCCTGACCGCCGTCACCGGCCCGCCCGGTCACCGCACCATGCTCAGCCGCGATATCTCCATCGGGCGCAACGCCCGGTCGATGTCCATGGTCCGGGGCGCCACCATCCCGGCCGGCGGCTCGCTCGCCATGGCGCCCACCACCCTCGACATCATGGTCAGCCCGCCGCCCCGCCTCGTGCCCGGTGACCGTCTCACCTTCACCCTCCACTTCCGTGACAGCCCACCTCTCACCGTCCGGGCCCGGGCCGTACGCCCTGGCCAGTGACCCGGCGAGTCCTCGGTGCGAGGGGTCTGTCGGTTCATGTCTCAACCGTACGGAGACGGACGGGAGTTGAGGATCAGGGAAAGCCCTGGAAACGCGATCAGGGTTCCCGGAGACGAGGGTCAGGGGAGTCCCCTAGGGTCTGGCGCCAGCATCGGCCATTGGCTCGTTCACGGGCCGTGGAGTTCGGTTTCCCGGCTCCACCCTGCTCCATGGCCGAGCCGAACCGTAAGAGGAAGGGACGGTAGTTCAGACCTTCGAGCAGAGCGTCGAGCAGGTCCACGTCGATGGTGCCATTCGCCAAGTACAAGGCGAAAAGCCGCAGCGAAGCGCGCACGTCGACAGGAAGTTGACAGGAAGCTGTCCCATCGGCACCTCATGCATGGGTGTTCCCGGCGGCCGCAGGGCCCGTCCCCCTGCCCGCGCCACGCCCGTCCCGGCAACCCGCGGGGCCCATGGGCGGAGAGCATCGCCCTCCGCCCATGAGCTCCACCGGTCCGCCGTACCGAACGCCCCGCGGGTCAGGCCAGCGCGGTGGCGAGCCGGCGCGGCCGCCGGTCACCCGGCCCTGGCACCGGCACCGGCCCCGGTACCGGCCTCCGGTACGGCACTCCGTGCGCCGAAACGACCCCCACCCGCGGCTGCCGCTGCTCCGCCTCATCGACCCGGCTCTCGGCCACGGCCCCGCTCTCCGGCTCTTCCCCCATCTCCGCCTCCGCCTCCGCCAGCAAGGCGATCAGCGTCTCCCGAGCACGCGCCACCCGGGAGCGGACCGTGCCCACCGGGCAGCCCATCACCCCGGCCGCCGCCGCGTACGGAAGCCCCAGGAGCTGGGTCAGAACGAACGCCTCCCGGCGCTGGGCCGTCAGCGACGCGAGCAGTTCGGCCAGTGCGATGCCCTCCTCGAAGCCAGGGACGCCGCGCGGCTGGACCCGTTCGGCGGCGGACTGCCAGTCCTCGGTCGCCGACAGCCGCGGCCGGACCGCGTGGGTCCGGATGCGGTCCGCGACCACCCGCCGGGCGATCGTCAGCAGCCACGTCCGCGCCGACGAACGCCCCTCGAACCGCGGCAGGCTGCGCAGCGCCCGCACGTAGGTGTCCTGCACCAGGTCGTCGGCGGCCTGGGCCTCGCCGCTGAGATGCGTGACATACCGCCGCACATCGAGCTGAGTGGCCCGGACGAACTGCTCGACGGCCCGGTCGTCACCGTCCCGGGCGGCCAGCGCCCAGCCGGTCACCCTCTCGTCGTCACGCATGCCGAAACCGCCCCTCCCCGGTACGGACCAATTCGGGGAGGATGGGGGCATGCACTGCTCGCGCATCCGTACGGCACTGTCCGCCCGCCTCGACGGCGAGGCGCTGCCTCCGGGTTTGACCCCCCGCCGCCTCGACGACCACCTGGCGGGCTGCCGGGACTGCCGTCAATGGGACGTCCGGGCGCGAGCCCTCGATTCGGCCATCGGCAGCGCGTGCGCGCCGCAGGGGGACGCGCCGCCCCCCGCCGGCGGCCCGGCCCCCGTGGAGGCGCTGCTCGCCCGGCTCCGGCCGGGACGACGGGCGGGCTGAGCGGCCGGTGAGCGCCGGGCGCCCGCCGCGAGCCGCCCGCTGACTGGGAACGGACGCGGGCGGCGGCGCCACCGGCATCCGGACAGGAATCATCATCTGGAGTCCTCTGGAGTCCTTCGCGTGATCCGGCCACCGCGCGACGGCGCGGGCGACCGGTGACGTCGGAGCCGGTACACCGGGCGCGGGGCGGCAGCCCCGTACGCCCGTCCGTCGTATCGGCTCGGAAATCCGACCGTGCTGTCAGACGACAGCCGGTCCACGCGGCGGACCCCGCAAGGACATCGCATGAGCCAGCAGCAGCTGCCGCACCGCGCACCGCGGCTCCTGGCGGGCGGGGCGCGGCACCGGGCGGGCGGCGGGCAGCACCGCCCGCAACACCAGCACCAGGGGCGCGAACAGCCAGGCGGACACGCACCGTACGAGCCGGAATGCCGCCCGTTCACCGCCCCACAGCCACCAGGCGCTGAGCAGTGCGACCAAGAGGTGCGCCGCGAGCATGCCGGTGGCGCTGCCGTGCATGTCCATGGGCGTGCCGGACATCCCGGACATGCCGGTGTGCGCCATCGAGGCCGGGGAGGCCATCGATGACGCCGACGCCATGGAGCTGATGTGGTCCATGGCCCCCATGTGATCCATGTGGCCCATGGCATCCATCGAGGCCATCGAGCCCGTCGGATCCATGGCCCCCATCGGGGACGCGGCCCGCACCGCGTCGATGTCCGCGACGGAGAGCCCTTGGGCGCCGCACAGCCAGGTGCGGGCCCACTCACGGGCCAGGGAGGCGTGGTCCAGGCCGGTGTCCGCCACCGCCTGCCCCAGGGAGAACGCGCTGTGCAGCGCGGCCTGGGTGCCGACGGTCAACAACCCGACCCATACGGGGCCGCGTTCTCGGGCGGTGCAGCACCAGGCTCCGGCCATGGTGGCCAGACCGGCCGCGAGCAGCATCCAGCCGGGCACGGCGGCATCCGACATCACCGCGTGCCCGAGCGCAGCAAGGAGCACGCAGACCGCCGCGAACACCGCGGCGCGCAGCCCCCTGAGAACGTGCCCCGCATCCATGACAGGCCCCATCGTCGCACCTCGCCCCGGGAAGGGAAGCGGGAGGGGCCCAACGGGCGCGCGACCGGATGCCGTCCGGCTACCGGCCACGCCACCCCGGTTAGCCGGTCCCGCCCTCCGGGTGCGCCGCCTCCGCCCGCTCCGCCTCCTCCTGGAGCGATTTCAGCAGCGCCCGCGGGGCGCCGCCCGGCATGACCGCCGCGCCGATCCGCCGCCGCAGGGTGTCGCGTATCCGCGGCCAGGAGCTCTTCCCGACGGGGTGGAACTCCGCCTTGGGCATCTGGTCGATGAACGGCCACAAGGCGCGCTGGGACGGCTGGGACCGCAGTTCCCGGGAAGCCGAGACGGTGACCGGCAGCGTTCCCTGCCCCTGCGCGAAGCGGGTCGCCGCCCGGTCGCTGTAGAGGGAGGCGAGGAACGCCGCGCACTCCCGGCGGTGGCCGTTCCGCTTGAACGCCATCAGCCAGTCGCTGAGCCCCACCGGGGCCGCCGCGCCTCCGCCCTTCATCGGGAAGCCGGTATGTCCGTACGGGACACCGGCCCGGTCGGCCGCCTTCAGGAGCATGGGGTGGGCCGGCATCATCCCCACCTCTCCCTTGAGGAAGGCGGCATACGCGGCGGTCCGGCTGAACCGGGCCGGGTCCGTGCTGACCAGCCCGGGGGCCACCAGCTGCTCCTTCACCCAGAGCAGCGCCTCGGCGTTGGGCTCCCGGACGAAGTCGTAACCGGTCTGCCCGCCGTAGCCGCCGCCGGCGCCCAGCATCCAGGCGAGCGCCTCGTCCTCGGCCGCCTCGGGGCCGAACTGGAGCCCGTACGGGATCGGGACGCCCACCGCCTTCAGTGCCTGCGCCGCCGCGCGCAGCTCGGACCAGGACGTCGGCGGCCCGCTCAGCCCGGCCCGCGCGAAATGTCCCTTGTGGTAGAAGAGTCGCGGTGTGCTGGCGAGGAACGGAATGCCGTATTCGGTGAAGTTCAGCTCGCCCGCCCGCGCGAAGGGCGTGAGGAAATCGGCCTGCGCGGTCAGGCTGAACAGGTCGTCGGCCCGGTAGAGCCGGCCGGCGGCGGCGTAATCGGCGAAGACGTACGACTGGGCGATATCGGGCTCCCGGCCGGCCTTCACCCGGTCCGCGAGCGTCCGGTCGATCTTCTCGATGGGGACGAGTTCCAGCGCGATCCGGATGTTCGCGTGCTTCTTCTCGAAGGCGGCGATGAACTCGTGCCACCGGTCCACGATCGGGGAGCCCACGGTGTCGCCGTAGCTCGCCGCCAGCACCGACAGCCGCACGGTGCCGCCGGACGACGCCCCGGACCCGCACCCCGCGAGCCCGAACGCCGCCGCGCCCGCGGTACCGGCCGTACGGGAGAGGAAGACCCGTCGACGCACTGCTGCTGTCACCCCATACCTGAAATCGCGGGAGCCGTACCGCTTGCCCGGCCGGCCGTCCTGGTCGGCCTGCCGTCGGCCGGCCGCGGCGGAGCCCGGCCCGTAATACCGGACGGACCCTGGCGCCGGTGAACGGGCCAACAGGGCGCCGCGGCCGGCACATTGTGTCATGCGTGCACGGAGTGCCGGGGGAGGGGTGGGGTCGGCTCGCCCGGTGGCGGCAGCCCAACTGCCGTCAATGGGCTGCCGGTTCGCATACCGGGCGCTGGTGTCGGCCGGGCTCCCCGGGTCACAACTCCCCGGCCAAGCCCTCCCAGTGGTCGGCCAGGGAGGTCAGCAGCCGCAGCACCTCGGGCCGCTGCCCGGCGTCGTACGGCGCGAGCAGCCGCTCGTCCAGCCGCCGGACGCGCTCCTGGGCGGCGTGCAGCGTCCGCTCGCCCTCCCCGGTCAGGAAGAGCAGCTTGCGGCGCCCGTCGGCGGCGTCGGCACGGCGGACTATCAGGCCCCGGGTCTCCAGCCGCCGGGCCACATCCGCCATCGTGGACGTGTCCAGCGCCACCGCCGACGCCATCGACCGCTGGTCGCGCCCCGGTGCCGAGGCCACCGCGGTGAGCACCGCGAACTGCGGCCCGGTCAGCGTCGGATCGACCGCGCGCACCCACACGGCCAGATACGCCTGGTAGAGCCGGCGCACCTGATAGCCGGGCGCGGCCGTCAGGGCATGCGGGATCGCCGTACCGGATGCGGCGCCAACGGGGGCCGAGGCGGTCCCGGGCGCGGAGGGAATGGTCTCGTCAGCCATGGGGCCCACTCAATCACGGTGCGCCGGACCGGCCACCGCATCCGCTTCCGGGACAGAGCGCCGCAGGGAACGCACGCACAGCGCGAGGCGTTGGATGAATGAACGGACGGGGGAGCCCATGAACAGTCGGAGCGGATGGAACAGTCAGAACAGTCGGAACAGAGGGAACAGTCGGAACAGGCGGAACGGATGGGTGGAAGGGCCGGCGAAGGGGCCGGCGAGAGGACCGGTGGAAGGCCGGCTCGCAGCTGGCGGTCGGCTACTGGCGACTCACGACCGGCCCCGCCGCAGCGTCTTCAGTTCCCGGCGCATTCCCGCGAGCCGGCCCAGCAGCCAGCCCTCGAATACTCCGGCAGCGAACGCGGCGGCCAGCGGGCCGTATTTGGCCAGTAGTGGTGCGGCGGCGGGCCCAACCAGGAGTGACAGGCCGTCGAGTTCACCGCCACCGACCGCGGTCGTCTCCTGCGGCCGCGGCGATGGGCCGGGCGCCCCGCCGGCAGGGTCCGCCGACCCGGCCGCCGCCCCGCCCGCCGGACCCGCGTCCCGTTCCCCGTCCAGCAGCCCGCCCAAATTGCGGGCGAACTGCTCCAGGATGCGGGTCGAGACGGTGCCGATCGCGCCCTTGCCGAACTGCGCCAGTTTGCCGCGCACGATCAGGTCCGTGACCAGCTCCAGCCGCGCCCCGTCCGGTGCCTCGGCGACGGTCAGCGCCACCTCCGCCTCGGCGTCGCCGTTGCCGTGCGCGTCCGCGCCGCGGGCCTGGACGCGCAGGTGGCGGCGGCCGGCGTCGCTCTCGAGGAATCGCACCGTGCCGGCGTACGCGGCGGTGACCGGCCCGACCTTGACCCGCACCCGGCCCCGCCAGGCGTCGCCCTCCCGGCCGTCCAGCACCGCGCCCGGCATACAGGACGCCACCCGCTCGACGTCGTTGATCAGCGCGAAGACCGCGTCCGGGGGCGCCGCCACCGGCACCGTGTTGCTGAGCCGCATCACTTCTCCTTCCGTGGGGCGGGCCGGTCGTCCCGCGCGGCGCGCCGGGCCGCGGCGCAGTGCGCGATCGCCTCCACCAGGGGCTGGTAGCCGGTGCACCGGCACAGGTTGGCGGCCACCACCTCCCGTATCTCGGCCTCGTCCGGATCCGGCCGCTCGGCGAGGAACCCCTCGGCGAGCATCAGGAAGCCGGGGGTGCAGAAGCCGCACTGGAGGGCGTGGTGGTCGCGGAACGCCTGCTGGAGGTCGCTGAGCCGGTCACCGGCGCCCGGTGGGGCCGGAGGCCCGCCTTCCGGGGCACAGGCAGTGCCGCTCTCCGACCCCCCTGCCACCGCCAGCGACTCGACCGTCCGGACCCGAGCCCCTTCCGCCTGCGCCGCGAACATCAGGCAGGCCCGCACCGGCCGGCCGTCGAGCAGGACGGTGCAGGCGCCGCAGATGCCGTGTTCGCAGCCGACATGGGTGCCGGTGAGCCGGAGTTCGTGGCGGAGCACGTCCACCAGCGTGCGGCGCGGCTCGGTGATCACCTCGTGCTGCTCCCCGTTCACGTCGAGGACCATCAGCTGGAGCTCGGGACCATCCAGGGGCGCGGCGCCGGGGGAGGTGCCGGCGGGTGGGGGCGTACTCGTCATCGGGTGCTCTCCTGGTAGTGCCGGGGGTGCAGCGCGCGGTGCACGGTCTCAGGGGTGATCGGCGTGGCGTCCAGTTCCACACCGGCCGGGCGCAGGGCGTCGTTGACGGCGTTGAGGACGGCCGCGGGGGCGCCGATCGTGCCGCCCTCGCCCGCCCCCTTGGCGCCGGTCTCGGTGAACGCGCAGGGCATCTCCAGATGGTGGATGGCCACCTCGGGAATCTCGTGCGCGGTGGGCACCTTGTAGTCCATGAAGCTGGTCGCCGAGGGTTCGCCCTGGGCGTCGTACGTCACCTGCTCGAAGAGCGCCGCGGCGATGCCCTGCGCGATCCCGCCGCGGCACTGGCCCTCCACCACCCGCGGGTTGATCGCCACCCCGCAGTCCTCCACGCACACGTACGCCAGGATCTCCACCCGCCCGGTGTCCGCGTGGAGTTCGACGACGGCGCCGTGGGTGGCGTTGGAGAAGGTGCCGTCGGTGAAGACGTCGAAGGCGGCCGTGGCGGACAGGCCCGGTTCGGTGCCCTTGGGCAGCAGATCGGCGCGCAGGTAGGCGAGTTCGGCCAGCTCGGGATAGCCGAGCGCGGTGCCCGGGTCGTCGCGGCGGACGACCTCGCCGCGGCCGAGCGCGGTCTCCTCGGCGGGGATGCCCCAGCGGGCCGCGGCCAGGGCGCGCAGCTTGTCGCCGAGCCGCCCGGCCGCCAGCCGTACGGCGCTGCCGCCGACCGCGATCGACCGGCTGGCGAAGGTCCCCCAGCCATACGCGATCCGGTCGGTGTCCCCCTGGTGCAGCTTCACCCGCGCCAGCTCCAGGCCGAGCCGGTCGGCCACGATCTGCGCCATCGTGGTCTCGTGGCTCTGCCCGTGGCTCATCGTCCCGGTGGTGACGGTGACCGCGCCGCCCGGATCCATCCGCACCTCGGCGAGGTCGAAGCCGGGCACCACCGCCATCTTCCGCTGCGCGAAGGCGGCGGTGCCGTAGCCGGTGCGTTCGCTGAAGCAGGCGTAGCCGATGCCCAGATGCCGCCCCTCGGCGCGGGCCGCGCGCCGCCGCTCGTACCAGCCCCCCTCACGCAGCGCCCGCTCGCACAGGTCCAGCGACTCGCGGTACGAGCCGGGGTCGTAGGTGATGCCGTTGACGCCGGTGTACGGGAAGTCGGTGATCAGATTGCGGCGGCGGATCTCCACCGGGTCCAGGTCCAGCTCCCGCGCGGCCCGTTCGAGCAGCCGCTCCATCACCATGACGTACTGCGGGCGGCTCACGCCCCGATAGGGCGCGGAGGGCGCCTTGTTGGTGGCGACGGCCCGGCCGCGCACCCGGTAGGCCGGCACCTTGTAGACGCCCGGCATCTCCGCGGCGGCCATCAGCGGTTCGATGCCCGCGGTGAACGGATAGCAGGAGTACGCGCCCATATCGCACACCACGTCCGCGTCCAGCGCCAGGATCCGGCCGGCGGCGTCGAACGCGGCGCGCGCCGTGTAGTGCTGCTCGCGGGCCAGGAACGACGCGGTGAGCGCGTCCTTGCGGTCCTCGATCCACTTCACCGGGCGGCGCAGCCGGAGCGCGGCCGCCGCCGCGGCGATCTCCTCCCGCCCCACCACGCACTTCAGCCCGAAACCCCCGCCCATATCGGGCACCACCACCCGCACCGCCCGCTCGGCCAGCCCGAGACAGCGCGCCGCGACCGTCCTGACCTGGTGCGGGATCTGCGTGCAGGTCCGGATGACCAGCTGCTCCTCGCGGTCGTCCCAGTGGGCGAGGGCGCCCCGGGTCTCCAGGGGCAGGGCGTTCTGCCGGCCGGTACGGGCCTCGACGCGGACCACGCGGTCGGCGGCCGCGAAGATCTCGTCGATGCCCTCGCTGGCGAAGAGCCGCACGTCCACGAGGGTGTTGCGCGGGGCCTCGTCGTGGACCAGCGGCGCACCGTCCGCCAGCGCTACGTCCTCGCCGGTCACCGGCGGCCGCGCGGTGTACGCGACCCGGGCCGTCTCCACCCCGTCCTCGGCGGCGTACGGGTCCCGGGCCACCACGATCGCCACCGGTTCGCCGACGTACCGCACCCGGTCGCGGGCCAGCACCGGCATCGCGGTCGGCACGAACTCGCCGCGCGGACGGTCCAGCAGGGCGGTGATATCGCCCAGCCGCAGGTCGTCGGCGGTGAACGCCGCGACCACCCCCGGCACCGCGCGCACCGCGCTCAGATCGACCCCGGTCAGCTCCCCGTGCGCGACCGTGCTGCGGACGAACTGCGCGTGCAGCGTGCCCGGCTGCGTGAGATCGTCCACGAACTGCCCGCGGCCGGTCAGCAGCCGCGGATCCTCCCGGCGCGGCACCGACCGCCCGACCAGCCGCCCGCCGTCCCGCGCGCCGTGCTCCGCCCGCGTCACCGGGACACCGTCTTCCGCGCCGTCCCGGTAGCCGACGCCGTCCCCGTAGCCGCCGCTGCCGTGCCCGCCGCGGCCTCCACACAGGCCCGTTCGACCAGGGACCGGATGAGCGCCGTCCGGTACGCCGCGCTGCCGTTGGTGTCACCGGGCGGGTCGGCGGCCGCCGCGGCCGCGGCCGCGCACTCGGCGAACGAACCGCCGGCCGCCAGCACCGCCTCCGCCTCCGGGACCCGCACCGGCACCGGCGCCACCCCGCCGAGCCCCACCCGCCCGCCGCGCACCCGGCCCGCCGCGATGTCGAGTTCCACCACCGCCGACACGAGCGCGAAATCCCCTTTCCGCTCCGCGAATTCGGTGAGCGCGGCGTACGGGGCGGGCCGCGGGAAGACAACCTCGGTGAGCAGTTCGTCCGGCTCCAGGACGGTGGTGTACGGGCCGAGGAAGAAGGCGTCCGCGGGGATGCGGCGCTCCCCGTGCGGCCCGGTGGCCACGATCTCGGCGCCGAGGGTGACCGCGAGCAGGCACCACTCGGCGGTCGCGTCGGCGTGCGCCAGGCTGCCGCCGACCGTGCCCCGGGTACGGATCGGCAGATGGCCGATCCAGCCCATCGCCCGGCGCAGCACCGAAAACCCCGGGCCCAGCACCGTGTCCGGGGCCGTCTCGACGGTGTGATGGGTGGTCAGCGCGCCGATGCGCAGGGCGCCGCCGGGGCCGGGGCCGAGCCGGTCCAGTTCCCGCAGCGGGGCGATGTCCACCAGGTGGGCGGGCCGGGCGAGCCGGAAGTTCATCATGGCGACCAGGCTCTGGCCGCCGGCGATCACCTTGGCGTCCTCGCCGAGTTCGGCCAGCAGCCGGGTGGTGCCGTGGACGTCGCGGGCGCGGTGGTAGCGGAACGGGGCGGGTTTCATCGGATCCCTCCGAAGCCCGGCGCCATGCGGAAAACGGACACAGGGACCTCCAGGGCGCGAGTCGGGGCCGGGTGGTCGTCGGCGCGTAACCGGGAACGGCGCGGCGCACACCGCCGCTCGCCCGGCGGGCATGCGCCGACCTGCGGCGATGCGGCGGGGTGCGGGGCACCCCGGGCCGTCCCGGCAGAGATAATCCGAACACGTACGATCTCTGCTTGGCAAGGGGTGCATGCCGAGCCGGGGCGTCGGACTCCGGCCCCTGCCCCCTGATACATCGTCAACGAGCTGTCGACACGCGCCCCTTACGCCGCCGCGCGCCCCTCGCGCCCCCGTACGCCCCCCGCGCCCCCAGCACACCACGCCAAGCGGGGCGCAGCCCCCGGCCGCGCCCCGCCAAAAACCGCCCCCGGCCGGACCCCTACGGCCGGGGCCCGATGACCTGCCCCGACGCGTCCCGCACCGTGATCGCCATCGCCGGGCAGACCTCGGCCGCGTCCAGCGCCCGTTCGTCCTCCGGGATCTCCTCGCGCACCGGCCGGGCGTGCGGCCCGTCCAGCGCGAACAGGTCCGGTGCCACCCCCGGGCAGGACCCCGAGGCGATGCACAGCGCCGGGTCGATCTCCACTTTCCACGCCACCGCGCTCACCACCCCACCGGCAGCACGCGCGGACCGCGCACCAGCATCTCGGTCTTCCACTCCACGTCCCCGGCCACATGCAGCCCGGGGAACCGCGTGATCAGCGCGGAGACCGCCTCCTGGAGCTCCAGCCGGGCCAGCGGCGCGCCCAGGCAGTGGTGCACGCCGTGGCCGAAACCGAGGTGTTGATTTCCGGCCCGCCGGATGTCCAGCTTCCCCGGCGCGTCGAACCGCAGCGCGTCGCGGTTGGCCGCGCCCACCGCGACCAGGACCGGTTCCCCGGCCCGTACCAGCGTGCCCCCGACATCGATGTCTTCGGTGGCGTAGCGCGGCTGGCTCGCGCCGCTGCCCAGGGGGACGAACCGCAGCAGCTCCTCCACCGCCCCGTTGATCAGCGACAGGTCGTTGCGCAGCAGATCGAGCTGGTCGGGGTGGTCCAGCAGGGCCAGTACGAAGTTGGGGATCTGGGTGGCGGTGGTCTCGTGCCCGGCGACGAGGACCCCGACGCACAGATCGATCAGTTCCAGCTCCGACAGCCGGTCGTTGACGTCCCGCGCGTCGATCAGCGCGGTCATCAGGTCGTCCCGCGGCTCCTTGCGGTGCTGGTCGATCAACTGGGCCATGTACGCGCGCAGTTCCTCGCGGTTGGCCTCGAACTCCTCGGCGGTCAGCGAGCTGGTCGACAGCGCGGCGTCGCTCCACACCCGGAACTGCGGCCGGTCCTCCTCCGGCACGCCCAGCAGCCGGCAGATGACGGCGACGGGGATGGGCAGCGCGTACCGGTCGACGAGGTCCGCCGGCGGCCCGGCCGCCTCCAACTCGTCCAGCAGTTCCCGGGTCAGCTGCTTGACCTGGGGGCGGAGCTTCTCCACCTGGCGGACCGTGAACGCCTTCGCCACCAGGGTGCGCAGCCGGGTGTGATCGGGCGGATCCATGCTGAGGATGCCGCCGCTGCGGCGCCCCTCGGACTGCCGGGGCTCGTCGTGCTCGTCCCCCAGCGCCCGGCTGAACCGCTGATCGCCCAGGACGAACCGGGCCTCGGCGTACCGCGTGACCAGCCAGGCCGGTTCGCCGTAGGCCATCTGCACCTTCAGCAGGCCGGGACGGCTGCGCACCTGCTCGTACTCCGCCGAAAGGTCAAGGCTCTCGGGGATGTTGAAGGGGTAGGAAAGGGGTGCTGTGTCGGCTGTGGTCACGGTGACCTCCCTTGTGTAAGCACCTGCTTACATACCGTAGGACGCGCGCTCGGGGCGGTCAACGATGGTTTGCGGTCAACGTTCCGACCTGCTACGGCGGCCGCCTGACGGGCCGGCGGGCAACCGACGAAAGGAAACGTGGCGATGCGGGAGGCAATCACGGAGCCGGCGGCCGAGCACCGCCGGGACGCGCAGGGCACCCGGCGGCTGCTGCTCGACGCGGCCTCGGAACTCTTCGCCGAACGGGGCTACGAGCGCGCGACGGTACGCGACATCGCGGCCCGGGCCGGCGTCAACCAAGCGCTGCTGTTCCGGTACTTCGGCTCCAAGAAGGCGCTGTTCGGCGAGGTGATGGCGCGCGGCGGCCAGGAACAGCTGCGGACGACACCGGCGGAGCGGCTGTTCGAGGTCGCGCTGCGCGGCATGCTCGCCGAGGGCGGCGGCCCCGGCACCGACCGCTCGCTGGAGGTCTGCCTCCGGTCCATCGGCGGCAGCGACGAAATCGCCGAGGCGCTGCGGGGACTTGGCGACGAGTACGCCGATGTGCTCGCCACCCTCTCCCGGGCCGACGACGGTGCGCTGCGCGGTGATTTGGCGCTCGCCTGGCTGCTGGGCATCGGGCTGATGCGGGTGGTGGTGGGCAAGGAGCCGCTGGCCGGGGCCGATCCGGACACCGTGTGCCGGCTGGTGGTAGGGGCGCTGGGCACGTTGCTGGAGGACATGCCCCAGGAGTCGTGACGCCGAACGGCGCCTGCCGTGGCCGGAATGCGCCCCTGTCGGTGCGTCCCGGCCGGTGCTGCGTTCCGGTGACCCTCCGGCGGGTCGCCCGGAGACGCCGGATAACCGCCTTATCGTCACGTTTGCAGAAGATGTTCCTTTTCTGCCCAGCCGAGTAAAGGTGGAACAATGCTTCGTTCGATTCCTCGCGGGCTCGCGGCGGCCGGCCTCGCCGCGGCCGCCCTGGCGGTGCCGGCCGCGGGCACCGCGACCGCCGCTCCCGGCGACTCCCGGACCGCGGTCTGCCACTCGCACCACCGCTGCCACCACGACGGCCGCCACCACGGCACGCACGGCCACCGCGACGGCCGGCACGGGCACCACGGCCAGCACGGCAACCACGGTCCCGCCGCCCGGCACGACGACGACTTCGGCCGCACCGGTGAGGACCGCCGCGACGACGAGGGCTTCGGCCGTAGCGACGACGACGAGTTCGGACGCGGCGGCGACGAGTTCGGCCGCCGCGAGGACTCCGGGCGCCGCGAGGAGACCCGCCGCCGCACCCACGAGGACCGCGGCGTCGGCCTGGGCCGCAGCGGTCTGCTGGGCCTCGACTTCCTCGGCCTGCTCTGACCGGACGGCCGCCTCGCCACCTGCGTGGGCCCGGGTACCGCACCCGGGCCCACCGGCATGCCACGGCCCGCCGGCCGGACCGTCAGCGGCGCGTCGCCGGCCGCAACCCGCCGTGCACCGGCGCCAGTTGCGCCGCGTACGGGCCGGGCACCGGAACCGGTCGGCGCGCCGGCAGCACATCGGGGGCCCGGTGCGGCCGCAGCGCGGTCAGCGCGTTCTCGGTCTCCTCCATCAGCGCCCGGTAGGACACCAGCCGCTGCCACTCCGGATCGGCGACCCCGGGGACCGTCGCGGAGCGCTCCGTCCAGATCTTCACCAGCCCCGCGTACAGGGGCGTCTGCCGGACGACCTCGGCATTGATGCGCGGCGCCGCGGGTGCCGGCCCGGGGGTGGGGGGAGTGGACTGCTCAGCCGGGGGGC
>NZ_LLZI01000292.1 GCF_001509485.1 Streptomyces sp. NRRL F-4489
GCCGTAGGGGGCGCTCGAACGGAGCCCGTAGGGGACACGAAGCCCCCCTGCGGGGCCCCAACCCAGCCGGACCGGCGAGTATTCCCAGCGCCCCAGGCCCCCAGCACGCGCCCCGACCCACCCACCGCCCCGCATGCCGGACAATGGACCCCATGCCTTCCGCACTGCCAGACGGTGAGCCGATGCCCGAGGACGGGGCGCTGCCCCGCCATGCGCTGACCGGCGCCGCCGAGCGCCCCCTCGGCTTCTATCTGCACGTGCCGTACTGCGCCACCCGCTGCGGCTACTGCGACTTCAACACCTACACCGCCAGCGAGCTGCGCGGCCCCGGCGGCGCCCTGGCCTCCCGCGAGACCTACGCCGACACCCTCATCGAAGAGGTCAGGCTCGCCCGCAAGGTCCTGGGCGACGACCCCCGCCCCGTACGGACCGTCTTCGTCGGCGGCGGCACCCCCACCCTGCTGCCCGCCGCCGACCTCGGGCGGATGCTGGCCGCGCTGCGCGACGAGTTCGGCCTGGCGCCCGACGCCGAGATCACCACCGAGGCCAATCCGGAGTCCGTCGATCCCCGCTACCTCGCCGAGCTGCGCGCGGCCGGCTTCAACCGCGTCTCGTTCGGCATGCAGAGCGCCCGGCAGCACGTCCTGAAGATCCTCGACCGCACCCACACCCCGGGCCGCCCGGAAGCCTGCGTCGCCGAGGCCCGCGCGGCCGGCTTCGACCACGTCAACCTCGACCTGATCTACGGCACCCCCGGCGAGTCCGACGACGACTGGCGCGCCTCCCTGGAGGCCGCCACCGGCGCCGGTCCGGACCACATCTCCGCGTACGCGCTGATCGTCGAGGAGGGCACCCAGCTGGCCCGCCGGATCCGCCGCGGCGAGGTCCCGATGACCGACGACGACGTGCACGCCGACCGCTACCTCCTCGCCGAGGAGCACCTCACCGCCGCCGGCTACTCCTGGTACGAGGTCTCCAACTGGGCCACCACCGAGGCCGCCCGCTGCCGCCACAACGAGCTGTACTGGACCGGCGCCGACTGGTGGGGCGCCGGGCCGGGCGCGCACAGCCACGTCGGCGGCGTCCGCTGGTGGAACGCCAAGCACCCCGCCGCCTACGCCCAGGCGCTCGCCGAGGGCCGTTCACCGGGCGCGGGCCGGGAGGTGCTGGCCGAGGAGGACCGCCGCGTCGAGCGGATCCTCCTGGAGCTCCGCCTGGTCGCCGGCTGCCCCCTGGACCTGCTCGCGCCCGCCGGCGCCCGCGCGGCCGCCCGCGCCCTGGCGGACGGCCTCCTGCAGCCGGGCCCCTACGAGGCCGGCCGGGCCGTCCTGACCCTCCGCGGCCGCCTCCTGGCCGACGCGGTCGTACGCGACCTGGTGGACTGACCCCGGCGACCTCAACCGACGGCCCGACCGGAACCGACCGCCGCCCGGCGGACCGGGGCGGCGCACCGCGCCACGCCCCGTGGCCCGATAGCCACCGCCCCCGGGGCGCGTCAGCCCACGCCCCCGCTCAGTGCGTCAACGGCCCCTGGCTCAGTGCGTCAACGGCCGCGACGTGCGCCCCGACGCCGTGTCGATCTCGTCATGCGCCTTGGTCAGCAGCTGCATCGCCAGGTCGTTGAGGGCCCTGGCCCCCGCGACCTCCTCGCCGACCCGGGGCTGATTCCCGTCGGCCGGGTGGCGGGTGGCATCACCATGGGCCCGCACCTCGGTCCCATCGGGCAGCCGCACCATCGCGGCGGCCCGGGTGCGGTGGGTGTCCTCCTCGAATTCCAGCTCGACATGCCATCCGACAGCGGTCTTCAACATGGCGGTCACCTCCGGAATCGCTGCTACCAGAGTGCGCTCACCACCGCCACCGCGCACCACAGGAAACGGCCCGCCCCGCCCCGCTACGCCCCCGGCGCCGTCACGAAGTCGATCAGCTCCTCCACCCGCCCCAGCAGCGCCGGCTCCAGATCCTTGTAGGACCGCACCCGGGACAGGATCCGCTGCCAGGCGGCACCCGTGTTCTCCGGCCAGCCCAGCGCCCGGCACACCCCGGTCTTCCAGTCCTGGCCGCGCGGCACCTCCGGCCACGCCGCGATCCCCACCGACGACGGTTTCACCGCCTGCCAGACGTCGATGTACGGGTGGCCGACGACCAGCGCGTGCGCCCCGGTGACCTGCGCCGCGATCCGGGACTCCTTGGAACCGGGCACGAGGTGGTCCACCAGGACACCGAGGCGCGCGTCCGGCCCCGGGGCGAAGGCGTCCACGATCGCCGGGAGGTCGTCGATGCCCTCCAGGTACTCCACCACGACCCCCTCGATCCGGAGGTCATCGCCCCAGACCCGCTCCACCAGCTCGGCGTCGTGCCGGCCCTCCACGTAGATGCGCCCGGCCCGCGCCACCCGGGCGCGCGCCCCGGGGACCGCGAGCGAACCGGACGCCGTCCGCGCCGGCCCGCTCGGCTCCGGCCGGCTGCGCGGCCGTACGAGGGTGACGGGCCGCCCCTCCAGGAGGAAGCCGCGCGGCGCCATCGGGAACACCCGCCGCTTCCCGAACCGGTCCTCCAGGGTGACGGTCAGACCCTCGGCGGTCTTCTCGCAGCCGATGACCGCCCCGCAGTAGCCCGTCGTCACCTCCTCCACGACCAGCCCGGCGTCGGCCGGCACCTCGGGCACCGGCTTCGGCTTCTTCCAGGGCGGAGTGAGATCGGAGCTGTACTGCCTGCTGCGCATACGTCTGCTTCCCTACGGACGGGTCCTGTTCCCCTGAGGGGACGGTTCTGACTGCTTTCCTACGGACGGTGCCGGAAGACTCGTACCGGTCCGGAAGACTCGTACCAGTAATGGCCGGGCGCGTACGAGCGGCACCGGTAGGGACGAGTAGGGGCGAGCGCCACCGGGCGCGTACGGGTGCGGCTCGTCCCGGAGACGCCCGTCCGCCCCTACACCGCCCCCGCCACCCCGAACCGCCCCGCCAGCGCCTCCCGCTGCGCCCGCACGAAGGCCGCGTCGACCACCGCCCCGTGCCCCGGTACGTACCGCGCGTCCTCGCCGCCCAGGGCCAGCAGCCGGTCCAGCGCCGCCGGCCAGCGGCGGGGCACGGCGTCCGGGCCCGCCTGGGGTTCGCCGGACTCCTCCACCAGGTCGCCGCAGAAGACGACCTCCCGTTCACCGGGGCCGCCGGGCACCAGGACGGCCAGGTCGTGCGCGGTGTGCCCGGGGCCCACGTTGGCCAGCAGCACCTCGCGGTCCCCGAGGCGGACGGTCAGCTGGCCGTGCACATGGTGGTGCGGGGAGACGAGCAGGTCGGCGGCCTCGGCGGCGGCGTCCCGGTCCACGCCGTGCCGGACCGCGTCGTGCCGCAGCGCGTCCTTGCCGTGCCGCAGCAGCTCGCCCACCCCGGCCGCGCCGAACACCTCCACGCCCGCGAAGGCCGCCGTCCCCAGGACGTGGTCGAAGTGCGGATGGGTCAGCGCGATATGCGTCACATCGCGGCCGAGCACCGCGCGGACCGTCCGCCGCAGCTCCGCGCCGTCCCGGAGGGTCGGACCGGTGTCGACGAGCAGTACGCCGCCGGAGCCGGCGACCACCCCGACCGTCTCGTCCCAGCCGGGCATCCGGCGGCGGGCGACCCCCGTGCCGAGCCGCTCCCAGCCCGCCTCTTCCCACGTCGTACGCATACCGAGAAGCTAGCGTCCCGGCGAGGGCGGTGCCCGGCGGCCGGCGGGAACGGCGACCGGGCGGCGCCCGCGCGCGCCCCGAACGCGCCCGGCGGCGGGCCCCGGCACGGGTCGCGGGCGGCGCCACGGGGTAAGGGACCGGTGCGCCCGCCCTTGCCGTATCCGCGCCGCCCGGCCGTACACTGGCTCCGGGTCTGGCACTCGGCCCATGTGAGTGCCAGAGAAGGTGACGACACGGCGGGACGGCCGAGTGGAGGTGCGCGGGATGCTCAGTGAACGCAGGCTCGAAGTGCTGCGCGCCATCGTCCAGGACTACGTCGGGACGGAGGAGCCGGTCGGCTCCAAGGCGCTCACCGAGCGGCACAAGCTGGGCGTCTCCCCGGCCACCGTACGCAACGACATGGCCGCCCTGGAGGACGAGGGCTACATCGCCCAGCCGCACACCAGCGCCGGGCGCATCCCGACCGACAAGGGCTATCGCCTCTTCGTCGACAAGCTCGCCGGGGTGAAGCCGCTGTCCGGCCCCGAGCGCCGCGCGATCCAGAATTTCCTCGACGGCGCCGTCGACCTGGACGACGTGGTGGGCCGCACGGTCCGGCTGCTGGCGCAGCTGACCCGGCAGGTCGCCGTGGTGCAGTACCCGTCCCTGACGCGCTCCACGGTCCGCCACGTCGAGCTGCTGGCGCTGGCCCCGGCCCGGCTGATGCTGGTGCTGATCACCGACACCGGACGGGTCGAGCAGCGGCTGGTGGACTGCCAGACGCCGTTCGGCGAGACGTCCCTGGCGGACCTGCGGGCCCGGCTCAACAGCCGGGTCGTCGGCCGCCGTTTCGCGGACGTCCCGCAGCTGGTGCAGGATCTTCCGGAATCCTTCGAACAGGACGACCGCGCCACCGTCTCGACAGTACTGTCGGTGTTGCTGGAGACTCTGGTGGAGGAGACCGAAGAGCGGCTGATGATCGGCGGCACCGCCAATCTCACGCGCTTCGGGCATGATTTCCCCCTGACCATCCGGCCGGTGCTGGAAGCCCTTGAGGAGCATGTGGTGCTGCTCAAGCTGCTGGGGGAGGCCAAGGACTCGGGCATGACCGTACGGATCGGGCATGAGAATGCTCACGAGGGCCTGACGTCCACCTCGGTCGTCACCGTCGGCTACGGTTCGGGCGACGAAGCCGTCGCGAAATTGGGCGTGGTCGGACCGACCCGCATGGACTACCCCGGAACGATGGGAGCGGTACGCGCAGTGGCACGTTACGTCGGACAGATCCTGGCGGAGTCGTAAGTGGCGACGGACTACTACGCGGTCCTGGGCGTGCGGCGGGATGCCTCGCAGGACGAGATCAAGAAGGCGTTCCGGCGGCTGGCCCGCGAGCTGCACCCGGACGTGAATCCCGACCCGAAGACCCAGGAGCGGTTCAAGGAGATCAACGCCGCTTACGAGGTGCTGTCGGACCCGCAGAAGAAGCAGGTCTACGACCTCGGCGGCGACCCGCTCTCGCAGTCCGGCGGGGCCGGCGGCGCGGGCGGCTTCGGCGCGGGCTTCGGGAACTTCTCCGACATCATGGACGCCTTCTTCGGCACGGCCTCGCAGCGCGGCCCGCGCTCGCGGACCCGCCGCGGCCAGGACGCCATGATCCGCCTCGACGTGGAGCTGAGCGAGGCCGCGTTCGGGACGACCAAGGAGATCCAGGTCGACACCGCCGTGGTCTGCACGACCTGCAGCGGCGAGGGCGCGGCGCCCGGCACCTCCGCGCAGACCTGCGACATGTGCCGCGGCCGCGGTGAGGTCTCGCAGGTCACCCGGTCCTTCCTCGGCCAGGTCATGACCTCCCGGCCCTGCCCGCAGTGCCAGGGCTTCGGCACGGTCGTCCCCACACCGTGCCCGGAGTGCGCCGGCGACGGGCGGATCCGCTCGCGCCGCACCCTGACCGTCAAGATCCCCGCCGGTGTCGACAACGGCACCCGCATCCAGCTGGCCGGCGAGGGCGAGGTCGGCCCCGGCGGCGGCCCGGCCGGCGACCTCTACGTGGAGATCCACGAGCTGCCCCACCCGGTGTTCCAGCGGCGCGGCGACGATCTGCACTGCACGGTCACCATCCCGATGACGGCGGCGGCGCTGGGCACCAAGTGCCCGCTGGAGACGCTGGACGGCATGGAGGAGGTCGACGTCCGGCCCGGTACGCAGTCCGGCCAGTCGATCCCGCTGCACGGCCGCGGTGTGACGCATCTGCGCGGCAACGGCCGGGGCGACCTGATCGTCCACGTCGAGGTGCAGACGCCCAGCAAGCTCGACCCCGAGCAGGAGGAACTCCTCCGCCGCCTCGCCAAGCTGCGCGGCGAGGAACGGCCCCAGGGCCAGTTCCAGCCCGGGCAGCAGGGGCTGTTCTCGCGGCTGAAGGACGCCTTCAACGGGCGGTAGGGGCTCGCCCCGGTAGCGGCCGGGGGTCCGGGGGTTGTCCCCCGGGTGGGCACAGCGCGTTACCGGCGGGGCCGGGCCGGGGCATCCCCCGGCCCGGCCCCGCCCCGTTTCGGGCCCCGGCGCCCGGCGTGACACGATGTGGGCATGCCCACCGCGCTCACCGATCTGTGCCGCTATCCCATCGTGCAGGCCCCGATGGCGGGCGGCGGTTCCGGCCCCGAGCTGGCCGCCGCCGTCTGCGAGGCGGGCGGCCTCGGCTTCCTCGCCGCCGGCTACAAAACCGCCGACGGCATGTACCAGGAGATCAAACGGCTGCGCGCGCTGACCGGCCGCCCCTTCGGCGTCAACCTCTTCATGCCGCAGCCGCCGCTGGCCGACACCTCCGCCGTCGAGGTCTACCGCGAGCAGCTGGCCGGCGAGGCCGCCTGGTACGACACCGAGCTGGGCGATATCAACGGCTCCAGCGACGACGGCTACGAGGCCAAACTCGCGATCCTCCGCGACGACCCCGTACCGCTGGTCTCGTTCACCTTCGGCTGCCCCACCCGCGCGGTCCTCACCGCGTTCGCCGAGCTGGGGACGTACACCGTCGTCACCGTCACCACCGCCGCCGAGGCGCAGGACGCGCAGCAGGCGGGCGCGGACGCGGTGTGCGTGCAGGGCGTCGAGGCCGGCGGCCACCAGGGCACCCACCGGGACGACCCGCACGCCGACGGCACCGGTTCCGGGCTGGGGCTGCTGGCCCTCATCGGGCAGGTGCGGGAGGCCGTGCGGATCCCGGTGATCGCCGCGGGCGGGCTGATGCGCGGCGCGCAGATCGCCGCGGTGCTGGCCGCCGGCGCGTCGATGGCCCAGCTGGGCACCGCGTTCCTGGCCACCCCGGAGTCCGGCGCCAACCCGCTGCACAAGCAGGCGCTGACCAACCCCCTGTACACACATACCGAGTTGACCCGGGCGTTCTCCGGGCGGCCGGCCCGCGGCCTGGTCAACCGCTTCCTGCGGGAGCACGGCCCGTACGCCCCCGCCGCCTACCCGGCCGTGCACTACCTCACCTCCCCGGTCCGCAAGGCCGCCGCCAAGGCCGGCGACGCCCAGGGCCTCAACCTCTGGGCGGGGCAGGGCCACCGGCTCGCGCGGGAGATGCCCGCCGGGCAGCTGGTGGCGGTGCTGGCGGCCGAACTGGACGCCGCGCGCGCCGCGTTGGGGGCAGGTGGGGCGCTGTGACCGCGCCCGTCTTCCTCGTCGACGCGCTCGACGGCGTACGGGCCGGCGGCACGGTGACCCTGGACGGCCCCGAGGGGCGGCACGCGGTGTCGGTGCGGCGGCTGCGGGCCGGTGAGGACATCGTGCTGACCGACGGCTCCGGGACGGGCGCGGAGGGCACGGTCGCCGCCGTCGAGGGCAAGGACCGGCTGATCGTCGCCGTCACCCGCCTGCGCACCGAGGAACCGCCGTCGCCCACGATCACCGTCGTCCAGGCGCTCCCCAAGGGCGACCGGGGCGAACTGGCGGTGGAGACCATGACGGAGACCGGCGTGGACGCCATCGTGCCGTGGCCGGCGGCGCGCTGCGTCACCCAGTGGAAGGGCGAACGGGCCGCGAAGTCACTGGCCAAGTGGCGGGCGACGGCCCGGGAGGCGGGCAAGCAGTCGCGCCGGCTGACCTTCCCCCGGGTCGCCGACCCGCTGACGACCAAGCAGGTGGCCGCGCTGCTCGCGGACGCCGACTTCGCCGCCGTCCTCCACGAGGAGGGCAGCACGCCGCTGGCCACCGCCGAACTCCCCGCCCAGGGCTCGATCGTGCTCGTCGTCGGCCCCGAGGGCGGCGTCGCCCCGGAGGAGCTGACGCTCTTCGCCGAGGCCGGCGCCAAGCCGTACCGCCTGGGCGCGTCCGTCCTGCGGACCTCGACGGCCGGGACGGCGGCCACCGCGCTGCTGCTGGGGCGTACGGGGCGCTGGAGCTGAGTTCGGGGCCGGCCGGGCCGTCAAGGGCGCCGGCCGGCCCCCGGCTTCCCTCAGGGCAGCAGCTCGGCGTTCAGCTGGATGTTCTTGACGCCCGCCAGCGCCTGGCTGACCGGGCAGTTCTTCTTGGCGTCCTCGGCCGCCGCCTGGAAGTCCTCCTCCGACAGGCCGGGCACCCGGGCCTTGACGGTCAGCACGATGCCGGTGATGCCCTCGCCCGGCTGGAAGGTGACATCGGCCCGGGTGTCGACGCTCTCCACGGTGTGGCCCTTGCCGGCCAGGCCGTGCGAGAAGGCCATGGAGTAGCAGGACGAGTGGGCCGCGGCGATCAGCTCCTCCGGGCTGGTCCGGCCGCCCGGCTCCTCCGAGCGGGCGGGCCAGCTCACCTCGTAGCTCCCGGCCTTGGAGGATTCCAGGGCGACGGTGCCCTTGCCCTGGAGGAGGTTGCCTTCCCAGTGGGTGGCGGCGGTGCGCGTGGTTGCCATGGTGCGTACTCCCGTTCGCGGGGCCAATGCGGTCTGAGCGCCCAGCTTAGGGCGGCCCGGCCGCGAAGCGCGGGACCGCACGGGCCGGACCGGGGGGCCGCCGGGCCGGGCATCGCGGGACGGCCCGGCCCCCGGGGCCCGCAGGGGTGATCGGCTAGCATCCGGAGGGCGTGCGCACCGTGCGTACGCCGCATGCCGCGCGACCCGGGAGGAGCCACCGGTGGCGGGAGAACCGCAGGCCGACTGCCTGTTCTGCAAGATCGTGGCGGGGGAGGTGCCGGCGACGATCGTCCGCGAGACCGACACCACCGTCGCGTTCCGCGACATCAACCCCCAGGCCCCGACGCACATCCTGGTGATCCCCAAGGCCCACCACCCCAACGCCGCGGCGCTCGCCGCCGCCGAGCCGCAGGTCATCGCCGACATACTGTGCGAATCCCGCGAGATCGCGGCCGCGGAGCAGATCGAGGAGACCGGCTACCGCGTCGTCTTCAACACCGGCGCCGGCGCCGGCCAGACCGTCTTCCACGCCCATCTGCACGTCCTCGGGGGCCGCGGCCTCCAGTGGCCCCCCGGGTAACGAGCCATGTCGGTACGTGAACTGGTCGTCCTCGGAACCGCCAGCCAGGTTCCCACCCGGCACCGCAACCACAACGGCTACCTGCTGCGGTGGGACGGCCAGGGGCTGCTCTTCGACCCCGGGGAGGGCACCCAGCGGCAGATGCTGCGGGCCGGCGTCGCCGCCCACGACATCAACCGGATCTGCGTCACCCACTTCCACGGCGACCACTCGCTGGGCCTGGCCGGGGTGATCCAGCGGATCAACCTCGACCGGGTGCCGCACCCGGTCACCGCCCACTACCCCGCCAGCGGCGAGCGGTTCTTCGAGCGGCTGCGCTACGCCACCGCCTACCGGGAGACGGTCCGCATCGCCCAGCGCCCGGTGGCCGCCGACGGCGAACTGGACCGCGCCGAGGGCTACGTCCTCCAGGCGCGCCGCCTCTCGCACCCCGTCGAGTCGTACGGCTACCGCCTCACCGAGCCGGACGGCCGGCGGATGCTGCCCGAACGGCTCGCCGCCCGCGGCATCACCGGCCCGGACATCGGCCGCCTCCAACGGGACGGCGAACTGAACGGCGTCACCCTGGACGAGGTCAGCGAGGTCCGGCCCGGACAGAGCTTCGCGTTCGTCATGGACACCCGGCTGTGCGACGGCGTGCACGCGCTCGCGGCGGGCGCGGACATGCTGGTGATCGAGTCGACGTTCCTCGACGACGACGTCCAACTCGCCGAGGAGTACGGACACTTGACGGCAGGTCAGGCCGCGCGGGTGGCGGCCGAGGCGGGCGTGCGGCACCTCGTCCTGACGCACTTCTCGCAGCGCTACGCCGACCCCGAGGACTTCGCGCGGCAGGCCCGCGCGGCCGGCTACACCGGCGAACTCACCATCGCCCGGGACCTGATGCGGGTACCGCTCCCCAAGAGGCGCTGAGCCGCCCCGGCGCCCCTGAGCCGCGCCCCGGCGCCCCTGGGGAGCGCCGGGGGCCGCGCGCCCTGACGGGGGCCTTACGGCAGGTAGTACATCGGGTTCGGCAGCTTGAACGTGCGCTGGGCCGCCCCGCCCGCCAGGTCGCTGTACTGGTCGCCGAAGTTGGCGACGATCCGGTAGCCCAGCGACTCGATGTGCTTCCGGGTGCCCGACTTGAAGCCGATGGTCGAACAGGTCGTACCGCACGGCAGGTAGTCCGCCGGGTGGTCCTTGTCCTTCAGGAAGACGTGCGCGCGGTCCAGCGGGACGTCGTAGCCGACGTTCTTGAGGTTGCGCACGCTCCAGTCGCGCTGCGCCTCCTTGCGGCCGGTCACGAAGAAGACCTCGGCGCCCTTGGAGTGCGCCCAGTTGACCAGGTCGTTCATGCCGAAGACCGGGGCCATGTCGGTGTGCTCGAGGTACTCATCCTGGGACTTCGGGGTGAAGTTGAAGCCGACCTTCAGCTCGTAGTTGTAGGTCAGCAGGGTGGTGTCGTCCATGTCCAGGACGATGGCCGGCTTGGCGTTCCCGCCCTTCCCGGCCTTCCCGCCTGTCTCGCCCTTCTTGGCCAGCGCGCCGGCCAGGTAAGTGCGCGCCTTGGCCTCGATGCCGCGGACCTGGCGGGCGTAGTTGCTGGTGGGCGAGGCGTAGTGCTCGCCGTCGGCCGCCACCGTGTCGCCGTAGTACGCCTTGATCTTGTCCTCGACCAGCGTGACGTTCGGGATCTCCTTGTCGGTGCGCGGTACGGAGTGCTCGGCGGTGGCCTGGCCGGCGGCGAACAGCGTGCTGCCGGCGACGAGCGCGGCGGCCACCGCCCCGCCGAGGCGGGCGCGTCGGGAGAGGGCGGGACGGGGCATGCGCGGCTCCTTGAGAAGCGGTCATGAACGGCCGGGGACGGTCATGAGGCGGACGGAAAACGTTCCGGTAGGTCTAACAGAGGCCGTGCGGCGGTATCTACGCGCGGAGATTAAAGGATTCGTAAAGGTGGGGCGAGAGGGGTTTGCTCAACTGGCTCCGAAGCCACAGCCCTTGCCGGCGTTCCCCCGGGGACCGGACCACCAGGGACGATCCCCCGCCCCCGGCCGCGCCGCCCGCGTCCGGTGTGGCACAACCCGGCGGCGGTGCGCCACAGTGGTCCCGTACGCGATCTTCGAAGAGGGGCGGTACCGATGGCACAGGAAGTGCGCGGCGTCGTGGCGCCGGGGAAGAACGAAGCGGTCCGGCTGGAGACCGTCGTGGTGCCCGATCCCGGGCCCGGCGAGGCCGTCGTGAAAATCCAGGCGTGCGGCGTGTGCCACACCGACCTGCACTACAAGCAGGGCGGGATCAACGACGACTTCCCGTTCCTGCTGGGCCACGAGGCGTCCGGTGTGGTGGAGTCGGTCGGCCCGGACGTCACCGACATCGCCCCCGGGGACTTCGTCATCCTCAACTGGCGGGCGGTCTGCGGCGCCTGCCGGGCGTGTCTGCGCGGACGGCCCCAGTACTGCTTCAACACCCACAACGCCCGGCAGAAGATGACCCTCACGGACGGCACGGAGCTGACCCCGGCGCTGGGCATCGGCGCGTTCGCCGAGAAGACGCTGGTCGCCGCCGGGCAGTGCACCAAGGTCGACCCGGCGGTCTCCCCGGCCGTCGCGGGCCTGCTGGGCTGCGGGGTGATGGCCGGGATCGGCGCCGCGATCAACACCGGCGGGGTCGGCCGCGGCGACTCGGTCGCGGTCATCGGCTGCGGCGGCGTCGGCGACGCGGCGGTGGTCGGCGCCCGGCTGGCCGGCGCGGCGAAGATCATCGCCGTCGACATCGACGACCGCAAGCTGACCACCGCCCGCACCATGGGCGCCACCCACACCGTCAACTCCCGCACCACCGACCCCGTAGAAGCCATCCGCGAACTCACCGGCGGCTTCGGCGCGGACGTCGTCATCGACGCGGTCGGCCGCCCGGAGACGTACCGGCAGGCGTTCTACGCCCGCGACCTGGCCGGCACCGTCGTCCTGGTCGGCGTCCCCACCCCCGAGATGACCCTGGAACTCCCCCTGCTGGACGTCTTCGGCCGCGGCGGCGCCCTGAAGTCGTCCTGGTACGGCGACTGCCTGCCGTCCCGGGACTTCCCGATGCTGATCGACCTGCACCAGCAGGGCCGGATCGACCTCGGCGGCTTCGTCACCGAGACCATCGGGATCGACGAGGTTGAGCGGGCCTTCGACCGGATGCACGCCGGCGACGTCCTGCGCTCGGTGGTGGTGCTGTGATGACCGCGCGCATCGACCACCTCGTCACCTCCGGGACGTTCTCCCTGGACGGCGGCACCTGGGACGTCGACAACAACGTCTGGATCGTCGGGGACGGCGCGGAGGCGATCGTCATCGACGCCGCGCACGACGCCGACGCCATCCTCCGCGCCCTCGACGGGCGCACCCTGCGCGCGATCGTCTGCACCCACGCGCACAACGACCACATCGACGCCGCGCCGGCGCTGGCCGCCCGCACCGGCGCGCGGATCCTGCTGCACGCCGACGACCTGCCGCTGTGGAAGCAGACCCACCCGGACACCGCGCCCGACGCGCATCTGTCGGACGGCCAGGTGCTGACCATCGCCGGAACGGACCTGACGGTGCTGCACACGCCCGGCCACGCGCCCGGCGCGGTCTGCCTCTACGCCCCCGACCTGAACACCGTCTTCACCGGCGACACCCTCTTCCGCGGCGGCCCCGGCGCCACCGGCCGCTCCTTCTCCGACTTCCCCACCATCATCGACTCCCTCCGCGACCGCCTCCTCCCCCTCCCCCCGGACACCCTCGTCCGCCCCGGCCACGGCGACCCCACCACCATCGGCACGGAAGCCCCTCACCTGGCGGAGTGGGTGGCTCGGGGGCACTGAGGGGGCGTGCCGGGGGGGAGGGTGGGGCCCGTAGGGGGCGTGCGAACGGATCCCGTAGGGGGCGCGAGGCCCCCCTGCGGGCCCCAACGCGCCGCCGGGGGGCGGCTATTCCCGAGGAGAGGGAGGGGCGACCTCTCCGGCGGTGCTGTGCTGTGCGGTGGCCTTACGGGTCATCTGATGTGGCGTGTTCTGCCCCTCAGCACCCCCCCGGTCCCCGACGACTCGCCCGAGCAGGCGACTTCTAGGACGCGTCGGTGTAGGCGAGATGGGTGCCGCAGACGGTGCAGCGGAAGAGCATGGCGGTTGCCCCGACGCCCAGGTGGGTCAGGAAGTGCTCAAGCTGCTTTTCGTCGTGCCAGCCGTCGAGGCGCATGTCGGTCCGCAGCTGGTCGAGGGCTTCGGGACGCGCCGCCAGCTCGGTGTACCCGACTTCGCCCACGAAGGCGGCCGCGTCCTGGCAGTGGACGAGCCAGTGCGGGTCCTGCCAGGCGTGGAAGCCAGGGGTGCGGCGAGTGACTTCGTGCAGAACGTCCTCGCTGACGCCGTCGAGCCCGTAGGAGTCGGTGAATTCACCCGCGAAGCGTTCGGCCGCGCTCCCGTCTGCGATGCACCACGGGCAGAAGCGTCCATCGACCTCGTGCGCGGTGTAGAAGGTGGCCGTGTAGATCCATCCCCTGTCGCGCTTGCAGCAGTCGCACGTCTCGGCGGCCACGCGGATGGACCCGCTCGCCAGAGGGTCCGGGTGATAGCGGAAGAAGGGCAGGCTCGTACTCACCGCCGGCTCCCGACCTGCGCCCTGGTGGCCATGCCTGGTGATCCCATGGAGAGCAGTCTGCTGGCGGGCAGGTCCTCGATCAAGCGCGGCCTCGGACTCCTCGCGGCCCAGCCAATTGGGACGCGTTGCCAGGGGATGCCCGAACAGCCCGTAGGGGGCGCGAGGCCCCCCTGCGGGGCCCCAACGCGGCGCAGGGGAGCGGGTATTCCCGGGCGGGGATTCCCGGGGCGGGCGGGGAGGAAGGCCCCCGCTACGCCCCCTCTGCCGCTCGTTCGAGGATGTGGGAGGCGACTGTGGCGGAGTCGACCAGGGGGTGGAGGGCGAGGGCGCGGAGGGCGGCGTCGCGGTCTTTGTAGAGGGCGGCGTCGATGGTGGCGCGTTCGACGGACTTGATCTGGAGCATGAGGCCCAACTGGTCTTCGCGGAGCGGGGTGCAGGGGAGGGGGCGGGCGCCCTGGGAGGTGACCTCGCAGACGGTTTCGACGATCGCGTCGGGGGCGAGTTGCGGGACCGTGGTGCCGTTGCGGACGTTGAGGATGAGACGGCGGCCCGAGTTGCCGGCGATGGCGTGCATCAGGGCCAGCGCCACCCGGTCGTAGCCGCCGCCCTCCAGGTCGTGGCTGTCCCGCTGCCAGCCGCCGGTCGCCTCCCGGCTGTGCGCCATGTACGTCTCCTCGCGCTCCAGCCGGGTGCGCTCCCACAGCTCGTACACCGCGTCCGGTGAGCCGGCCGCGGCGGCGCGTTCGAAGAAGCCGCCCTGCTGGTGGTCGAGGAATTCGCCGCGGGTCTGGGCCGTGTCCTGTATGGAGTGCAGGGTCTCGCGGCGGAAGTAGTAGTAGTGCAGGTATTCGTTGGGGAGGGCGCCCAGGACGCGCAGCCATTCGGCGCCGAAGAGGCGGCCTTCCTCGAAGGAGCCGAGGGCGGACTCGTCGGCCAGGAGGGCGGGGAGCACGTCGGTGCCGTCCACGGTCAACGACCGCAGCCAGCCGAGGTGGTTGAGGCCCACGTAGTCGTAGCCGGAGCGGGCCGGGTCCTTCAGGGCCGCCGGGTCGGCGCCGGCCGCCCGGGCCGCGCGGCGCACCAGCCCCACGGGCGAGTCGCAGATGCCGATGACCCGGTCGCCCAGCACCTGCGCCATCGCCTCGGTCACCATCCCGGCGGGATTGGTGAAGTTGATGACCCAGGCGCCCGGCGCGAGCGCCGCGACGCGTTCGGCGATGTGCAGCGCCACCGGGATCGTCCGCAGCCCGTAGAGGATCCCGCCCGCGCCGACCGTCTCCTGGCCCAGCACCCCTTCCGCCAGCGGGATCCGCTCGTCCCGGATGCGGCCCTCCGTGCCGCCGACCCGTATGGCGGAGAAGACGAAGTCGGCGCCCGTCAGCGCCGCGTCGAGCGATTCCGCCACCCGTACGGGTACCGGTGACGGACGGCCCTGTGCCAGCCGGGCCAGCACGCCGGAGATCACCGCGACCCGCGCGGGATCGGTGTCGTACAGCGTCAGCTCGGAGACCGAGCGGGCCGGATCGTCCAGGAGGGCGCGGTAGACCAGCGGCACCCGGAAGCCGCCGCCGCCGAGAATGGTGAGCCTCATGAGGCGGAACGTACCTCAGCATCAGGCACACTTGCGGCACGAGGTGCGTACGAGAGGGGCGAGCGCGGTGAACGCGAGCCGACGCGAGATGGAACCGCCTCCGGGGCCGGCCGCCGGGCCGCCGGGGCTCGATCCGCTGGCCGCGGTGCGCCGCGACGGCGATCCGCCCACCGACGTCTACCTCACCGGCACGGTCTTCCTCGACATCATCTTCACCGGCCTGGATTCCGCCCCGGTGCGCGGCACGGAATCCTGGGCGCGCGGGATGGGCTCCAGCCCCGGGGGCGTCGCCAACATGGCCACCGCGCTCGCCCGGCTGGGCCTGCGCACGTCGCTGGCCGCCGCGTTCGGCGACGACATGTACGGCGAGTACTGCTGGGAGGCGCTGGAGCGGGGCGAGGGCATCGATCTGGCGCTCTCCCGGAAGGTCCCGGGCTGGCACTCCCCGGTGACGGTCTCGATGGCCTACGAGGGCGAGCGCACGATGGTCTCGCACGGCCACGAGGCGCCGCCGCCCGAGCACGCCTTCGACGGGGAGCACGCCCCCGGCTGCCCGCCGCCGACCCGGGCCTGCGTCGCCTCGCTGGTCCCCGGCCGCCGCGAGGGCTGGCTGGGCTGCGCGGCCGGCCGCGGCAGCCGGATCTTCGCCGACGTCGGCTGGGACGACTCCGGCCGCTGGGACCCGGCCGACCTCGCGCACCTGGAGCACTGCGAGGCGTTCCTGCCGAACGCCGAGGAGGCGATGCGCTACACCCGCACCGACTGCCCCCGGGCCGCCGCCCGCAAGCTCGCCGACCTCGTACCGCTCGCCGTCGTCACGCTCGGTGCGGAGGGCGCGTACGCGGTGGATTCCGGCAGCGGCGAGACCGCCGAGGTGCCGGCGATCGCGGTGGAGGCGCTGGATCCGACCGGCGCCGGGGACGTCTTCGTGGCGGGCTTCGTCACTGGCACGCTGGCGGGCTGGCCGCTGGCGGACCGGCTGGCGTTCGCGGGGCTGAGCGCCGCGCTGTCGGTGCAGGAGTTCGGCGGGTCGCTGGCGGCGCCCGGCTGGGGCGAGATCGCCGCCTGGTGGTGCCGGGCGCGGACGCTGGGCACGGCGGCGGGGGACGCGCTGCGGAGCCAGTACGGCTTCCTGGACGCGGTCCTGGCGGGCGCCGGCGCCGGCCCCGGCTTCCCGGCCGTGCCCGATGACGCGGCGCCGTCCGCGTCCGCCCGGCTGGCCCGCGCGGTCCCGACGATCGGCTTCCGCCGGCCGGCGTAAGGGCCGGCGTGAGGGGCGGCGGACGGCGGCGGGGGCGGGCCCGGTCCGGCCCGGCCCGAAAAGCCGGACGGCTTGTCGGTGGCCCGTCGTACTCTGGTAGCGCAAGCAGCCGGTGCGGGCAGCGCTGCCGAGGTCCGCACGTGTGATGAGCAGAGGATGGGGGTTGAGCAGGCCACCCGGCCTACCCATGACGCAGACACCCACACGAGCGCAGGCGAGCGCCCAGTTCACGGTCCCGGCCAAGCACCCGATGGTGACGGTCCTGGGATCCGGCGACTCGCTCCTGCGTGTGATCGAGGACGCTTTTCCCGCCACCGACATCCACGTCCGGGGCAATGAGATCAGCGCGGTCGGCGACGCCCACGAGGTCGCCCTCGTCCAGCGCCTGTTCGACGAGATGATGCTGGTGCTCCGCACCGGTCAACCGATGACGGAGGACGCGGTGGAGCGTTCCATCGCCATGCTCCGCGCCGCGGAGAACGGCGAGGGCGGGGCCGAGACCCCGGCCGAGGTGCTCACCCAGAACATCCTCTCCAACCGCGGCCGCACCATCCGCCCCAAGACGCTCAACCAGAAGCGCTATGTCGACGCCATCGACAAGCACACCATCGTCTTCGGGATCGGCCCGGCCGGCACCGGCAAGACCTACCTGGCCATGGCCAAGGCCGTCCAGGCCCTCCAGGCCAAGCAGGTCAACAGGATCATCCTGACCCGCCCCGCGGTCGAGGCCGGCGAGCGCCTGGGCTTCCTGCCCGGCACCCTCTACGAGAAGATCGACCCGTATCTGCGCCCGCTCTACGACGCGCTGCACGACATGCTCGACCCCGATTCCATCCCGCGCCTGATGGCCGCCGGGACGATCGAGGTCGCGCCGCTGGCGTACATGCGCGGCCGGACGCTGAACGACGCCTTCATCATTCTCGACGAGGCGCAGAACACCAATCCCGAGCAGATGAAGATGTTCCTCACCCGGCTCGGCTTCGACTCCAAGATCGTCATCACCGGCGACGTCACCCAGATCGACCTGCCGGGCGGCACCAAGAGCGGCCTGCGCCAGGTCCGGGAGATCCTCACCGGCGTCGACGACGTCCACTTCTCCGAGCTGACCAGCAGGGACGTGGTCCGGCACAAGCTCGTGGGCCGTATCGTCGACGCCTACGAGAAGTACGACAGCCGCAACGGCCGGTAGCCCGCGCCGCACGACCAGAGAAGCGAGACCCACCCACCCCATGTCGATCGACGTCAACAACGAGTCCGGTACGGACATCGACGAGCAGGCGGTCCTGGACGTCGCCCGCTATGCCCTGGCCCGGATGCGGATCCACCCGCTGTCCGAGCTGTCCGTCATCGTCGTGGACGCCGAGGCCATGGAGCAGCTCCACCTCCAGTGGATGGACCTCCCCGGGCCGACCGATGTCATGTCCTTCCCGATGGACGAACTCCGCCCGCCGGCCAAGGACGACGAGGAGCCCCCGCAGGGTCTCCTCGGTGACATCGTGCTCTGCCCGGAGGTCGCCGCCCAGCAGGGCGCGGCCGCCCCGACGGCGCACAGCATGGACGAGGAGCTCCAGCTGCTGACCGTCCACGGCGTGCTGCACCTGCTCGGCTACGACCACGAGGAGCCCGACGAGAAGGCCGAGATGTTCGGGCTCCAGGCCGCGATCATCGACGGCTGGCGGGCCGAGCGGGGGATCACCGGCCCCTCGCCGGCCCCCACCGTGACCTGACGGAGCGCGCGATGACCACCCTGATCGCCGTCGCGGTCCTCCTCGTCGTGATCGCCTGGCTCGCCGCCTGCGCCGAGGCGGGCCTGACCCGGACGACGAGCTTCCGGGCCGAGGAGGCGGTCCGCTCCGGCCGCCGCGGCAGCGCCAAGCTCGCCGCGGTCGCCGCCGACCCCACCCGCTACCTCAACCTCGCGCTGCTGGTGCGGGTCGGCTGCGAGGTGGCCGCCGGCGCCCTGGTCACCTACGCCTGCCTGCGCTCCTTCGCCACCACCTGGCAGGCGCTGACCGTCGCCATCGCGGTGATGGTGCTGGTCTCCTACGTCGCCGTCGGCGTCTCCCCGCGCACCATCGGCCGCCAGCACCCGCTGAACACCGCCACCGCCGCCGCGTACGTCCTGCTGCCGCTGGCCCGGGTGATGGGCCCGGTGCCGCAGCTGCTCATCCTGCTCGGCAACGCCCTCACCCCCGGCAAGGGCTTCCGCAAGGGCCCGTTCGCCTCCGAGGCCGAACTGCGGTCCCTGGTGGACCTCGCGGAGAAGGAGTCGCTGATCGAGGACGAGGAGCGCCGGATGGTGCACTCGGTGTTCCAGCTCGGCGACACCCTCGTCCGCGAGGTGATGGTGCCGCGCACCGACCTGGTCTCCGTGGAGCGTTTCAAGACCATCCGCCAGGCCCTCACCCTGGCGCTGCGCTCCGGCTTCTCCCGCATCCCGGTCACCGGCGAGAACGAGGACGACATCGTGGGCGTCGTCTACCTCAAGGACCTCGCCCGCAAGGTCCACATCAGCCGGGACGCGGAGACCGAGCTGGTGTCGACGGCGATGCGCCCGGCGGTGTTCGTCCCGGACACCAAGAACGCCGGCGATCTGCTGCGCGAGATGCAGCGGGACCGCAATCACGTCGCGGTGGTGATCGACGAGTACGGCGGCACGGCCGGCATCGTCACCATCGAGGACATCCTGGAGGAGATCGTCGGCGAGATCACCGACGAATACGACCGGGAACTCCCGCCGGTGCAGGACCTCGGCGGCGGCCGCTATCGGGTCACCGCCCGCCTCGACATCGGCGCGCTGGGCGAGCTGTACGGCCTGGCGGAGCTGGACGACGAGGACGTGGAGACGGTCGGCGGGCTGCTCGCCAAGCAGCTGGGCCGGGTCCCGATCGCCGGCGCGACCGCCGAGATCGACCTCTCCGCCGACGCCTCCGACCCGGACCTCAAGGCGCTGCGGCTGATCGCGGAATCGCCGGCCGGCCGCCGCAACAAGATCGTCACGGTGCTCTGCGAACCGGTCCGGGCGGCGGACGCGGAGCGTGACGGCGCCGCCGGCTGACCGCCCCGGCCGCCACCGGACCCGGCAATTCCGGGACCGTTCCGCCCCATTCCGCCCGCTCGGCAACTGATCCCCAGTACACCGCAAATTTCCGCAAAGCCATTTCCGCCAGCCCTGGATTCCTTTCTCCACCCCATGGAAAGATCTTCGTGCCGGGCCGGAAAAGGCCCGGCACCGTGCGGCGAAAGGCAGCCGAACGGAATGCGCGAGAGGGGAATTCCGCGAGGGTGGCGAAAGCCCGGCGGAACGGCCCGGTGACGCGGTTCCGCCCCCTGCCCCGTAGCCGCCCGGCGGTCATGTGACGGACGTAGTGGACGTAGCCAACGCGACGTACGCGACGGACGTGACGGACCGCCGCATCCGCGATGACACCCGGCGAAGGCCGCGGACATCGCGCCCTCCGGGCACCGGCACCGCTGCCGGCTCACGGCGCACCGCGCTGCCCGGAAACGACGTCGGCTGAAGAGCCGGGTGCCCCGGCGCAGGGGAGCGGGGCAACCGGACTCTTCAGCCTTCGTGCGTTCCCCGCCCGGCGGCGGCCTATCGTGGTGCCCCACCGCCGCGCCGACCAGGGGGAACGGGCAGCCATGGACACCACCGCAGCCGCCGGCACCGACACCGATACCGACACCGCCGACGCGCGCCGCCGCCAGGAACTCCGCACCTTCCTGCGCGGCCGCCGGGCCCGGGTCACCCCGGCCGAGGCGGGCCTGCCCGACGGCGGCCGCCGCCGCACCCCCGGCCTGCGCCGCGAGGAGGTCGCGGTCCTCGCCGGCGTCGGCGCCTCCTGGTACCAGTGGCTCGAACAGGGCCGCGACATCACCGTCTCGCCCCAGGTCCTGGACGCGGTGGCCCGGGTGCTGCGGCTCACCGGCGCCGAGCGCCGCCACCTCTACGCGCTGGCCGGCCTGAACCCGCCGCCGCGCCGGGACGCCGAGGACGCCGAGGGCACCGAGCCCGGCCCCGGCGGCGTCGCCCCCGGCCTCCAGCGGCTCATCGACGCCTGGATGCCGTTCCCCGCGCACATCACCGACCCGTACTGGAACACCATCGCCTTCAACGAGGCGGCGCGGATCGTCCTCGGCCACGGCCGGCCCGGCGCGTCCCCGAACTGCCTGATCGCGTTCTTCACCGACCCCTTCTACCGTGCCCGGACGGTGAGCTGGGAGGCGAACGCGCCCCGGCTCGTCGCCCAGTACCGCGCGGCCAGCTCGGCCCGCCCCGGCGACGAGGGTTTCGCCGAGGTGATCCGGGAGACCGCCGCGCGCAGCGAGGAGTTCGCGGCGCTGTGGGCCCGCGGCGACGTCCAGGACGGCGGACAGCTGCTCAAGGAGATGGACCACCCGCAGGCCGGGGCGCTGCTCTTCGAGACCACCCAGCTCCAGGTCCCGGCCCGCCCCGACCTCAGCGTGATGCTGTACAACCCCTGCCCGGACACCGGCACCGCCGCCAAGCTGGAGCGGCTGACCTCGCCGGAGGGGCGGCGCGGCGGGATGTACCCGGTCGCCGGGTGAACGGGCCGCCCCGTACGCGCCGGTCCGGCCCCGTCATATGCTCGCCGGTATGACCGAAGCCGCACCGCTGGACCCCGAAGACCGCAAGATCATCACGCTCGCGCGCTCGGCGCGGGCCCGCAACGGCGTCCCCGAGGGCGCCGCCGTCCGCGACGAGACCGGCCGCACCTACGTCGCCGGCACCGTCGCCCTGGAATCCCTGCAGCTCAGCGCGCTCCAGACGGCCGTCGCCATGGCCGTCGCCAGCGGCGCTAAGTCCCTGGAGGCGGCGGCCGTGGTCACCGAGGCCGCGCAGGCCGCCGACGCCGACCGGGCCGCCGTCCGCGACCTCGGCGGCCCCGGCACCCCCGTCCTCGTGGCCGCCCCCGACGGCACCCTGCGCACCACCGTCCCGGCGGGCCCGGCGGCCTGACCCCTCCCGCCACCGGGCGGGGCGCCCGCGGCCCGGCGCGCCCCGCCCCCGGTACGACCGGAAGCCGCGGATGGTCGGAGTGGCGGCGGGGATCGGGGAGAATGGGCGCCATGAGCGTTCGCACAGAGTCCACCGCCCCGCACCGTGCCGGCTTCGCCTGCTTCGTCGGTCGCCCCAACGCGGGCAAGTCCACCCTCACGAACGCTCTCGTCGGCACCAAGGTCGCGATCACCTCCAACCGCCCGCAGACCACCCGCCACACCGTGCGCGGCATCGTGCACCGCCCCGACGCGCAGCTCGTCCTCGTCGACACCCCCGGCCTGCACAAGCCGCGCACGCTGCTCGGCGAGCGGCTCAACGACGTCGTGCGGACGACCTGGTCCGAGGTCGACGTGATCGGCTTCTGCCTCCCCGCCGACCAGAAGATCGGCCCCGGCGACCGCTACATCGCCGGCGAGCTGGCCGAGATCCGCAAGACCCCCAAGGTCGCCATCGTCACCAAGACCGACCTGGTCGACTCCAAGACGCTCGCCGCCCAGCTGATCGCCATCGACCGGCTCGGCAAGGAACTCGGCATCGAATGGGCCGAGATCATCCCCGTCTCCGCGGTCGGCGACAGCCAGGTCTCGCTCCTCGCCGACCTCCTCGTCCCCCTCCTCCCCGAGGGCCCGGCCCTCTACCCGGAGGGCGACCTCACCGACGAGCCGGAGCAGGTCATGGTCGCCGAGCTGATCCGCGAAGCGGCGCTGGAGGGTGTCCGCGACGAGCTGCCGCACTCGATCGCGGTCGTCGTCGAGGAGATGCTTCCTCGCGAGGACCGCCCCGCCGACAAGCCGCTGCTCGACATCCACGCCAACGTGTACATCGAGCGCCCCTCCCAGAAGGGGATCATCATCGGCCCCAAGGGCAAGCGGCTGAAGGAGGTCGGGACGAAGTCCCGCAAGCACATTGAGGCCCTCCTCGGCACGCCGGTGTTCCTCGACCTTCATGTGAAGGTCGCCAAGGACTGGCAGCGCGACCCGAAGCAGCTTCGCAAGCTAGGTTTTTAGGCTTCCCACGTTGTTGGCTTTCCCGCCGCGGGGGGCTTTCCTGTGCGCCTGCGGCGCATTGCTTGTATTCCGCTGCGCGGGGCTTTCGGGGTGCGGTGCCGGGTCTCCGGGGGTGGTGTGCCGGACTGCTTCGCTTTACGTCCGGCACACCACCCCCGGAGACCCGCCCCCTCCCGCCGGTGGGTGAGTTTCCAGGCCGGTGGGGCCTGGCGTGAGTGGGCTGGTGCGGCTCGTCTCGTTGAGGGTGAGCGCCCGGCAACCGATGACGAGCCGCACCGGCCCACCGGGACCAGCCCCAACGGACACGGAAACCCACCCCCCTCGGGAGGGGACGGGTCTGCGGGGTGGGGGTGTGCCGGACGTAAAGCGAAGCAGTCCGGCACACC
>NZ_LLZI01000293.1 GCF_001509485.1 Streptomyces sp. NRRL F-4489
CGCCCCCACCCACCACCGCCACCCCCTCGCCTGACGAACCATCAGCAAATCCGAGTCGTCGGCCTTGCACCTTGCCCCTGCCGCCGCTACGTTCCGCGCACCAGCCAGGAGCCGTGACGGAGCCGTCGCGGAGCCGTCACCGAAGGGGTGCCCGCATGGCCGATGTCACCGTCCAGGCCCGGATCGAGGCACCGGCCGAGAAGCTCTGGGACCGCCTCACCGACTTCCCCTCCTACGGGGAGTGGAACGCCACCCACACCGACTTCCCCCACGGCGGCCCGCAGCCCCTCCAGGTAGGCGCGGCCTACCAGGAGAACATGAAGCTGATGGGTTTCCCGGCGGAGGTCAACTGGACCGTCCGCGAACTGGAACCGGGCCGCCTCCTCGCCGTCCAGGGCAAGGGGCCCATGGGCGTCAACCTCGGCATGCGCTATCAGCTGACGCCCGACGGCGGGACGACCGAGGTCCGGATCGACGGGACCTTCACCGGCGCCGCGGTCTCCCTGATGGCGGCCAAGCTGAAGGACTCGGCGAGCGCCGCACTGAACGAGTCACTGCGCAAGCTCGCCGACCTGGTGACCTGAGCCGCCCGAGGCGGCCGCGCACTCCGCCCCGCACCGCCCCGACCGACCACCGGCGCCCGGACTCCCTCCGCGCCGCAGCCTCTTCAGCCGGCTCTCCCCGCTCAGCCCCCTCCAGCCCTCAGCCCTTCCGCACTCAACCGCCTCAGATCAGTACCGCCTCAGGCCAGTACCGTCCCAGGTCAGTACCGCTCCGATCAGTCCTCCTCGGCCAGGATCAGATACAGCTCCTTGCGAGCCTTGTTGACGACGGCCATGGCCTTTTCTCGCTGCTCGGGGCTGCCGGTGGCCCACACCTGGCGGAACGCCTCGACCAGGCCACCGCCCGCCTTGCGTATCTCGTTCATCGCCTCCCAGTCGACGCCGCGGCCGGCGTCCTCCCAGGGGGCGTCCGAGCCGCTGTCGGCTTCGGCGCGGCCGGCGTCGGTCAGCGAGAAGAGCTTCTTGCCGCCCTCACTGGCGCTGGCGATGAGCCCCTCGTCCTCCAGCAGCTGGAGCGTCGGGTAGACCGAGCCGGGGCTGGGCTTCCACGCCCCGCCGCTGCGCTCGGCGATCTCCTGGATCATTTCGTACCCGTGCATCGGGCGGTCCTTGAGCAGCGCCAGTATCGACGCGCGCACATCGCCGCGCCGGGCCCGGCCGCGCGGACCACCACCCCGCCCCCGGCCGCCGCCGAAAGGCGGACCTCCGAAGGGCGGACCGAAGCCGCCGAAGGCGGAACGCCGGCGCTCGAAGCCGCCACCGAACTCGCCGCGGCCACCGCCCCGCCCCGGCCCGTACTGCTCGTGCCCGCGCTCATGCCCGTGCTCGTGTCCGGGCCCATACCCATATCCCTGGGAACGCATCGCGCACCCCTCCTTCTCATGCTTGCCAGTGCATTGCACACGTACTATCGCTCGCCATCGCTGATCGATCGCGATGCTTCAACGATATATCGGGACTGTTCGGTGGGCAAGGGGCTGAAGAAATTTCCCGCACGAGCCCATGCCGCCCAGGGCTCGCACCCGGCCGGGGCCACAGTTCTGGCCGGTCACCGCTGTTGAAGGCGTCCAACGCCGCCCGCATCGCCCTCCGCACGAGCCCCTGAAGGCTTGTCCCCGGCGGGTGCCTCATGCCGTCCGGAGCCGTCCGGAGCCATCGGAACGGACCCCGGCCGGACCTTGGACCTCCATGAACCGGGCACCGTCCGGGCCCTGCTCGACGCCGCCACGAACCACGGACCAAACGGACCAAGGGGCGTTGACCACCGCCCCGAGCCCACCGGCCCGAGACCACTTCCCCGAGTCCACCGCCCGCCCCGGGTTCACCACCCCGAGTCCACTTCCACCCGCAACCAAGTCCACTTCCCCCGGATTGGACTTGGCCGGTGGCCTTGGGATGCCCTTAGTCTCCCGGCCATGAGGATTCGCATCGTCGACGCTTTCACCGAGCGCCCATTCGCCGGCAACCCCGCGGGAGTCGTGCTGCTCGACTCCGATTCGTTTCCCGAGGACGCCTGGCTCCAGCGGGTCGCCGCCGAGGTCAACCTCTCCGAGACCGCGTTCGCGCATCCGCTGCCCCCGGGGGGCGACGCCGACTGGGCGTTGCGGTGGCTCACCCCGGCCACGGAGGTGAACATGTGCGGGCACGCCACCCTGGCCACCGCCCATGTGCTGCACATCACGGGCACGGCCACCGGGACGGTCCGCTTCCGCACCCGCAGCGGGGTGCTGATCACCACCGCCGAGGGCAGCGGCTCGATCACCATGGACTTCCCGACCGCCCCGCTGGCCCCCGTGGACGTGCCGGAGGCCGTCACCCGGGCGCTCGGCGGCGTCGAGATCCGCTCCGCCCACACCACCGGGCCGAACGTCGGCGATCTGCTGGTCGAACTGCCCGACGAGAAGACCGTGCGGGGTCTCGCCCCGGATTTCCGCCTACTGGCCGGGCAGGGCAGCCGGGGTGTGATCGCCACGGCCCGCGCCGAAGACGCCGATGGTGACTACGACTTCGTCTCCCGCGGCTTCTTCCCGGGGGTGGGTATCGACGAGGACCCGGTAACCGGTAGCGCGCACACCGCGCTCGCCCCGTTCTGGTCGGCACGGCTGGGCCGCGACACCCTGGTCGGCCACCAGGGCGGCGCCCGTACCGGTCGCGTCCGGACCGTACTGCGCGGCGACCGCACTCTGCTGACCGGTTCGGCGGTGACCGTCATCGACGGCGAGCTGCTGGCCACCGCCTGACCTGCGCCCGGCCACCGCCCGAGCGGCGCTGTTCAACCAGCGCCCGGCAGGCGCGAGAGGACGGTCTCAGCCCACCGGGCGGGGCCGCCCCGGGCCCAGTCACACGGCCCCTCGCCCTCCCCGCTGCACGCCTCACGCCGTAGGCAACCAGCCCACCCGCCCCGCCAGGAGCGCGTACCCCACGAACGCCACGATGTCGATCAGGGCGTGCGCGGCGACCAAGGGACCCACCCGGCGGCAGCGCCGGTACACCAGGGCGAAGATCACGCCCATCACCATGTTGCCGACGAAGCCGCCGACGCCCTGGTAGAGGTGGTACGAACCGCGCAGGACCGCGCTGGCCGCCACCGCCGCCCAGGGGGTCCAGCCCAGCTGCCCGAGCCGGCGCAGCAGGTAGCCGACGACGATGACCTCCTCCAGGACCGCGTTCTGCACCGCGGAGGCGATCAGGACCGGGATCTTCCACCAGGTTTCGGGCAGCGCCTCGGGCACCACCGTCAGATTGAATCCGGCCGCCCGCGCCCCCAGGTAGAGCAGCAGTCCGCTGCCCCCGATGACGGCCGCCAGCCCGGCGCCCACCCCGAGGTCGAAACCGGGCCGCCGGTCGAAGCCGATCAGCCGCAGTCCGCCGGCGCCCTCGTCCGGCCCTCCGGCGCGCTCGCGCAGCAGCAGATGGGCCACCAGGACGACCGGCACCAGAGCCGTTGCGATCCCGAACACCTGCCAGGCGAGATCCAGCCAGGGGCGGCCCGGCGCGTGCGAGGCGTTGAGCGTCGCCGCCTGGTGCTTGAGGCCGCCGGGCCGGGTCAGCGAGCCGACGAAGCTGATCAGCGCCGAGACCGCGCTGGCGCCCAGGGAGAGGGCCAGGACGATCAGCGTCTCGTTGCGCAGCAGGCGCCGCGCGGGCTCCCCGGCCGCCTCCGGGGGCCGCCGCGCGCCGCCGCCGTCGCCCGCGCCGGGAACGTCCGCGTCCGCCACGGGACTTGTATCCGACTGCAAAGGTTCCTCCACTTCCGCAATACCGCCTCTTCGCCGCCATCGCCCCGCTAGGGTCTCGAAAGCAGATACGAAGATCGCGCGCGACAGGCCGGGGACGGGCGCCCTCCATCCGGGGTGTTTCCGTCCGCATCGATCCCGATGGAGGTCCGGGGCTCCGGGCCTCCGAGTATCAGGAGAGGCGCTACCGCATGGGACGTCACAGCTTGCCCGACGACTCCACACCGCACGGAACGGGGTCCCCCCGCGCGCCCCGGCCCCGCGCCCGCCGCCGGACGGCCGCGATCGCCACCGCGATCGCCGTCACGGCCGTCGCCGGCTCCATCGTGGCGCTGCGCGGTGGCCTCCTCCCGTTCGGCCGGAGTTGCGGCGGCGACTCCGTACGGCTGGAAGTGGTCGCCTCGCCCGATGTGGCCCCCGCGCTGGAGGAAGTGGCCGGCCAGGCCCGCGAGGACGGGATCCGCAGCGACGGCAAGTGCCTGGACGTCACCGTGAACGCCCAGCCCGCCTCGGAGGTCGCCGACGCGCTCGCCGGACGCCCGGCGGACCCGGCGTTCCAGGTGTGGGTGCCGGATTCCCGCCTGTGGGTGGACCGGGTCACCGACGAGCGGGGGTCGTCGCTGACCGCGGTCGGCACCCTCGCGTCCTCGCCGATCGTCCTCGGCGCGGTCCCGTCGGCCGCCAAGTCGCTGGGCTGGCCGTCCCGTACGTACTCGTGGACGGGGCTGACGGGGGCCGCGGCCACCGGCGACGGGCTGCGCCTGGGGGTCGCCGATCCGGCGCACAGCGCCACCGGGCTGCTCGCCTTGGCCCGGATCGGCGCCGCCGACCGCAAGGAGGCGGGCAGCCGCAGCGCGGCGGCGACCCGTACGGCCGCGGCGGCGAAACTGCTCTCCGAACGGGTCGTGGACGGCGACGGGCAGGTGCTGGCCACTCTGCCGCGCGACGGCTCCGGGGCCGAGGCGGGCAATCCGCGCCGCAATCAGGCGCTGCTGCTGTCCGAACAGGCCGCCTACGCCCACAACACCCACCGGGGCGGCGGTCCCGCGCTCGACCTGTTCTACCCGGCGGACGGCACCGCCCAGCTCGACTACCCGTACACCCTCGTCGACGACGCCTCGATGACCGCCGACCAGAGCCGGGCCGCCAACCGCTTCCTGACGCTGGTCGCCGACACCGCGGGCCAGCGCATCCTGCGGGACCACGGTTTCCGGTCCGACACCGGGCGCGCCGACAGCCGGCTCACCACCGTGGCGGGCGGGCGCGATCCGCAGCCGTACACGGCCGTGGCCGACGACCCGCCACCGGCCGGGGACCTCAAGGCGCTGCTGGGCATCTGGACCACCGCGACGACACGGTGACCACCGGGGCGCGGGCCCCTCCACCGCACCACCGGGGCACGGGCCCCTTCACCGCGCCACCGGGGCACGGGCCCCTCCACCGCACCACCGGGGCACGGGCCCCTCACCCCACCACCGGGGCGCGGCCCCCCGGCAGTACACCCAGCACCACCTCAGGACACGGCCGGCAGCACCAGCCCCTTACGGCACCCTGCCCCCAGCCCCCCGCCCCCGCTGCGCCGGCACCACCGACCCCGCCCCGGTCCCGGCCCCGGCTCCCGCCCCGGTCGCCGCCCAGCCGACCGGCCAGGTGTGGACCGGCTCCCCGGTGTGCATCAGCTCGCTGTAGCGCCGGGTCATCGCGGCCAGCGCGGCCTCGCGGCCGAGCCCCTGGCGCCGGGCGTGGCGGAAGGCGGCGGCCTGCCAGGACGCCCCGTTGACCCGGTGGGCGCAGCGGGCCTCGATGATGCCGAGGTAGTGATCGCGGTCGGCCGGTTCGACGCCCCAGGCGTCCAGTCCGGCGGCCGCCAGCGGGAGCAGTTCCTGCCGGACGAGGCGGACGGCGGAGATCTCGGTGAGGCCGCCGGCGCGGCCGGGCCGGGGCCAGTGGAAGGCGGCCTCGATGCCGTGCCGGCAGGCGTTGTCGAAGTTGGCGGCCGCGGTGGTGAACGGGAGCCGGGTCCAGACCGGGCGCGGCTGTTCGGCCAGGGCGCGCACCAGCCCGTAGTAGAAGGCGGTGTTGGCGATGACGTCGGCGACGGTCGGGCCGGCGGGGAGGACGCGGTTCTCGACGCGGAGGTGCGGGACGCCGCCGGCGACGGCGTAGACGGGGCGGTTCCATCGATAGATCGTGCCGTTGTGCAACACCAGTTCGGCGAGGTCGGGCACGCCGCCGTCATCGAGGACGGCGAGGGGTTCCTCGGGGCCGCACAGCGGCAGCAGCGGCGGGAAGTAGCGCAGGTTCTCCTCGAAGAGGTCGCAGGCGGAGTCCACCCAGCGTTCGCCGAACCACGTGCGCGGGCGCACGCCCTGGGCCTGGAGTTCGGGGGCGCGGGTGTCGGTGGCCTGCTGGAAGACCGGCGGGCGGGTCTCGCGCCACAGCTCCCGGCCGAAGAGGAACGGGGAGTTGGCGCCGACGGCTATCTGGGCGGCGGCGATGGCCTGGGCGGCGTTCCAGACGGCGGCGAACCGCCCGGGTGTCACCTGGAGGTGCAGCTGTACGGAGGTGCAGGCGGCTTCGGGGGCGATCGAGGGTGAGCGGGCGGTCAGCCGCTCGACGCCTTGTATGTCGATGGCGAAGTCCTCGCCGCGGGCGGCCCGCATCTGGTCGTTGAGGAGGACGTAGCGGTCGTTGGCGGAGAGGCTGGAGACGGTGAGGTCGTGGGGGTTCAGGGTCGGCAGGATGCCGATCATGACGATGCGGGCGGCGACCTCGCGGGCTTTTCTCTCGGCATAGCCGAGGCCGGCGCGGAGTTCCTCGGCGAGCTGGTCCAGAACGCGTCCGGACAAGCGGTGGGGGGTGATGTTGACTTCGAGATTGCACTGGGCGAGTTCGGTCTGGAAATCCCCGCTGGCGATCCTTTCCAGGACCTGGGAGTTCAGCATGCGGGGCAGGCCGTCGGCGCCCGCGAGATTGAGCTCGATCTCCAGGCCGATGAGATTCCTGGGGCGGTCGAACCGCTTCTCCGCGAGCAGTCGCCGCAATCCCTCCAGGCAGTCGTGGAGCTTTCTTCGATAACGTTCCCGGTCCGCCAGGGCGTTCCCGTCCGCGGCGACCTTCTCCCCCATCGGCGGATCCCTCCTGGAGTGAACGGCCCGCGGCCACGGGCTGTTTGGCCCGCCCCGGGGAGCCCCCGGGCACGCGCTACGGTCGATGATGCCCGGCAATCTGATCGATAACGCCTCCCGCGCATGCCGGTACCGCTAGGCTCGTAGGGTCGGGGCGCGGGGCACTTTCCAGCGGCATATCTCGGCGGCCCGAGCCGCGCGCAATTCGCTCGTGAAAAACACCGACAGGTTCCGGCCTACCGTTCCGCCGGGGAATTACGAGGTGGGCACGCCGATTTTCCGCACAAAGCGGCGGAAACCACCCCGCACAGCAGGCCGGCCACCGGTCCGGATTCCGCCTTGCCGGAAATTCTCAAGGCGAGTAGCGGAAACACTTTCAGAACAAATGTCGTATAAACTTCGCACACGAGGCAGAGATGTGGCGCCGCGTCTGGCGGTCTTTCCCCGGTGCCCCCGGCACCGCGTCCGACCCGCCGGTCCGCAGCACCGGTCAGCCATGCTCTGACCCGCCCGCAGACAGCGCCGTCCGCACTGCCACGCTCCACCGTGTCTCCGAAGTGAGAGGCGACCCGCCATGCCGCTGCACGTTCCTCCTGCCCCCGCGCCTGCCCTGCGCAGCGTGCTCACCGCCCTCGGCTCGCCCACCGCGGTCCGCGAGGCCCCGGCCGCCGCACTCCGCGCCCACCAGGGCCCGCTGAGCCCCGATCACCCGCTGCCCGTCCACGTCCTGGACGACGTGAGCCAGGCCGGCCCGCCGCGCACCCGCCTGGTCGGCTGGCGCTTCCTGGTCCGCGGCGGGGAGCACGCCGTGGCGGCCGCCGAGGCCCGGCTCACCGCGGACGGCTGGACGTTCTCGCACTTCTGCGACGGCCCCTACGTCGCCGCGACGGAACGGGCCCTGCTCCAGGCGGAATCGCTCAGCGCGCCCTACCAGCCGCGCCTGCTGTCCGTACCGGAGCTGTACATGCTCACCCTCTGGCTGCACCACGACCTCACCGCGGACGGCGCCGCCGGGCTGCCCGCCGCCGGCGACCTCCTGGTGCCGCTGGCCCCCGCCCCGCCCGGCATCGCCTCGTACCTCCCGCAGCGGGTCGCCGATCTGCTGCCGCGCCTGACGCTGCGGCTGGGCAGCCCGCCCCCGCCCCCGCTGCTCCGCGAACCGGCCTGACCGGCCAGGACTCCCCGGGCCGGGCGGACGGCCGGCCCGGTCGGCCCACCCCCGCAGAGAGGAACGCCCCCGCGCGCTCACCGTGCACCCGTGCGCCCCGTGGCCACCCCGGCCGCGGGGCGCACCACCGTGTCCGCCCCCTGTCCGCCGGTAGCGCCTCAACGCCCCGAGGCGCACGCTCACTTGGACGCAACCGCCCGCACGGGTGACGCGTCGGTATCGAGTGAGTACCGCTGCTGCGAAATCCCTGCGGAATCCCTTCCGTGGGGCAAGACTGTGACCGACAGGAAACGGGGGAGCGGCCATGACCACCTCATCGAGCCGCACGACGTTCACCACTCCGCAGCGAAAGACAACTTCCATGTGCCAGCATCAACCGCCATGCCCGTCAGCTGACTCCACCGACCGGGAGGCCGCCCAGCTGGTGGCGCACCACCCGGAGCAGGGCTGGAGCCTGCTGTGCAACGGCGTCCTGCTCTTCGAGGACACCGGTGAGCTGCTGCCGGACGGGCAGGTCATCGCCCCGCACCGGCCGCTCGGCACGCCCCGGGTGACCGCCGCCGCCTGATCGCGGCCACCCGGCACGTACCACCAGGGCCCCCGGCTCATCAGCCGAGGGCCCTTTGTTGTGCCGCCGTCAGGAGCGGCCGGCCCCTGTCACCGCGGCCGGTGGCGCTCAGCCGTCGTACTCGTCCAGCGGCGGGCAGGAGCAGACGAGGTTGCGGTCACCGAAGGCGCCGTCGATCCGGCGCACCGGCGGCCAGTACTTGCCCGCGGCGTCCACCCCGGCCGGGAAGACGGCCTCCTCGCGGCTGTACGGGTGGTTCCACTCGCCGCCCAGCGCGCCCGCGGTGTGCGGGGCGTTGCGCAGCGGGTTGTCGTCCTTGTCCCACTCGCCGGAGCCGACCTTCTCGATCTCCGCGCGGATGGCGATCATCGCGTCGCAGAAGCGGTCCAGCTCGGCCAGGTCCTCGCTCTCGGTCGGCTCGATCATCAGCGTGCCGGCCACCGGGAACGACATCGTCGGCGCGTGGAAGCCGTAGTCGATGAGCCGCTTGGCGACGTCGTCGATGCTCACGCCGGTCGCCTTGGTCAGCGGCCGGACGTCGATGATGCACTCGTGCGCGACCAAGCCGCCGGGGCCGGTGTAGAGCACCGGGTAGTGCGGCTCCAGGCGCTTGGCGATGTAGTTGGCGCTGAGCACCGCCACCTGGGTGGCGCGCTTGAGTCCCTCGCCGCCCATGAGGCGGACGTACGCCCAGGAGATCGGCAGGATGCCGGCCGAGCCCCACGGGGCGGCGGAGATCGGGCCGACACCCGTTTCCGGGCCCGCGGTGGGCTGGAGCGGGTGGTTGGGGAGGTACGGCGCCAGGTGGGCGCGGACCGCGACCGGGCCGACGCCGGGGCCGCCGCCGCCGTGCGGGATGCAGAACGTCTTGTGGAGGTTCAGGTGCGAGACGTCGCCGCCGAACTTCCCCGGCTCGGCGAGGCCGACCAGGGCGTTGAGGTTGGCGCCGTCCACGTAGACCTGGCCGCCGGCGTCGTGCACCGCCGCGCAGATCTGGGTGATGTGCTCCTCGAACACGCCGTGGGTGGACGGGTAGGTGACCATCAGGACGGCCAGCTCGTCGCGGTGCTTCTCGATCTTGGCGTGCAGGTCGTCGGTGTCGACCTCGCCGTCCGCGCCGGTCTTGACGACGACGACCTTCATCCCGGCCATCACGGCGCTGGCGGCGTTGGTGCCGTGCGCCGACGACGGGATCAGGCAGACCGTGCGCTGCTCGTCGCCGTTGGCGCGGTGGTAGGCGCGGACCGCGAGGAGTCCGGCCAGCTCGCCCTGGGAGCCGGCGTTGGGCTGGAGGGACACCTTGTCGTAGCCGGTGACGGCGGCGAGCCGCTCCTCCAGCTCCCGGATGAGGGTGAGGTAGCCCTGCGCCTGCTCGGCCGGGGCGAACGGGTGCAGCTGCCCGAACTCCGGCCAGGTCACCGGCTCCATCTCGGTGGTGGCGTTGAGCTTCATCGTGCAGGAGCCGAGCGGGATCATGCCGCGGTCCAGCGCGTAGTCCTTGTCGGCCAGGGTGCGCAGGTAGCGCAGCATGGCGGTCTCGGAGCGGTGCTGGTGGAAGACCGGGTGGGTGAGGTAGTCGCCGGTGCGCAGCAGCTCGTCCGGCAGGGCGTCGGCGGCGGCCGCGTCCAGCGCGTCGATGTCGCCCTGGACGCCGAACGCGCCCCAGACTCCGGCCAGCTGGGCGCGGCCGGTGGTCTCGTCGCAGGCGATGCCGACGAGGTCGGCGCCGGCCTGGCGGAGGTTGATACCGGCCTCGCGGGCGGCGGCGACGACCTCGGCGGCCCGGCCGGGCACCCGCGCGGTGAGCGTGTCGAAGTACGCGTCGTGGACCAGCTCGACCCCGCCGGCCCTGAGGCCCTCGGCGAGGACGGCGGCGTAGCGGTGGGTGCGCCGGGCGATGGTGCGCAGGCCCTCGGGGCCGTGGTAGACGGCGTACATGCCGGCCATGACGGCGAGCAGCACCTGCGCGGTGCAGATGTTGCTGGTGGCCTTCTCGCGGCGGATGTGCTGCTCGCGGGTCTGCAGCGCCAGGCGGTACGCCTTGTTGCCGTCGGCGTCGACGGAGACGCCCACCAGGCGGCCGGGCAGGCTGCGGGCGTACTGCTCGCGGACGGCCATGAAGCCGGCGTGCGGGCCGCCGAAGCCCATCGGGACGCCGAACCGCTGGCTGGTGCCGACCGCGATGTCCGCGCCGAGTTCGCCGGGCGGGGTGAGCAGCGTCAGCGCCAGCAGGTCGGCGGCGACGGTGACGATCGCGCCGAGCTCGTGGGCGCGCTCGATGACGGCCCGCCAGTCGCGCACCGCGCCGGACGCGCCGGGGTACTGGAGCAGGACGCCGAAGACGCCGCGCGCGGCGATCTCGTCGGGGATGCCGCCGGCGAGGTCGGCGACCACGACCTCGACGCCGGTGGGTTCGGCGCGGGTCCGCAGGACGGCGACGGTCTGCGGCAGGCAGTCGGCGTCGACGAGGTAGACGCCCTGCTTGACCTTGCCGACGCGGCGGGAGAGCGCCATCGCCTCGGCGGCCGCGGTGCCCTCGTCCAGGAGGGACGCGCCGGAGGTGGGGAGTCCGGTGAGGTCGGCGACCACGGTCTGGAAGTTCAGCAGTGCTTCCAGGCGGCCCTGGGAGATCTCCGGCTGGTAGGGCGTGTACGCCGTGTACCAGGACGGGTTCTCCATGACGTTGCGCAGGATCACCGGCGGGGTGAACGTGCCGTAGTAGCCGAGGCCGATCATGGACGAGAGGACGTCGTTGCGGTCGGCGAGCGCCCGCAGCTCGGCCAGGACCTCGGCCTCCGTACGGGCCTGCGGCAGTCCGAGCGCCTCGGTGCTCTTGATCACGTCGGGGACCGCGGCGGCGGTCAGCTCGTCCAGCGAGCCGAAGCCGACCTGCGCGAGCATCTTGGCCTGCGCCTCGTGGTCGGGGCCGATGTGCCGGCGCTCGAACGGGGTGCCGCGCTCCAGCTCGGTCAGGGAGATGCGGTGGGTGGTCATCTGCGGGGGCCTCCTGGTCAGTACGACCTGCGAGGGGCACCACGGCGCTGGTGCCCGGACGGCCCTCCCCCTCTGTCATCTCAACCTGAGAGCTTCACCGGCCCGCGGGCTGCGGTCCGGCTTTCACCGTCGGTGAGGAGGGGTTCCGGCATGGTGCCTGTCCGTGGCCCGCCCTGCTTTCCAGAGTGACCTCGTCCATGCGGTACGTGTGCCTGAGAGATTCCGGGGAGGATTTGCTCCTTCGGCGCCCTGCCGCGAGCGGCAAAGGACTCTCCCGCATGGGGTCGACGGCCAATCGCCAGCCTACCAGCGCACCGCCGGAACGATCCTTCGAGTGGCCGGGGCAGGAAATGTGCCGTTTCGTAGGTGTCACAGGGCAGTTGCGACCACGTGGAGGGACCGTGCAAACCGATATCGATCCCCGGAGCCTCATCGGCCGCAAAGCGTTCGACCGGAACGGCGCGAAAATAGGGACCGTCGACGAGGTCTACCTCGACGACGCGACGGGCGAACCGGAGTGGGCGGCCGTCCGCACCGGCCTCTTCAGCCGGGACGCGTTCGTCCCCCTGGAGCCGAGCACGATGGTCGGCGACAGCCTGCACATCCCCTACGACCGCAAGCTGATCAAGGATGCCCCGGACTTCGGCGTCGGCCGGCACCTCTCCCCCGAGCAGGAACTCCAGCTCTACCACCACTACCGCCTGGATATCTCCTCCCCGGCCGCGGACTCCGCCGCGTCCGCCGGCGAGGCCGGCTTCGGGCGGGTGGCGGGCGCGGACGGCTGATCCGGGCCGCCCAGCAGCGACAGCGGCTCACCCGGCCGCAGCGCCGGATCGTCGACGGCGAAGGTCCGCACCCGCCCCGGTGCGGACCACGGCGTCTCGAACCGCACGGTCACCCTCCCCAGCCCGCTGCCCTGCACCCATCCGGCGCCGAACTCCTCATGGACGACGTCCAGCCCCGGATGCCAGCGCCGCGGCGGGACCTCCCCGGCCTCCGGCTCCGCCGCCGCCTCGCCCGCCGGCTCCCCCACCCCGCCCGCCGCCCGCTCCCCGGCCTCCCGCTCCGTGGCCAGCTGGGCGAACAGGTCCTCCTGGGTGAAGTCGGCCAGCCCGCTCACCCCCACGCCCAGCAGCCGGACCCCGCCGGTGGTGTCCACGGTCTCCAGCAGCCGCGCCGCGGCCTCCCGGACGACCGCCGGATCGTCGGTGGGCCCGCGCAGCGTCTCGGAGCGGGTCAGCGTGGAGAAGTCGTAGTTCCGCACCTTGAGCACCACCGTCCGGCCGGAGCGACCCGCTCCGCGCAGCCGCGCCACGCACCGGTCGGCCAGCCGCAGCACCTCGGCGCGCACCCGCGTCCGGTCGGTCAGATCGACCTCGAAGGTGTCCTCCACCGACACCGACTTGGCGTCCCGCTCGGCCACCACCGGCCGCTCGTCCCGCCCCAGCGCCATCGCGTACAGGCCGGTGCCGTGGGCCTTGCCCAGCAGCCGCACCAGCTCCGCCTCGCCGGCCTCCGCGGTCTCGGCGACGGTGTGGATGCCGGCCCGGCGCAGCGCCTCGGCCGTCGCCGGCCCCACCCCGGGCAGCGTCCGCACCGGCATCGGCCCCAGCAGCTCCCGCTCGGTGCCGGGCTCGATGACGACCAGGCCGTCCGGCTTCGCCGCCTCGGACGCGATCTTGGCGAGCATCTTGGCGCCGGCCAGCCCCACCGAGCCGGTCAGTCCCGTCACCGCCCGGATGTCGCGCCGCAGCCGCTCCCCCACGGCCCGCGCCGCGGCCGTCTCCGGCGCCACCCCGCCCGCCTCGAGGTCCACGAACGCCTCGTCCAGGCTCAGCGGCTCCACGAGCGGTGAGAGCGCCCGCAGCAGCTCCATGACCGCGTCACTCACCTGGCGGTACAGGGTGAACCGGGGGCTGAGGTATGCGGCGTTCGGGCACAGCCGGCGGGCCTGCGCCGTCGGCATCGCCGACCGCACCCCGAAGACCCGGGCCTCGTACGACGCCGTGGCGACCACCCCGCGCGGACCGATCCCGCCGACGATGACGGGCTTGCCGCGCAGGCTCGGCTTGGCCGCCTGCTCGGCGGCCGCGTAGAACGCATCCATGTCCAGATGCAGGATGGTCGGCGCACGTCTCACACCACCGATGCTCCCGCACACCACTGACAATCGGCCCGCGCCGGGGCCGGAGGCCGCCCGCCCCGGGGCGCCGCGGTCAGCCCGCGCGGTTGCGCCGGCGCGCCAGCTCGTCGTGCGGGTTCTTGCCGACCAGCGTCTCGCCGGTGTCCACCCGCTCGCCGTGGAGCTGCGACAGCGCGCCCTCGACGTCCCGCCACACCACGCCCACCGCGATGCCGAAGACGCCCTGGCCGCCCTGGAGCAGATCGACGACCTGGTCGGGCGAGGTGCATTCGTAGACCGTGGCGCCGTCGCTCATCAGCGTCATCCGGGTCAGATCCGCCAGGCCGCGCGCCCGCAGGTGCTGGACGGCGGTGCGGATGTTCTGGAGCGAGACGCCGGTGTCCAGCAGCCGCTTGACGATCTTGAGGACGACGACGTCGCGGAAGCTGTAGAGCCGCTGCGTCCCGGACCCGTAGGCCGGGCGGATGCTGGGCTCGACCAGGCCGGTGCGCGCCCAGTAGTCGAGCTGCCGGTAGGTGATGCCCGCCGCCGCGCATGCGGTCGGTCCGCGGTAGCCGATGTTCTCCGCCTCGCGGTCGCCCGACACCGCGGCGGCCTGTACGGGACCGCGGTTCGCCGCCGCGCCCGTGTGGAGCGGCAATGCCCCTTCCGCCGCCGTACCGTCGCCGGTGATTGCCACGCCGCCCTCCGTCCTCCACGTCCCGGACGGGACCTGCCATATCGACGGTATGCAGTCACTCGGGGTGCGTCAACGATCGCCGCGCTCGCCACGCCGAGTGATAATCACCCTACGAGTGGTTTCTCGTGACTCGTCACGGGGAAAGGCTTACAGGTTGGCCGGAAACAGGTGCTTCGCCTGGCCGGTCACTGGTTGGTCCCGAAGTCCTCCGGGGAGATCTGGTCGAGGAACTCGCGGAACTTCTCCACCTCGTCCTCCTGCTCGTCCGGGATGGCGATCCCCGCGTCGTCCAGCACCCCGTCGGTACCGAAGATCGGGGTACCGGTGCGCAGCGCCAGCGCTATCGCGTCGGACGGCCGGGCACTGACCTCGACGCCGCTGGCGAAGACCAGCTCGGCGTAGAAGACCCCTTCGCGCAGGTCCGTGATGCGGACCTGCGTCAGCTCCTGGCCCACCGCTTCGAGCACGTCCTTGAAGAGGTCGTGCGTCAGCGGCCTGGCAGGGACCATGCCCTGCTGGGCGAAGGCGATGGCGGTGGCCTCTCCCGGCCCGATCCAGATCGGAAGGTAGCGGTCGCCCCCCACCTCCCGCAGCAGCACGATCGGTTGGCTGGAAGGCATCTCCACCCGGACACCCACGACGTCGAGCTCGTTCACACAGCAACCCTAGGCCGTGCCCGGCAGGTTTGGGTAGTCGGGACTCGTCCGCTCATGGCAGACGGACGCGCAGGGCGCTCTGCAGCAGCGCCGCGTGCAGCCGTACGGACAGCGTGGCCAGCTCCCGCGCGGTGGCCTCCGCATGCGCCCGGGTCTGCGGATTGCGGTGCCGCCGAAGGGGTGCCACGACCTGCTCGACCAGCCCCGCCTCGCGCTCCGCGGCCGCCTTCACCGCCCGCAGGTGGCGCGGCTCCAGGCCGAAGCGGCCGAGTTCCGCGACGAGCTTGGCGACGCCGACCGCCTCGATGTCGTACTCCCCGTCCTGATGGGCGGCGATGAGCCCGTACGCCTCCCAGTCGGCGAGCACCGCCTCGTCCACCCCGGTGGCCGCCAGCAGCTCGGCCCGGCCGATCCGGGCGGCGGTCGGGCGCTCCTCGTCCAGCTCCGGGACGCCCTCGACCAGGTCGCGGGGCGGCGCGGCGGGGGCCGGCAGCTGGACCTGCTCGCCGCGCGCCAGGGCGTCCAGATGCTCCTTGATGACCTTCAGCGGGAGGTAGTGGTCCCGCTGCATCCGCAGGACGTTCGCCAGCCGTTCGACGTCCGCCGCGGTGAATTTGCGGTACCCGGAAGGCGTGCGCTGCGGCTCGACCAGCCCCTCGGACTCCAGAAACCGGATCTTGGAGATGGTGACCTCGGGGAACTCCTCCCGCAGTACGCCCAGCACCCTGCCGATGCTCATGGGCTTGCGGTCCGTGGGGCCCGAGGAGGCGGTGCCGGACGGACCGGCACCGCCTGTCGGTGTGTGGCGCATATGCCTTCCCTGGGCGGTCAGATACCGACGCCTCGCTGGCTCGCGTAGAAGACCAGGCGGTACTTGCCGATCTGCACCTCGTCGCCGTTGGAGAGGACGACGGAGTCGATCCGCTCGCGGTTGACGTAGGTGCCGTTCAGGCTCCCGACGTCGGTGACCGTGAAGCGGCCGTCCGGTCCGCGGCGGAACTCCACATGGCTGCGGGAGACCGTCACGTCGTCGAGGAAGATGTCACCCTGCGGATGCCGGCCCGCCGTCGTCAGCTCGCCGTCCAGCAGGAAGCGGCTGCCGGCGTTCGGGCCGCGGCGGACGACGAGCAGCGCCGAGCCCATCGGCAGGGCGTCGACGGCGGCCTGCGCCTCCGGGGAGAGCGCGGGCGAGAGGGTCTGCCCGGTGGCCTCCGCGTCGTACGCCTCGATCCCCGAGATGGAGATCGTCGAGGTCGTCTCGGAGGCGCGCTCGGGCCGGTCGCCGGCCCGCAGCGGCGCGCCGCAGTTGGAGCAGAACCGGCTCGCCTCGGCGTTCCGGTGCCCGCACCTCGTACAAACCGGCAAGGCCGACCCTCCACCCGTGTGTGCGGCCGATGGTTCCTGGGAACCTATGCGGCCGGCACCGGAGGGGTCAACAGAACCCGCGCCGCGCCCCCCGGACGGACCGCCGACCTCGTCACGGAAGAGCGGACGGTCCCCGGGCTCGGCACTCTCCTCCGCCCGGCGCGGGGCGCGGTGCCGCGCGGAGCCGCCGTCGCCTTCCTGGCGGGCGCTCTTGCCGAACAGCTTTCCAAACAACTTCACGGGCGATTCCCCTTGTACGACACAGACCCGCCCGTGGGGCAGGACGAACCCTCGATGCACACACCAGCCGATCCGGACATCCTGTGAACGTCCGTGGCCTTCAGACAGTTTCCACCACACACCACACGCACGGTGCGTCGACCCCCCGCTACCTCATGCCCTCGTCGGGCCATCACCATACGCAGACGCCTCACTGGGATGACGACCGAGCGTAGTCAGGCCGCTTCGCGTCCCGCAAGGCGTCCACAACGATCTTCCCTTCCCTGGTCACAACCACCGTGGCCTGCTCCTTTTCCAGCGTCTGGACCACTCCGCCAGGGATGTTCAGCGCCGGTTCCAGGTCCTCGGGCTTGCCGATGACCTTGAAACGGTACGGCTGCGTGACGCGCTTGCCGTCGATCTCCACCCCGCCCCGCTGGTCCGAGAAGTAGGTGTTGGCGACGACGCGCACGCCGTTGACCTGGATGGCCTCGGCCCCGGCGGCCCGCAGCTCCTGGATGGTGTCCAGCAGCTTGTCCGCCTCCACGGAGTGGTGCGGGTCGTTGATGACCAGGTTGATGCCGGGGCCTTGCGCCGCGACGGTCCCGGCCAGTACGCCCAGCTGCTGTTCCTTTTCCACGGTCTGCTTACGGGCCTCCTCGGCCTGGTCCGAGCTGTTCTCCAGCTCGGTCTTCTGCCCTTCCAGGCGCCGCTGCTCATCCGTCAACCGCTGGGAGCGGTTGTCCAGTTCGTCCAGGATGCGCACCAAGTCCTCTTGGCGCGCGCCCCGCAGCGCACTGCTGTCACTTGTGGAACGTACCTGAATCGCGAGGCCGAGGCCGAGAATGAACAGGAGCAACGCGACGATCAGTTGAGCCCGGGTCAGCCGCGGCGGCCAGAGACTGGCCGCGAGCCGCTGCCGGCCGGTCATCGGGGGCGGCGCGCTTCCGGCGCCGGCCGCCGTTTCCGCGCCGGCGCCACCGGGCCCGTCCGCCCGTCCGGCCGCGTCCCGTCCGCGGTCCGCCGGCGGCTCCGCGGGCGACGTCGTCCCGGACGCTCCCGTTTTCTCCGTGTCGTCCGTTCTCTCCGGTTCGCCGACCTCCCGGGACGGCTGCTCCGGCGCGTCCTCGTCCGCGGGACGTTCCACCGCGGCCCAGCCGGGCCGGCGGGGCGTCTCGGGCGGCATCGGCCGGCGGCCCGCGGGGTGGGACGGCTCGTTCTCCGGGCCGGGCGCGCGGTCCGGCCGCCGCTCGGGCGTGCGCTCCGGTTCTGGCCTCTCCTCCGGTGCCATCGGCCTCACGCCCGGAAGACGTGCCGGCGGATCGCGGCCGCGTTGGAGAAGATCCGGATACCGAGCACCACCACGACGCCGGTGGAGAGTTGGGAGCCGACGCCCAGCTTGTCGCCGAGGAAGACGATCAGCGCGGCGACCACCACGTTCGAGAGGAAGGAGACGACGAAGACCTTGTCGTCGAAGATCCCGTCCAGCATCGCGCGCAGGCCGCCGAACACGGCGTCCAGCGCGGCGACGACAGCGATCGGCAAGTAGGGCTCGACCACCGTCGGCACCACGGGACGGACGACAAGTCCGACCACGACTCCCACGATGAGGCCCAGTACGGCGATCACGATGTGCCCTTCCCTGCGTCGGTGCCCTCCGCCTTCGCGGCACCGGCCTTCGGCTTTGCGGTACGTACGGTCAAACTGGGCGCGGGCGGCAGCGTGACCTCGTTCTCGACGGAAATCCTGGCGCGCACACCGAAGTTCTCCTGCAGCATGTGCAGGTACTGGCCGTCCGCGCTGTCCTGGAACGTCGTGCTCAGCCGCTGCCCGTCCCCCACCGCCAGCACCGTATAGGGCGGCACCAGTGGCTTGTTGTCGACCAGTATGGCGTCTCCGGCGGCTCTGATCGCCGAGAGGGACGTCAGCCGCTGCCCGTTGACGGAGATCGCCTCCGCGCCGGACTGCCACAGGCCGTTGACCACGCGCTGCATATCGCGGTCGCGGACCCGGCTGGTGTCCGAGAAGTCGCTGCTCTCCCGCGGGCCGCCGGTGCCCGCCGCGGCGCCCTTGGCGTCGTCCACGACGAGCTTCACGCCCGGCCCGGTGACCTGCGTCGAACCGGACAGCAGCGACAGCAGGTCGGCCGTCCCGTCGCCGTGCTGCTTGAGCGCCTCGCGCTGCATCCGGTCCACCGCGTCCCGGGTCGCGTCCACCCGCTGCTGCTGGGTGTCGGCCTCCGCGGTGCCCTTCTGGATGCGGTGGATCAGCTCCTCGCGCTCCTTGGCCAGCGTCGGCGCCGCGACCCGCGCCTGCGCGGCCCCCACGGTCACCACCAGCGCCGCCAGCACCAGCCCGGCGGCCAGGCCCAGCTTCGCCCGCAGCGTACGCGGCAGACCGCCGGCGCCCTCACCGGCCTTGCGGGCGGCGGCCTCGGCGTACCCGTCGTCGAGGCTGTGGTCCATCACGTTGGTCAGCAGCGACATGGACGCGTCCGGGCGCCCGGCCGAGGGGTGGGGGTTGCTCCGATCGGGGCGCTGCTGCGACATGCCGCACATCGTCGCACGTCGGCGCCGGGGTCCCGCAACGGCCCCACCGGCGTGCCGACCGTGCGGCACGCCGGTGGGCCGGGGTCAGCGTCCTGCGCTGTCCACGACGGCCGCCCACTCGTCCAGCAGCTGCTCGGCGGAGGCGTCGTCGGGGCCCTCCGCCCACAGGTGGGTGACCGCCTCGGCCGGGTCGGGCAGCACCAGCACCCACCGCCCGTCGGCCTCCACGACCCGCACGCCGTCGGTGGTGTCCACGTCCCGGTCGCCGGCCGCCTCCACGACGTGCCGCATGACCAGGCCCTTGACCGCCCACGGCGTCGCCAGGTCGCGCCGCTGGACGTGCGCCCGGGGGATCCTGGCGTCGATCTGGCTGAGCGTGAGCTGCGTACGGGCCACCAGGCCGATCAGCCGGACGAACGCGGCCGCGCCGTCGAAGACGCTGCTGAACTCCGGGATGATGAACCCGCCCATACCGTCCCCGCCGAAGACCGTGCTGTCGGAGCGCCCGACCCGGGTCAGATCGTCCGGCGAGGTCGTCGTCCACTGGACCTGGGTGCCGTGGTACGCCGCCACCTGCTCGGCGATCCGGGTCGTGGTCACCGGGAGCGCCACCCGGCCGCTGCGGCGCTCGGCGGCGACCAGATCCAGCATCACCAGCAGCGCCCGGTCGTCCTCGATGATCCGGCCTCGCTCGTCCACCAGGGACAGCCGCTCGCCCACGGGGTCGAAGCGCACCCCGAACGCGGCCCGGGCCGAGGCGACGATCTCGCCGAGCCGGACGAGGCCGGAGCGGCGGGCCTCGGCGGTCTCGGTCGGCCGGGACTCGTCCAGGCCGGGGTTGATGGTCAGCGAGTCGACGCCGAGGCGGCCCAGGAGGCTGGGCAGGACCAGGCCGGCGCTGCCGTTGGACGCGTCCACGACGACCTTCAGGCCGGACTCGCTGATGCCCCGGGTGTCCACGGCGCGCAGCATCGCGCCCGTATAGGAGTCGAAGACGCTCGACGGGAAGTGGAGGTCGCCGATCTCGCCGGGGAACGCCCGCCGGTATTCCTGGCGCGCGTAGACGCGGTCGAGTTTGCGCTGGCCGGCCTGGGAGAGGTCGGCGCCGCGCTCGTCGAAGAACATGATGTCGACCGAGTCCGGTACGCCCGGCGTGGTCCGCACCATGATGCCGCCGGCGCTGCCCCGGGCGGTCTGCTGCCGGGCCACGGGCAGCGGGACGTTCTCCAGGTCGCGGACGTCGATGGCGCTCGCCTGGAGCGCGGAGATCACCGCGCGCTTCAGGGCCCGGGCGCCGCGGGAGTGGTCGCGCGCGGTGGTGACCGTGGCCCCCTTCTTCAGCGTGGTGGCGTACGCGCCGGCCAGCCGCACGGCCAGCTCGGGGGTGATTTCGACGTTCAGGATGCCGGAGACGCCGCGCGCGCCGAAGAGGTGTGCCTGCCCGCGGGATTCCCAGATGACCGAGGTGTTGACGAACGCGCCGGCCTCGATCGTCTTGAACGGGTAGACCCGCACATTGCCCTGGACGATGGATTCCTCGCCGATCAGGCATTCGTCGCCGATGACGGCGCCGTCCTCGATCCGGGCGGCCCGCATGATGTCGGTGTTCTTGCCGATCACGCATCCGCGCAGATTGCTCTGCTGGCCGAGAAAGACGTTGTCGTGCACCACGGCTTTGTGCAGGAACGCACCGCTCTTGACGACGACGTTGGAGCCGACGACGGTGTGCTCGCGGATCTCCACGCCCGCTTCGACCTTGGCGTAGTCACCGATGTACAACGGGCCGCGCAGCACCGCGTCCGGGTGCACCTCGGCGCCTTCGGCGACCCATACGCCGGGCGAGATCTCGAAGCCGTCTATGTCAACGTCGACCTTGCCCTCCAGCACATCGGCCTGGGCCTTCACATAGCTTTCGTGGGTGCCGACGTCTTCCCAGTAGCCCTCGGCGACATAGCCGTAGATGGGCTTGCCTTCCTTCATCAGCTGCGGGAAGACGTCCCCGGACCAGTCCACCGGAACGTCGGGCTCGACATAGTCGAAGACCTCCGGCTCCATCACGTAGATACCGGTGTTCACGGTGTCGGAGAAAACCTGGCCCCAGGTCGGCTTCTCCAGGAACCGCTCGACCCGGCCGCCCTCGTCGACGATGGTGATGCCGAATTCCAGCGGGTTGGGCACCCGGGTGAGGCATACGGTGACGAGGGCGCCCTTTTCCTTGTGGAACCGGATCAGGTCGGTGAGGTCGAAGTCCGTGAGGGCGTCCCCGGAGATGACGAGGAAGGCGTCGTCCTTGAGGGCCTCCTCGGCGTTCTTCACGCTGCCGGCGGTGCCGAGGGGCTTTTCCTCATTGGCATAGGTGAGTTCCATGCCCAGTTCTTCCCCGTCCCCGAAGTAGTTCCGGACGAGGGAAGCCAGGAATTGCACGGTCACCACGGTCTCGGTGAGTCCGTGCTTCTTCAGCAGCCGTAGTACGTGCTCCATGATCGGCCTGTTGGCCACGGGAAGCAGCGGCTTGGGCATGCTGGACGTCATGGGGCGAAGGCGTGTGCCTTCGCCGCCGGCCATCACAACGGCCTTCATGTCGGAAGCGTCCTCCTCGAAGAGACGACGGTCTTGCCGACTTCACTTGTCAAGAGCGCCCATTGTTTTCCACTCGGGCGCTGGGCCTTGGCACATTCCTGCCGTACCGGCGAGCTCAGTCGGCCGTGGCGTCCGCCCTGATGATGCGGCGGACCTGGACCACGTAGAGGATCCCTGCCCACCAATAGAGCGCCGTACCCCATCCGGCGAACGCCCATCCGAAAATAGCAGCGAGCGTGTGAAGCCAGCCACTTCCGTCGCTGAGCAGCAGCAACGGGAAGGCATACATCAAGTTGAACGTAGCTGCTTTGCCCAGGAAGTTCACCTGGGGAGGGCCGTAGCCGTGGCGTCCGAGGAATCCGACCGCGATCAGCAGCATCAGTTCCCGGGCGAGCAGCGCCGCGGTCAGCCAGAGCGGGAGGATCTCCCGCCAGGTCAGACCGACCAGCGTCGAGAGGATGTAGAGCCGGTCGGCGGCCGGGTCGAGGATCCGGCCCAGGCTGCTGATCTGGTTCCAGCGCCGGGCCAGCTTGCCGTCGAGGTAGTCGCTGACGCCGCTGAGCGCCAGCACCAGCAGCGCCCAGCCATCGACCTTCGGGCCGCCGAATGTGGGCCAGAGGATCAACCACAGGAACAGCGGCACGCCGACCAGGCGGGCCATGCTGAGGATATTCGGGATGGTGAGGACACGATCTGTCTGGATCCGCGTCTCCTGGACCTCCACGCGGAAGCCTCCTGTGGGAAAAATATGCCGATGATGCCCCCGACTTTACCTGGCCCGCCGGCCACGCCGCGCCGCGGGTCCCGGTCCGGAACGCAAGAAAGCCCCGCCGGGGAACTTCCGTTCCCCGGCAGGGCTTTCTCTTACGTTGAGTTCGGCGGCGTCCTACTCTCCCACAGGGTCCCCCCTGCAGTACCATCGGCGCTGAAAGGCTTAGCTTCCGGGTTCGGAATGTAACCGGGCGTTTCCCT
>NZ_LLZI01000294.1 GCF_001509485.1 Streptomyces sp. NRRL F-4489
ACCTCCTCCCCTTCTCCCTCCGCTTCAGCTCCTTCATCCGACCCGTTCCCCACCTCTTCCTCTGTTCCTTCGCTGTCGTCGCCCGCGTCCCCTCGTTCCGCTTCATCCGAGGCGCTGGACGGAGCGGCCGACTCGCGCACCTCCGTCGTCGTCATCGGGGCCGGGCCCGCCGGGCTCACCGTGGCCAATGTGCTGCGGGCGGCCGGTGTCGACTGCCTCGTACTGGAGGCGGAGAGCCGGGAGTTCGTCGAGCGGCGGCCGCGCGCCGGGTTCGTGGAGGAGTGGGCGGTCCGCGCGCTCGGCCGGCACGGCCTGGCCGGCCGGATCCTCGAACGGGCCGAGACGCAAGGGGAGTTCGAGTTCCGCTTCGACGGCGGGCGGCACAGCGTGCGCACCGCGCGGCTGTCCGGGCGGCGGCACTTCGTCTATCCGCAGCCCGAGCTGGTCACCGACCTCCTCGCCGCGTACGCGGACCGGGCGGGCGGGGTGGTCCGCTTCGGGGTGCGCGACGTCCGGCTGCACGGTCTCGACGGGCCGGAGGCCGCGGTCTCGTACCGCGATCCGGACACCGGCCGGCGGCACCGGATCGCCTGCGACCACATCGTGGGCGCCGACGGGGCGCGCGGGGTCAGCCGGGCGGCGATACCCGAGGGGCGGGTGCGGGTCACCCGCCACGACCACGGTGTCGCCTGGCTCGCGGTGCTGGCCGAGGCGCCGCCGTCCGCGGACGGGGTGGTGTTCGGGATCCACCCGCGCGGCTTCGGCGCGCACATGGCGCGCAGTGCCGACGTCACCCGCTACTACCTGGAGGTCCCGGCCGGGGACCGGGCGGCGGACTGGCCCGACGAGCGGGTGTGGACGGAGCTGCGGGCCCGGCTCGCCGCCGGCGGCGCCCGGCCGCTGCGCGAAGGGCCGCTGACCGAGAAGACCGTCCTGGCGATGCACGACTACGTGGTGGAGCCCATGGCGTACGGCCGGCTCCACCTGGCCGGCGACGCGGCCCACTTGGTGGCGCCGATCGCGGCGAAGGGCATGAACCTGGCGATCAATGACGCGCTGCTGCTCGCCGCGGCGCTGATCGCGGACCACCGGGGCGACGGCCGCCCGCTGGCCGGCTACTCGGCGGCCGCGCTGCGGCGGGTCTGGCAGTACCTGGAGTTCTCGCAGTGGCTCTCGCAGGTGCTGCACGGCGCCTCGTCCGGCGACCGCTTCCGGGCCGGTACGGCCACCGCCCGGCTGCGCCGGCTGCTCGGCTCGGAGGCCGCCGCCAAGGCGTTCGCCGGCCTCTACCTGGGCGAGGACGCGGACCTGTAGCCAGCGAGCGGACCCGTGGAAACCAGCGGCCGGCCCGCGAGCCGGCAGGCATGCCGCGGCGCCCCGCCCGGCCGCGGTACGAGTACGGGCGGGGCGGCGCGCGCCGGATCAGGCCGTCGCGTAGACCTTGGTGGCGAATTCGGCGACCTGCTTGTCACTGAGGTGCTGGGCCAGGTTGGCCTCGGTGATCATGCCGATCAGCTGGTGGCCGCCCTGCACGTCGATCACCGGAAGGCGCTTGATCTGGTGCTGCTCCATGGTGCGCAGGACCTCGCTGGAGTCCGCGTCCGCGTCGATCCAGTGGATCTCGCTCCGCAGGGTGCCGGCCTGCACGGTCGACGGGTCGATGCCCTCCGCGCAGCACTGGATGACGATGTCACGGTCGGTGACCATGCCCGCCAGCTTGTTGTTGTCACCGCAGATGGGCAGCGCGCCGACCTTCAGATCGCGCATCATCCGCGCCGCGTCCTGCAACGACTGGTGCGCGCCGACGCATTGCACGCCGCCGGTCATGATGTCCCGGGCTCGCAGGTTGCCGGCCATGATTCCTCCCGCTGTCGCAGCGTTCTTCCTTACGGCTACTTCGGATGTCGAAACTTCGGGCCGCGGACCGCGCTTGGCGTCCGCGTGCTTTCCGCACGGCGTCTTCCCTTCGATGACACCACGGATGCGGCAAGGTCGCTTCCGGGGCCCGGATCGCATGCGGCGGGCCGGAATTCCCGCTCCGGGCGGGCCGGAACGGGCGGCCGCGGCACCTGCTGCCCCACCGGGGAAACGGGCATATCGTGCATAGTGTGGTCGGTCGGCCGCACCGGCCGGCTCCCGTTCCGCTCGGCGACATCCCCGGATCCGTACCGCGACTCCGTGAACCCGTGGATCCGTTCAGCGAAAGTCCGCGAATCCGTTCAGCGAAAGAAGGGTTCCGATGCATGCTGCGCTCAGCTCCGCCGACCTCGCCAAGCTCCGCCGGCCCCGGCCCTATCCGGCCGTGACGGTCCTGGTGCCCACGCACCGCCGGGAGCCGGACAACGCCCAGGACCGGGTCCTGCTGCGGAACATGATCGCCCAGGCCAAGGAACGGCTCCGGGCCGATCCGCAGGTCACCCGGGAGCGCCGGTACGACGTCGGCGAGCAGCTGGACCGGGCGGCGGCGGAGGTCGACCTGACGTACGCCGAGGACGGCCTGGCCCTCTTCGCCGCGCCGGGCGAGCACCAGGTGTGGTCGCTGGGCCGCGCCGTACCCGGCCGGGTGGTGGTCTCGGACACCTTCCTCACCCGCAACCTCGTCGCCGCCCACGCCGCCGAGCGCCCCTACTGGGTGCTGGCCCTCTCCGCCGGGCGCGTCAGCCTGTGGAGCGGTACCGGTGACCGGATCACCGAGGCGCGCCGCGGCGGCTTCCCGCGCACCCGCGACCTGTCCGACCCCGATCCGGAGGACCAGTTGCAGGTCGGGAACGTGCCCAGCGTCTACAGCGACGAGCACACCCGGAAGTACCTGCGGGAGGCGGACGCCGCGCTGGCGGCCGTCCTGCGCGCCGATCCGCGGCCGCTGTACGTCGTCGGCGGGCCGGTGGCGCTGGCCCTGCTGGACGACGCCGGGAGCGCCGTGCGCGGCGGCCCCGGCACCCGGAACGAGGTCACGCAGGTCCCGCAGGCGGGCCTGTCGGCCGGGCCGCCGGACGCCATCTGGCAGGCGATCCGCCCGTACGCCGAGAAGCGCGCCGAGGCCGAAGTCGCCGATGTGCTGGCCGAACTGGACCGGGCGCGCGGCCGCCGGGCGTTCGCCGCGGGCGTGGACGAGATCCGGCAGAACGCGGACACCGGCCGGGTCGCGCTGCTGGCCGTCGAGGAGAACTACCGGCAGACCGTCCGGGACGCCGGCGGCCATCTGATGCCCGCCGAGCCCGGTGAGCCGGACGCGGTGGACGACATCGTGGACGAGATCGTGGAGCGGTCCCTGGACACCGGCGCCGAGGTGCGGTTCGTCCCCGACGGCGCGCTCGCCGAGGTGGGCGGGATCGCGGGGGCGCTGCGGTACTAGGCATCGGCGGCCATCCGGCCATGGCCGGGGCCCGCGGACCGGAAGTCGGTCCGCGGGCCCCGCGCTTCGTGCCCGCTGCGGCAACGCTACGGGCTCACGCCGGCTCCAGGTGGAAGTGCCGGGTGAACCAGTCGGTGGCGAGCGCGGACACCTTGTCCAGGGCGCCCCGCTCCTCGAAGAGATGGGTCGCGCCGGGCACGACTTCGAGCTTGTTCTCACAGGTCAAGGCCGACTGCGCCTGGCGGTTGAGATCCAGTACGAGAGTGTCCGCGCCGCCGACGATGAGCAGGGTCGGCGCCCGGACGGAGCCGAGCAGCGAACGGCCCGCGAGGTCGGGGCGCCCGCCCCGGGAGACCACCGCGCCGATGTCCGCGTCCGGGTAGGCGGCGGCGCGCAGGGCGGCCGCGGCGCCCGTACTGGCGCCGAAGTAGCCGATCGGGACCGGCTCCCGGTCGCGCAGCCAGCGGGTCGCGTCGGCCAGCCGCCGGGCCAGCGTCTCGATGTCGAAGACATTGGCGCGGTCGGCCTCCTCGGCCGGGGTGAGCAGGTCGAAGAGGAGGGTGCCCAGGCCCGCGCGGTTCAGCGCGGTGGCCACCGCGCGGTTGCGCGGGCTGTGCCGGCTGCTGCCGGAGCCGTGGGCGAACATCACGATCGGCCCGTCCGGCACAGGACGGGTCAGGTCCCCGGTCAGCCGGACCGCCCCGGCCTCGATCCGCACCTCCTCGGTGCCGCCGCCCGCCGCCGTCCGGCCGCCGGCCGTACCGGTCCCGGCCGGGGCGCCGGTCCGGGGCGCGGTGCCCGCCGCGGCCTGCGCCAGCAGCGCCACCACCTCGTCGTCCGCCGTCTGCGAGAAGTCCTCGTACCATTCGCCGACCGCGGAGAACGCGTACGGCGTGGAGAGGCAGACGAACTCGTCGGCCGCGGTGCGCAGCCGCTCGGCGGCGTCCGGCGGGGCCACCGGGACGGCGAGCACGACCCGCGCGGCGCCCTGCGCGCGGACCACCTGGCAGGCGGCCGCGGCGGTCGCGCCGGTGGCGATGCCGTCGTCGACCACGATCGCGGTCCGGCCGGTCAGCGGCAGCCGCTCCCGGCCGGCCCGGAACCGCCCGGCCTGGCGCGCGAGTTCGGCCTCCTCGGTGCGCTGCACCGCCGCCACGTCCTCCCGGGCCACCCGGCCCCGGCGGATGATGTCGTCGCTCAGGATCCGCACCCCGCCCTCGCCGATCGCGCCGAAGCCCAGCTCCCGCTGGTACGGGACGCCGAGCTTGCGGACCACGATCACATCGAGGGGGGCGCGGAGTGCCTGGGCCACTTGATAGGCCACCGGCACTCCGCCGCGTGGCAGGCCCAGGACGACCGGATTGTCCTTCTCCAGATGGCGCAGCGCCTCGGCGAGCCGCCGTCCGGCGTCCGCGCGGTCAGTGAACAGCACAGTGTGCACCCCCTACCCAGGGGAGACGACAAGCAACGTCCACACCTATGTCCGGGATAACCCCGGCCGCACCGGGTCCGCAACTCGGGGCGGAGCGGATCGGTCCGTCAGTCCAGCAGCGCCGCGATCCGCCGGGCCGTCCACCGGGGGCGTACGCCCGGGCAGGAGGCGAGGTAGGCCGCGGTGCGGTGCGGCGGCCAGCCGTGCGCGGCGCCGATCCCGGCCGCGATATGGCGCAGATACGCGGCGGACGGCGGGTTCGGCGGCAGGTCCGTACCGCGCCAGGGCGCGGTGAACGTCAGCACCGGGTGCCCGTCGAGCCATCCGGGGCAGATCAGCGTCTCGTAGCGGCCCGGGCCCAGGACTGCCCGGCCGGCGCGGAGCACCGGGGCCAGGTCGAGGTCGCCGCCCGGGGGCCGGTACATCTCCTGCGCCGCGACGTCGGAGAACTGAGAGACCGTCAGGAGATAGGCGCAGGCGGGTAATTTGCCCTCCGCGTCGGGGTCGTAGAAGGCGCGGCCGCCGGTCCACTGCGCGGATTCGGTGGCGAAGTACAGCCGGCCGCGCAGCAGTACGGGGGCGGTGCGGCGCGGCGGGCGGGGGTCGCGGCACCCCGGGGTGTGGCGGTGTCCGCCCGGTGGCCGGCCGCCGCTGAGGTAGTGGGCGAACCGTTCCGGGTGGGTGTTGGAGCCGTAGGCGGCGTACCAGACGTGCGTCACCGGGCGCGCGGCCGGGTCCTGCGTCCCGAGGGGTTCCGGGACGCGGGCGGCGGGAACGCTCATGTCCCCACCGTAGCGCCGGGGGAGGGCGGCGGCCCGGCGGGCGACCGGCCGTGGCCGTTACGCCGGCCGCTCCGGCCGGGGGACCAGTCGCCGGGCCGCCGCGCGGGCCGTGGCCAGGGCCCGGTCGCGGTCGGTGCCGCGCTGGCCGAGGACGACCCGGGTGCTCAACCCGTCCAGCAGCGCGAGGAGTTCACCGGCCCGTTCCGCCGCGTCGTCCAGGGGCGCGAAGCGGCCGCGCGCCGCCCCCTTGGCCAGCAGTGCCGTCAGATCGTCCTGCCAGCCCTGGTCCATCTCCTCCTGGGCGCGGTGCAGCGCCTCGTTGGCGGGGGTGCGGGCCCATAGCTCGATCCAGAGCATCCAGCGGGCGTCGCGCGGTCCGCGCGGCAGGTAGAGGTCCAGGAAGAGGTCGAGCTTGCGTTCGGCGGTGAGCCGCCGCGCCAGCAGTGCCGCGCGCTCCCCGGCGAGCGCGTCCTCGCTCCACCGCAGCGCCTCCAGCAGCAGCAGGTCCTTGCTGCCGAAGTAGTACAGGATGTGGCCGCCGCTGGTGCCCAGCCGCTCGGCGAGGGCGGACATGGTGAGCGCGGCCAGCCCGTCCTCGGCGATGGCCGCCATCGCCTCCTCCAGCATCCGCTCGCGGGCGATGTGCCCGTCGCGCCGTCGTGCCGCCCGTGCCACCCCTGGTGCCTTTCCCTCGTGTCCGCCGGTACGCCGGTACGCCGGTGTGCCGGTCCGGTGCCGTCCCCGGCCGACCCTACCGGCGAATTCGCGCAGAGGTCTTGACGGGCGGGGGAGTCGTCGCACATCTTGAATGCCGTTCTAAAAGTTAGAACAGCATTCAAGAACGGCGTTCAAGCTGTCCCGGGACGCCGGCGGACGCGGAGAGGCGGGCGCGATGGCACAGCAGCAGCCGGGCACGGGGAGAACCGGCACCGCCGATCCGGACGGCACGGCCGCGGCGCGGCCCCGAGCCGCGAGCGCCCCGCCGGAGAGCGACGAGGTCTTCCGGGTCGAGACCCACGGCATCGACCCGATCCCGGACGATGAGCGGCACGGCGGCGCCAAGGACGTCTTCTGGCTGTGGTTCGGCTCCAACCTCACCTTCACCTACGTGATCAACGGCGCCCTGGCGGTCTCCTTCGGGCTGACCTTCTGGCAGGCCACCGCCGTGATCGTGCTCGGCGGGCTGTCGTTCTTCGCGATCAGCGCGGCCGGCCTCAGCGGCGTCCGCACCGGCACCGCGACCCTGGTGATCTCCCGCGCCGCCTTCGGCGTCCGCGGCAACTGGCCCGCCGGACTGCTCAACTGGATCGTCAGCATCGGCTACACCATCGTCAACACGGTCGTCGGCACGCTCGCCCTGGAAGCCTTCTTCGCCGACCTCGGCTGGCACGGCGGCGCCGCCGCCCGCGCCCTGGCCCTGCTGATCACCCTCGCGCTGACCTTCGCGGTCGCCATGTGGGGCCACGCCACCGTCCAGTTCGCCGAACGCTGGATGGCGTACGTGCTGGCCGCCGGCTTCGCCGCGCTGCTGGTGCTCGTCCTCCCCGGCACCCACACCACCACCGCCCCAGCCGCTCCCGCCGGCGCCGCGGGCTGGAGCCTGGCGTTCGTCGTGATGCTCGCCGGCCCCGTCTCGTACGTGCCGATGCCCGCCGACTACACCCGCTACCTGCCGAAGACCACCTCGCTGCGCTCGCTGACCTGGTGGGGCGCGCTCGGCGGCTTCGTCTCCTCGGCCGCGCTCGGCGTCATCGGGGCGGCCGCGGCGACCCGCACCGACATGACCGACGCGGTGGCCGGGACCGAGAAGCTGCTCCCGGGGTGGTTCCAGGCCGTCTTCCTCGCGCTGGTGCTGCTCGGCTCGGTCACCAACTCGATCATCACGCTCTACTCCTCCAGCCTGAACCTCCAGGTCCTGGGCATCCCCTGGAGCCGTTCCAAGGCGATCCTGATCAGCGCCTCGGTCACCGCGCTCGGCGCGCTGGGGGCGCTGTTCCTCACCGACTTCACCGAGTCGCTGCTCTCCTTCCTCTCCCTGCTGATCATCGTCTTCGCCCCCTGGGGCGGCGTCTTCCTCGCCGACATGCTGATGCGCCGCTGCCGCTACGACACCGGCGCCCTGCACACCGGGCCGGCCGGCGGCTACTGGTACCGCGCCGGCTACCACCCGGCCGGGCTGGCGGCCCTGCTGGCCGGGATGGCCTTCGCCGCCCTGACCTGCCACTCCGACCTGTGGACCGGCCCGCTGGTGGCGCCCCTGGGCGGCGCCGACCTCACCCTCCTCGGCGCCCCGGTCTCCGGCCTCGTCTACTGGGCGCTCGCCCGCCGGACGGTCGCCGCCACCACACCGGCCGCCACACCGGCGGTCATCACCGCCCCCTGACCCCCCACCCGAAACCCGTACCACCGCACCACCCAGGAGACCCCCCGATGTCCCGTACCACCCCGGCCGGCCCCGCCGACCTCGTCCTGACCGGCGCCCGCATCCACACCGTCGACCCCGATCTGCCCGAGGCGCAGGCGCTCGCCGTACGCGACGGCCGGATCGCCTGGCTCGGCACCGACGCCGGCGCCGCCGCCTGGACCGGCCCGGACACCACCGTCCTGGACGCCGGCGGCCGGCTGGTGCTGCCGGGCTTCATCGACGCCCACAACCACGTCCGGCTCGGCTCCGACGACGACTGCGTCCAGCTCGCCGGCGTCCGCACCCTCGACGCCATCCACCAGCGGATCCGCGACTGGCACACCGCGCACCCGGACGCCGAGTGGATCGAGGCGGAAGCGTTCGACTACTCCGCGATCCCCGGCGGCCGGATGCCGCGCGCCACCGACCTGGACCCGGCCACCGGCGACACCCCCGCCTTCGTCCTCAGCTACGACGTGCACACCGCCTGGCTGAACACCGCCGCGCTGCGCCGCCTGGGCATCGACCGGGACCGCACCAGCCTGCCGTTCGGCGAGGCCGAGACCGACCCGGAGACCGGCGAACCGACCGGATTCATCAAGGACTTCGCGGTCAAGGGCCTCTCCCGCGACGGCCACCGCGCCCTCAAGGAACTGGGCGTCCCGTGGGCGTCGGCCGACCGGCAGTACGGGCGGCTGGCCAAGAGCCTGGACGACGCCATCCGCTTCGGCATCACCACCGTCGTGGAGCCCCAGAACTCCCTGGACGACCTGTCCCTCTTCGAGCGCGCCCGCGCCGAGGGCCGGCTCCGCTCCCGGATCGTCGCGGCGCTCTTCCACCCGCGCGGCACCACCGACGCCGACCTGGACGACTTCGCGGCCGCCGCGGCCCGCTTCGCCGATGACCGGCTGCGGGTCGGCCCGCTCAAGCTCTACATCGACGACGTCGTCGAACCGCGCACCGCGGCTCTCCTGGAGCCGTACACCGGCTGCGGCCACCACCGGGGCGAGACCTTCTACCCGCCGGAGGAGTTCGGCGACCTGCTGGTCAAGCTGGACGCCCGCGGCTTCCAGTGCTTCGTGCACGCCACCGGCGACCGCGGGATCCGCACCGTCCTGGACGCCGTCGAACAGGCCCGGGCGGCCAACGGCCCGCGCGACGCCCGCCACCAGGTCGTGCACGTCGAATGCCTGGACCCGGCCGACACCCCGCGCTTCGCCGGGCTGGGCGTGGTCGCCTGCATGCAGCCCCGGCACTGCGCCCCGGAGATCGCCGGGCCCGGCCAGGACTGGGCCGAGAACGTCGGCCCGGAGCGCTGGCACAAGGCGTGGCCGATGCGCAGCCTGCACAGCGCCGGCGCGGTACTGGCCTTCTCCAGCGACTGGAACGTCGCCGAGATGGACCCCATGATCGGCATCTACACCGCCCTCACCCGCCGGCCGCTCGGCGGCGGGCCGGCCTGGCAGCCCGAGGAGACCGTCAGCGTCGAGACCGCCGTGCACGCCTACACCATGGGCTCCGCCTACGCCAACTTCCTTGAGGACGAACGGGGTTCGCTGACCGTCGGCAAGCTCGCCGACTTCACCGTGCTCTCCCGGGACATCCTGCGGGCCGCCCCCGAGGAGATCCCCGGCACGGTCGCGGAGACCGTCGTGGTCGGCGGCGAGATCGTCCACCGGGCCGGCGGCGCGGGCTGACCGCTCCGGGGCCGGCCGGGGCGGCGGCGGAATTCCGCGGGAGCGGTCGCGGGCGTGCGGGGGCAGGATGACCGTATGCTGCTCGCCGCACTCGCACAGGTGTCCGCGGAGGTCGCCGCCACCTCGGCCCGGTCGCGGAAGACCGCGCTGCTGGCGGACCTCTTCCGCGCCGCCGACCCCGACGACGCCCCGATCGTCATCCCGTACCTGGCCGGGCGGCTGCCGCAGGGCCGGATCGGCGTCGGCTGGAGCGCGCTGCGCGAACCGCCGCCGCCCGCCGGACAGGCCGTGCTCACCGTCCGCGAGGTGGACACCGCGCTGACCGGCCTGGCCCGGGTCGCCGGACCCGGCGCCCAGGCCGAGCGGCGCCGCCGGGTCCGGGAACTCCTCGCCGCCGCCACCGCGCCCGAGCAGCGCTTCCTGACCGGTCTGCTGACCGGCGAGGTCCGGCAGGGCGCCCTGGACGCGCTCGCCGCGGAAGGGGTCGCCGCCGCCACCGGCGCGCCGCCTGATGAGGTGCGGCGGGCCGTGATGCTCACCGGCTCGCTGCCCGGCGTCGCCCGCGATCTGCTCGCCCACGGCCCGGCGGCGCTGGCCGGGCTCCGCCTCACCGTCGGCCGGCCGGTCGGCCCGATGCTGGCCCAGACCGCCGCCTCCGTGGAGGACGCCATCGCCCGGCTCGGCCGCTGCGCGGTGGAGGAGAAGCTCGACGGCATCCGGGTGCAGGTGCACCGCGACGGCCCGGACGTCCGGATCCACACCCGCACCCTGGACGAGGTCACCGACCGGCTGCCCGAGGTGACCGCGCTGGCCAGGGAGCTGCCCGCGGAGCGGTTCGTGCTCGACGGCGAGGTGATCGGGCTGGCCGCGGACGGGCGCCCGGTGCCGTTCCAGCGGGTCGCCGGGCGGTTCGGCTCCCGGACCGACGTCGCCGCGGCCCGGGCGGCCCTGCCGCTGACCCCGGTCTTCTTCGACGTGCTGGCCGTCGGCGACCGCGAGCTGCTGGACCTGCCCGGCGAACGGCGCCACGCCGAACTCGCCCGCCTCGTCCCCGAGCCGTCCCGGGTCCGCCGCCATGTGGTCACCGACCCCGACGACCCGGGGGAGCGGGCCGCCGCCGCGGCGTTCTTCGACCGCACCCTGGCCCGCGGCCACGAAGGCGTGGTGGTCAAGGCGCTCGACGCGCCCTACAGCGCGGGCCGCCGGGGCGCCGCCTGGCTGAAGGTGAAGCCCGTCCACACCCTGGACCTGGTGGTGCTGGCGGCCGAGTGGGGGCACGGCCGCCGCACCGGCAAGCTCTCCAACCTCCACCTCGGCGCGCGCCGGCCGGACGGCGGCTTCACCATGCTGGGCAAGACCTTCAAGGGCCTGACCGACGCCGTCCTCGACTGGCAGACCGCCCGGCTGCGGGAGCTGGCGGTGGCCGACGACGGCCATGTGGTCACCGTCCGCCCGGAACTGGTCGTGGAGATCGCCTACGACGGCCTCCAGACCTCCCCGCGCTACCCGGCCGGTCTCACCCTGCGCTTCGCCCGCGTGGTCCGCTACCGCGAGGACAAGACGGCCGCCGAGGCCGACACCGTGGAGTCCGTACGCGCCGCGCACGGGCTGACCGGGAGCTGACGGGAAGGGGGCGGCCCCGATGGCCGGGAAGCGCAGCGCCGGACTGCTGCTGCACCGCCGCGGCCCGGACGGCGGCACGGAGGTGCTGCTGGCGCACATGGGCGGGCCGCTGTGGGCCCGCCGGGACGCCGGTGCCTGGTCGGTGCCCAAGGGCGAGTACCGGCCACCGGAGGAGCCGCTGGCCGCGGCCCGCCGGGAGTTCGCCGAGGAGCTGGGCCTGCCGCCGCCGGACGGCCGCTACGTCCCGCTGGGCGACGTCCGCCAGGCCGGCGGCAAGACCGTCACCGCCTGGGCCGTCGAGGCCGACCTCGACCCGGACCGGATCACCCCCGGCACCTTCGAGACGGAGTGGCCGCGCGGCTCCGGGACGGTCCGCACCTTCCCGGAGATCGACCGGGTGGCGTGGTGCACCCCGCGGCAGGCCCGGGAGCGGCTGGTCACGGCCCAGCGGGCGTTCCTGGACCGGCTCGCGGACGTCCTCGCCGGCGGGCCGGGCGGCGCTGGCTGAGCGGGCCGGGCGCCGGCCGCCCCGCTGGTGCCGCCCGGCCCGGCGCTTAGTCTGGACGGCATGAGCTCGGAAATGCGGCAATTGGCGGTCACCGCACTCGTCCAGGAGGACGAGTGCGCGGTGCTGCGGGTCAGCGGGGAGCTGGACCTGCGCACCGAGCAGACCTTCCTCGCCGAGGCCCGCGCGATCGTCTCGGCCGGCCACCGCTTCCTCGTGCTCGACCTGACCGCCCTGCGGTTCTGCGACTCCCGGGGCCTGAGCTGCCTGCTCGCCCTGGAGTGGCTGTGCCGCCGTCTGGAGGGCCGGCTGCTGCTGGCGTCGCTGGGCGGCCGGATGCGCAAACTGCTGATCGGCACCCAGTCGCTGGGGGTCTTCTCCTGCTACCCCACGGTCGGCCACGCGCTGGCCGCCGTCCCGGACGGCTGCCGCCCGGCCTGGCCGCCGGCCGGCACGGAGGAGCGGGACGGCACCGCCGGCTGACCGGGCCCGGCGGCGGCAGGGCGCTCACGCCTGCGGGGGACGGGCCGCCGGCCGGCGCGCCTGACCCCTGCGTGTGACGTCGTCAGCGGCTCGCGGGCCGCGCGCCCGGGCGCGGATCATGGCCGGTCACTCCGTATGGACGGGCGACCAGCGGAGCGTCACCATCGAAGGACCGGCCCCGCGGACCCGGCGGCGGCCGGCCAGCCCCGCGCGGCGACGCGGCGCCGCCCCCTCCCGGCGCCGCGCCCGCGCCACGACGGGAAGGCGGTCCGGATGCCCCACCCCACGGCGACGGCTCCCTCGGTGCCCCACCCGAAGCCCGCCCCGCTCCCGGCCGCCGCCGACGTGGTGATCATCGGCGGCGGGGTGATCGGCGCGAGCATCGCCTTCCACCTCGCCGAGGCGGCCGCCGGCCGGATCCTGCTGCTCGAACGGGACACCCCGGCCTCCGGCTCGTCCGGCAAACCCCTCGGCGGCGTCCGCGCCCAGTTCTCCGACCCGCTCAACATCCGCCTCGGCCTGCGCAGCCTGGCCGCCTGGCACGACTTCGCCCGCCGCCCCGGCGCCGACATCGGCCTCCACAGCGTCGGCTACCTCTTCCTCCTCGGCAGCGAGGCCGAACGCGACACCTTCGCCGCGGGGGTCGAGCTCCAGAACTCCTACGGCGTCCCCAGCCGCCTGCTCACCCCCGCCGCCGCCCGCGAGCTGTGCCCCTACGTCGACCCCGCCCCCCTCGTCGCCGCCGCGTACTCGCCCGGCGACGGCTACGCCACCCCCCGCGCCGCCGTCGACGGCTACCTCCGCGCCGCCCGCCGGCTCGGCGCCACCGTCCGCACCCGCTGCCCGGTCACCGCCATCGACACCGAGGACGGGCACATCCGGGCCGTCCGCACCCCGCACGGCGCCGTCCGCACCACCACGGTGGTCTGCTGCGCCGGCGCCTGGTCCGCCGAGGTCGGCGCGCTGGCCGGCGTCACCCTGCCGGTCACCCCGCTGCGCCGCCAGATCGCCTTCACCGGCCCGCTCGACCCCCGCCCGCCCCGCATCCCCTTCACCCTCGACTACGCCTCCACCCTCTACTTCCACAACGACGGCGCCGGCGGCCTGCTGCTCGGCCTCTCCGACCCGGCCCAACAGCCCGGCTACGAGCGGGAGTTCACCCGCGAATGGCTGGTGCCGTTCCGTGCCGCCGCGGCCCGCCGGGCCCCCGCGCTCGCCGCCCTGCCGGTCACCGGCGGCTGGGCCGGCCTCTACGAGCAGACCCCGGACCGCAACGCCCTCATCGGCGAGGCCCCGCACCCCGGCCGCTTCCTCTACGCCACCGGCTTCTCCGGCCACGGCTTCCTCCAGGCCCCCGCGGTCGGCGAGATCGTCCGCGACCTCGTCCTGGGCCGCGAACCCTTCCTCGACCCCGGCCCGCTGTCCGCCGCCCGCTTCGACGGCGACCACGCCGCCCGCCCCGAGGCCCACATCATCTGATTCACCGTCAGGAGACCTCATGGCCCTCACCCCCACCTGGCGGCTGCGCGCCGCGTTCGCCCGCCGGCTCTCCGCGATGTACGGCACCGAAGTCCCCGCGTACACCACCCTCCTGGAGGTGACCGCCGAGATCAACGCCGAGGTCACCGCCCGCGACCCGGACGCCGGCCGGCTCGGCGGCCCGGACCGCGTCACCGCCGAACGCCACGGCGCCATCCGCGTCGGTACCCCCGGCGAACTCCGCCAGGCCGCCCAGATCTTCGCCGCCCTCGGCATGCACCCGGTCGGCTTCTACGACCTCCGGGACGGCCCCGGCGCGGTGCCCGTCGTCTCCACCGCCTTCCGCCCCACCGACCCCGCCGAACTCGACCGCAACCCCTTCCGGGTGTTCACCTCCCTCCTCACCACCGCCGACCGCCGCTTCTTCGACCCCGGCCTGGAAGCCCGGCTGACCGCCTTCCTCGCCCGCCGCCGCCTCTTCCCGCCCGAACTCCTCCGCCTCGCCGAGCGCGCCGAACGCGCCGGCGGCCTCGACGCACCCGACGCCGAACGCTTCCTGACCCTCGCCGTCGGCGCGTTCACGCTCTCCACCGACCCCGTGGACCGCGCCTGGTACGCCGAACTGGAGCGGATCTCCGCCGTCGCCGCCGACATCGGCGGGGTCACCACCACCCACATCAACCACCTCACCCCCCGCGTTCTGGACATCGATGCCCTCTACCGGCGGATGGGGGAGCGCGGCATCACCATGATCGACCGGATCCAGGGGCCGCCGCGCTGGTCAGGACCGGACGTGCTGCTGCGCCAGACCTCCTTCCGCGCCCTGGCCGAACCCCGCACCTTCCGCGAACCGGACGGCCACCTCACCCGCGGCTCCCTGCGCGTCCGCTTCGGCGAGGTCGAGGCCCGCGGGATCGCCCTCACCCCGGCCGGCCGGGCCCGCTACGACGCCCTGACGGCCGAGACCGAACACCGCGCCGCCGGCCGCCCCGACGCCGAACGGCAGCACCTCGCCCGCGCCCTGTGGGACGACGGCTTCCCCCGCACCGAACGCCAACTCGCCGCGGACGGGCTCGCGTTCTTCACCTACCGAGCGGCGACCGGCCGCCCCCGCGACGGCCGCCGCCCGCCCGCCGACCTCGCCGGACTGCTCGACGGCGGCTGGCTCACCGCCCACCCGATCGTCTACGAGGACTTCCTGCCCCGCTCCGCCGCCGGCATCTTCCGCTCCAACCTCACCGGCGACGGCACCCGCGACCCGCACCGCGACGGCACCCCCTTCGACGCCGACCGCCTCGCCGGCCTCCTCGGCCGCCCGGTCCTCGACCCGTTCGCCTGCTACGCCGACCAGCGGGACCGCTCCCTGCGCCGGGCCCTCACCACCCTCGGCGCCGACGCCGCCCTGCGCGCCCTGGTCCCCGCGCCCCAGCCCACCGACGCGTAAGTCCCTTACCTCTTCCGGGAGTTCACCGATGACCGCCACCAGCGCGCACCCCGCCGCCCTCGGCCTCCCCGCCGCCGACGCCCTGCGGGACCGCGCCACCACCGCCCTGCGCCGCTGCGGCGCCGACGGCCTGGACGGCTACCCGCGGCAGGCCCCCGCGGCCGGCGGCACGATCGCCGCCCGCACCCCGCTCACCGGCGCCGTCCTCGCCCACCTGCCCGCCACCACCCCCGAAGCCGCCGAGGCCGCCCTCGCCGACGCCCACCGCACCTTCCACACCTGGCGCACCGTCCCCGCCCCGGTCCGCGGCGCCCTGGTCAAACGGCTCGGCGCGCTGCTGACCGCCCACCAGGACGACCTCGCCGACCTGGTGACGCTGGAGGCCGGCAAGATCCGTTCGGAAGCGCTCGGCGAGGTCCGGGAGATGATCGACATCTGCGATTTCGCGGTCGGCCTCTCCCGCCAGCTCTACGGCCGTACGATCGCCGGCGAACGCCCCGGCCACCGGCTCTCCGAGAGCTGGCACCCGCTCGGCGTCACCGGCGTGATCTCCGCCTTCAACTTCCCCGTCGCCGTCTGGTCCTGGAACACCGCCCTCGCCCTGGTCTGCGGCGACCCGGTGGTCTGGAAGCCCTCCGAACTCGCCCCGCTCACCGCCCTGGCCTGCGCCGCCCTGCTCGCCCGCGCCGCCGCCGACACCGGCGCCCCGCCCGGCGTCCACCACCTGCTGCTCGGCGGCCCCGCACTCGGCGAACTCCTCGCCGACGACCCCCGGGTGGCCCTGGTCAGCGCCACCGGCTCGGTCCGCATGGGCCGCCAGGTCGCCCCGCGCGTCGCCGCCCGCTTCGGCCGCTGCCTGCTGGAGCTCGGCGGCAACAACGCCGCCGTGGTCACCCCCTCCGCCGACCTCGACCTCACCGTCCGCGGGGTGGTCTTCGCCGCCGCCGGCACCGCCGGCCAGCGCTGCACCACCCTGCGCCGGCTGATCGTCCACGAAGACCTCGCCGACCGCCTCACCGAGCGCGTCGCCCACGCCTACGACCAGCTCCCGATCGGCAACCCGTACCATCCGGACACCCTCGTCGGCCCGTTGATCAGCACCGCCGCGCACACCGCGATGGCCGAGGCGCTGGCCGCCGCCCGCCGCGACGGCGGCACCCTGGTCACCGGCGGCGACCGCCACCACGCCGACCAGGCCCCGGACGCCGCCTACGTCCGCCCCGCCCTCGTCACCATGCCCGCCCAGACGGAGATCGTCCGCACCGAGACCTTCGCCCCGATCCTCTACGTGCTGACCTACCGCACCCTGGACGAGGCCATCGCCCTGCAGAACGGCGTCCCGCAGGGCCTGTCCTCCAGCATCTTCACCCGCGACCAGCGGGAGGCCGAACGCTTCCTGGCCGCCGACGGCTCCGACTGCGGTATCGCCAACGTCAACATCGGCACCTCCGGCGCGGAGATCGGCGGCGCGTTCGGCGGTGAGAAGGACACCGGCGGCGGCCGGGAATCCGGCTCCGACGCCTGGCGCTCCTACATGCGCCGGGCCACCAACACGGTCAACTACTCCACCGATCTTCCGCTCGCCCAGGGCGTCAATTTCCTTTAGAAAATGGATACTTGGGGTCAGTGGCCCGCCCGGCCCAGGTCGGCCACCAGGGTCGGGGACGGGCGGGGGATGGCGCCGAAGTCGTCGTCGTCCCCGTCCACCACCAGTCGGCCGATCACCCGCTCCAGCGCGTCCGGCAGCGTCGGGGCCAGGCCGCTGTGCCACTGCACGAGGAGGTTGTGCCGCGCCTCGTCCGGCAGCAGCCGCCGCTCGTCGAACGCCGCCGGCGCCCGCGGCTCCTCGCCCGGCCCGTGCGCCGCCTGCTCGCGCCAGTACGCCGCGTCCCGGAACTCCCCGTCCCGGCGGTGCGCCAGATACAGGCAGTACGCGGCGGTCCGGCTGCCGGCCCCGGCGCCGAAGTGCCACCAGAAGCGGGCCGCGCCGTCCCGGCCGGCGATGTGCAGCAGGCAGCCGAAGACCAGCGCGCCCTCCGGATCGATGCGGTGGTCGTCCACCAGCCGCTCCAGGCTCGCCGCGGCCGCCGCCGCGTTGACCACCAGCGCGCAGGCCAGCGCGAGTTCCTGCGTCGCCTCGTCCCGCGCGGTGGGATAGCCGCTGGGCGCGGGCCGCCCCGGCCGCAGCGCCGCGGGATCCACCGGCCCGGCGGCCGGCGCCTCCCGGCCGATCCCGTCGAGCGCGCCGGTCGCGTCCAGCGCGCCGAAATCCGCCAGCCCGCCGATCCCGGCCACCGCCGCGGCGGCGCTCAGCAGCGATTCGACGGTCTCCCGCCGCCCGCCGGCTTCCCCGCACCGCCGCGCCCTCGTCCGTTCCCCCATGTCCGGTCCCCCTCGTCCTGGTCCGTTCATCCCTGGTCGATGCCGAGCGCGGCGGCCAGCTTCCGCTTGCCCCGGCTCGCGTACGAGCGCACGGTCACCTCGTCCACCCCGAGCAGCGCGGCGATCTGCGCGTCGCCGTAGCCGATGACATGGCGCAGCACGATCACGTCACACTGCCGCTCCGGCAGCCGGGAGATCGCCGCGTACAGCCCCAACTGGCTCTCCAGCATGGCGAACTGCTGCTGGCATTCGCGCAGCAGGGCGTGGGTGACGACGGCGAACGCGGCGGTCTCGGTGAGCGCGGTCGGCTGCCGCCGGTCGTAGAGCCACTCCATCACCTGCTCCTTGAGCACCGACCAGGCGTACGCCTCCACCGACGCCTGCCGCAGCGCGTGCGGCCACACCCGGGCCAGCCGCTCGTACGCGGCCCGGACCACCTCGCGGGCGGCGTCGCGGCCGCCGGTGTGCAGATAGGCGTAGGCGAGCCACTTGCGGGCGTGGGTGGCCAGGAACGCCTCGAAGGTGAGCGACAGCCGCCGCTGCGATCCGTCCGGACCGGTGGCTATCTCCATCGTGGCAGCGCGGGCCGGCCCGCTGGCCGGCCGAAGTCGGTCCCGGTGTGTGCTCAACGCGCCGTCCTCGTTCCCCTCGCCGTGCGCCGCCGCGGCGCCACCGCGTGCGGTGACCGCGCCGGGAGGACGGTGTGCCCTCATCCTCCAATCAACCGGAAAGACCACCGTTTTGTGGCACCGGACGGCAAATAATCCGGCGCTCCGTATTCATATGATTACTCGCCGCCGGGTTCCGGCCACGCCCCGAAAGGCGCCCCGGCGCACTCGGCGGGTGTCGGGCGCATGAAGCGCCGCCCGCCGGGCAGTGCATCAGGCGAGGCGGCAACGGCGGTGGGGAGGCGGCGTGTTGAGCGCGGAAGAGCCCGTGGTGGACCTGCAACTGGACCGGGCGCACTCGGCCCGGATCTACGACTACCTGCTCGGCGGCAAGACCAACTTCCTGGCCGACCGGCTCGCCGCCGGCCGGGTGCTGGGCGTCTTCCCGGCCGCGCTGGTGGCCGCGCGCATCAACCGCGAGTTCATGCACCGCGCCACCCGGCACCTGGCCGCCGCGGGCCTGCGCCAGTTCCTCGACATCGGCACCGGCATCCCCACCTCGCCCAACCTCCACGAGATCGCCCAGGCCACCGCCCCCGACGCCCGGGTCGTCTACACCGACAACGACCCCATCGTCCTGGCCCACGCCGCCGCCCTGCTGCACGGCACCCCCGAGGGCCGCACCGCCTACGTACCGGCCGACGTCACCGACCCCGCCGGCATCCTGGCCGCGCCGCGGCTGCGCGCGACCCTGGACCTGACCCGGCCCGTCGCGCTGAGCCTGAACGCCCTGATGCACTTCGTCCCCGACGACGGCCGCGACCGCGCGCACACCGCCGTGGAGACCCTCAAGGCCGCCCTGCCCAGCGGCAGCACCCTGGCGATGACCCACGCCACCCCGGACTACAGCCCCGACGCGATGGGCGAGATCGCCCGGATCTACCGCGAGGCCGGCACCGCCCTGCAGTTCCGCACCCGCGCGGAGTTCCTGCGCTTCTTCGACGGCTGGGAACTCCTCGACCCCGGCGTCACCCTCTCCCACCAGTGGCGCCCCGACCGCCCCGAGGACGCCGGCCACGTCACCGACGCCGAGGCCGCCTGCTACGCCGCCGTCGCCCGCAAACCCTGACGCCGGGCCCCGCCACCCCGGGCCCGGCGCCGCAGCGGGCTCACTCCTTGCGGTAGCCGTACGCCTCCCCGGCCGCCGCCGCGACCGCCGCCAGATCCGCCCCGGCCGAGGCGGTGACCACCGCGGCCACCGCCCCCTCCACGAACGGCGCGTCCACCAGCCGCGCGCCCTCGGGGAGTTCATCGCCCTCGGCGACCATCGACTTCACCGTCAGCACCGCGCTGCCGAGGTCCACCAGCAGCGCCACCCCGGCCCCGCGGTCCACCTCCCGGGCCGCGGCCGCGATCAGCTCCGAACTCGTCCCCAGCCCGCCGTCCGGCGTGCCGCCGGCCGCCGCCACCGGCACCTTCTCCGCGCCGTCCCCGGCCAGCCCGCGCGCCAGCGCCGCCACCGACTCGGCGACCGCCTTGCTGTGCGACACCAGCACCACGCCGACCAGGGCCTCCCCGGCGCTCATCGGGCCGCCTCCGCGAGCGCCGCGAACAGCAGGGCCGACGAGGTCGCGCCCGGATCCTGGTGCCCGATGCTCCGCTCGCCGAGATAACTGGCCCGCCCCTTCCTGGCGAGCAGCGGCACGGTCGCCCGCGCCCCCTCCTCGGCCGCCTCGGCCGCCGCGTCGAACGACGTCCCCAGCGCCTCCACGGCCGGCACCAGCGCGTCCAGCATGGTCTTGTCGCCGGGCGCCGAACCGCCCAGTTCCTGTACGGCCTTCACCCCGGTGTCCAGCGCGGACCGCAACTCGCCGGCCGTCACCTGCGGGGCGTCGCCGAGGCTCTTCCCCGTCCGCCGCAGCAGCGTCCCGTACAGCGGGCCGGAGGCCCCGCCCACCTTCGAGATCAGCTCCCGTCCCGCGGCGATCAGCACCGCCCCCGGCGTCCCGGGCGGCGCGCCCTCCAATATCGCCACCACACCGGCGAATCCCCGCCGCATATTGGACCCGTGGTCGGCGTCCCCGATGGCGGAGTCCAGCTCGGTGAGCCGGTCCGCGTCCCGATCGATCAGCGCCGCCGCCGCGGTCAGCCACCGCACCGCGAACCTGGCGTCCAGCACCGCGTCACTCACACCATCACCCCTCTGCGCAACCGGCCCCGAGCCCTGACTTCCACCGGCCGGCACCGCAGCGCCGACCGCTTCCCCGCCGTCCCGCACGGCGCGCCCCGCCACCGCTACCGCCCCCACCGCAGCGCGGCCGTGCGCACCGGGGCGTCCCACAACCGCAGCAGCTCCCCGTCCGCCTGGCACAGCGTCACCGAGCAGCCGGCCATGTCCAGCGAGGTCACGTAATTCCCGACCAACGTACGGGCGACCGCCACCTCGCGCGCGTCGAGCACCCGGCGCACCTCCGCGGCGAACCCGTACAGCTCCAGCAGCGGCGTCGCGCCCATCCCGTTCACCAGCACCAGTACCGGCAGCCGCGGCGAGAGGTCCTCCAGGATCGCGTCCAGGGACACCTCCGCGATCTCCCGGGACGTCATCATCCCGCGCCGCTCCCGCCCCGGCTCGCCGTGGATGCCGACGCCCAACTCCAGCTGGCCGTCGGGGAGTTCGAAGGTCGGGCCGCCCTTCGCGGGCGTCGAGCAGGGGCTCAGCGCCACCCCGAAGCTGCGCGAACCGGCGACCACCTGCCGGGCCAGCGCCTCGACCCGCTCCAGCGGCATGCCCTCCTCGGCCGCCGCCCCCGCGATCTTCTCCACGAAGAGCGTCGCGCCGGTGCCGCGCCGCCCGGCGGTGAACGTCGAGTCGGTCACCGCCACGTCGTCGTCCACCAGCACCGTGGCGACCTGCACGCCCTCGTCCTCGGCCAGCTCCGCCGCCATCCGGAAGTTCAGTACGTCGCCGGTGTAGTTCTTCACCACGAACAGCACCCCGCGCCCGCTGTCCACCGCCGCCGCGGCCCGCACCATCTGGTCCGGCACCGGCGAGGTGAACACCTCGCCCGGACACGCCGCGTCCAGCATCCCGGGGCCCACGAACCCGGCGTGCAGCGGCTCGTGCCCGCTGCCGCCGCCGGAGAGCAGCGCCACCTTCCCGGCCACCGGCGCGTCCCGCCGTACGACGACCCGGTTCTCCACATCCACCACCAGCTCCGGATGCGCCGCGGCCATCCCGCGCAGCGCATCCGCGACCACGGTCTCGGGGACGTTGATGAGCATTTTCACGGGTACCTCCTGGTGAGCTCGGCAAGCAGCGCTGCGTCCGGTGTCCTACCGGGCCGGTCCCGGTCCCGTGGTCCGCCGGGCCGGGGACTCCCCGGCGCCCGGAGGCGGTGTCCGGCGGTACCGGCGCCGACTCGTTGCTGCCTTCCCTGACCGACTATCAGCCAATCGGGTGACCTTCCTGTGTGGTGACTTCGGCGGGACAAGTATCGGGCCGGGCACCGCCGTGTGCAGCGCCGCGGACCGCCCCGGCCGGTACCGGTTGCGCGCCGGGCGGGGCCGCGGACCGCATGCCGCGGCGGCCGCCTGCCGCGTCCCGCCGCGGCCCGCCCACCGGTCCGGCCGCCCGCGCCGCCGCCCGCCGGGCGCCCCGGACCTTCACCTGAACGGTGGCCCCGGGACGGCCGCGCGCCCCCCGGGACGGCCGCGCGCCCCCGCCTCGGACCGGACCGGCGTCCGGATGCCCGTTCGAGTGCGCGGTCCTACGCTCGGGGTATGCCGGGTGTTCGCGGAGCCCTCGCGGTGCTGGCGGCGGGTGCGCTGGCCGGTGCGCTGGCCGGTGCGCTGGCGGGGGCCCCGGCGGTCCGCGGGGCCCCGGCGCCCCCGGCGGCCGCCGCTGCCGGCGGACCGGACCTCAGCCGCTTCTACGGCCAGCACCCGGCCTGGCAGCCCTGCCCGGCGGGCTTCGGCGGCAGCGGCCCGGCGAGCCCCGGCCCACCGCCCCCGCCGCCGCCCGGGGCCGCACCGCCCACCGC
>NZ_LLZI01000295.1 GCF_001509485.1 Streptomyces sp. NRRL F-4489
GGTGTGGTCCATGGGGTCCCCCTTGCGGTGCGTGGGTTGCTCCTTTGGGCGCGGGGTCGGTGGCGGTGGGGGGCGAGGGGCGCCACCGGCGCCCAGGACAGTGGTGCTCGGCGGGGTGGGGGTCCATGCGGGCTTGGGGAAGACCTGGGGAAGACCTGGGGGGGTCGTCAGCGAGTTATGGGGAGGGGAGGGACTCGGGGCGGTGGGGGGTGGCTAGCGGGGCGAGGAGGAGCAGGGCCAGGGGGAGGAGGGTGGCGGCCAGGAGCCAGCCGGCCAGGACGTCGCCGGCCCAGTGGACGCCCAGGTAGACGCGGGTCAGGCCGACGCCGGCGGCCCATAGGGCGGGGAGCGCGCACCACGTCAGGCCGCGGCCGGGCCCGGTGCGGCGCAGGATGGCCCAGGCGAGGATTCCGGCGGTGAGCGCGGAGGTGGTGGCGTGGCCGGAGGGGAAGGAGTGGCCGGTGGCGGTGGCGGCCCAGTCGGCGGCGGGCGGCCGGGGCCGGGCGATCAGCTCCATCAGGCCGTAGCGGAGGGCCTGGCCGGCGGCGAGGAAGAGGACGGAGAAGAGGGCGGCGCGGAGGCGGTGGGGGAAGGTGCCGCGGCCGGCGGCGAGGAGACCGGCGAGGAGGGCCAGGGCGTACGGGATGGGGCCGGTGCCGGTGGTGGTGAGGGCGCGGGCCAGGGAGCGGAGGGGTTCGCCGCGGTGGGTGGTGGACCAGTGGAGGGCGGCGCGTTCGGGGGCGAGGGGGGCGCCGTGGCGCAGGGCCACGGTGACGGCCGCGGCGGTGAAGAGCGCGGCGCACAGGGCCGCCGCCACAAGCAGGCGGCCCGGGGGCGCGCCGAGGCGCGGGCCGCGGCCGGGGGCCGGGCGCGCGCCGTCGCTCCCGGGGCCGGGGGCCCCGTGGGGTGGCGCCCCCGGGGGTGTCACCGGGCGGCGACCAGCGGGCGCAGCGGGGTCTCCCGGACGCGTTCGACAAGCGGTGCGGCGCGCCGGGCGAGCGGCATGAGGACCGCGGCGACGAGGACACCGACGACCAGGCCGACCGCGACGTCGTGCGGGTAGTGGGCACCGACCCAGACCCGCGAGGCGCCCATCAGGAGGGCGGCCGGGACGGCGAGGGCGCCGAGCCGGCGGTCCAGGAGGAGCAGCGCGACGGCGGCGGAGGCGGCGATGGCGGAGTGGTTGCTGGGGAAGGACCAGTCGCCGAGGCCGGGGCACGGTTCGACGGTGACCACGTGGAGGGTCTGGCAGGGGCGCTGCTCATGGAAGAAGCTCTTGACCACGTCGTTGGCCACGTAGGCCAGGACCACGATCACCGGGACGGCGAGGGCCATCGCCATCGCCACGGGAGCCGGGTGGCGCCGTTGCCCGGGGACGAGGCGGCGGCGGGCGCTGCCGCCGAGCCGCTGGCGGGCCCGCCACCAGCCGGCCACCATCAGCAGCGCGAAGACTCCCAGGCCGAGGTCGGTCCAGTAGGAGACCAGGACGTTGAGGAAGTGCGGCATCTGCTGGGCGAAGCCGGTCACAGAGGTGTACAGGCCGCCGTCGATCGAGGCTCCGCCGAAGGCGAGGTCGGTCACTGGGCTTTCTCCTTGGCGGTTCGTCGCGTGGTGCGTGGTGCGTGTTGACGGATGCCGGGCGGCCCGCGCGGTGCGCGGCGGCCGCCCGTGTGCTGCAGCAAGTGTGCCGGGTCCGTCAGGGTGCCGGTGGCGCGGTGGCGGATTCGGGAGCGTTGGGCGGGGCGGCGGGGGTGTCGGTGGGGGCGGTGGTGGGGGCGTTACGGGGTGCCCGTGGGGCCTCCGGGGGCGTCGGCCGGGGCGTTACGAGGTGCCCGTGGGGCCTCCGGGGGCGTCGGCCGGGGCGTTACGAGGTGCCCGTGGGGCCTCCGGACGCGTCGGCCGCGGCTTCGGGGGCGTCGGCGGGGCTTCCGGGTCCCTGGTGGGCGTCGGCCGGGCCGGTCCCCGGCACCGACAGCGGCCCCGGTCGCGGTCCCGTCTCGGGTACCGGCCCGGGTACCGACCCCGGCCGCGACCCGCCCGCCACGCCACGCCGCCGGGCCCGCAGCACCTCCAGGGCGATCGGGGCGAGCGAGACCAGGATCACCAGGCCGATGGCGGGGAGGAGGTAGTGGTCGACGTTCGGTACCGAGGAGCCGAGGGCGTAGCCGGCGAGGGTGAGGCCGGCCGTCCAGAAGAGGCCGCCGGTCACCTGCCAGAGGGTGAAGGTGCGGGCGGGCACGTTGAGTGCGCCGGCGAGCGGGTTGAGGACGGTGCGGACGACGGGTACGAAGCGGGCCAGGACCAGGGCCTTGGCGTGGCCGTAACGGGCCAGGTACGCCTCGGCGCGGGTGGCGCCCTCGTGGAGCTTCCGGGAGCGGCCGCGGGCGAGCAGGGCGCGGCCGCCGCGCCGCCCGATCCAGTAGCCGGTCTGCGAGCCGGCCAGGGTCCCGGTGGCCGCGGCGGCCAGCACCTGCGGCAGGGAGAGGTGGACGGCGCCGCCGACCCCGGGCGCGCTGAGCAGTCCCGCGGTGAACAGGAGCGAGTCGCCGGGGAGCAGGAAGCCGACCAGGAGGCCGGTCTCGGCGAAGAGGACGACGGCGACGCCGAGGGCGCCGAAGGCGGCGAGCAGGGAGCCGGCGTCGAGGACGTTGACCGCCTGTGTGACCGTGCTGACGTGCAGTTCCGCGGCCGCTACGGCCATGTCAGTGGCCCCTCCCATAATGGGTTGCGGGCCCGCCGATCGGCCGGCCCCACCGTCTACAGAGCCGTAGACGGTCTACAGCACTGTAGACGAGGGAAGGGGGGAGGGCGTTCCATGTCGGAGGCATCACCCGCGCAGCGCCGCCCGGCCGGCGAGCTGGAGGCGAGCGTGCTGGCGGCCCTCTGGGCGGCCGGCGGGCCGCTGACACCCGCCGAGGTCCAGGGGGAGCTGGGCGGCCGGCTCGCCCGGACGACGGTCACCACGATCCTCAGCCGGCTGTACGACAAGGGGGCGGTCTCCCGCTCCCGGGCCGGCCGCGGTTTCGCCTACTCCCCGATACACGACTCCGCCGGTCTCACGGCCCGGCGGATGCGCAGCGAGCTGGACAAGCAGGACGACCGCGGCACCGCGCTCGCCCGCTTCGTCTCGGAGCTGACGACGGAGGACGAGCGGCTGCTGCGCTCGCTGCTGGACGAGACGGACGGCGGTACGGGCGGCGCCGACGGCCCCGAAGGCGCGGGCGGCACGGGTACCACGGGCGTCACGGGTGGATCCGGCCGCGCGGGCGGCGCGGACGCCGCGGGCGGCGGCGCCGGCACGGGCCGGCGCCCGGGTTCCCGGACAGCGCCATGATCTTCGCCGTCTGGGTGCCGCTGCTGATGCCGCTGCTGGCGGTGCCCACCGCCCGCCGGCTCGCCGAGTCGCTGCCGCCGCGCGCCGCGGCCTGGCTGCTGGCCGGCTGCGCCGCCGTGCTGGCCGCCTGCACGGCCGCGGCGCTGGGGCTGCTGGCGGTCGCCGGGGCGCTGCGCCTGCCGCCCGTCGCCGCCCTGGGCCACCTGACCCGCTCCCCGGCCGGCGACCCGGCGGTCACTCTGCCGGCCGCCCCGGTCGCCGGCGCGCTGCTGGCCTGCTGCGCCGTCGCGGTGGCCCGGCGCGCGCTGCGCCACCGCGCCGAGCTGCGCGCCGCCCGGCGCACCGCCGACGCGCACGCCCTCGCCGGCGACCTCTGCGTCCTCCCGGACGCGGCACCGGACGCCTACGCCCTTCCCGGGCGCCCGGACCGCGTCGTGGTCACCGCCGGGATGCTGCGGGCGCTGCCGCCGGCCGAGCGGGAGGCGCTCTTCGCGCACGAACGGGCCCACCTCGCCGGCCGCCACCACCTCTTCCTGCTGACCGCCGCGCTGGCCTCGGTCTGCCATCCGCTGCTGCGCGGCCTGCGGGCCCCGCTGGCGTACGCCCTGGAGCGCTGGGCGGACGAGTCCGCCGCCGTACGGGTCGGCGACCGCCGGCTCACCGCGCGCGCCATCGGCCGCGCCGCGCTCGCCGCCCGCCCCGACGCCACCGCGCGCCCCCGCCCGGGCATCGCACCGGCCGCCACGGCCGGTCCGGTCCCCCGCCGGGTCGCCGCCCTGCTGACCCCGGACCGCCCCGGGGACCGCCGCCACGGCCGCGCGGCCCCGCACGTCCGCCGCCTGATAGCCGCCGCCCTGCTGGCCTGCGTCGCCTTCTCCGCGGCCGCCGCGGTGGACGCCGCCACCGACCTGCACCAGACGGTGGAGACGGCGCAGGGGGAACGGGAGCAGGGGCACGGGTAGTCCGCGAGGCCGGGGAAACGGCCCGGGGCGGGGGCGCGGCCAGCCCACCAGACCAGGGGAAACGACCCGGGGCGGACGCGGCCCGGCCAGCGGGGTCCGCCGAAACCCGCCTGCCGTCCGGCGCGCGGCAGCGACCGGGGCCGGGCCGGTGGCCGGCGACCGGACCGGCACCCGCGGCCCCCGGATGCCCAGCGCCTCGGCTCCGCACCCCCTCCCCACCCGGTGGCACGCGCGAAGATGAAACGCCTGGACGAACGGGTCGCTACCGGGCCGCCGCCTCTTCCGCCCCTCCCGCACCCCGCGCCCCATCCGCTCCCCGCGTCACCAACTCCCTTGCGGGGCAGGGAACTTCAGCGCGGCAATCTGGCGTCCCCGGTCGTGAACATGCTGAACTGCTGGGGGGCGGCTGCCGCTTCGAGCAGATGACGCTTCGCATTCGCAGGTCCGATGGGCAGGAGGCCGCTCATGCTGCACGGTGTCGATGTCAGCTCCTACAACACCGGATATTCGGCGAAGGGGCTGGACTTCGTCTTCATCAAGGCCACCGAGGGCCGCTCCTACGTCAATCCGCACCAGTCGGCACAGGCGGCGCGGGCGCGGGAAGCCGGTGCCGTGGTCGGTTTCTACCACTTCCTGTGGCCGGGGAATATCGCCGCCCAGGCGCGCTATTTCGTGGAGAAATGCGCCTCGCTCCAGGGCGATCTGCTGGCCGCGGACTGGGAGACCACCGGTTCCGGTACGTGCGCCAGCAACGCGCAGAAGGACCAGTTCCTGCTGGAGGTCAAGAAACTCCGCCCCAGCCACCGCGTGCTGCTCTACTGCAACCGCGATTTCTGGCTGCACCGGGACACCACGTCGTATGCCGCGGACGGGCTGTGGATCGCCGACTACGTCACCGCCGGCCATCCGCGGATCAAGGCGAAGTGGCGTATCCACCAGTACACCGACTCGCCGCTGGACAAGAACGTCGCGGCTTTCGCCAGCAAGGCCGAGCTCAAGAAGTGGGCGCACCCCGCATAAACTTCTCCGGAGAATCCCATACGCCTGGCCGACACTCCGCGTGACACAAACACGCGGCTGGGGAACAGCGCGTGACGAGAAACGTAAGGAGCACCGGTGACGGACCCGGCGGCCACGGCCCTGCAGCAGGAAATAGCCCAGGAACTCCAGGTGACCGCGGAGTTCGACGCCGAGCGGGAGATCGAGCGCCGGGTGTCCTTCCTCACAGCGCAGCTGACCTCCACCGGTCTGCGCTCGCTGGTCCTGGGCATCAGCGGAGGGGTGGACTCCACCACGGCGGGCCGGCTGTGCCAGCTCGCCGTGGAGCGGGCCCGGGCCACCGGCCACGACGCGACGTTCTACGCGATGCGGCTGCCGTACGGCGAGCAGGCGGACGAGAAGGACGCCCAGCGGGCGGTGGACTTCATCCGCGCGGACCGGCTGCTGACCGTGGACGTCCGCCCGGCCAGTGACGCGGCGCTGGCCGCGGCGGTGGCCGGCGGGGTCGTCTTCCGCGACGCCCACCACCAGGACTTCGTGCACGGCAACATCAAGGCCCGGCAGCGCATGATCGCGCAGTACGCGGTCGCCGGGGCGCACGACGGCCTGGTCGTGGGCACCGACCACGCCGCCGAGGCGGTCTCCGGCTTCTTCACCAAGTTCGGCGACGGCGCGGCCGACGTGGTCCCGCTGACCGGGCTGACCAAGCGCCGGGTGCGGGCCGTCGCCCAGGCCCTGGGCGCGCCCGCCGAGCTGGTCCACAAGGTCCCGACCGCCGACCTGGAGACCCTCGACCCGGGCAAGCCCGACGAGGACGCGCTCGGCGTCAGCTACGACCAGATCGACGACTTCCTGGAGGGCAAGCCGGTCGAGGAGACCGCCTTCCAGGCGATCGTCCGGCGCTACCGCCTCACCGCGCACAAGCGCGCGCTGCCGATCGCGCCCTGAGCGACCGGGAAACGCGGGGCGGAGCGGGGCAGGGCGGGCGGCGAGCCGGGGGCCGGCCTCACCGCTGCGCCCCGCCGCCCCGCGCCCGCGCCCCCGCACCCTCCCGTCACCCACCCGCCACCCGGCGGCCACCGCCCCGGTGGTGAACCACGGCGCGGAACGGGCATGCATCCGGCCATGGGAAGCCGCGAAGTGCGATCGGAAGATCAACTGTCAGTGGGGCCGCTTACTCTCCAGGACATGGGTGACGCACGCCTGCACGAACTCCAGACCGCGCTGACCACCGCCGCCGACCTGGCCTCGGCGCTCCGGTCGGCCCCGACCCGGCAGGACGCCGACCAGCTCGTCGACGTCCTGCGCCAAGCGCTGACCACCGCCACCTCGCTGGGCGGCCGCGCCGCCTGCCCGACCGGGTGCGCCCTGCATCCGCACGGTGCGGTGGACCCGCTCTACGGCGACCCGGAGGATCCCCTTCCGCCGGGCTACGGCAAATGCCTGCTCTGCAACGACCGCCGGCGCCGGGCGGACGCGCAGCATGCGCACGTCCGCCCGCGCACCCGCCCGGCCCGCCCCCGGTCCCAGCCTCAGCCCCAGCAGGACTGGCACCGGCGGCTGTCGGCCTGAGGGGGTCGGGCGGGCCCGGCGGTCAGTCCCGTTCCGCGGGCCGGTCGGGCCCGGAGCCCCCGGCCCCCGGCCCGCCGGAGTCCGCACCCCCGGCCTCCCGCGCCAGGCCCCCCTTCCGTACGCCGTCCTGCTCCCCCACCGGCTCCGGTTCGGGTTCCGGCCCCCGCTTCCGCTCCGGACGGAGCGCGATCCAGCCCAGTAGCGCGGCGGCGGCCAGGGCCGCCAGGGCGAGCAGGACCGCGTCCGGGACGCCGTTGCCCAGCCGGGCCGCCCAGTCCTCCAGGCGGATCTCGGTGTCCGCGTCCAGGATCCCGGGCAGCGCGCTGGTCCCGTTGAAGGCCAGGAACAGCGCGCCGATGGCGATGAAGAACAGCCCGGAGACCAGCGAGGTGGTGTGCAGCCGCAGCCGGCCGAGGGCCAGTTCGCGGCCGCGCAGCCAGCCCCGGGTGCCGAGCCGGAAGCGGTCCCACAGCAGCGCCAGGACGAACAGCGGCAGCGCCATGCCGAGCGCGTACACCGCGAGCATCGAGGCACCGTAGAGCGGTGAACCGCTGACCGCCGTGACGGTCAGCACCGAGCCGAGGATCGGGCCCGCGCAGAATCCGGCCAGGCCGTAGACGCAGCCGAGCAGGAACGTGGACAGGGCGGTGCGCGGGGTGATCCGGGCGGCGGCGGCCTGGGCGCGCCGGGAGGCGAAGCCCAGCCCGAGGATCTGGGCCACGCCGAGGGCGATGACCAGCCAGCCGCCGACCGCGATCAGCAGGTCGCGATGGCCGTTGAAGAGCCAGCTGGCCGCGGTGCTCGCCGCGCCCAGCGGCACCAGCGTCGTCGCCAGCCCCAGGTAGAACACCCCGGTACGGGCCAGCAGCCGGCCGGGGCTCGCCAGCGAGTACGCGAAGAACGCCGGGAGCAGCAGGGCGCTGCACGGGCTGACCAGCGCGAGCGCGCCGCCGAGGAAGGCGGCGAGGTAGCCGATGTCGGAGGTCACTCCCCGGCCCCCGTACCGTCGCCCTTCCCGTCGCCCTTCCCGGCCCCCGCGCCGCCGCCGTGCTTGCCGGCCGCCGCGGCGGCCTGCTCGATGGCCTGCTCGAAGACCGCGGTGTCCTGCGCCCCGGCGATCGGCCGGCCGTTGACCAGGAAGGACGGGGTGGACTGGACGCCGAGCCGGTAGCCCTCGTCCTGGTCCTTCTTCAGGGCCGCCTCGGCGGCCGGGCTGCCGAGGTCGGCGCGGAACTTCTCCAGGTCCGGTACGCCGGCGGTGCGGGCGAGTTCGACCAGCTTGTCCTCGGCGAGCGCGTCGCCCTTGCGGGTCTCGGCGTAGAGCACATCGTGCAGCTGCCAGAACTTCCCCTGGCGGCCGGCCGCCCAGGACGCGCGGGCGGCCCGCTCGGAGTCGGCGCCGAAGACCGGGAAGTTGCGGAACTCGATCCGCAGCGTGCCGGCGTCCACGAATTTCTTGATCAGCGCGGGCTGGGTCTCGCGGCTGAAGCGGCCGCAGAACGAGCACTGGTAGTCGGCGTACTCGACCAGGACCACCGGGGCGTCCGGCTTCCCGGTGGCGAGCGGGTCGCCGGCGATCCGGCGGCTGGTGCGCCGGGCGAGGTCGTCGTACAGCTTCTGCTGTCCGTCGTCCTCCTGGTTCCGGACGGTGGCGGGCGGGCCGTCGGCGGCGGTGCCACGGCCGTTCTCGACGGCCTTGCCGACCGCGACGGCGATGGCGATCACCGCCACGACGAGGGCGAGGACCGCGCCGATCGCGGCGGCCTTGCGGGCGGGTGAGGCGGAGGTGGGCATGCGAAAGCTCCTGTCGTACAAGGGGGTTGCGGAAAGGGGCGGCAGCCGCCGGGCCGGCGCAGGGGTCGGCCGGGCGGGGGCCGGCGGCCTATATCCGCAGTACGGGCAGGAGGGCCGCGGGGTCCGCGGCGGGTATGCCGGTGGGCGGGCGGGCCAGGGCCCAGCGGGGCGGCGGGGCGGTGACGAGCGGCCCGGGCGCGGCGGTGTCCGGGGCGAGCGGCTCACCGCGCGGCGGCGCGGGCAGCGGCGCGGCCTCACCGGGGTCCGGTGCGTGGCGCCCGGAGCACCGCTTGGTGGCGTCGGCGACGGCGAGGGGCGGCGCGTGGGACGCGGCGGGCGCGCCGGTTACGTCGTGCGCGCCGGGCGCACTGGTGACGTCGGACGCGACGCGCGCCCCGGCGGCCCAGGGAGCGCCGGCCTCCGCGGTCGCCGCAACCACGGCCACCGCCGTACGACCTGCCGCCGACCCGGCCCCCACGCCCCCGTTCCGGCAGAGCAGCGGCGCGAACGCGACGGCCAGGAGGAGCAGCAGCGTCAGCGTCGCCGAGCGGCGCAGCCGGTGCATGTCCCTCCCCCTCGCTGTCGGTCCGCCTCGCTGTCGGTCCGTGGCGGTCGCGGTCGAACATCCCATCCTACGGACCGCCGGGCCGCGCGGGCGGCGGTGGCACAGCTCACCCCTGGATCGCACCCGAACACCCCTCATTTGATGGCGCTATGTCCGGGTATCGGCGGCTTGCCGTCTTTGGTGGGCGGCGGGCGGGCCTGCCATAGTCGTCCGCGGCGACCCCCGTTGGCGCGGGCCAGGTCGTGTCCGGCCGCGCGGGCAACCCCTTCCGCCCGCCCCGGCCGGGGCTCCGGGGCTCATCCCGCGGCAACCCCGCGGGCGGGCCCCGGACCCGTTCCCGGACCCGGCGCCACGGTCAGCGGCCGGCAGTCGGTGACCAGCGGTCAGCGGTCGCCGACCCGGACCTCGAACCACGTGGTCTTGCCGCGCGGCAGCAGGTCCACGCCCCAGCGGTCGGACAGCTTGTCGACGAGGTAAAGCCCGCGGCCGCTGACGTCCATCGGCTGTACGGGCATCAGGCACGGCAGCCCGCGCGAGGGGTCGCGCACCTCCACCCGGATCCAGCCGCGCCGGCGCAGTATCCGCAGCCCGAACGCGCGGGCGCCGGTGTGCCGTACGGCGTTGCCGACCAGTTCGGAGACCAGCAGCACGGAGTGCTCGGCCAGTTGCGGGGAGAGGGACCACTGGCGCAGCAGGATGGCGGCGGTCAGCCGGCGCGCGGTCCGGGCGGACTGCGGGCGCGAGGGGAGCCGGACCTCGTCCACCGAGGGGTCCCCGACCACCTCGGAACCGGCGGGCAGCTGACCGGCGACCGCGGGCACCGGCTCGGCGGTGGGCGGACCGCCCGGGCCCGGACCTGCGGGGGGCGGCACCTGGCCGGCGGGGCCCGGACCTACGGGCGCCGGCCCGGCGGGCCCTGGGACCGCCGCCCCCTCCGTGCCGCCGGGGTTGGCCCGCTCCGCGGCGGCCGTACCGCTGTGCGGCCGCGGCTGCTCCATTCCTTCGAGGCCCGCCATGCCCCCCATCATGGCCGCTCCTCGCCGGTCCGGGGGCCGGAACCGACGGAATCCGTTGTCCGGAATCACCGGCTCCGGACCTCCCCCACGACATATGCCAACGGCAGCCGGGACCGGCCGCACCGCGCTGACCTGCGGAAAGGCCCGGCGGGCGGCGAGTTGGCCGGGGCCGCCGGGGCGGCTCCCTTACGGGGTCACGGCGCTTTCCGCAATTCGCCCACACGAGGCATGGTGTACCGGCCACACCTCAGCCGCCCCGCCAACACCAGCCGCCTCAGCGGAACTTGGCCTTGCCCGGCCCCTCCTCGACGAAGCTGCGCATCCCGGTCTCCCGGTCCTCGGTGGCGAACAGCCCCGCGAACCAGTTGCGTTCGATCGTCAGCCCGGTGTCGATATCGGTCTCCAGCCCGGCGTCGACGGACTCCTTGGCGGCCCGCAGCGCGAGCGCCGGACCGGCCGCCAGCCGCGCCGCCCAGGCGTGCGCCTGCGCGTAGACCTCGGCGGCCGGCACCACGCGGTCCACCAGGCCGATGGCCAGCGCCTCGTCGGCCTTCACATGGCGGCCGGTGAAGATCAGGTCCTTGGCCTTGGACGGGCCCACCAGCCGGGCCAGCCGCTGGGTGCCGCCGGCGCCCGGGATCACGCCGAGCAGGATCTCCGGCTGGCCGAGCTTGGCGTTGTCGGCGGCGATCCGGAAGTCGGCGCAGAGCGCCAGTTCGCAGCCGCCGCCCAGGGCGTAGCCGGTGACCGCGGCGACCACCGGCTTGGGGATCCGGGCCACCGCGGTGAAGGAGTCCTGGAGGGCCTTGGCCCGCACCACCATCGCGGGGTGGTCCATGGCCTGCATTTCCTTGATGTCCGCGCCGGCCGCGAAGACCTTCTCGCCGCCCCAGATCACCACGGCGCGGATGTCGTCGCGCCGGCCGGCCTCCTCGGCCAGTTCGCGGAGCCGGTCCTGGGTGGCGACGTCCAGGGCGTTCATCGGCGGGCGGTCCAGGCGGATGGTGCCGACACCGTCTTCGGCTTCGAGATGCACAGTCATGCGGGCAGGTTAGTACGCGTTAACGCCGCGCGCCGCCCCGCCCCGGACTCCGGACCCCGGGCACCCCCGCCCTAACGGGCCCGCCACTGAGCCCAGGTGAGGTTCCAGTCGCTGAAGCCGTTGTCGGGCGCGATAGTGCGGTCGTGGGAGTTCTTGACGATGACCACGTCCCCGATGAGGGAGTTGCGGTAGAACCACGCGGCGGGGGTGTCCGGATCGCCGCCGCCGCGCCGGTCGTAGAGGCCGACGCAGCCGTGGCTGGCGTTGCGGGTGCCGAAGGCGGCCCGGCCCGACCAGTAGTTGCCGTGGATGAACGTGCCGGACGTGCTCAGCCGCATGGCGTGCGGGACGTCCTTGATGTCGTACTCGCCGCCGAAGCCGACGGTCTCGCCGTTCATCCGCGTCACCGGGTGCTTCTCGCTGATGACCATCGTGCCGTTGTACGTCTCGGTGCCGGGGGCGCCGGCGGTGATCGGCACGGTGCGCAGCGTCCGGCCGTCGCGGACCACGGTCATCTGCTTGGTGCGGGCGTCGACCGTGCTGACCTGGCCGCGGCCGATGGTGAACGTGACCTGCTTGGACTGGGTGCCGTAGACGCCGGGGCGGCCCTCGACGCCGTCCAGGGCGAGCCGGAGGGTGACCTTCGTGCCGGGCTTCCAGAACGCCTCGGGGCGGAAGTCGAGGCGGTCGTTGCCGAACCAGTGGGCGGCGATCGGGACGGCCGGGCGGGCGGTGACCGCGATGGCCTTCTCGACGGCCCGGGGGTCGGTGATACCGCGGCTGAAGCGGATCGAGACCGGCATCCCGACGCCGACTTCCTGGCCGTCCTCGGGGCTGTAGGTGCCGATGAAGGTGTGCTTGGGCACGAGGGTGGTGAAGGTGGAGTGCTCGGCGGCCTGCCGGCCCCGGGCGTCGACGGCCACCGCGTCGACGGTGTAGCGCGTCGAGGCGCCGAGGTGGGTGCTGGGCCGCCAGCGGGAGCCGTCGCCGGATATCTCGCCGTCGACGGCGTTGCCCTTGGCGTCGGTGACCGTGACGGAACGGAGCTTGCCCTTCCGGGCGGTGACCGACAGGGCGCCGCTGGTGGCCACCGAGCGGGCGCCGTCGCGGGGCGCTATCTCCACGGCGGCCTGCGAGGCGGTGTCCGCGGCGCGGTGCGCGGGCGCCCGGCCGGCGGCGTCGTCCGCGCCGCCGCAGGCGGAGACCAGCAGCAGCACCGGGGCGAGCAGCAGCGCGAGCGGTCCGCCCGCGCGGCGCGCCCACCGCCGGCGCACCGGCCCCTTCGGCATCGGATGAACGGTCACGACCGGCCCCTTTCCCCCTCGCACGGCCGCGGCCCCCGGACCCGGCCGCCGCCGTCTTCGCGTACGGAGCCAGCCAACCACACCGCACTGACACTCAACTCCCCCTGTGGACAACGGTTCAGTCCCGTTCCGCGGGTGGGCGCGCGGCCACGCGTACGAGCGCCGCGGGGCGCCGCGGCGGCGCGCGGCCGGGAGCCGGGGCCCGCGGCCGGGCGGCAGGGGTGCGGCGGGCCGGCCGGCAGGGGTGCGGCGGGCCGGACGCGGCTAACGCAGCGCGCTGCCCGCGCGCCAGGCCGCCCACGGCATGTTCCAGCCGCCCAGGCCGTTGTCGGGGGCGACCGTGCGGTCGGGGGAGTTCCGGACCTCGACGGTGTCGCCGACGATGGAGTTCCGGTAGAGCCAGCCGGCCGGGGTGTCCGGGCCGCCGCCCCGGATGTCCTTCAGGCCCACGCAGCCGTGGCTGGTGTTGAGCCCGCCGAAGACCTGCGGCGGCGCCCAGTAGTTGCCGTGCAGGAACGTCCCGGAGCGGGTCAGCCGCATGGCGTGCGGGACGTCGGGGATGTCGTACTCGGTGCCGAAGCCGACGGTGTCCCCGTCCATCCGGGTCACCGCGTGCCGCTCCAGGATCACCATCGTCCCGTTGTAGGTGGGGTTCTCGGCGTTGCCCGCGGTGACCGGCAGGGTGGCCACGACGCGGCCGGCCCGGCGGACGGTGAGCGTGTGGCGGGCCGCGTCCACGGTGCTGACCTGGTCGCGGGCGACCTGGTAGTGGAGCGTCTTGTGCTGGACCCCGTAGGCGCCCGGCCCGGTGCGCACCTCGCGCAGCCGCAGCTGGACGGTGATCCGGGTGCCCGGCCGCCAGCGGAAGCGGGGCCGGAAGTCCAGCCGGCGGTGGCCGAACCAGTGCGGCGCGATCTCCACGGCGGGCCGGGCGCTGACGGTGACCGCGCGCTCGACGGCGGCGCGGTCGGCGACCGCCCGGTTGAAGACCAGCGAGAAGATCAGGCCGGTGCCCACCGTGGTGCCGCTCTCCGGGGAGTAGTAGCCGACGACGCGGTGCGGGGGCGTGAAGGTGCTGAAGGTGGTGTGCCGGGCGGTGCGGCGGCCGGCGCCGTCCAGGGCGACCGCGTCCACGGTGTAGCGGGAGGCGAGTTCGAGGGAGTCGGTGACCGGGCGCCAGATCGTCCCGTCGCGGGAGATCCGGCCGGCGACCGGCTGCCGGCCGGTGCCGCCGGTGCGGATGACCTCCACCCGCTCCAGCCGGCCGTCCGGGACCCGCACCTCCAGCCGCCCGTTGGCCCGTACGCCGCGCGCGCCGTCGCCCGGGAGGATCCGGATCGCCTCCTCCGGGGCGGGCGGCGGGCCGCCGAGGAAGAGGTCCGGCTCGGCGCAGCCGGCCAGCGCGGCGGCGCCGACCAGGGCGGCCAGCAGCACGCCGGCGGTGCGGCTGCGGCGGTGCGGGCGGGGCGCCGCCGGTGCGCGGTCCGCGGCGCGGCGGCCGGTGTCGTCCCCTGCTCGGTGGTCCTGATGGCCGGTCATACGCCGGATTCTGACGGATGATCCGCGACTTGGGCGGTATGCCGCGAATCGGGATGTCATGGACGCGTCCCGCCCGGAAGCCGCGCGCCCCGGGTGGCGGGCGCGTGACGGCGCGGCCCGGCTGGGGGAAAGCGTGAGGCAACGCCCGGTTGCGGGCAGAACAACGGTGCACCCTCGTGCACCGCACCACGGGCGGCGGCCTCGCGCCCGGCCCGGACGCACCTCCCGGCCCCACCCCGGGAGCGTCCCGGCCGGGCGCGCGGCCGCCGCCCGACCGAGCCCCGAGCCGCAGGAGGCCGGCACGTGTCCAGCGCACCCGAGCAGGAGGCGGTGGCGGAGGAACCGCTCGCCCCGCCCGCGGACGTCCGCCCCGGCACCCCGACGCCCCTGGGGGCCCGCTACCGCACCGGTCCGGACGGGACGGCGGGCACCAACTTCGCCCTCTGGGCGGGCGGTGCCGAGGCCGTCGAGCTGTGCCTCTTCGACGACGAGGGGCACCAGACCCGCCACCCCCTCACCGAGCTGACCCACGAGATCTGGCACGGCTTCCTGCCCGGCGTCGGCCCCGGGCAGCGCTACGGCTACCGCGTGCACGGCCGCTGGGACCCGTGGACCGGCGCCCGCTGGAACCCCGCCAAACTGCTGCTCGACCCGTACGCCCGGGCCGTGGACGGCGACTTCGGCACGCACACCGAGACCGGCCCCACCGGGCCGGCGCTGCCCGCCCAGCTCTACGGGCACGTCCGGGACTGGCCCGAGCAGCACATCGCCGACACCGTCCGCGACGACCGGGACTCCGCGCCGTACGTCCCCAAGGGCGTGGTGGTCGGCGACGCGGAGGACGGCCAGGACGAGTGGCGGGACGACCGGCGGCCCAAGACGCCCTGGCCGGACTCGGTCCTCTACGAGCTGCACGTGCGCGGTTTCACCATGCGCCACCCGGGCATTCCCGAGCGGCTGCGCGGCACGTACGCCGGGCTGGCCCACCCGGCGGCGCTGGACCACCTCGTCCGCCTGGGGGTGACCGCCGTCGAGCTGCTCCCGGTGCACCAGTTCGCGCACGAGGACCACCTGGTGCGCCGGGGGCTGCGCAACTACTGGGGCTACAACTCCATCGGCTACTTCGCCCCGCACGCCGGCTACGCCGCCACCGGGACCCGCGGCCAGCAGGTCGGCGAGTTCAAGCGGATGGTGCGGGCGCTGCACGACGCCGGGATCGAGGTCATCCTGGACGTCGTCTACAACCACACCGCGGAGGCCGGCGAGCGGGGCCCGACGCTCTCCCTGCGCGGGATCGACAACCGCGGCTACTACCGCCTCCAGGGGGACCCCCGGCGCTACGCGGACTACACCGGGTGCGGCAACACCCTCCACGTCGTCCAGCCGCACGTCCTGCGGCTGATCACCGACTCGCTGCGCTACTGGGTCACCGAGATGGGCGTGGACGGCTTCCGCTTCGACCTGGCCGCCGCGCTCGCCCGGTCCTTCCACGACGTGGACATGCTCTCGCCGTTCCTCGCGGTGATCGCCCAGGACCCGGTGCTGCGCCGGGTCAAGCTGATCGCCGAGCCGTGGGACGTCGGCGCGGGCGGCTATCAGGTCGGCGCCTTCCCGCCCCTGTGGACGGAGTGGAACGACCGCTACCGCGACACCGTGCGGGACTTCTGGCGCGGCGCCGCGCCCGACGTCCGCGACCTCGGCTACCGGCTCTCCGGCTCCAGCGACCTCTACGCCTGGGGCGGCCGCCGCCCGTACGCCTCGGTCAACTTCATCACCGCGCACGACGGCTTCACCCTGCGCGACCTGGTCAGCTACGAGCACAAGCGGAACGAGGCCAACGGCGAGGACAACCGCGACGGCACGCACGACAACCGCTCGTGGAACTGCGGCGCGGAGGGCGAGACCGCCGACCCGGAGGTCACCGCGCTGCGCCGCCGCCAGCTCCGCAACCTCCTGGCCACGCTGCTGCTGTCCACCGGGGTGCCGATGCTGGTGGCCGGCGACGAGATGGGCCGCACCCAGCACGGCAACAACAACGCCTACTGCCAGGACAACGCCATCGGCTGGGTGGACTGGTCGCTGCTGGCCGATCCGCACTGGCGGGCGCTGGCCGAGCACACCGCCCGCCTGATCGCGCTGCGCCGGGCCCATCCGGTGCTGCGCCGCCGGGCGTTCTTCTCCGGGCGCCCGCAGCACCGCGGGGGGCTGCGCGATCTGGCGTGGTTCGGCCCGGACGGCACGGAGATGACCGAGCGGGACTGGTACGCGCCCGGGGCCACGCTGGCGATGTACCTCTCGGGGAACGACATCCCGCAGCGCGACGCGCGGGGCGTACGGGTCACCGACGACAGCTTCCTGGTCGTCCTGCACGCCGGGGCCGGGCCGCGCGGGGTGGTCCTGCCGGGGCCGCCCTGGGCCGGCGGGTACGAGCTGCTGGTGGACACCTCGGACGACACCCCGGCGGGCGAGGTCCCGGAGAGCGGCCCGGTGGACGCCCCGGTGTACGGCCCGGTGGACGGCGAGCCGGTCGCGCTCCCGGTGCCGCGCCTGGTCCCCGCGGGTGCCGAACTCACCGTCCCGGGGCGGACGGTGCTGCTGTTCCGGGCCGTCCCGGAGTGATCCCGGGGCCCGCCCGGGCCCCGTCCGCCGAGCCCGTCCGGACCGCCCCGTACCCGGCCCGCCGTCCGGTTTCCGGACGTGGATTTCGCCCAACGGACGTTTTCCGGCCAATTAGTTGAACGGCACCTGACAACCACTCGCCAGTGGTGGCACTCTTCCCGGCATCCGCCACCCGGACCCCCACAGCACCGCTCCGGACGGCAGTGCCACCGTCACCACCCGCACCACTTCCCCCCACACGCTCCACCAGTTCTGCCTCGCTCTGCCCGGACGGCCCTCCGCCGCCCCGGTCCCCCTCGGCCGCTCCCCTCGTACCGCGGCCCCGCAGAAGGAGTCAGTGTGAGACGCACCCCCCATAGACCCGCCCCGCGCCGCGCCGCCGCAGCCGGCGCGCTGGTGGCGGCCACCGCCCTGCTGGCCGTCGGCGTCCAGGCCGGCACCGGTGCCGCGGCCGCCCCGCAGCGCCCCGCCGCCCCGCACGCGGCGCCCGCCCCCGGGGCGCTGCCCGCCAAGCTCACCCCGTCCCAGCGGGCCGAGCTGATCCGCACGGCGAGCGCCACCACCGCCGAGACGGCCCGCCGGCTGCACCTCGGCGCCCAGGAGAAGCTGGTCGTCAAGGACGTCGAGAAGGACGCCGACGGCACCACCCACACCCGCTACGAGCGGACCTACCAGGGGCTGCCGGTGCTCGGCGGCGACCTCGTGGTGCACTCCGCCGGGAACGGCGCCGTCAAGAGCACCACCAAGGCCGTCAAGGCCGCCATCGCGGTGCCCTCCACCACCGCCAAGGTCGCCCCGGCCACCGCCCAGGCCAAGGCGCTGTCCTCGGCCAAGACCCTCGGCTCCACGAAGACCGCGCCCGACCGCGCCCCGCGCAAGGTCGTCTGGGCCGCCGACGGCACCCCGCGGCTGGCCTGGGAGACGGTGGTCGGCGGCCTCCAGGACGACGGCACGCCCAACCAGCTGCACGTCATCACCGACGCCACCACCGGCGAGAAGATATTCCAGTACCAGGGCATCGAGAACGGCATCGGCAACAGCGAGTACAGCGGCAAGGTCACCATCGGGACCTCCGGCTCGGCGCCGAACTTCACGATGACCGACGCCACCCGCGGCAACCACAAGACCTACAACCTCAACCACGGCTCGTCCGGCACCGGTTCGCTCTTCACCGACGCCGACGACACCTGGGGCGACGGGACTCCCGGCAACGCGCAGACCGCCGCCGTGGACGCCGCCTACGGCGCCCAGGAGACCTGGGACTACTACAAGAACGTGCACGGCCGCAGCGGTATCCGCGGTGACGGCGTCGGCGCGTACTCCCGGGTCCACTACGGCAACAGCTACGTCAACGCCTTCTGGGACGACGGCTGCTTCTGCATGACCTACGGCGACGGCCAGAACAACCAGGCCCCGCTGACCGCGCTGGACGTGGCCGGCCACGAGATGTCGCACGGTGTCACCGCGGCCACCGCCAACCTCACCTACAGCGGCGAGTCCGGCGGTCTGAACGAGGCCACCTCGGACATCTTCGGCACCGCGGTGGAGTTCTACGCCAACAACCCCGCCGACCCCGGTGACTACCTCATCGGCGAGAAGATCGACATCAACGGCGACGGCACCCCGCTGCGCTACATGGACAAGCCCTCCAAGGACGGCGCCTCGGCCGACTACTGGTCCAGCTCGGTCGGCAACAAGGACGTCCACTACTCCTCCGGCGTCGCCAACCACTTCTTCTACCTGCTGTCCGAGGGCAGCGGCCCGAAGGACATCGGCGGCGTCCACTACGACAGCCCGACCTACGACAACCTGCCGGTGCCGGGCATCGGCCGGGCCAACGCCGAGAAGGTGTGGTTCAAGGCGCTCAGCCAGTACATGAGCGCCAACACCAACTACGCCGGCGCCCGCACCGCCACCCTCCAGGCGGCCGCGGACCTCTTCGGCCAGGGCAGCGCCTCGTACAACACGGTCGCCAACACCTGGGCGGCGGTCAACGTCGGCTCCCGCGTCCCGGACGGCGGCGGGGTCACCGTCACCAACCCGGGCAACCAGACCTCCACCGTCGGCCAGGCGGCCAGCCTGCAGATCAAGGCCAGCAGCGGCACCGCGGGCGCGCTGTCGTACGCGGCGAGCGGACTGCCCGCCGGGCTGTCCGTCAACGCCTCCACCGGTCTGATCTCCGGTACGCCGACCACCGCCGGCACCAGCTCGGTCACCGTGACGGTCACCGATTCGGCCAAGAAGACCGGCACCGCGTCGTTCACCTGGACGGTCAACCCGGCCGGCGGCGGCAACGTCTACGAGAACAACACCAAGGTGGCCATCCCGGACGCCGGGTCGGCCGTCACCTCCCCGATCACCGTCAGCCGCAGCGGCAACGCCCCCAGCGGTCTGAAGGTCACCGTGGACATCACCCACTCCTACCGCGGCGACCTGGTCGTCGACCTGGTGGCCCCGGACGGGACCGCCTACCGGCTGAAGAACTCCAGCGCCTGGGACTCGGCGGCCGACGTGAAGGCGACGTACACCGTCAACGCCTCGGCGAAGGCGGCCAGCGGCACCTGGAAGCTGCGCGTCCAGGACGTCTACGCGGGCGACTCCGGCACCCTGAACGGCTGGAAGCTGACGTTCTGACGGGAACCGGCAACCCGCGTGTCACCCTGATGTGACACCGCGCGTCCGATACCGGACATCCCGCACGGAACACCACAACTGAACACCGGCATCGCCGAGTTGGGCGCCGCTCCCTGATCCCCGGGGGCGGCGCCCGACTCCGTTATCCGGACGTCGTGCACCTCTGTACGGACGATTTTCGGCCAACCTCCGAACAGACTCCTGACATGCACGCGTTCGACTGGCAGTGTTCCCGTCGCATGTCACACCCGCATCGCTTTGCACCCCCACCACTTGGCAAAGTTGAAGGAGCACGCGTGACCCCCCACATATCCCGCAAGACCCGTGTGACCGCGACCGCGGTCGCCGCGGCGGCCCTCCTCGTCGCCGGCCTCACCGCGGCCGGCACCGCCGGCGCCTCCCCCGCCCCGGCCGCCGCCCCCCACGGCGGCGCGCCCCTCGCGCTGAGCACCTCGCACCGCGCCGAGCTCCTGCACGACGCGAGCGCCGCCGCCGCGCACACCGCCCGCGTGCTGGGCCTGGGCGCCCAGGAGAAGCTGGTCGTCAAGGACGTCGTCAAGGACGCCGACGGCACCGTGCACACCCGCTACGACCGCACCTACGCCGGCCTGCCGGTGCTCGGCGGCGACCTGGTCGTGCACACCGCCAAGGGCGGCGCCGTCAAGGGCGTCACCAAGGCCGCCAAGGCCGCCGTGAAGGTCGCCTCCACCACCGCGAAGATCGCCCCGAAGGCCGCCGCGCTGGCCGCCGAGTCCACGGCGACGAAGTCCCTCGGCGCCAAGAAGGCCGACGCCTCCGCGCCCCGCAAGGTGATCTGGGCCGCCAAGGGCACCCCGGTGCTGGCCTACGAGACCGTGGTCGGCGGCGTCCAGAAGGACGGCACGCCCAACCAGCTGCACGTCATCACCGACGCCAACACCGGCAAGAAGCTCTTCCAGTACCAGGGCATCGAGACCGGCGTCGGCAACAGCGAGTACAGCGGCAAGGTCGACCTGACCACCAAGAAGGGCGGCAGCGGCTACGAGCTGACCGACGACTCGCGCGGCGGCCACGGCACGTTCGACCTGGGCGGCAGCGAGAGCGGCGACGGCAAGCTCTTCACCAACTCCACGGACACCTGGGGCGACGGCAAGCCGAGCAACCCCCAGACCGCCGCCGTGGACGCCGCCTACGGCGCCCAGGAGACCTGGGACTACTACAAGAACGTGCACGGCCGCAGCGGCATCAAGGGCGACGGCAAGGGCGCCACCTCCCGCGTCCACTACGGCCAGAACTACGTCAACGCGTTCTGGGACGACAGCTGCTTCTGCATGACGTACGGCGACGGCGAGGGCAACAAGAAGCCGCTGACCGCCATCGACGTGGCCGGCCACGAGATGTCGCACGGTGTCACCTCGGCCACCGCCGGCCTGGAGTACAGCGGCGAGTCCGGCGGTCTGAACGAGGCGACCTCGGACATCTTCGGCACGGCCGTGGAGTTCTACGCCAACAACCCCGCCGACCCGGGCGACTACCTCATCGGCGAGAAGATCGACATCGCCGGCGACGGCAAGCCGCTGCGCTACATGGACAAGCCCTCCAAGGACGGCCAGTCCCTGGACAACTGGAGCGCGGACGCCGGGAACGTCGACGTCCACTACTCCTCCGGCATCGCCAACCACTTCTTCTACCTGCTGTCCGAGGGCAGCGGCCCGAAGGACATCGGCGGCGTCCACTACGACAGCCCGACCGCGGACGGCTCCAAGATCACCGGCATCGGCCGGGAGAAGGCCGAGAAGATCTGGTTCAAGGCGCTGACCACGTACATGACCTCGACCACCGACTACAAGGCGGCGCGTGAGGCGACCGTCAAGGCGGCCACCGACCTGTACGGCGCGGGCAGCGCCGAGGTCAAGGGCGTCGAGTCGGCCTGGTCCGGCGTGAACGTCAAGTAACGCACCGCGGCGGCCCGTTGGCCGCACCGCACACCGGCGTGGCCGGGGAGGCGCTCCCCCCGGCCACGCCGCTCTTTTTCGGCCAGGGCCGCCGCGCCCGGCGCTCCCCGGCGCGCCGCACCCGCCCCACCGCCCCCGGCCGCCGCACCCACGGCCCCCGCGT
>NZ_LLZI01000296.1 GCF_001509485.1 Streptomyces sp. NRRL F-4489
CAGCGGGGATGTGCTCTCGGGGCTGGCGGGGGGGCTGCTGGCGGCGGGGGTGGGGGGGCGGGACGCGGGGGGGGGGGGGGCGTATTTGCATGGGGTCGCGGGGGGGATGGCCGCGGGGGCGGCCGGGGGCGCCGGGAAGCCGATTGCGGCGTCGGAGGTGGCGGGGTTTTTGGGGGCGGCGTGGGGGTCTGTTGCGGATTCCGCCGGGCACTGACGGTGCGTGGTTGCTCGCCGCGTCGGCGGGGGGGTTGTTTGTGGTCGCCCCACGTCGTCTTCTGCCGCGCCGTTGCCCGTTGCGGTGGCCTCGCCCACGCGGCGTCGGTGGGGGGCGGAGGGGCTGCCCCGGACCCCGTCCTCGGTGCGGGCGGCCCTGGTACGTGCGGTGAGGAATGCCCCGCGGTTCGCTCCAGATCCTGCGGGCGGGGTCCGGGACATCCCCTCCGCCCGGCGCCGTTGGCGGCGTTCCCGCCGTCTCGGCCGGGGTCCGTACGCGTACGTGGTCTCGTCCCCTCGGGTGGTCGTGGGCGTGCCCCGGTGGCGTTCGTACGGGGTGGAGGAAACGCGAAAAGGCGGGGTGGGAGCGGCGTGAGCGGGCCACGGGGGAGGCGGTCGCCTGCGACACTGAGGGGGATGAACGAGACAGCGAAGCGTGCGCGTGCCGCCATTGACCTCGCCGCCCTGCGGTCGAACGTCCGTGCCCTGCGGGAACGTGCCCCGGGGGCGGAGCTGATGGCCGTGGTCAAGTCCGACGCCTACGGCCACGGCGCGGTCCGCTGTGCCCGGGCCGCCCGGGAGGCGGGGGCGGCCTGGCTGGGGACGGCGCTGCCGGAAGAGGCGTTCGCGCTGCGTGCGGCGGGGGACCGCGGGCGGCTGATGTGCTGGCTGTGGACCCCGGGCGGGCCGTGGCGCCGGGCGGTCGAGGAGGACGTGGACGTCTCGGTCAGCGGGCTGTGGGCGCTGCGCGAGGCCGCGGAGGCGGCGCGGGCCTGCGGGCGGACCGCGCGGGTGCAGCTGAAGATCGATACGGGGCTGGGCAGGAATGGCTGCCAGCCGGCTGACTGGGAGGAGCTGACCGCGGCGGCTCGGGCGGCCGAGGCGGAGGGACTGCTCAAGGTCACCGGTGTCTGGTCGCACTTCGCGTGTGCCGATGAGCCGGGGCATCCGTCGATCGCGGCGCAGCTGGCGGAGTTCCGCCGGGCGCTGGCGGTGGCCGAGGCGGCGGGGCTGCGGCCCGAGGTGCGGCACATCGCCAACACTCCCGCGCTGCTCACGCTGCCGGAGGCGCACTTCGATCTCGTCCGGGCCGGGATCGGGATCTACGGGGTCTCGCCCAGCCCGGAGATCGGCGCGCCGGAGGACTTCGGGCTGCGGCCGGTGATGACGCTGGCGGCGTCGCTGGCGTCGGTCAAGCGGGTGCCGGGCGGGCACGGGGTGTCGTACGGGCACCACTACACGACGCCGGGGGAGACCACCCTGGCGCTGGTGCCGCTGGGGTACGCGGACGGGGTGCCGCGGCACGCCTCGGGGACGGGGCCGGTGCTGGTCGCCGGGAAGTGGCGGACGGTCGCCGGGCGGGTGGCGATGGACCAGTTCGTGGTGGATCTCGGCGGCGACCGCGCCGAGGCCGGCGAGGAGGCGGTGCTGTTCGGGCCGGGGGACCGCGGCGAGCCGAGCGCGGAGGACTGGGCGCGGGCGGCCGGCACGATCGGGTACGAGATCGTCACGCGGATCGGGAGCCGGGTGCCGCGCGTCTACGTGGACGGCGACGCGGGGACGGGGAGCGGCGCGTGACCGATGGCAGGGAGATCGCGGCGCACGCGGTCGAGACCGTCGAGACGGCCGCGGAGACGGCCGGCAACTGGGCCCGGGCGGGCCGCCAGGCGGGGATCGCGGGGCTGGCGATCGGCGTGGTCGCGGCGGGCGCGGCCGCCGGGGTGGCGATGGAGCGGCTGACGGTGGGCCGGGGGATGCGCCGCCGGGCGCGGCTGGCGCTGGACGCGGCCGGTCCGTACGGCACGCTGCGCGGCACCCCGGGTACGGCGCTCGCCGAGGACGGCACCGAGCTGTACTACGAGGTCGACGAGGTGGGGGAGCGCAAGGCCGGCAAGGGCGGCCGGGGGGCCGTGAACGGGTCGGCGGGGGGCCGTGCGGGCAAGGAGGCGCGGGCCGCGCAGGACGCCCGCAGCGGGCTGCACAAGCGGCTCAGGGCGGCCCTGGGGCGGCGCTCGCCGGAGCCGACGGTGGTCTTCAGCCACGGCTACTGCCTGGGCCAGGACTCCTGGCACTTCCAGCGGGCCGCGCTGCGCGGCGCGGTCCGCACCGTCCACTGGGACCAGCGCAGCCACGGCCGCTCGGGCCGCGGCCACGGGCAGCTCGACGGCAGCGAGCCGGTCACCATCGACCTGCTGGGCCGGGACCTGAAGGCGGTGCTGGACGCCGCGGTGCCCGAGGGGCCGATCGTGCTGGTCGGGCACTCCATGGGCGGGATGACGGTGATGGCGCTGGCCGACCAGTTCCCGGAGTACGTCGCGGAGCGGGTGGCCGGGGTCGCGCTGATCGGGACGTCGGCGGGCCGGCTGAGCGAGGTCGGCTTCGGGCTGCCGTCGATGGGCTCGAAGGCGTTCCACTGGCTGGCGCCGGGCGTGCTGCGGGCGCTGGGGCGCCAGAGCGAGCTGGTCGAGCGCGGCCGGCGGGCCACCGCCGATCTCTTCGCGGGGCTGGTCAAGCGCTATTCGTTCGGCAGCCCGGACGTGGATCCGGCGGTCGCGCGGTTCGGGGAGCGGCTGATCGAGGCGACCCCGATCGATGTGGTCGCGGAGTTCTTCCCGGCGTTCGCGGTGCACGACAAGACCGAGGCGCTGGTGGCGTACGACGCGGTGCCGGCGCTGGTGCTGGCCGGCGAGAAGGACCTGATCACCCCGGCCGAGCACAGCCGGACCATCGCCGAGGTGCTGCCGGCCGCCGAGCTGGTGTGCGTGCCGGAGGCCGGGCACCTGGTGATGCTGGAGCGGCCGGAGCTGGTGAACGAGCACCTGGTGGCGCTGGTGGAGCGGGTCTGCGCGGCCCGGGGGTCGCGTTCGGCGCGGGCCTGACGGCCCGGGGCGCGGCGGCGCGCGGCGTCCGGGCCGTACCATTTGCGGCATGAGCACCACTGCCGTGACCGCCCGCGTAACCGTCAAGTCCCCTGAGAAGATGCAGGAGTTGGGCCGCCGGCTGGCGCCGCTGCTGCGCCCCGGCGACCTGGTGCTGCTCACCGGTGAGCTGGGCGCGGGGAAGACCACGCTCACCCGCGGCCTGGGCGAGGCCCTGGGCGTGCGGGGCGCCGTGACCTCGCCCACCTTCGTCATCGCCCGGGTCCACCCCTCGCTGACCGGCGGCCCGGCGCTGGTGCACGTCGACGCCTACCGCCTCGGCGGCGGGCTGGACGAGATGGAGGACCTGGACCTGGACGTCTCGCTGCCGGAGTCGGTGGTGGTCGTGGAGTGGGGCGAGGGCAAGGTCGAGGAGCTGGCCGAGGACCGGCTGCACATCGTCATCGGGCGGGCCGTGGGCGCGGACGCCCCTGGTGGCGGCCTGGGCGGGCATCCGGAGGAGGACGCGGACGACGTCCGCGAGGTGGCGGTCACCGGGATCGGCGCGCGCTGGGCGGACGCCGGGCTGGCGGACCTGGAGCTGGGCTGACGCGGGCGGCGGGGCGGATTCCGGCCCGGCCGGCCCGGTAGTTTCCGACAAGCCGTCGGCAAAATGTTGCGCGCGCGGTACCGCGCGTGGTCACATGGGACCGAGAGCCCTGGTTAGGTCTGCCTAAGTAGAGCCTGACCCCAGTCGCTTGCCCCAGGAGCCCGGGAGGCGTCCATGTCCCCCCACCAGCCCTCGCCGACGATGCACGAGCTGCTCGCGTCCTGCGCCGCGGCCAGCGCCGTCTCCACGCCGCCGGACGCCGCGGAGGAGGAGGCGCGCGACGGCGAGCGCGCCGAGGACCGCGCCGCGCGGCGTGCGCAGGAGCGCGCCGAGGAGGGCGAGGAGGGCGGCGCAGGGCGTACGGCCCCGGCCGGGCGGGCGTCCACCGCGGGCCGCGACGCCGCGTAACCCACAGGGGCGAAGCCGCCTCCGTTACGGGACGACGACGACCTTCACGCCGCGCACCGCGAAGTCCCACAGAGCGGCGCCGTCCGCCCGCGACTCCCGGATGCCGCCGGTCTTCTTGCCGTTCGCGCCGCCGGGCGCGGGCGTCGAGCCGTCGACCGCCGCGCTGAAGCCGACCACCGCGCCGTTGACCGTGGCGAACACCACCACGTGCTCGACCGCCACCCCGTCCGAGCCGGTCACGCTCACCGAGCGCGAGGTGACGGGGTAGGTGCCCGGCGCCGGGGAGACCGCGCTCGGCGCCACCGGGAACGTCCGCTGCGCGGCGCCGTCCGCGCCCACCAGCCAGACCCGCTTGGCGCCCAGCGCGTACACCACCCGCTTGCCGGTGCCGGAGTGCTCGGGGACCGGGGCCGGGGCGGGCGGGGTGTCCTTCTTGTCGTGCTGCTCGCGGGCGGCCGGCCGCTCGGCGGCGGGCTTGGCCTGGCCGCGTACGGGGGTCAGCGGGCCGGAGGCGGACGCGGTCGCCTGATAGCCCAGCACGCCGATCGCGGCCAGGGCGGCCGCGGTGAGAGCGGTGACGATCGTGCTGCTCTTTGCGGGCACCGCGGTGCCACCTTTCCGTACGCTCCCGGCCGCGCGGCGGGAGGGTGCTGACTCAAGCCGGGCTGGGGACCGACGGTAGCACCGCGCCGGGCACCGCCCGCCGCGCCGTAGTCTTTAAGGCGTGCTGCTGCTAGCTCTTGACACCGCCACCCCCGCCGTCACCGCCGCGCTCCACGACGGCACCCGCGTCCTCGCCGCCGCCGGCGAGGTGGACGCGCGCCGGCACGGTGAACTCCTCCTGCCCGCCGTCGACCGGGTGCTGGCCGAGGCCGGGCGGAAGCTCGCCGACGTCACCGGCATCGTGGCCGGGGTCGGCCCCGGCCCGTACACCGGGCTGCGGGTGGGGCTGGTGACGGCCACCACCTTCGGCGCGGCGCTGGACGTGCCCGTCCACGGCCTGTGCTCGCTGGACGGCCTGGCCTACGCCTCCGGGCTGACCGAGCCGTTCGTCGTGGCCACCGACGCCCGCCGCAAGGAGGTCTACTGGGCGCGCTATGCCGACGCCCGGACGCGGCTCACCGAGCCGGCCGTGGACCGCCCCGCCGATATCGCCGAGCAGGTCGCCGGGGTCCCGGCCGTGGGCGCCGGCGCGCTGCTCTACGACACCGTCTTCACGGGCGTGCGGCGCGACGGGCCCGCGCACCAGTCCGCCGCCGCGCTCGCCGAGCTGGCCGCCGCGAAGCTGGCCGCCGGCGAGGAGCTGCTGCCGCCCCGCCCGCTGTACCTCCGCCGCCCGGACGCCCAGGTGCCCGCCAACTACAAGGTGGTCACCCCGAAGTGAGCGCGCGCCCCGACGCGACCGGACCGGCCGCCGAGCTGCGGGAGATGCGCTGGTGGGACCTGGAGCCGGTGCTGGCGCTGGAGCACGACCTCTTCCCCGAGGACGCCTGGTCGCCGGGGATGTTCTGGTCGGAGCTGGCGCACGCGCGCGGCCCGCTGGCCACCCGCCGCTATCTGGTCGCCGAGCAGGGCGGCCGGATCGTCGGCTACGGCGGGCTGGCCGCCGTCGACGGCACCGGTGACGTCCAGACCATCGCCACCGCCCGCGACCAGTGGGGCACCGGCCTCGGCGGCCGGCTGCTGACCGCGCTGCTCGGCGCCGCCACCGCCTTCGAGTGCCACGAGGTGCTGCTGGAGGTACGGGTCGACAACGTCCGCGCGCAGCGCCTGTACACCCGCTTCGGCTTCGAGCCGATCGGCTTCCGGCGCGGCTACTACCAGCCCGGCAACGTCGACGCGCTGGTGATGCGCCGCCCCTCCCAGACCTCCTCCGAAGCACCCTCCGTACAAGGAACGTGAACATGGCTGACTCCCGCGGCGGACCGCTCGTCCTCGGTATCGAGACCTCCTGCGACGAGACCGGTGTCGGCATCGTCCGCGGCCACACCCTCCTCGCCGACGCGGTGGCCTCCAGCGTCGACGAGCACGCCCGCTTCGGCGGGGTGGTGCCCGAGGTCGCCTCCCGGGCCCACCTGGAGGCGATGGTCCCCACGATCCAGCGCGCGCTGAAGGAGGCCGGGGTCGCCGCCTCCGACCTCGACGGCATCGCGGTCACCGCCGGGCCCGGCCTGGCCGGCGCCCTGCTGGTCGGCGTCTCGGCCGCCAAGGCGTACGCCTACGCGCTCGGCAAGCCGCTCTACGGCGTCAACCACCTCGCCTCGCACATCTGCGTCGACCAGCTGGAGCACGGCCCGCTGCCGGAGCCGACGATGGCGCTGCTGGTCTCCGGCGGCCACTCCTCGCTGCTGCTGGCGCCCGACATCACCGCCGACGTCCGGCCGCTGGGCTCGACCATCGACGACGCGGCCGGCGAGGCGTTCGACAAGGTGGCCCGGGTGCTGAACCTCGGCTTCCCCGGCGGCCCGGTCATCGACCGCTACGCGCGCGAGGGCGACCCGGAGGCGATCCGCTTCCCGCGCGGCCTGACCGGCCCCCGCGACGCCGCGTACGACTTCTCGTTCTCCGGTCTGAAGACCGCGGTGGCCCGCTGGATCGAGGCGAAGCGGGCGGCCGGCGAGGAGGTGCCGGTCGCGGACGTCTCGGCGTCGTTCCAGGAGGCGGTGGTGGACGTGCTGACCCGCAAGGCCGTCCGGGCCTGCAAGGACAACGGCGTGGACCACCTGATGATCGGCGGCGGGGTGGCCGCCAACTCCCGGCTGCGGGCGATGGCCGAGCGCCGCTGCGAGGACGCCGGCATCCGGCTGCGGGTGCCGCGCCCCAAGCTGTGCACCGACAACGGCGCGATGGTCGCGGCGCTGGGCGCCGAGATGGTGGCCCGCGACCGCCCGGCGTCCGCCTGGGACCTCTCCGCGGACTCCTCCCTGCCGGTCACCGAGCCGCACGTGCCGGACCCCCACGGCCACGGGCACGGGCACGGCCACGGCGGCCACGACCACGACCACTTCCACGAGCTGAGTAAAGACAACCTCTACTCGTAGGCCGGGAGCGCGGCAGCCCCCGCGCCACGCCGTATCCTGGCGGCGGGCGCGGGGTTACCGCCCCGTAGGAACGACCGGGGGACAGCGGGGGACGCGCGGTGGACTGGGACTGGTGGTATCTCTTCTTCCTGATCGGGCCGGCGCTCTACGCCGGCCGCGCGGTGCGCGGCACGGCCGCCCGGGCCCTGCGCACCCGGCACGAGCGCAAGCTCGCGCTCATCGAGGCGCGCCGGGCCGAGCGCCTGGCACTGGAGGCCGCTGACCAGCCGCCGGCCCCGGTCTGCGGCTGCGAGCACCACCTCGCCAAGCACGACAGGCAGGGCGCCTGCCACGAGACCGTGCGCACCGCCGTCGCCTGGGACGCCGAGGACCGGCCCGTCCGCCACGAGGCCCGGCCGTGCGCCTGCCAGCAGTACGTCGGCCCGCAGCCGCTCTCCCGGATCTACGCCGAGGAGCTCACGGATCTGGCCTGAAAGCGCCGTCAGGCGGCCGGCGCGGGGTGCCCCAGCAGCATCGCGGGCGCCCCGGCGACCCGGGTCAGGAAGACCGTGCAGCTGTGCGGCCCGGCGAGCTTGAGCTTGCGGCGCAGCTCCTCGGGCTCCACCGCCGACCCGCGCTTCTTGATCACCGCGACGCCCACCTCGCGCTCGCGCAGCAGCGCCCGCAGCTTCTTGACGTTGAAGGGCAGCACATCGGTGACGGCGTAGGCGGTGGCGTACGGCGTGGGCACCAGCTCATCGGCGGTCACATAGGCGATGGTCGGGTCGATCAGCCGCCCGCCGACCCGCTCGGCGACGTCGGCGACCAGATGCGCCCGGATCACCGCGCCGTCCGGCTCGTGCAGCCAGCCGCCGACCGGGCCGACAGGGGGGCGGTGCGCCTCGTCGTCGTCCGGCGGGGCGGCGCCGACGAGGGAGTCGCCGGACGGCAGCAGGGTGGCCCGGCGGGCGCCCGGCAGGCCGGTGCCGAACCACACCACGGCCTCCTTCACGTCCCCGCCGTCCGAGATCCACTCCGTCTCGGCGTCCTCGGGCAGCGCCTCGTGCGGCACGCCCGGCGCGATCTTCAGCGCCGCGTACGGCGCCGAGCGGGCCGCGGCGACCGCCCAGGACAGCGGCGGGGAGTACGCCTCGGGGTCGAAGATCCGGCCGCCGCGGACGCCGCCGCGGCGCGCCGGGTCCACGAACACCGCGTCGTATCCGGCGGTGTCCACCTCGGTGACGTCCGCGCAGCGCACCTCGATCCGGTCCGCCAGGTCCAGCGCCGCGGCGTTCGCCCGGGCCGCCGCGCAGGCCAGCGGGTCGCGGTCCACGGCGAGCACCCGGATCCCGGCCCGGGCCAGCGCCAGCGCGTCGCCGCCGATGCCGCAGCACAGGTCGGCCAGCGAGCGGACGCCGAGCGCGGCGAGCCGGGCCGCGCGGTGGGCGGCGACCGGGGCGCGGGTGGACTGCTCGACGCCGTTGGGGGTGAAGTACATCCGCGCGGCGTCCGGGCCGAACTTGGCGGCCGCCCGCTGCCGCAGCCGGGCCTGCCCGAGGGCCGCGGAGACCAGCGGCGCGGGGTGGTCGCGGCGCAGCCGGGTGGCGGTCGCCAGCTCGTCGGCCGGGTCGTGGTCCCGCAGGGCGGCCAGCAGCTCCTGGCCCTCGGGGGCGAGCAGCGCGGAGAAGGTGTCGAGGTCGGTCATCGGCACCATTGTGGGCCAGCCGGCGGCCGGGGCGGACCGGTGGCCCGGCCCGGCCGGCGTCCGGCGTCCGTCAGGCCCCGGGCGCGGGCCCGGTGATCCGCGGCACCCGCTGGGTGGCGTCCGCGTCCGGCCGCTCCGGCGCCGGCCGGACCGGCTCCCGGCGCCGCTGGGCGCTGTCGCTGACCCGCAGCAGCACCGCCACCATCACCCAGTTCGCCACCATCGACGAACCGCCCGCGGCGAGGAACGGCAGCGCCTTGCCGGTCAGCGGGATCAGGCCGGTGACGCCGCCGGTGACGACGAAGACCTGGAGCAGCAGCGCCCCGGACAGCCCGACCGCCAGCAGCTTGCCGAACGGGTCGCGGGCGGTCAGGCCCACCCGCATCCCGCGCTGCGCCAGCAGGGCGTAGAGCAGCAGTACGGCCATCACCCCGGCCAGGCCCAGCTCCTCGCCGACGGTGGTGAGGATGAAGTCGGAGTTGCCGGCGAAGCCGATCAGCTCGGGGTGGCCCTGGCCGAGGCCGGTGCCGCCGATGCCGCCGCTGCCGAAGCTGAACAGCGCCTGCGCGGCCTGGTCGGAGATCAGGCCCGGCGGCCGCTTGTTCACCGGCAGGAAGATGTCCATCGGGTGCAGCCAGGCCATCACGCGGCCCTTGACGTGCGGTTCGGTGGAGCCGACGACGCCCGCGCCGACCACCGCCATGAGCAGGCCGCAGACCACCCAGCTGGTGCGTTCGGTGGCCATGTAGAGCATGATCACGAAGACGCCGAAGAAGATCAGCGAGGTGCCCAGGTCGCGTTCGAAGACCAGCACCAGCAGGCTGATCACCCAGATCGTGAAGATCGGCCCGAGCTGGCGGCCCGGCGGCAGCTGCATGCCCATCACCCGGCGCCCGGCCAGCGCCAGCGCGTCGCGGCTGACGGTCAGGTAGCCCGCGAAGAACACCACGATCATGATCTTCACGAACTCGCCGGGCTGGAGGGAGAGCGGCCCCAGCATGATCCAGCGCTTGGCGCCGAACTTGTCCGCGCCGAAGAAGGCCGGCGCCATCAGCATCACCAGCGCGACGACCATCGTCAGGTAGATGTAGCGCTGCAGGAAGCGGTGGTCGCGCAGCACCATCAGGATGACGATGCAGACGCCGACGCCGATGACCGTCCACACCAGCTGCCCGGTCGCCGCCTGGGCGATGTGCAGCCGCGGCTTCTCCGCGTAGGTGATGTCCAGCCGGTGCAGCAGCACCAGCCCGATGCCGGTGAGCAGCGTCGCCAGCGGCAGGATCAGCGGATCGGCGCGCGGTGCGAAGCGGCGGACGACCAGGTGCGGCACCAGCGCGACGAAGAAGACGCTGACCGCGAAACCGGCCAGTCCGCCGGGCAGCTCGCCCTTCATCGACAGCTCGGTGTAGGCGTAGCCGAAGACGGTGATGAACACGACGAAGGCGAGCAGCCAGGCTTCGGTCCGGCGGCGGTTGGGGGCCTGGGCCAGCGCGGCGAACGTCATCGTCCGCTCGGCGTCGCTCTCCGGTCCCCCGGCGCCCCGGGAAGCGCTGGTCAGTCCACGCACGGTTCCTCCGCGATCGATGGTCGGGGCCGCGGGGCGGCCGGGTCGTGGTCCGGTGTCAGCGGTCCGGAGGACAAGACGGCGCGGCCCCGGGCCGGGTTGCGGCCGGGCGGGCGGGTGTGTCGGAGTCCACGCACGGCCACAGACACGGTACGCGCCCGCGGCGCGCTGGCACTCCGCTTGACCGAGTGCTAACCGCGTCATAGTCTCAGCGTTGGCACTCCCCGACGGAGAGTGCCAACCACAGCGACGGGCAGGTCCGGCACCCGCGACGACGGATCCACCTGGTCGCCACCTCAGACAGTTAACCCCGTGAGATCTCCGAAGGGGGAGGTCGGATCGTGACGACCGCCAGCTCCAAGGTTGCCATCAAGCCGCTCGAGGACCGCATCGTGGTCCAGCCGCTCGACGCCGAGCAGACCACGGCCTCGGGCCTGGTCATCCCGGACACCGCCAAGGAGAAGCCCCAGGAGGGCGTCGTCCTGGCGATCGGCCCGGGCCGCTTCGAGGACGGCAAGCGCATCGAGCTCGACGTGAAGGTCGGTGACGTCGTGCTCTACAGCAAGTACGGCGGCACCGAGGTGAAGTACAGCGGCGAGGAGTACCTCGTCCTCTCGGCCCGCGACGTGCTCGCGATCGTCGAGAAGTAAGTCACCGGATTTGCCCTGATCTGCGCCCCTGGTTCCCGCGTTCTCACCGACCCGGGGCAGGGGCGCAGTTCATTTTTCGCGAAAGCGGTCACGGCGGCGAGGCCGACGATCGCAACGAGAGGACTTGAAGCAACCCATGGCGAAGATCCTGAAGTTCGACGAGGACGCCCGTCGCGCCCTTGAGCGCGGTGTGAACAAGCTGGCCGACACGGTCAAGGTCACCATCGGCCCCAAGGGCCGCAACGTCGTCATCGACAAGAAGTTCGGTGCCCCGACGATCACCAACGACGGTGTGACCATCGCGCGCGAGGTGGAGATCGAGGACCCGTACGAGAACCTCGGCGCCCAGCTGGTGAAGGAGGTGGCGACCAAGACCAACGACATCGCGGGTGACGGCACCACCACCGCGACCGTGCTGGCCCAGGCGCTGGTCCGCGAGGGTCTGCGCAACGTCGCCGCCGGCGCCTCCCCGGCCGCCCTGAAGAAGGGCATCGACGCCGCCGTCAAGGCCGTCTCCGACGAGCTGCTGGCGACCGCCCGCCCGATCGACGACAAGTCCGACATCGCCGCCGTCGCCGCGCTGTCCGCCCAGGACCCGCAGGTCGGCGAGCTGATCGCCGAGGCCATGGACAAGGTCGGCAAGGACGGTGTGATCACCGTCGAGGAGTCCAACACCTTCGGTCTGGAGCTGGACTTCACCGAGGGCATGGCCTTCGACAAGGGCTACCTCTCGCCCTACATGGTCACCGACCAGGAGCGCATGGAGGCCGTCCTCGACGACCCCTACATCCTGATCCACCAGGGCAAGATCTCCTCCATCCAGGACCTGCTGCCCCTGCTGGAGAAGATCATCCAGGCCAACGCCTCCAAGCCGCTGCTGATCATCGCCGAGGACGTCGAGGGCGAGGCCCTGTCCACCCTCGTCGTCAACAAGATCCGCGGCACCTTCAACGCGGTGGCCGTCAAGGCCCCCGGCTTCGGCGACCGCCGCAAGGCGATGCTCGGCGACATGGCCACCCTCACCGGTGCCACCGTCGTCGCCGAGGAGGTCGGCCTCAAGCTCGACCAGGTCGGCCTGGACGTGCTGGGCACCGCCCGCCGCGTGACGGTCTCCAAGGACGACACCACCATCGTCGACGGCGGCGGCAAGTCCGAGGACGTCGCGGGCCGGGTCGCCCAGATCAAGGCGGAGATCGAGACCACCGACTCCGACTGGGACCGCGAGAAGCTCCAGGAGCGCCTGGCCAAGCTCGCCGGCGGCGTCTGCGTGATCCGCGTCGGCGCGGCCACCGAGGTCGAGCTCAAGGAGAAGAAGCACCGCCTGGAGGACGCCATCTCCGCGACCCGCGCCGCGGTCGAGGAGGGCATCGTCTCCGGTGGCGGTTCCGCCCTCGTCCACGCCGCCAAGGTGCTGGAGGGCAACCTCGGCAAGGACGGCGACGAGGCCACCGGTGTCGCCGTGGTCCGCAGCGCCGCCGTCGAGCCGCTGCGCTGGATCGCCGAGAACGCCGGCCTCGAGGGCTACGTCATCACCACCAAGGTGTCCGAGCTCGACAAGGGCAACGGCTTCAACGCCGCCACCGGCGAGTACGGCGACCTGGTCAAGGCCGGCGTCATCGACCCGGTCAAGGTCACCCGCTCCGCCCTGGAGAACGCCGCCTCCATCGCCTCCCTGCTGCTGACGACCGAGACCCTGGTCGTCGAGAAGAAGGAAGAGGAAGAGGCCGCCGCCGGTCACGGCCACGGCCACGGCCACGCGCACTGACGCCGGCCGGTGCGCGCACCGCGCACCGCTCGCAGGCCGCAACCGAGGCCCGGTCCCGCCGCACCGCGGGGCCGGGCCTCGGCCCGTTCCCGGCCCCGCCGCCGGCCAAGGCCCCGCCCGGCGCCCCGGCCCCGCTCAGGCCGAGTGCCCCAGCTCCTCCCACCGCACCGGCTCCGCGAACGGCTCCCCCCGCGCGTACCGCGCCAGCTCGTCCAGCGCGTGGTCGGCCATCCGGTGCAGCTCGGTGCCCATCGACCCGGCGATGTGCGGGGTGAGGAGCACGTTCGGCAGGTCGTACAACGGCGAGCCGGCGGGCGGGAGTTCGGGCTCGGTGACGTCCAGGACCGCGGACAGCCGCCCGGTGCCCAGCTCGGCCAGCAGCGCCCGCTGATCGACCAGCGAGCCGCGGGAGGTGTTGACCAGCGTCGCCCCGTCCGGCATCAGCGCCAGCTCCCGCGCCCCGATCAGATGCCGGGTGGCCGGTATCTCCGGCGCGTGCACGCTGACCACGTCGCTGCGCGCGCACAGCTCGTCCAGCGGCACCCGCGCGACCCCCAGCCGCACCGCCCCGTCCCCGTCCAGATACGGATCGTGGACCAGCACCCGCAGATCGAACGGGCGCAGCAACTCGATGACCCGCCGGCCGATCCGGGACGCGCCGACGATGCCGACCGTGCGGTCGTGGTTGCCGGCGCCGTCCAGTTCGGCCAGCCAGTCGTGGCGGCGGCGCAGCGCGCGGTAGCGGTGGGCGGCATGCAGCACCCGCTTGTTGGCGAACAGGATCGCGGCCAGGGTGTACTCCGCCACCGGCTGGGCGTTCACCGACGCGGCCGCGCTGACGGCCAGGCCGCGGGCCCGGCAGGCGTCGGTGAGGTGGTGCTTGACCGACCCGGCCGCGTGCACCACCGCCCGCAGCCGGGGCGCCGCGGCCAGTACGTCCGCGGTGAGCGGTGGCGCGCCCCAGCAGGTCAGCAGCACCTCCGCCTCGGCGAGCGCGGCGGCCACCGCGGACCCCGGCCCGTCCCACGCGTGCGCGACGAGCCGGCGGTCGGTTCGGACCAGCCGGTCCAGCCGCGCCCACTGCGCCTCCCCCAGCAGCCGTTCCGCCACACCCGGGCCCATGGCCAGCAGCAGCACCGGTCGCATCAACAACCCCTCCTCCGACGCCCTTTCCCCCTGCCTTACCCGTACGGGCCGCCCGCTGCCCCGCCCTGACGGACCGTCGTACGCCGCGCGGGCGCGCCCGCCCCCGGCCACCGCGTGGCCGGCGCCGGCTCCCGGCTACCGTTCCGGTATGACGACTGCACTGATCACAGGAGCGACCGCCGGCATCGGCGCCGCGTTCGCCCGCCGCCTGGCCGGCGACGGGCACAGCGTGGTGCTGGTGGCCCGCGACGAGAAGCGCCTCCGGGAGCAGGCCACCGAACTCCACGACCGGCACGGCATCGAGGCCGAGGTGCTGCGCGCCGACCTGGCCACCGAGGAGGGCATCGCGGCCGTCGAGGCGCGCCTCGCGGACCCCAAGCGGCCGGTGGACCTGCTGGTCAACAACGCCGGCTTCGGCAACAAGGGCGAGTACCTCGACGTCCCGATGGCCGACGAGCTGGCGATGCTGAAGGTGCACTGCGAGGCGGTGCTGCGGCTGACCACGGCCGCGGTGCGCGGGATGCGCGAGCGGCGGCGCGGGGCGGTGGTCAACGTCGCGTCGGTCGCGGCGTTCGTGCCGCGCGGGACGTACGGCGCGAGCAAGGCGTGGGTCGTGCAGTTCACCCAGGGCGCCGCCCGCGATCTGGCCGGCAGCGGGGTGCGGCTGATGGCGCTGTGCCCGGGCTTCGTCCGTACGGAGTTCCACCAGCGGGCCGGGATGGGCACCGACAACATCCCCGGCTGGCTGTGGCTGGACGCGGACAAGCTGGTGGACGCGGCGATGAAGGACCTGGCGCGCGGCCGGTCGCTGTCCGTCCCCGACCCCCGCTACAAGGCGCTGGTCGGCGCGGTGAAGCTGGCCCCGCGCGGCATGCTCGGCGGCCTCACCTCCCGCACCGGCCGCAAGTACGGCCCCCGGTAAGGGGTAGCCGCCGCGCCGCCGAGATTGCCGCGCACCGGGCCACCCGGCTACGGCAAAAGCGGCCGGCCCATTTTTCACGAGCTGTCCAAGAAGTGCTTATGCTTGAGGGGTGATCGAAGCTCGTCATCTGCGGGTGCTGCGCGCCGTCGCCCGGACCGGTTCCTTCTCCGCCGCCGCCCGCGAACTGGGCTGCACCCAGCCGGCGGTCAGCCAGCAGATGAAGGCCCTGGAGCAGTCCGCCGGCACCCCGCTGCTGGTCCGCACCGGCCGCGAGATGCGGCTGACCCAGGCCGGCGAGGCCCTGGTCCGGCACGCGGCCGGCATCCTCGCCGGGCTCTCCGCGGCCGAGGACGAGGTCGCGGCCATCGCCGGGCTGCGCGCCGGGCGGGTGCGGCTGGTGTCGTTCCCGTCCGGCAGCTCGACGCTGGTGCCGACCGCGCTGGCCCGGATGCGGGCCGCCCACCCGGACGTCCGGGTGTCGCTGGACGAGGCCGAGCCGCCGCGCTCGATCGAGCTGCTGCGCAACGGCGAATGCGAGATCGCGCTGGCCTTCCGCTATCCGGAGGTGCCGGGCGCGGACCCGTCCGCCGGCGCGGAGTGGGACGACCTGGTGGTCCGGCCGGTGCTCTCGGACCGGCTGACCGGCCTGGTGCCGGACGGCCACCGGCTGGCGGGGGCCGGCGCCGCGCGCTTCACGGACCTGGCCGGCGACCCGTGGATCGCGGGCTGCCCGCGCTGCCGCACCCATCTGGTCGAGGTCTGCGAACGCGCCGGCTTCACCCCGCGCATCGACTTCGCCACCGACGACTATCCGGCGGTGATCGGCCTGGTCGGGGCGGGACTGGGGGTCGCGGCGCTGCCGGAGCTGACGCTCGCGTCGGTACGGCCCAAGGGGGCCACGGCGGTGCGGCTGGAGCCCCCCGTGCACCGCGAGATCGTCGCGCTCACCCTGCCGGACCTCGCGCATGTGCCGGCGGTCGGCGCGATGCTCGACCAGCTGGCGGACGCCGCCGGGCGGTGACCGCCGCGGGCCCCGGAGGGGCGGGGCCCGCGGCGTGTCGGCCGCATGCGGCGAAGTAACGATTCTTCGGTATCCGGTCCGCCGGGCCGGTCAGGCGCCGGGCACGGTGGCGTGGCGGGGCAGTGCGCTCGCCGGGACCATCCGGTGGCGGGCCCGCCCCATGAGTTCCTCGCGCTCGTCCTCGGTCAGGCCGCCCCAGACGCCGTACGGCTCGCGGACCGCGAGCGCGTGCGCCGCGCACTGGGCCCGCACCGGGCAGCGCATGCAGACCTCCTTCGCCGACGCCTCCCGCGCGCTGCGGGCCGCCCCGCGCTCACCCTCGGGGTGGAAGAAGAGTGAGCTGTCCACCCCGCGGCAGGCGGCCAGCAGCTGCCAGTCCCAGAGGTCTGCGTTCGGGCCCGGGAGGCGGGAGAAATCTGCCATTGCTTGTCCCCTCGGAAGCGATGCGTATCGGGCTCGGTGCTCACGACGGTACATCTACTGTCTAAGTAGATGTAAATATGACTCATTGCGAATCTAGCCTCAGTCCACGCGAAAATGGAAGAAACAGAGCCAAATAGGGCATATGGTGCACGCGCGGATGCCGGTCGCCCAGTGAATCGGCTGCGTATCCGGCTCCTCACGGAGCGTGCTGAACTCGGTCGCCGAAGCCGTAACTCTTTCGAGTGACCGTCGTTGAGTGTGCGGAGGTGGTTGGCGGAGGGAGGTCTCGGGCAGGTGTCCGAGGCGCTCGTCAATCGCCCAGGTGACGATACGTACCAGCCTGGAGGCTCAAGGTGACGCGCATCAGCTGCGGAGGGCGGTCATGACATCCGTCCTCGTCTGCGACGACTCCCCGCTTGCCCGAGAGGCGCTCCGACGGGCGGTTGCGACCGTGCCCGGCGTGGAGCGCGTGACCACCGCGGCCAATGGCGAGGAGGTCCTCCGCCGCTGGGGGGCCGACCGCTCGGACCTGATTCTGATGGACGTCCGGATGCCCGGCCTCGGCGGTGTCGAAACCGTCCGCCGGCTGCTGTCCGCCGACCCCGGCGCCCGGATCATCATGCTCACCGTGGCCGAGGATCTGGACGGGGTCGCGCTCGCGGTCGCCGCCGGCGCCCGCGGCTATCTGCACAAGGACGCCTCGCGCGCCGAGCTGCGGGCGACGGTGACCCAGGCGCTGGCCGACCCGACGTGGCGGCTCGCCCCGCGCCGGCTGCGGTCCGCCGAGATGGGCGCCGCCCCGACGCTGACCGCCCGGGAGATCCAGGTGCTGGAGGGGATGAGCCACGGCCGCTCCAACGCCGAGATCGGCCGGGAGCTCTTCCTGTCCGAGGACACCGTCAAGACGCACGCCCGGCGGCTGTTCAAGAAGCTCGGCGCCTCCGACCGGGCGCATGCCGTGGCGCTGGGTTTCCGCTGGGGCCTCGTCCGCTGAAACCGCTGTGTGACCGGGGTTACGACGCCCGCCCGCCCCGCCGGGCCGCGCTCGTCGTAACCCCGCCGCGTCGATGCCGGGCGCCGAAAGCTCACGCGATGCCGCATCCTTGAGGCGTGACTCCTCCCCGGCGGAGGCCGGGGCTTCTCACTCGGCCAGAAGAGACCTCATGACGGACAAGCCCTGCCCGGTGCCCTCCGGCACGCAGACAAGCTACCGGCGAGGCCCCGCGGTCGGTATGGGTACAACCCGAACGGGGGAGGCGTGGAACGTGAGTGCTAGCGCGACGGCTCGTAACGGTTGGGGGGCGAACGACGGGGGCGATGGAGCGGATCGTCCGCCGTCGAGGCACCATGGACCGATGCGTGAGGACGGGAAGCAGGAGATCGGCGCTCTCGTCGCACGTGCCGTCGAGGGCGACCGGCAGGCCACCCACGATCTGCTGGCCCATGTGCACCCGCTCGCCCTGCGCTACTGCCGCACCCGGCTCTCCCGGCTGCCCGGCGACGCCCGGCACTTCGTCGAGGACCTGGCGCAGGAGGTCTGCGTGGCGGTGCTGTGCGCGCTGCCGCGCTACCGCGACACCGGCAAGCCCTTCGAGGCGTTCGTCTTCGCCATCGCCGGGCACAAGGTCGCCGATCTCCAGCGGGCCGCGATGCGGCATCCGGGGAGCACGGCCGTGCCGTCGGACGAGATGCCCGAGCAGCCGGACGATTCGCTCGGCCCCGAGGAGCGGGCGCTGCTGAGCAGCGACGCCGAGTGGGCCAAGAAGCTGCTGGCCAATCTTCCCGAGAACCAGCGCGAGCTGGTCCTGCTGCGGGTCGCGGTCGGGCTGACGGCCGAGGAGACCGGGCAGATGCTGGGGATGTCGCCGGGCGCGGTGCGGGTCGCCCAGCACCGGGCGCTCAGCAGACTCCGGGCGCTCGCCGAGCAGTAGCGGCGGGCCTGCGCGGCGCGAAGTCGCCGTAGGAACGTACGAGTGACGAGCCCCTCATTCCTCGTGGATTGGGACACCCTACAAGGCCGTTAGCATGGGAGTCCGCGCTGAGGCAAGAGCATTGGGGAAGGTGTCATGACTGACAACGTCGAGGGTATGCCCGCCAAATTCGCCATGCTCGGACTGACATACGACGATGTGCTGCTGCTGCCCGGCGCCTCGGAGGTCCTGCCCAACACCGTGAGCACCGCCTCCCGCGTCTCGCGGAACGTCCGGGTCAACATCCCGCTGCTCTCGGCCGCCATGGACAAGGTCACCGAGGCGCGGATGGCGATCGCGATGGCCCGGCAGGGCGGCGCGGGCGTACTGCACCGCAATCTGTCCATCGAGGACCAGGCCAACCAGGTCGACCTGGTCAAGCGCTCCGAGTCCGGGATGGTCACCGACCCGATCACGGTCCGGCCGGACGCGCCGCTGGCCGAGGCGGACGCGCTGTGCGCGAAGTTCCGGATCAGCGGGGTGCCGGTCACCGACGCCGCGGGCAAGCTGCTGGGCATCGTCACCAACCGCGATATGGCCTTCGAGATGGACCGCAGCCGCCAGGTCCGCGAGATCATGACGCCGATGCCGCTGGTCACCGGCAAGGTCGGCATCTCGGGCGAGGACGCCATCGAGCTGCTGCGCCGCCACAAGATCGAGAAGCTGCCGCTGGTCGACGACGCGGGCGTGCTCAAGGGCCTGATCACGGTCAAGGACTTCGTCAAGGCGGAGAAGTACCCGAACGCCGCCAAGGACGCCGAGGGCCGGCTGATCGTCGGCGCCGCGGTGGGCGTCGGCGACGCGGCGTACGACCGGGCGCAGGCGCTGGTCGAGGCCGGCGCGGACTTCCTCGTCGTGGACAGCGCGCACGGCCACAGCCGCGGCATCCTCGACATGATCGCCAAGGTGAAGTCCAACATCAACGTCGACGTGGTCGGCGGCAACGTCGCCACCCGCGAGGGCGCCCAGGCGCTGATCGACGCCGGTGTGGACGGGGTGAAGGTCGGCGTCGGCCCCGGCTCCATCTGCACCACCCGGGTCGTCGCCGGCATCGGCGTCCCGCAGGTCACCGCGATCTACGAGGCCGCGCAGGCGTGCCACGCGGCGGACGTGCCGCTGATCGGCGACGGCGGCCTGCAGTACTCCGGCGACATCGCCAAGGCCATCGCGGCCGGCGCGGACACCGTGATGCTGGGCTCGCTGCTGGCCGGCTGCGAGGAGTCGCCGGGCGAGATGGTCTTCGTCAACGGCAAGCAGTTCAAGTCGTACCGCGGGATGGGCTCGCTGGGCGCGATGCAGTCCCGCGGCCAGGGCCGGTCCTACTCCAAGGACCGCTACTTCCAGGACAACGTGCTCTCCGAGGACAAGCTGGTGCCCGAGGGCATCGAGGGCCAGGTGCCCTACCGCGGCCCGCTGGCCTCGGTCGCGCACCAGCTCGTCGGCGGTCTGCGGGCCTCCATGGGCTACGTCGGCTCCGCCGACATCCCGGAGCTGAAGGAGAAGGGCCGCTTCGTGCGGATCACCGCGGCGGGCCTGAAGGAGAGCCACCCGCACGACGTCCAGATGGTCACCGAGGCGCCGAACTACGCCCGGAGCTGAGCCGCCCCCCGGCGCGGGGACGGCCGGATGCGCCCCCAGTCTTCCCCGTCGGGGATACTGGGGGCGTATCCGTAGGAAGGCAGAACCAGTGACTGAGATCGAGATCGGGCGCGGCAAGCGCGGCCGCCGGGCATACGCGTTCGACGACATCGCCGTCGTACCCAGTCGGCGCACCCGTGACCCGAAGGAGGTCTCGATCGCCTGGCAGATCGACGCCTACCGCTTCGAGCTGCCGTTCCTGGCGGCGCCGATGGACTCGGTGGTCTCCCCGCAGACCGCGATCCGGATCGGCGAGCTGGGCGGCCTCGGCGTGCTCAACCTCGAAGGGCTGTGGACCCGCTACGAGGACCCCGAGCCGCTGCTGGCGGAGATCGCCGAGCTGGACGGCGCGGCGGCCACCGCGCGGCTCCAGGAGATCTACGCGGCGCCGATCAAGGAAGAGCTGATCGGGCAGCGGATCAAGGAGGTGCGCGACGCCGGTGTGGTCACCGCCGCGGCGCTCTCCCCGCAGCGCACCGCCCAGTTCTCCAAGGCGGTCGTGGACGCCGGTGTGGACATCTTCGTGATCCGCGGTACGACGGTCTCGGCCGAGCACGTCTCGTCCGCCGCCGAGCCGCTGAACCTCAAGCAGTTCATCTACGAGCTCGACGTGCCGGTGATCGTCGGCGGCTGCGCCACGTACACCGCGGCGCTGCACCTGATGCGGACGGGCGCGGCGGGTGTGCTCGTCGGGTTCGGCGGCGGGGCCGCCCACACGACGCGGAACGTCCTCGGCATCCAGGTGCCGATGGCCACCGCCGTGGCCGATGTCGCGGCGGCCCGCCGGGACTACATGGACGAGTCCGGCGGCCGGTACGTGCATGTCATCGCGGACGGCGGGGTGGGGTACTCCGGTGATCTGCCGAAGGCGATCGCGTGCGGCGCGGACGCGGTGATGATGGGGTCGCCGCTGGCGCGGGCGACGGATGCGCCGGGGCGCGGGCACCACTGGGGCATGGAGGCCGTGCACGAGGACGTGCCGCGCGGTAAGCGGGTTGACCTCGGGGCGGTCGGCACGACGGAGGAGATTCTGTGTGGGCCGTCCACCACGCCTGATGGGACGATGAACTTCTTCGGGGCGCTGCGTAGGGCTATGGCTACGACGGGGTACTCGGAGCTGAAGGAGTTCCAGCGGGTGGAGGTGACCGTCGCCCCTGGGCGGTAGTCGTACGTTGTCGGGTGCCCCGCCGTTGGCTTTGGCTTTCGGCGGGGCGCCGACGTTTTCGGCTGTCCCGCCGTGCCTGGTTTTTCGTGTCCCGCCTTCGGCGGGAGCGGGTTGGGGTTTTGGGGCGGGGCCCGCTTGTTCGTGGTGGGTGACGGGGGCGGGGCCCCGCCCCGGTGGGGGTGGGGG
>NZ_LLZI01000297.1 GCF_001509485.1 Streptomyces sp. NRRL F-4489
ACCCCGCACCCCCGCTCTCGTCCCCCCACGCGCCCTCCCCGCCCCCTCACCCGCCCCCGCCCCGTAAGCTCCCAGCCGGTGCCCGGAAAGCCGGGGGCCGGGACGGCGGAGCGAGGGAGACGCGGAGTGAAGGTCGGCTGCATCGGGCTGGGAGACATCGCGCGGAAGGCGTACCTGCCCGTGCTGGGCGCGCTGCCCGGGATCGAGCTGCACCTCCAGACCCGCGACCCGGAGCGGCTGCGGGCGGCCGGCGACCGCTGGCGGGTGCCCGCCCGGCAGCTCCACGCCGATCTGGACTCGCTGCTCGCCGCCCGCCCGGACGCCGCCTTCGTGCACGCCGCGACCGTCGCCCACCCGGAGATCGTCACCCGGCTCGTCGAGGCCGGCGTGCCGACCTACGTGGACAAGCCGATCGCCTACGAAATCGCCGACACCCGGCGGATCGTGGAGCTCGCCGAGCGGCGCGGAGTGGGCCTGGCGGTCGGCTTCAACCGCCGTTACGCGCCCGGGTACGCCGGGTGCCTGGACCATCCGCGCGAGCTGATCCTGATGCAGAAGAACCGCACCGGGCTGCCCGAGGACCCGCGCACGATGGTGCTGGACGACTTCATCCACGTCGTGGACACCCTGCGGTTCCTGGTGCCGGGCGAGATCGGCCAGGTGGACGTGCGGGCCCGGGTCCGGGACGGGCTGATGGACCACGTGGTGCTCCAGCTGTCCGGCGACGGCTTCACCGCCATCGGCACCATGAACCGCCGCAGCGGCTCGGTGGAGGAGCTGCTGGACGTCTCCGGCGGGGACGCCCGGCGCCAGGTCGCCAACCTCGCCGAGGTGATCGACCACGACGGCCGCCCCAGCGTCCGGCGCCGCGGCGACTGGGAGCCGGTGGCCCGCCAGCGCGGTATCGAGCAGGTCGTCCTGGCCTTCCTGGACGACGTCCGGGCCGGGCGGAAGCCGTCCGCGCGGGACGCGCTGCGCACCCACGAGCTGTGCGAACGGGTGGTCACCGACGCCCTCGCACAGGCCGCGCGCTAAAGCCCCCGCCGCGCCCGCACCCGCCGGCCCGCCCGCACCCGCTGACGCGCCCGGAGCCGGGGACCCGTACCCGCTCGCTGACGGGGCCTGAGCCGCTGCCCCGTGCTGACCGCCCGCCGCGTCCGGATGCCCCGTCCCGCCGCCACCAGCCCGTAGGCCAGCAGCGCGGCGACCGCCCCGTACACCGCCCAGTCGCCCCACCGGGTGTACGGGCTGGTGCCGTGCGCCAAGGGCACGTCGTAGACCGCGGCCGCGGTGCGGTCGGTGCCCAGCCGCGGCCCGACCCCTTCACCGCGCGGCCCGTACACCGCGCTGATCCCGGTGAGCGTGGCGTGCACCATCGGGCGCCAGGTCTCGGCGGCGCGCAGCGCGCCCAGCGAGGCGTGCTGCGCGGGCGCCCAGCTGTCCTGGAACGTCGCCGTCGAGGACTGGGCGACCAGCAGCCGCGCGCCGTCGCCGGCCAGGTGGCGGCTCATGTCCGGGAACGCGGTCTCGAAGCACACCAGCGGCCCGATCCGCAGACCGCCCGCGGCGGGGACCGGCAGTACGACCTGGTGGGTGCCGCGCCGCCGGTCGCTGGCGGCGGCCTTGCCCACGCGCGTCGCCCAGCCCAGGACGGACCGGGCCGGTATGTACTCGCCGAACGGCACCAGCCGCATCTTGGCGTAGCGGTCCCCGGTCGGGCCCCGCGGGCCGATCAGCACCGCGCTTTTCGAGATGCCGGACCCGTCGGAGCGCGGGGCGTCGGCGTTGACCAGCAAATCAGCGCCGGTCCGCCGGGACAGCGCGGCCAGCCGGGCGGCGAGCGCCGGGTGGTCGGCCGGGTCCTGGGTGAGGCTGCTCTCGCCCCAGACCACCAGGTGCACCCCGCGGCCCGCCAGGGCGCCGGTGAGCTCCTCGGCGCGGGCCAGCCGCGCGCTCGGCGTACCGCCGGGGCCCGGCTGGACGACCGCGAGCCGCACCGTCCCGGCGGGCCGGGGGAGCGGTGCCCACAGCCAGGCCGCGGTGGCGGCCAGCGCGCACACCAGCAGCCCGGCGACGGCGGGGCGGCGGGCCGTGCGGACGGCGAGCAGCGCGGCCAGCGCGGTGTTCACCGCCACGATCAGCAGGCTCACCAGCCACACCCCGCCCAGCGACGCCAGCCGCAGCGCCGGCGGCACCGGCCACTGACTGGCCCCCAGCAGCCCCCACGGGCCGCCCAAGTACTCCCAGGACCGGACCAGTTCGACCATCAGCCAGCCGGACGGCACCAGCACCAGCGCGGCGGCGGCCCGCCCCGGGCCCGGCCGCCCGCCCAGCAGCGCCCGCACCAGCATCCCCCAGGGCGCCCACAGCGCCCCCAGCAGCAGCGCCAGTACGAGGATGAAGACGTGCAGGCTCGGCAGCAGCCAGTGGTGCACCGCCAGCATGAAGCCGGCGCCGCCCAGCCAGCCGTACAGCGCGGCCCGGCGCGCGGTGGCCGCCGACCGCACCAGCAGCAGCCACGGCACCAGCGCGGCGTACGCCAGCCACCACCACGACGGTGCGGGGAAGGCCAGGGCGGGCAGCGCGCCGGCGAGCGCGGCCGCCGCTCCGCCGGCCCAGGGGGAATCGGTCCACCGGGCCCGGTGGCCGAGCGGTATGTCCATGCGGGCTCCCTGCTGTCGTGCCGGCGCCGCGCGGTGCGGGCGTGTCCCGCTGATATCTCTTGCCACGCTCAAGGGTTGTCAGGCGTGCGCGGCTCCCGCCACTTCTCGTGCGCTGCCGGATGACGGCACCCGGCACGGTACGCGCGCGGGCCCCGCCGGAGACGACGGGGCCCGCGCGGCGCGGTTCAGTTCACCAGGGACGGCTCGGCGGCCGCCTCCGGTCCGGCGGCCGCGGCGTCCGGGGAGCCGGCCGGCGCGGCGGCGAACTGCGTGCGGTACAGCTCGGCGTACCGGCCGCCGGCCGCCAGCAGCGTCTCGTGCGTGCCCCGCTCGACGATCCGCCCGCCCTCGATGACGAGGATCAGATCGGCCGCCCGCACGGTCGACAGCCGGTGGGCGATCACCAGGGCCGTCCGCCCGTCCAGCGCCTCGGTCAGCGCCTCCTGGACGGCCGCCTCGGAGGTGTTGTCCAGATGGGCGGTGGCCTCGTCCAGGATCACCACTCGGGGGTGCGCCAGCAGCAGCCGGGCGATGGTCAGCCGCTGCCGCTCACCACCGGAGAGGCGGTAGCCCCGTTCGCCGACGACGGTGTCCAGACCGTCCGGCAGCGAGGCGATCAGCGTATCCAGCCGGGCCCGGCGCAGGGCGTCCCACAGCTCGTCCTCGGTGGCCTCCGGGCGGGCCAGGAGGAGGTTCTCCCGGATGGAGTCGTGGAAGAGGTGGCCGTCCTGGGTGACCATGCCCAGCGTGTCCCGCAGCGAGGCGGCGGTCAGCTCGCGGACGTCCACGCCGGCCAGCCGCACCGCGCCGGCGTCCGCGTCGTACAGCCGCGGCAGCAGCTGGGCGATGGTGGACTTGCCGGCGCCCGAAGAGCCGACCAGGGCGACCATCTGGCCCGGCTCGGCGCGGAACGAGATGCCGTGCAGGACCTCCTCGCCGCCCCGGGTGTCGAGGGTGGCGACCTCCTCCAGGGAGGCCAGCGAGACCTTGTCGGCGGCCGGGTAGCCGAACCGCACACCGTCGAACTCCACCGCCACCGGGCCCTCGGGCACCGGGCGGGCGTCCGGCTTCTCGGTGATCAGCGGCTTGAGGTCCAGCACCTCGAAGACCCGCTCGAAGCTGACCAGCGCGCTCATCACCTCGATGTGCGCCCCGGACAGCGCGGTCAGCGGGGCGTACAGCCGGGTCAGCAGCAGCGCCAGCGAGACGATCGCGCCCGCCTCCAGCTGGTGGCGCAGCGCCAGGAACCCGCCCAGCCCGTACACCACGGCCAGCGCCAGCGCGGAGACCAGCGTCAGCGCGGTGACGAAGTACGTCTGCACCATCGCCGAGCGGACGCCGATGTCGCGCACCCGGCGGGCCCGGGCGGCGAACTCCGCGGACTCCCGGGCCGGCCGGCCCATCAGCTTGACGAGGGTGGCGCCGGGCGCCGAGAACCGCTCGGTCATCTGGGTGCCCATCGCGGCGTTGTGGTCCGCGCCCTCGCGCCGCAGCGCCGCCAGCCGCCGCCCCACCATCCGGGCCGGCAGCACGAACAGCGGCAGCAGCACCAGCGCGATCAGGGTGATCTGCCAGGACAGGGTGAGCATCACGGCGAGCGTCAGCAGCAGCGTGACGATGTTGCTGACCACCCCGGACAGGGTGTCGCTGAACGCCCGCTGGGCGCCGATCACATCGTTGTTGAGCCGGCTGACCAGGGCGCCGGTGCGGGTGCGGGTGAAGAAGGCGATCGGCATCCGCTGGACGTGGTCGTAGACGGTGGTCCGCAGGTCCAGGATCAGGCCCTCGCCGATGCTCGCCGACAGCCAGCGGGTCACCAACCCCAGCCCCGCCTCGGCCAGCGCGATGGCGGCGATCAGCCCGGACAGCCACAGCACCGTTCCGGCCGCGCGGCCGCCCACGATCGCGTCCACCACCCGCCCGGCGAGCAGCGGCGTGGCCACCGCGAGCAGCGCGGTGACGGTGCTCAGCAGCAGGAACCACACCAGCATCCGGCGGTGCGGGCGGGCGAAGGCCGCGATCCGCCGCAGGGTGCCCCGGGAGAAGCGGCGCTTCCCCTGCTGGGCGGTCATCGAGCTGTGCAGCGCGTGCCAGGCGGTGACTTCCATGTCCATCGCGGCCTCCTGAATGCCGGGTTCCTCATCACGGTGATCGCCGTGAGCGGCCGGCGACAGGGAAGAACCTAGAACCTAAACCAATCTTCAGGTCAAGGGATTCCGCTTCCGTCACCCCACCGTGACGCGCCTGTGGGGCCGGGCGGGCGGCGCGCACCGGCCCCGCCCCGCCCGCCGCCAACGGGACCGCCCGATCAGGCCGGCAGCGCCGCCTCGATCGCCGCGACCAGCTCCGCGTCCTCCGGCTCGGTCCGCGGCCGGAACCGGCCGGCCACCTCACCATCGGCGCCGATCAAGAACTTCTCGAAGTTCCACTGCACGTCCCCGGCTGCCCCCTCGGCGTCCGGCACCGCCGTCAGCGCGGCGTACAGCGGGTGCCGGTGCTCGCCGTTGACGTCGGTCTTCTCGAACAGCGGGAAGCTGACGCCGTACGTCGCCGAGCAGAACGTGGCGATCTCCTCGGCCGTACCGGGCTCCTGGCCCGCGAACTGGTTGCTGGGGAAGCCCAGCACGCTGAACCCGCGGCCGGCGTACCGCTGCTGGAGCCGCTCCAGACCGGCGTACTGCGGGGTCAGCCCGCACTTGGACGCCACATTGACCACCAGCAGGGCCGAACCGCGGTAGTCGGCCAGGGAAGCGGGCTCACCGGTCAGGGTGCGCAGCGGGATGTCGTACAGGCTCATGCTCGGGCTCCTCGGTACGGGTACGCGGCCGGGGCCGGCCGTCGCCGTCCCCAACAACCGCGCCCGGCCTGATCTTCCCCGGGGGCTCGTCGACCGGCCAGGTGACCACGGGTCGCACCGCCCCGGCCCGCCACTCCTTGAGCAGCTGGTCGAAGATCGGCGTGTCCTCCTCGACCCGGCGGCGCGCGGCGGGCGGCGGCAGCCGGGGCGGCTGGTGCGGCAGCGAGATGCGCTGGAAGGGGTGGCCCGGTCTCTTCTTGGCGTCCATGCCCCGGACTCAACACCAGAACGCCGCGCGAGCGCCGCCGACCGGGCCGGTGCGGGCGCCAGATGCCCCCTGCGGCGGTGACGGTCAGAAGATACGTTCCAGGGCCGGCCGGGCGGCACTCCGCCCCGGCCGGCCCCGCGCTCCCGGTGCCCGGCGCCCGTCAGGCGCGGCGCAGCAGACCGCCCAGCACCTCGCGCAGCGCGCCCTCCGGGTCGGCCACCCGGCCCTCCGCGCGCCAGGCCACGAAACCGTCCGGCCGCACCAGCACCGCGCCCTCCGGCCCGGTCCCGTGCGCCTCCGCCCAGTCGGCGCCCTCCTCGGGCACCAGGTCCGCGTCGGCGCCGCTGCCGAGCCGGTAGTGGTCCAGCCGCGCCGTCCAGTGGGCGGCCGCCGCCTCCGCCGCGGCCCGCCACGCCTTTCCCTCCTCGGTGCCGGTCAGCAGGACGAACGACCGCTCGTAGAGGTCCAGGGTGGAGCGGCGGCCGTCCTCCGCGCGCAGCCACAGGTGCGGCGCCCGGGTGCCCGGCTCGCCGGTCAGCCGCATCTGCTCGGGCACCACCGGCAGGTCCGGGTCGGTGCCGAGGACCGCGCCGCGCGGGTAGCAGTAGCCCAGCGCCACGGTCAGCACCCCGCGCTGGCGGCCGCCGGCCCCGGGCGCCGGCACGTAGCCGGGGTGGCTGTGCTCGGCGGACCGCGCCGAGGCCCGCACGCTGGTCACCTCGGCCACCGGGCGGCGCTCCTCCTCGTAGCTGTCGAGCAGCGCCGGGTCCGCGGCGCCGTCGAGCACCGCGGCCAGCTTCCAGGCGAGGTTGTGCGCGTCCTGGATACCGGTGTTGGAACCGAACGCCCCGGTGGGCGACATCTCGTGGGCCGAGTCGCCGGCCAGGAAGACCCGGCCCGCGGAGTACCGCTCGGCGACCCGCTCCGCGGCGTGCCACGGCGCCTTGCCGGTGATCTCAACGGCCATACCGGGTACGCCCGTTGCCCGCCGGATGTGGTCCACGCACCGCTCGTCGGTGAAGTCCTCCAGCGTCTCGCCGCGGTCGGGGTGCCAGGGGGCGTGGAAGACCCACTCGGCGCGGTTGTCGACCGGCAGCAGCGCCCCGTCGGCCTCCGGGTTCGTCAGATAGCAGGCGATGAACCGGCGGTCGCCGACCGCGTCGGCCAGCTCCGGCGCCCGGAAGGTGATGCTGACGTTGTGGAAGAGGTCGCCGGAGCCCGTCTGGCCGATGCCCAGCCGCTCCCGCACCGGGCTGCGCGGCCCGTCCGCGGCGATCAGGTAGTCGGCGCGCACGGTGGTGCGCTCCCCGGTCTCCCGGCTCCGCACCACCGCGCTCACCCCGTCGCCGTCCTGTTCGAACGACTCCAGCTCGGTGCCGAACCGCAGCTCCCCGCCCAGCTCCCGGGCGCACCGCACCAGCACCGGCTCCAGGTCGTTCTGGCTGCACAGGCACCAGCCGGTGGGGCTGAACCGGGCCAGCCCGCCGCCCGGGTCGATCTCCCGGAACAGCCACTCCGCGTCGTCACCGGTCAGCGAACGGGCCTGGAGGATCCCGTGGTTGTCGGCCAGCACCGAGGCCGCCTCGCGGATCCGCCGCTCGGCGCCGGCCACCCGGTACAGCTCCATCGTGCGGACGTTGTTGCCCCGTCCGCGGGGGTGCCGCGAGGTGCCCGCGTGCTTCTCGACCAGGAGGTGCGGAACGCCCAGGCGTCCCAGGAACAGCGAGGCGGACAGGCCCACCAGGGACCCGCCGACGATGAGGACCGGCACCCGGTCTTCGGCCTTGGGATTCATGTCGTGGCTCCAGCTCCAGCGGCGTGTACGGGAGATGGAGCAACGCATGCCCGGCCCGCGCCGCGTTCGATCACGGTTCACCTGCATGGCTCACAGATCTCGCGCCGACCGTGGGTCTTGGCCACGATCGAATCCGGACCGCCCCCCGCGACACGCCGGGCCGGCTGTCCCCCCATCCGGCTCAGTCGCCCGGATCGCACCGGGAGACCGGTCAGGCACCGGAAACCCGGACCGCGCCGGAACTGACGACGCACCACAGGGGCCCCGCGCCCCGGAGGAGATGCGTAGACGATGACAACGCTGTCGGAACGAATATCGCAGTCCGCCTTCGACGGCTCCAGGCTCCGGGTCGTACTGCTGCTGGACCTCCAGGAAGGCGCGCAGCAGCGCTTCCTCGAAGCGTACGAGCAGCTGCGGAACCAGGTGGCCTCGGTCCCCGGCCACATCACCGACCAGCTGTGCCAGTCCATCGAGAACCCCTCGCAGTGGCTGATCACCAGCGAGTGGGAGAGCGCCCCGCCGTTCCTCGCCTGGGTCAACAGCGAGGAGCACGTCAAGATGGTGCAGCCGCTGCACAGCTGCGTCCGCGACACCCGCTCCCTGCGCTTCAGCGTCCTGCGCGAGACCTCCAACGTCGCCGCCCTCGCCCCCGAGCCCCCCAAGGGCCGCCTCCAGGCCAACCCCCGCGTCGGGGACGGCGTGGTCCGGCACGCCCTCACCTTCACCGTGAAGCCGGGCAGCGAGCCGATCGTCGCCGACATCCTCGCCGGCTACACCTCCCCGGCCGCCCGGGTCGACGACACCACCCGGCTGCGCCGCACCTCCCTCTTCATGTACGGCAACCGCGTGGTGCGGGCCATCGAGGTGCAGGGCGATCTGATCGCCGCGCTGCGCCACGTCTCCCGGCAGCCCGAGGTCCGGGCCGTCGAGGAGGCCATCAACCCCTACCTGGAGCAGGACCGGGACCTCAACGACCCCAACTCCGCCCGGGTGTTCTTCACCCGCGCCGCGCTGCCCGCCGTGCACCACGTCGCGGCCGGCGGCCAGGAGCCCGCGGACGTCGCCCGGCACGCGCTCTTCTACCCGGCCAAGCCCGGCTTCGGGATGACGCTGGCCAAGATGCTCGCCCGCCAGGACGAGGAGGCCGCCGACGACCCGGCGTGCCCGGTCTACGGCAGCACCATCTTCCAGCGCGACGACATCGTCGTCCGCCTCATCGACCTCAAGGCGCCCATCGACAAGGACCCGCTGGTCTCCCTGGGCGCCCGCGGCCCCCGCAAGCTCGCCGTGCTGCGGCGGCTGCTCGACCGCGACGTGGCCGGCGGCCTGACCACCGACCGCGAACTGGCCGCCTTCCTGGCCCGCGCCGACATGGACCTGATCACCGACCGCCGGGCCCCGGACGCCTGACCGCACCGGCCGCCCGCCGGCGGGCGGCCCCCGGCCGGACCGGCCGCACCATCCGTCCCCTGCCATCCACCGGCATCACGCCCTGGAGGAATCAGCCATGACCACGCACCGCCCACGCATCGTGGACCTCAGCGAGACCCAGCCCAACCGCCGGCGCGGAGGTGACCTGCGCGCCATGCTGACACCCAGCGCGGTGGGATCCACGAGCGGCTTCATGGGCATGGCACTCGTCCAGCCCGGCGAGCGCATCGGTGAGCACTACCACCCCTACTCCGAGGAGTTCGTCTACGTCGTCCAGGGCGCCCTGGAGGTCGACCTGGACGGCGAGACCTTCCCGCTCCGCCCGGACCAGGGCCTGATGATCCCCCCGTACATGCGGCATCGGTTCCGCAACGTCGGGAGCACCGAGGCCCGGATGGTCTTCCACCTCGGCCCGCTGGCCCCGCGCCCCGAGCTCGGCCACGTCGACACCGAGGGGACCGAGGAGGGCACACCGGCCGCGCCGCCCGAACGCGCGGAGCCGGTGTCATGACCCGCCGCGTGGCGGTCACCGGCGTCGGCATCGTCGCCCCGGGCGGTGTGGGGATCCCCGCGTTCTGGGACCTGCTCTCCAACGGGCGGACGGCCACCCGTGGCATCACCCTCTTCGACCCGGCCGGCTTCCGGTCCCGGATCGCCGCCGAATGCGACTTCGATCCGGCCGCGCACGGCCTGACCGGGGAGCAGGTGGCACAGCAGGACCGGTACATCCAGTTCGCCCTGGTCGCCGCGGCGGAGGCGCTGCGCGAGGCCGGCCTGGACATGGACCGGGAGGACCCCTGGCGGGTCGGGGTGTCCCTGGGGACCGCGGTCGGCGGCACCACGCGCCTGGAGCACGACTACGTGGCGGTCAGCGAGTCCGGCCGCCGCTGGGACGTCGACCCGCGGCCCGCCGGGCCGCATCTGCACCGGGCGTTCTCGCCCAGTTCGCTGGCGTCCGCGGTGGCGGAGCGGATCGGCGCGCACGGCCCGGTGCAGACCGTCTCGACCGGCTGCACCTCCGGCCTGGACGCGATCGGCTACGCCTTCCACTCCATCGAGGAGGGCCGGGTCGACGTCTGCGTGGCGGGCGCCTCCGACTCGCCGATCTCGCCGATCACCGTCGCCTGCTTCGACGCGATCAAGGCGACCTCCGCCAACAACGACGACCCCGAGCACGCCTCGCGGCCCTTCGACGCCCGGCGCGACGGATTCGTCATGGGGGAGGGCGGCGCCGTCCTCGTCCTGGAGGAGCTGGAGCACGCCCGGGCCCGCGGCGCCACCGTGCACTGCGAGATCCGCGGCTACGCCACCTTCGGCAACGCCTACCACATGACCGGCCTGACCCAGGAAGGTCTGGAGATGGCCGAGGCGATCAACCGCTCACTGGCCCACGCGCGACTCGACAGCACGCAGGTCGACTACGTCAACGCGCACGGCTCGGGCACCCAGCAGAACGACCGCCACGAGACCGCCGCGGTCAAGAAGTCGCTGGGCGCGCACGCCTACAAGGTGCCGATGAGCTCGATCAAGTCGATGGTGGGTCACTCGCTGGGCGCGATCGGCGCGATCGAGATCGTCGCCTGCGTCCTGGCGCTGACCCACCAGGTGGTCCCGCCGACCGCCAACTACGAGAACCCGGACCCGGAGTGCGACCTCGACTACGTGCCGAAGACCGCGCGGGAACTGCCGCTGCGGTCGGTGCTGTCCGTGGGCAGCGGATTCGGCGGCTTCCAGTCAGCCGTGGTCCTGACCAGGCCGGATGGGAGGACGACATGAACTCCCCGCACGAGCAGCACGGAAACCGGCAGTCCGTCGTCACCGGCATCGGTGTGATCGCCCCCAACGGGGCCAACACCGAAGCCTTCTGGAAGGCGACCAAGGAAGGCATCAGCGTCCTGGACACCGTCACCCGCGAAGGGTGCGAGGACCTGCCCCTGAAGGTCGCCGGCGAGGTCCGCGACTTCGACCCGGGCGAGCTGATCGAGGAGCGCTTCCTCGTCCAGACCGACCGGTTCACGCACTTCGCGATGGCCGCGGCCAACCTCGCCCTGGACGACGCCCTGATGGGCCGGGCCGACTACAACCGCTCACCGTTCGCGGTGGGAGTGGTGACCGCGGCCGGCTCCGGCGGCGGCGAGTTCGGCCAGCGCGAGCTCCAGCGGCTGTGGGGCCAGGGCTCGCGCTACGTCGGCCCGTACCAGTCCATCGCGTGGTTCTACGCGGCCAGCACCGGCCAGATCTCCATCCGCGGCGGCTTCAAGGGGCCGTGCGGCGTGGTGGCCAGTGACGAGGCGGGCGGCCTGGACGCCCTGGCGCACGCCGCCCGCACCATCCGCCGCGGCACCGACGCCGTGGTGGTGGGCGCCGCCGAGGCCCCGCTCGCCCCGTACTCGGTGGTCTGCCAGCTCGGCTACGAGGACCTCAGCCGCTGCCCCGACCCGGCCCGCGCCTACCGCCCGTTCACCGACGGGGCGTGCGGGTTCGTACCCGCCGAGGGCGGCGCGATGCTGGTCGTCGAGGAGCGCACGGCCGCCGAGGAGCGGGGCGCCCGGGCCCGGGCCGAACTGGCCGGGCACGCCGCCACCTTCACCGGCGCCGCCCTGTGGGAGGAGTCCCGCGAGGGGCTGGCCCACGCGATCGGCGGCGCGCTGGCGGACGCCGGCTGCGCGCCCGAGGAGATCGACGTGGTCTTCGCGGACGCCCTCGGCGTGGCCGCGGCCGACCGGGCCGAGGCGCTGGCCCTGGCCGACGCGCTGGGCCCGCACGCCTCCCGGATCCCGGTGACCGCGCCCAAGACCGGAATCGGCCGGGCGTACTGCGGCGCGCCCGTCCTCGACATCGCGGCCGCGGTGCTCGCCATGGAGAGCTCCGTCGTGCCGCCGACCCCCAACATCGTCGACGTCAGCGTGGACCTCGACGTGGTGACCGGCAGGTCCCGCGCCGCCGAGCTGCGGACGGCGCTGGTGCTGAGCCGGGGGCTGATGGGCTCCAACGCGGCGATGGTGCTGCGCCGGTGCGACAAGTCCCCCTCCTGAGAGGAGATTCCCATGTCCGACGAACTGACCCTGGACGAACTGGCCGCGCTGATGAAGTCGGCCGCCGGCCTGACCGTGGACCCCGCCGAGATGGCGGACCGGCCGGAGACCACCTTCGCCGAGTACGGCCTGGACTCGCTGGGCCTGCTGGGCATCGTGGGCGAGCTGGAGAACCGCTACGGGCGGCCGCTGCCCACCGACGCCGAGCGCGCCAAGACCCCCCGTGACTTCCTCGACCTCGTCAACGGCGACCCCGCCGGCGACCGCGGCGGCGCGGCCCGGAGCACCGCCCGCGCCGCATCCGACACCGTCACCACGACAGGAGCCTGATATGCCCGGCCACACCGAGAACGAGATCACCATCGCCGCCCCGCTCAGCCTGGTCTGGGACATGACCAACGACCTGGAGAACTGGCCGCACCTCTTCAGCGAGTACGCCTCGGTGGAGGTGCTGTCCCGGGAGGGCGAGACCACCACCTTCCGGCTGACCATGCACCCCGACGAGAACGGCCAGGTCTGGAGCTGGGTGTCCGAGCGCACCCCGGACCGGGGCGCGCTGACCGTCCGCGCCCGCCGGGTCGAGACCGGCCCGTTCAAGTTCATGGACATCTTCTGGAAGTACAAGGAGATCCCCGGCGGCACGTCCATGCACTGGACCCAGGACTTCGCGATGAAGCCCGAGGCGCCGGTCGACGACAAGGCCATGACCGAGCACATCAACCGCAACTCCCGGATCCAGATGGAGCTCATCCGGGACCGCATCGAGCAGCGCGACCGCGAACTGCGCGCCGCCGCCCCGGCCGGCTGACCGCCCGGCCGGAAACGGTCCGGCCGGCAACGAAGGGAAACCCCCCGATGCACCACGCCCTGATCGTCGCCCGGATGAAGCCCGGCTCGGCCCCCGACATCGCGCAGGTCTTCGCGGAGTCGGACCGGACGGAGCTGCCCCACCTGGTGGGCGTCAACCGGCGGACGCTCTTCCAGTTCGGTGACGTCTACCTGCACCTCATCGAATCCGACATCCCGCCCGGCCCGGAGATCGCCAAGGTGCACCAGCACCCGGAGTTCCAGGCCATCAGCCGGAAGCTGACGTCCTACGTCAGCGCCTACGACCCGGAGACCTGGCGCAGCCCCAAGGACGCCATGGCCCAGGAGTTCTACCGCTGGGAGCGGGACCGCGCCGGCTGATCCGGACCGGCGCCCGGTGACCGGCCTCCCCGTCATGTCCTGCGGGGAGGCCGCCGCCGGGCCGGTCCGGTCCGTCATCCGCGCCCGCTCACCCGGCCGGGACGGTGCACTCGAAGGCGTGCAGATACGGGTTGACCACCCGGATGTCGTGCACCATCAGCCCGGCGTCGGAGATGCGGCGGACCAGGCTCTCCTTGGTGTGCTTGGCGCCGCCCACGTTCAACAGCAGCAGCAGGTCCATGGCGGTGGTGAACCGCATCGACGGCGAGTCGTCGACGAGGTTCTCGATCACCACCACCCGGGCGCCGGGCCGGGCCGCGCCGACCACGTTGTGCAGCGTGCGGCGGGTGCTGTCGTCGTCCCACTCCAGGATGTTCTTGATGATGTACAGATCGGCCTGGACGGGGATGGCCTCGCGGCAGTCGCCGCCCACCGTCCGGGCTCGCCCGGCGAGCGGACCGCCGTCCCGCAGCCGCGGGTCGCAGGCGGCCACCACCGACGGCAGGTCCAGCAGGGTGCCGTGCAGCGAGGGGTACTTCTCCAGCAGCCGGGCCAGGACGTGGCCCTGCCCGCCGCCGATGTCCGCCACCGAGGAGACCCCGGTGAGGTCGAGGAGTTCGGCGATATCGCGCGCCGACTGCATGCTGGAGGTGGTCATCGCCTGGTCGAAGACCCGGGCGGACTCCGGCGCGTCCTCGTGGAGGTAGTCGAAGAACCCCTTGCCGTACAGATCGTCGAAGACGCTGCGGCCGGAGCGCACCGCGTCCTCCAGCCGCGGCCAGGCGTCCCAGGTCCACGGCTCGGTGCACCACAGCGAGATGGCGCGCAGGCTGTTCGGCGCGTCCTCGCGCAGCAGCCGGGACATCTCGGTGTGCGAGACCTTGCCGTCCTCGGTCTCCTCGAAGAGCCCGTAGCAGGACAGGGCCCGCAGCAGCCGGTGCAGCGGCCGCGGTTCGGTGCCCACCGAGGCGGCCAGCTCCTCGACGGTGGTGGGCTGCTCGCCCAGCGCGTCCGCCAGCCGGAGCCGGGCGGCCGCCCGGACCGCAGCGGCGCACGCGGCGCCGAAGATCAGTTCGCGCAGCCGCATGGCCGGCTGGGGGGTGGGGCTCACGGTGGTCATTCCGCCTCAATTCTCCCGTTGCGTGGTGGCTTTGCGTGGTCAGGGGTGCGGTGCTGCGGAGCGCGGTCCCCGCACAGGCCGGGCGGCCTGGAGGTCCGGCAGGTGTTGCGGATGAAGACGTTGCCCCGGCCGTCCGGGTCGGCGTTGATCAGATCCGCCGGGGCGTTGCGCAGCACGATGTTGTCGCGGACGAGATTGCGGTCGTTGGTGGCCTTGACGAAGCTGTGGAAGAGCACCACCCCGCCGGAGAGCGGCGAGGTGCCGGTGTTGTCGCGGACGAGGTTGTGCTGCACGAGGGAGTCCTCGGTGCCGGTGAGCACCACCCCGACGCCCTGGAGGAACGGCAGCCGCTTGGTCTTCGGGCAGAACTTGTTGTTCCGGGCGACCTCGTTGTCCCGGACGGTCAGCGCCCCGGCGCGCGGGCGGCCCTCGTCGCCGACCACGAACACCCCGGCGCAGTTGCCGGTGACGGTGTTGTGGCCGATCAGGAGGTTGCGGACGCGCCGCGCGGTGACGCCGATGCGGTTCCCGGCGAGGGTGTTCCGCACCAGCAGGGTGCCCCGCGTGTCGAGCGCGCCGCCCTCCTCCTCGACCACGTTCGCCACGAAGACCCCGGCGTCGCCGTTGTCCGTGATGTCGCTGTCCCGCACCGAGCTGCGTACCGACTTCTCCAGGCCGATGCCCCACTGGCCGTTGTGCCGGGCGCGGACCCGGTGGACCGTCAGCCCTTCGGTGCCCGAGGCCCAGACGCCGTTCCGCCGGAAGCCCTCCACGGTCAGCGACCGCAGATGGACATCGGTGAGCGGACCGCCCGCCCCGGCGGTGACGCAGATACCGTCGCCGTGCTGGCCGCAGGCGTTCTCCGCGCGGGTGGCGGGCGGCGCGAGCACCGTCCGCCGGCCGCTGCCGCGCAGCATCAGATGCGATTTGTCGATCCGTACGCTCTCGCGGTAGACGCCGGGCGCCAGGAATACCGTGTCGCCCGGCCGGGCCGCGTCCACCGCCCGCTGAACCGATTCGCCGGGCCGGACCAGCAGCACACCGCCGTCGCGGTCCGGTAGGGCCCGGGACGGCGGGGCCGCGCCGAGTACGCCGGCCAGTGCCGCCGCCGCGCACACCGGGGTGGTGATCCTTCGTGTCCTGTGCCTCACCTGTCGTAGCGCCATGAGCCGAAGCTATGGGCGATCACCGGCGCTCGCCACATGGGGTAGTCCGTTGATCGCGGTGCGTACGGGCGTTGGCGTTACGCGGGCGGGCCGGGCGGCCGGGAGCGGTCCGCGTCCGCGGCGGCCGGCGGCGGCCCGGCGTCCGACCCGGGATCAGCCGCCGTGCCCGCGGCGGAATCCGACGGGGCGTCAGCCGGGCCGTCCGGCGCCGCCTCCGCCAGCAGGGACGCCAGGCTGGCGGGCAGGAACCACGGGCGGAGGCGGGGGGCGGTCACGGATGCTCAACGCCACCGCCCCCGGGACGACACCGGTCCGGGGCCGTCCCGCCCGCTTCGTCACTCCAACGGCCCCGGCGCGGACGGCTCTCCGGCGCCCTGCCTGGCGATCGCGGCCTGCACGCCGTCCAGGATGACCGCCAGCCCCTCCTCGAACGTGATCCGCGCCTCGCGCTCCAGATACGAGCCGCCGTCCTCCTCGCCGGAGGGCGGGGTGGCGCCCTCGGTCTCCAGCCGGACCAGCAGCGGGAACCGTTCGGCGAAGTCCGGGACCACCTCGGTCAGCAGCCCGGCGCGGGTCTGCCACCACTCCTCGTCGCCCACCCCCGTCGCGGCCGCCGCCTGCCGGGACTCGGTGACGGTCTGCGCGGCGCCCCGGACGAAGTGGAAGAGCAGACCGGTGATCCGGCGCAGCGCGGCCGGCTCAAGCCCCGTGGCGAACAGCACCCGCAGCAGGGTCTCCACGGACGCGTACTCGTTCGGGCCCAGCACCGGGCGGGCCTGGGAGACCTGGAGCACCCAGGGGTGGCGGAGGTAGAACTCCCAGGTGTCGAAGGCCCAGGACGTCACCGCGGGGCGCCAGCCGGCCGCCAGGTCGTAGCCGGTGGGGAGTTCGCCCAGCGCGCGGTCGTACATCAGGTCCACCAGCTCGGTCTTGCCGGGGACGTAGGTGTACAGCGCCATGGCCGTCCGGCCCAGCCGCTCGCCGACCGTGCGCATGGACAGCGCCGCCATGCCCTCCGCGTCGGCCACCGCGATCCCGGCGTCCACGATCGCCGCGACGCTCAGCGCGGGCTTGGGGCCGCGCGCCCGGCGGGCCGCCGGCTCCCGCGCGCCGTCCGCCGCGCGCCACAGCAGGGACAGCGAACGGCGGGGATCCCCCTGGCCCGCGAATACCACCAACGCACTACTCCTTAGGGTGTAAAGTGAACCGATCCGAACCAACTCTTTATGGCGTAAGGATATCAGGGGAGGGTGTTGTGGGCAGCGACCTGGAAGCCGGGCGGGGCGGCCGGTCCGGGGCCGGTGCGGGGGAGCCGGCCGGTGCGGACAGCCATGAGGTGATCGAGGTGCGGGGCGCCCGGGAGAACAATCTCCGCGGTGTCGACGCCGATATCCCCAAGCGCCGGCTGACGGTATTCACCGGCGTTTCCGGATCGGGGAAGTCCTCCCTGGTCTTCGGCACCGTCGCCGCCGAGTCCCAGCGGCTGATCAACGAGACGTACTCGGCGTTCGTGCAGTCCTTCCTGCCGAACCGCCGCCGCCCGGACGTGGACGCGCTGCGCAACCTCAGCGCCGCGATCGTGGTCGGCCAGGAGCCGATGGGCGCCAACTCCCGCTCCACGGTCGGCACCGCCACCGACGCCCTGACCATGCTGCGGATCGTCTTCTCCCGGCTCGGCACCCCGTACGCCGGCACCTCCTCCGCCTTCAGCTTCAACAGCGCCGAGGGCATGTGCCCGGAGTGCCAGGGCCTCGGCCGCACCGCCACCCTCGACCCCGACGCGCTGGTGGACCCCACCCGCTCGCTCAACGAGGGCGCCATCACCGTGCCCGGCTTCGGCGTCGGCTCGTGGTACTGGCAGGTCTTCGTCCGGTCCGGCTATGCCGACCCCGACCGCAAGCTCGCCGACTACACCCCCGGGCAGTGGCAGGACTTCCTCCACCGCCCCGCCACCAAGATCAAGGGCAGCGGCTTCACCCACACCTACGAGGGCCTGCTGGTGAAGGTGCGCCGGCTCTACCTCGGCAAGGACCGGGAGGCCCTCAAGCCCCACCTGCGGGAGTTCGTGGACCGCGCGGTGACCTTCGCCGCCTGCCCGGCCTGCGGCGGCGCCCGGCTCAACGCCGCCGCCCTCGCCTCCCGGATAGCCGGCCGGAACATCGCCGAATGCGCCGCCCTCCAGATCACCGACCTCGCCGCCTTCGTCCGCACCCTCGACGCGCCCTCGGTGGCGCCCCTGGTCGCGGGCCTGACCGGCACCCTCGACGCGCTCATCGAGATCGGCCTGGGCTACCTCAGCCTGGACCGCGAGTCGGCCACCCTCTCCGGCGGCGAGGCCCAGCGGGTCCGGATGGTCCGCCACCTCGGCTCCAGCCTCACCGACCTCACCTACGTCTTCGACGAACCGACCGCCGGCCTGCACCCGCACGACATCCGGCGGATGAACGACCTGCTGCTGCGGCTGCGCGACAAGGGCAACACCGTCCTGGTCGTCGAGCACAAACCGGAGACCATCGCCCTCGCCGACCACGTCGTGGACCTCGGCCCGGGCGCCGGACCGGCCGGCGGCCGGATCTGCTACACCGGCGACGTCGCCGGACTCCGCGCCTCCGGCACCCTCACCGGACGCCACCTCGGCCACCGCGCCCGGCTGCGCGAGACGGTCCGCACGCCCAAGGGGCACCTCGCGATCACCGGCGCCACCCGCCACAACCTCAAGAACGTCGCCGTGGACCTCCCGCTCGGCGTGCTCACCGCCGTCACCGGCGTGGCCGGCTCCGGCAAGAGCTCCCTGATCCACGGCTCGCTCCCCGGGCGCGAGGGGGTGATCGTCGCCGACCAGTCCGCCATCCGCGGCTCCCGGCGCAGCAATCCGGCCACCTACACCGGACTGCTCGGGCCGATCCGCACCGCGTTCGCCCGCGCCAACGGCGTCAAGGCGTCCCTGTTCAGCGCCAATTCCGAGGGCGCCTGCCCCACCTGCAAGGGCCTCGGGCTCGTCTACACCGACCTGGCGATGATGGCCGGGGTGTCCTCGGTCTGCGAGCAGTGCGAGGGCCGCCGCTACACCCGCGAGGTGCTGGCTCACACCCTGCGCGGCAAGAACATCAGCGAGGTGCTGGCCATGGCGGTGGACGAGGCCCGGGAGTTCTTCCCCACCGGCCGGGCCCGCGCCGTCCTGGACCGGCTGCACGACGTGGGCCTGGGCTACCTCGGCCTGGGCCAGCCGCTGAACACCCTCTCCGGCGGCGAACGCCAGCGGCTCAAACTCGCCGTCCACATGGCCGAGAAGTCCGCCGTCTACCTCTTGGACGAACCCACCAGCGGCCTCCACCTCGCCGATGTCGACAAGCTGCTGGCCCTGCTGGACCGGCTGGTGGACGACGGCAACACCGTCATCGTCATCGAGCACCACCAGGCGGTCATGGCGCACGCCGACTGGATCGTCGACCTCGGCCCCGGCGCGGGCCACGACGGCGGCCGGATCGTCTTCACCGGCACGCCCCGGGAACTGGTCGAGACCGGCGACACGCTGACGGCCCGCCACCTGCGGGAGTACCTCGGCCCGGACCCGTACGCCCCCTGACCCCCCGCACCCGTACACCAAGGAGCCCCCATGACCGCCGCGCCCGTCGCCCTCCTCCACGTCACCGGCGTCCGCCGGATCACCCCGCGCATGGTGCGGGTGACCTTCGCCGGGGACGGCCTCGACGCCTTCCCCACCTGGCCCGACCAGCAGCTCAAACTCCTTTTCCCGCGGCCGGGCCAGAGCGCCCCCCGGCTCCCCGAGGCGCCCGCAGACGACGACGGGATGCGCTGGTACCAGGCGTTCCTCGCCCTCCCCGAGGACGAACGGCCCTGGATGCGCAGCTACACGGTGCGCGCCTACGACCCCGTCCGGCACCGCCTCACCGTCGACTTCGTCCTGCACGGCGACGCGGAGGCGGCCGGTCCGGCGACCCGCTGGGCGGCCACCGCCGCCCCCGGCGACACCCTCGCCCGCTACGGCCCGGCCGCCGCCTACGCCCGCCCGCTGCCGCTCGACACCCCGGGCCTGATCCTGCTCGCCGGCGACGAGACCGCGCTGCCGGCCATCGGCTCGCTGGCCGAGGCGCTGCCCGCCACCGCCCGCGCGCTCGCGTACATCGAGGTCGCCGGACCGGAAGAGGAGCAGCCGCTGTCGTCCCCGGCCGATCTCACCGTCCACTGGGTGCACCGCGACCGCGCCCCGGCCGGGCCCGGCGGGCCGCTGGCCACCGCGGTCCGCGCGGCCCGCCTCCCGGAGGCCCCGGCCTTCGCCTGGCTGGCCGGCGAGGCCGGCGCGGTGCGCGCGCTGCGCCGCCATCTGACCGCCGACCGCGGCCTGGACAAGCGCCTGATCGACTTCACCGGCTACTGGCGCCGCAGCCTCACCCAGGACGACGCCCCGACCGAGGAGGACCTCGCCGAGGCCCGGGAGCGCCTCGCGGCGGCCCGGGAGACCGGCTGACCGGCCCGGGAGTCCGGCGGACCCGCCCGGGCGCGCCCACCCGTTCAAGTCGGCGGGCCCGTCGTCTACAGTTGGGGAATTCCCCTGTTCAACGGATGAACGCGATGGCCGGTCGGCCTGAACGCGGAGGGCATGCGTGGGCGGTTTCGCCGAGTCGGTACGGGAACGGGTGCGCGCGGCGCGGGCCGCCGTCGAGGCGGCGCAGGCGGCCGACGACGCCTACGCGCTGGCCGTCGCGCAGGACGAACTGGACGACGCGCTGCGGATCGCGCGGTCCGTCGGCGTGGACCCCGACCGCGGCACCGGCGACGCTGCCCGCGGCGGGGCGGCGGAATGAGCGGCGCGGCACCGCGCCGGGCGGCCGCCGCCTCCGGCGCCACCGGAGCCGGGTGACCGCCGTGTCCGGCGCACCGCGACGCAAGGGGCCGCCGCCGTGGCGCGCGGTCCGCTCCCGCACCTGCATACCCCACCGCTCCGCCCGGGCCTGCCGGGGCCGCCGCCATCTCGGCCGCGGCCCGCTGCGCCCGGCCCGCGGCCACGGCCGGACCTGCCCGGAGGCCGCTGCCCGGCACCGCATGTCGCCCCGCTGCGGGGTCCGCCGGGCCCGCGCCACCGCCGTCCGCCCCGGCACCCGGCTGGCGCGGCTGCCCGCCACGGTGCTGGTGACCCACCGCGCGGCGGCCCACGAGGCGGCCCGCCGCAGCCTGTGGATACGCGTGCTGCTCTACATCGCCGTGACCCACCTCGTCCTGGTCTTCCTGGCCCTCGTGATCTACCTGGGACGCCACGCGGGCACCTGACCCGCCTCTCCGGCGCGCGGACACCCGGCCCGCCCCGGCTTACGGGCGCCCGGCCCGCTGCCCGGTCTACGGGCACCCGGCCCGCCCCGGCCCGCTGCGCCCGCCCCGAACCGCCGGGCCGCGCACCCCCATTGCCCCACCTCCGCGCCCCGGCGAACCTGTGGCGGAGCCGGGGGACCGCGCGTATCGTGACCGGGTCGCCAAGATCCCCGGCCCGCGCTCCCCGGTTTCCGGGCGCCGCGCCGTACCGTCCAGGAGGATGCCGTGCCGCCCCCGGCCCCTGGACCGGCGCCCCTGGTAGCGCCGTACCCGGTCCGCGCCCCCCGGCCGGATCCGCCCGCCGGCCGCCGCCCCGCGCCGCCCGGCCCCCACACC